>NZ_QJRF01000068.1 GCF_013393345.1 Pseudomonas taiwanensis
TCACTGGCGGAGCCGGCTTCATCGGTTCGGCCCTGGTTCGCCACTTGCTGACAAACACCCAGCATGAGGTGCTCAACCTCGACAAACTGACCTACGCCGGCAACCTCGAGTCGCTGGCCGCGGTCGCGGACAATCCGCGCTACCAGTTCCTCCAGGCGGATATCGCCGACAGCCAGGTTGTCGGCGCAGCGCTGGCGCGCTTCCAGCCCGACGCGGTGATGCACCTGGCCGCCGAGTCCCATGTCGATCGGTCCATCGACGGTCCCGCGGCCTTCATTCAGACCAACATCGTCGGTACCTACAGCCTGCTGGAAAGCGTGCGCGCCTATTGGCTGGGGCTGGACGCCGAACGCAAGACGGCCTTCCGCTTCCATCACATTTCCACCGACGAGGTGTATGGCGACCTGCACGGGGCGGACGACCTGTTCACCGAAACCACGCCGTATGCCCCCAGTTCGCCGTATTCGGCGAGCAAGGCGGCGTCCGACCATCTGGTCCGCGCCTGGCACCGCACCTACGGTCTGCCCGTGCTGCTGACCAATTGCTCGAACAACTACGGCCCTTATCACTTCCCCGAGAAACTCATCCCGCTGATGATCCTCAACGCCCTGGAAGGCAAGCCCCTGCCGGTGTATGGCGACGGCCAGCAGGTGCGCGACTGGCTGTTCGTCGAGGACCACGCCCGGGCGCTGCTGGAAGTGGTCAGCCGCGGCACGGTGGGCGAGACCTACAACATCGGCGGGCATAACGAGCAGAAGAACCTCGATGTGGTTCGGGCCATCTGCGCCCTGCTGGAAGAGCTGGCGCCGCACAAGCCCGCCGGCGTGGCCCGCTTCGAAGACCTGATCACCTACGTCAAGGACCGCCCGGGCCACGACCTGCGCTATGCCATCGACGCCAGCAAGATCGAGCGTGAACTGGGCTGGGTGCCGCAGGAAACCTTCGAGACCGGGCTGCGCAAGACGGTCCAGTGGTACCTGGATAACCTCCCGTGGTGCCAGCGCGTGCAGGACGGCAGCTATCAACGTGAACGCCTGGGAGCAGCAGTATGAAAGGGATAGTCCTCGCGGGCGGTTCCGGCACCCGCCTCCACCCCATCACCCTGGGGGTGTCCAAGCAACTCCTGCCGATCTATGACAAGCCGATGATCTATTACCCGATCTCGGTGCTGATGCTCGCCGGCATCCGCGAAATCCTGATCATCTCCACCCCCCAGGACCTGCCGCAGTACCGCAACCTGCTGGGCGATGGCAGTCAGTTCGGCGTGCACTTCAGCTATGCCGAACAACCGTCGCCGGATGGCCTGGCCCAGGCGTTCCTGATCGGCGAGGCGTTCATCGGCAACGACCCGGTATGCCTGATCCTGGGGGACAACATCTTCCACGGCCAGCACTTCACCGAGAAGCTCAAGCGCGCCGCGCAATCGCCCAGTGGCGCCACCGTCTTCGGCTATTGGGTGAGAGATCCCGAGCGCTTTGGCGTGGTGGAATTCGATGAGGCGGGTCGCGCCGTTTCCATCGAGGAGAAGCCGGCTCAGCCGAAGTCGAGCTATGCCGTCACCGGCCTGTACTTCTACGACAACGATGTGATCCGCATCGCCAAGGCGGTGACGCCTTCTCCGCGTGGCGAGCTGGAAATCACCGACGTCAACAACGCCTATCTGCGCCGCGGTGATCTGCGCGTCGAGCGCTTCGGTCGCGGCTTCGCCTGGCTGGACACCGGCACCCACGACAGCCTTCTGGATGCCTCCCAGTATGTGCAGACCATCGAGCACCGTCAGGGCTTGAAAGTGGCCTGCCTGGAGGAGATCGCCTACCAGAACGGCTGGATCGACAAGACGCAATTGCTGACCCGGGCCAAGGCATTCGGCAAGACCGGTTATGGCCAATACCTGTTCGACATCGCCGGAGAAGGTGCGTGAACGCGATTCCAACCGCTATCCCTGACGTCCTCATTCTCGAACCTCGCGTATTCGGCGACGAGCGCGGCTTCTTCTACGAAAGCTTCAACGCCCGCACCTTCGCCGAGGCGACCGGCGTCGAACGCCACTTCGTCCAGGACAACCACTCGCGCTCCCAGCGCGGCGTCCTGCGCGGGCTTCACTACCAGCTGCAGCAAGCCCAGGGGAAACTGGTGCGGGTCGTCGCGGGCGAAGTGTTCGACGTCGCGGTGGACCTCCGCCGCAACTCGCCCACCTTCGGGCGCTGGGTCGGCGTACACCTCTCCGCCGAAAACAAACGCCAGCTCTGGGTCCCCGAGGGTTTCGCGCACGGCTTCGTGGTCCTCAGCGATTACGCCGAGTTCCTCTACAAGACCACCGACTACTACGCCCCCGAGCATGAGCGCTGCATTCGCTGGGACGATCCCGATCTCGCCATCGACTGGCCGCTGGCCGAGGCGCCGCAGCTGTCCGCCAAGGACCAGGCCGGGGTCAACTTCAAGGACGCGGACCTGTTCGCATGAAGATTCTCATCACCGGCAATAGCGGCCAGGTGGCGCGGGAACTCCAGCTCGCCCTCGCCGGCAAGGCCGCGGTCGTGTCCCTGGGGCGCGACCGGCTCGATCTCGCCCATCCCGAGCAGATCCGCCAGCAGGTCCGTGCCCTGGCCCCCGACCTGCTGATCAACGCCGCCGCCTACACCGCGGTGGACCAGGCCGAGACCGATGCGGACGCCGCCGTCGCGATCAATGCCACGGCCCCCGGCGTACTCGCTGAAGAGGCCGCCGCCCTCGGTATTCCGCTGTTCCACTACTCCACCGACTACGTCTTTGACGGTGCCAAGCACGGCCGCTACGTCGAGGACGACCCGACCCAGCCGCTGGGCGTCTACGGCACCAGCAAACTGGCCGGCGAACAGGCGATCCAGGCCGTTGGTGGGCAGTACCTGATCCTCCGTACCAGCTGGGTTTATTCGCTGCACGGGCGCAACTTCCTGCTCACCATGCAGCGTCTGCTGCAGGAGCGCGAAGAGCTGCGCGTGGTGGATGACCAGGTAGGCGCGCCGACCTGGGCGGGCAGCATCGCCCAGGCCACGGCGCAGTTGATCGATCAGTGGCAGGCGGGCAACCGCCATTGGGGCGTCTATCACCTGACCAACCGGGGCGAAACCTCCTGGTTCGGCTTTGCCAGTGCCATCGCTGACCAGCTGCAAGCTGCCGGCAAGCCCTGTGCTCGCCTGGTGCCGATTCCGTCCAGCGCGTACCCGACGCCGGCCCGGCGCCCGCTGAATTCGCGGCTGGATGGCCGCAAGCTGGCGAACGACTGGCAGGTCAGTCTGCCCGATTGGCGTACTGCCCTGGCCGAGTGCCTGCAAAACTCCCGCTGACGCAGACTCATCCAGATCTCCGCACCAACGGTTCAGGCCCCTCGGCAGAAAGCCTGAACCATCCTCCCCTCACGCATCCCTAATCCTTTGAACCCTGCTTTTCCACAAGGAATGGCCTGGCCATTCAAAGGAGAACATCATGCGTTCCGTCTTGCTCTGGCTTATCGGGATCCCCATCCCGATCATCATCCTGATCGCACTGCTCTGGTAACGAGCTTCCACGCCACCCGGGTGTCATGGCCCGGGTGTGCGGTGCCTTCTTCGTAACGTGAATTTCAACTTCATGCGCCGTCGCTGGCCCGAAGCCTTGCGCACTTCCGGTACGTCCATCCCCGCCTCACATCCCTGCCGAACACGCATACCGGCGAAGTGCCGCCCGCCTGGCCACGCGAACCTGACGGAATGCTCGGGTTAGAATGCCGCCCCCGCTCATTCCTGAACCGCCCCTGCCATGAACCTCGACGCTATCGCCACCCTCGAACAGCAACTGATCGCCGCCCTGGAGAACCTGCCGGACGAAATCCGCCGCATCTTCCACGGCCGTGGACGGCGCTGGGCGGGGTTGGAGCAGGTCACCGTCGACTGGTTGCAGGGCGTAGTGCTGGTATCGCTGTTCCGCGAAGTCGAGGAAGACGAGCTCGCTGCACTGCGAGCCATGCTGCTGAGCCTCACTGAGTCGCCGGCATGGCAACGGAGCGGTGCCCGGACATTGCTGCTACAGCACCGTTACCTGTTGGAGAGCACGGTCGAACTGCTCTGGGGCGAGGCAGTGGATGAGTGCGTGGTCAGCGAGGGCGGCCTGCGCTTCAAGCTGGACCTGGGCAAGAAGCAGAACAATGGCCTGTTCCTCGACATGCGTTACGGCCGCGACTGGGTTCGTGCCAATGCGCAAGGCAAGCGGGTGCTCAATCTGTTCGCCTACACCTGCGGCTTTTCGGTGGCGGCCATCAAGGGTGGCGCGGAGCATGTGGTGAACCTGGATATGGCCAGCTCGGCGTTGAGCCGGGGGCGGGACAACCATCGGCTGAATGGACATGACCTCAGCCGTGTCAGCTTCCTCGGCCATGAGTTGTTCAAGTCCTGGGGCAAGGTGAAGAAGACCGGGCCATACGACCTGGTGATCATCGATCCGCCGTCCTTCCAGAAAGGCAGCTTCGCCCTGACCCGCGACTACCAGAAGATCCTGCGTCGCCTGCCGGAGTTGCTGGCCGAGGACGGAGTGGTGCTGGCCTGTGTGAATGATCCTGCCATTGGGCCGGACTTCCTCATTCAGGGCATGCAGGCGGAAGCGCCGGAATTGCAGTTCGTGGAGCGGCTGGAGAATCCGCCGGAGTTTGCGGATATCGATGAGGATGCGGGGTTGAAGGCGTTGGTGTTTCGGCGGGCTTAGGCCAGCACGGGGCTCAGCCTCCCTCTCCCCCGGCCCCTCTCCCTGAAGAGGAGAGGGGTGACTCGCGCTGGTGACATCAGAGTCAGCCGGTTCATATGGCGTTGGGCTTCGCTACGCTCTGACCAACCTACGAACTGGCATGGACGCGATCCAATATCGCGCCTGGGCGTCGCAACCCTCTCCCAGAGGGAGAGGGGGCAGTTTGTACCAGCCGGGCACTATTCACCCCAGAGGCCGAGGGGTGACTCGCACCGGCACCATCCTGCCCGCACGGCCTTCCCTTGTGGGGGCGATTTCAATCGCGAAGCACGACGCAGTCCTGCCCAACAGGCCTCGCACTGCCGCGTCGGCCCGCCCCTGCCGCGACAGATTGGTCTGCTGTCGACTCTGAGGCTCCAAGCCCAGAACGCCCAAACAGCGAAAACCAGACCATTCCCATAGCGCGTTCAGCCCGCATCACGCCGCCAGGGCATCACGCCTGTGCAAGCCTCGCTCCTCAACCATGGAGCCTCACAGGAAGCACAGCGCAATGGACAGGTTGGTCAAACGGTCGATCTTCGACCCCGTCAACGAGGACCAGGTGGAGGATCCTTTCTTCGCCGTCTCCAAAGTCGATCGGGCATTGGACGAGCCCTGGCAACTACCCGGGCTCGAGCGACTGCTCAGCGAATGCGGCATCGATCCCAACGACAGACAGGAGGAATACTGTCGGAACCGGATTCTCGAGCACGTTCGCAGCGGCGACTGGCTGCTGATCAGCCGGCGTCCATTCAAGCCCCTGAGCGGAAAACGGCCCTCCTTGGCCGACGACCTGGCCTGGTTTGGCGCGCCGGTTTCCGCCCCGCCCGCTCCCGCTGAGCCCAAGCTACCGCCCGACTGGAAGCCCTTCACGCATACCCCCAAGGCCAAACTTCGCATCGCCTTACGCATCGGCGTGTTCTTCGACGGCACCTACAACAATGCCGCCAACGCCGCCCTGGGCCTACTCTGCGGCGCCCAGCACGCCATCACCGAGGACGACCTGGACGCCAGCTGCAAGCCCTATATGCGCGACCCGGAGAGCAGCTATGGCAATGGCGTGACCAATATCAGGCTGCTCCATGACCTGTATCCCGAAACCCAGAAGCTGCCGGCCACAGCCAAACAGGGCTATCGACGTATCTATGTCGAGGGCAGCGGCACCCGCGTGGGTGAGGAGGACAGTCTGTTCGGCGCAGGCACTGGGCGTGGCGCCACTGGTGTGGCGGGAAAGGTGCAGCAGGCCTTTAAGGATATCCGAAGGGTTTGCTACGACTTCATCGACGAAAACACCGACTATGAAATTGAGTCGCTGACCTTCGATATCTTCGGTTTCAGCCGAGGCGCAGCAGCGGCCCGGCACTTCGCCAACCAGATCGCCAAGGGCCGCAATGGCCCCCTGGGCATGCTGCTCCCCGATACCAGCGGCACCTTCAGCCACGACCTGAGCGGCCGCTACGGGCAAGGAGTGCAGGTGGCCGTTATCGGCCTGTTCGACACCGTGGCCTCCACCGCTGGCCTTGCCAACCTGGGCAATGTGCGCAGTGCCAGTACCCCAGGCCTGCAACTCTACCTGGCACCTGCCCATTTCCCGACAGTGGTGCACCTGGTGGCGCGGGACGAATACCGCGCCAACTTCGCCCTCAACAGCACCGAGCCCGAGCACCGCGAAATCGTTCTGCCTGGCGTCCATGCCGACCTTGGGGGCGGTTACCTGGCCGAAGCAGAGGAAACCCTGCTGGTCAGCCCCATGCAGGCGCTGGACGTCCCCTTGCACACCGATGTGCGCAGCACCTCCATCCACCGCGATGCCGAGCGGGCCCGGGACGCCTGGCTGGCCAAAGGCTGGCCAGCCCACATGCTGACCATCGTTACCCCCGAGGCGCGGCCGCTGCCACTCGATCCGACTGACCGCCTGGCCCCTCCACGCAAACGCGTCTATGCCGCCCTGCAACTGAAGCGCTCCGTGCGGGGCGAACTGTCGCGGGTCTACCTGCGGCTGATGCATCAATTGGCCCGGCAAAAGGGCGTGAACTTCGACGATATCCCTGACCGCTCCGACACCCAATTGCCACTTGAACTCCAGCCGCTCTGCAACCGATTCATGGGAGACGACTACAGCACCACCCCCGCCGAAGAGCAGTTGTTGCGACTGCACTACATCCACTGCTCGGCCCACTGGAACCCGCCTGTAAGCCTGCAGGGCCGGACCCCACGCACGGGGGTCGCCCTGACCTTCATCAATGCCCCCACCGCCGATGGCCGGCGCGTGCGTCACCCCCATGCCTAGCACAGGAGCCTGATTCGATGCGCCATTTTCTTCTGATAGGCCTGCTGCTGGTCAGCGGCTGCCAGGCCATGGACCCGCTTTCCGGCGCTCATGACGATCACAACCCCTGGTGGAGCCTGGGTTTCGCTCATCCGGCCTATATGAAGGTCTGGGTCGAGGACAGTGCAGTCGTCGATATCCGCGGTCGGTTGTTCCGGAATACCGGCGGCGGCATTGCTGCTGGCGATGAGCCGGAGGATGGCACCGAAGCCGCCCGCGGCTGGCGGGGCGGCGCCGGCCCCA
>NZ_QJRF01000069.1 GCF_013393345.1 Pseudomonas taiwanensis
TCACTGGCGGAGCCGGCTTCATCGGTTCGGCCCTGGTTCGCCACTTGCTGACAAACACCCAGCATGAGGTGCTCAACCTCGACAAACTGACCTACGCCGGCAACCTCGAGTCGCTGGCCGCGGTCGCGGACAATCCGCGCTACCAGTTCCTCCAGGCGGATATCGCCGACAGCCAGGTTGTCGGCGCAGCGCTGGCGCGCTTCCAGCCCGACGCGGTGATGCACCTGGCCGCCGAGTCCCATGTCGATCGGTCCATCGACGGTCCCGCGGCCTTCATTCAGACCAACATCGTCGGTACCTACAGCCTGCTGGAAAGCGTGCGCGCCTATTGGCTGGGGCTGGACGCCGAACGCAAGACGGCCTTCCGCTTCCATCACATTTCCACCGACGAGGTGTATGGCGACCTGCACGGGGCGGACGACCTGTTCACCGAAACCACGCCGTATGCCCCCAGTTCGCCGTATTCGGCGAGCAAGGCGGCGTCCGACCATCTGGTCCGCGCCTGGCACCGCACCTACGGTCTGCCCGTGCTGCTGACCAATTGCTCGAACAACTACGGCCCTTATCACTTCCCCGAGAAACTCATCCCGCTGATGATCCTCAACGCCCTGGAAGGCAAGCCCCTGCCGGTGTATGGCGACGGCCAGCAGGTGCGCGACTGGCTGTTCGTCGAGGACCACGCCCGGGCGCTGCTGGAAGTGGTCAGCCGCGGCACGGTGGGCGAGACCTACAACATCGGCGGGCATAACGAGCAGAAGAACCTCGATGTGGTTCGGGCCATCTGCGCCCTGCTGGAAGAGCTGGCGCCGCACAAGCCCGCCGGCGTGGCCCGCTTCGAAGACCTGATCACCTACGTCAAGGACCGCCCGGGCCACGACCTGCGCTATGCCATCGACGCCAGCAAGATCGAGCGTGAACTGGGCTGGGTGCCGCAGGAAACCTTCGAGACCGGGCTGCGCAAGACGGTCCAGTGGTACCTGGATAACCTCCCGTGGTGCCAGCGCGTGCAGGACGGCAGCTATCAACGTGAACGCCTGGGAGCAGCAGTATGAAAGGGATAGTCCTCGCGGGCGGTTCCGGCACCCGCCTCCACCCCATCACCCTGGGGGTGTCCAAGCAACTCCTGCCGATCTATGACAAGCCGATGATCTATTACCCGATCTCGGTGCTGATGCTCGCCGGCATCCGCGAAATCCTGATCATCTCCACCCCCCAGGACCTGCCGCAGTACCGCAACCTGCTGGGCGATGGCAGTCAGTTCGGCGTGCACTTCAGCTATGCCGAACAACCGTCGCCGGATGGCCTGGCCCAGGCGTTCCTGATCGGCGAGGCGTTCATCGGCAACGACCCGGTATGCCTGATCCTGGGGGACAACATCTTCCACGGCCAGCACTTCACCGAGAAGCTCAAGCGCGCCGCGCAATCGCCCAGTGGCGCCACCGTCTTCGGCTATTGGGTGAGAGATCCCGAGCGCTTTGGCGTGGTGGAATTCGATGAGGCGGGTCGCGCCGTTTCCATCGAGGAGAAGCCGGCTCAGCCGAAGTCGAGCTATGCCGTCACCGGCCTGTACTTCTACGACAACGATGTGATCCGCATCGCCAAGGCGGTGACGCCTTCTCCGCGTGGCGAGCTGGAAATCACCGACGTCAACAACGCCTATCTGCGCCGCGGTGATCTGCGCGTCGAGCGCTTCGGTCGCGGCTTCGCCTGGCTGGACACCGGCACCCACGACAGCCTTCTGGATGCCTCCCAGTATGTGCAGACCATCGAGCACCGTCAGGGCTTGAAAGTGGCCTGCCTGGAGGAGATCGCCTACCAGAACGGCTGGATCGACAAGACGCAATTGCTGACCCGGGCCAAGGCATTCGGCAAGACCGGTTATGGCCAATACCTGTTCGACATCGCCGGAGAAGGTGCGTGAACGCGATTCCAACCGCTATCCCTGACGTCCTCATTCTCGAACCTCGCGTATTCGGCGACGAGCGCGGCTTCTTCTACGAAAGCTTCAACGCCCGCACCTTCGCCGAGGCGACCGGCGTCGAACGCCACTTCGTCCAGGACAACCACTCGCGCTCCCAGCGCGGCGTCCTGCGCGGGCTTCACTACCAGCTGCAGCAAGCCCAGGGGAAACTGGTGCGGGTCGTCGCGGGCGAAGTGTTCGACGTCGCGGTGGACCTCCGCCGCAACTCGCCCACCTTCGGGCGCTGGGTCGGCGTACACCTCTCCGCCGAAAACAAACGCCAGCTCTGGGTCCCCGAGGGTTTCGCGCACGGCTTCGTGGTCCTCAGCGATTACGCCGAGTTCCTCTACAAGACCACCGACTACTACGCCCCCGAGCATGAGCGCTGCATTCGCTGGGACGATCCCGATCTCGCCATCGACTGGCCGCTGGCCGAGGCGCCGCAGCTGTCCGCCAAGGACCAGGCCGGGGTCAACTTCAAGGACGCGGACCTGTTCGCATGAAGATTCTCATCACCGGCAATAGCGGCCAGGTGGCGCGGGAACTCCAGCTCGCCCTCGCCGGCAAGGCCGCGGTCGTGTCCCTGGGGCGCGACCGGCTCGATCTCGCCCATCCCGAGCAGATCCGCCAGCAGGTCCGTGCCCTGGCCCCCGACCTGCTGATCAACGCCGCCGCCTACACCGCGGTGGACCAGGCCGAGACCGATGCGGACGCCGCCGTCGCGATCAATGCCACGGCCCCCGGCGTACTCGCTGAAGAGGCCGCCGCCCTCGGTATTCCGCTGTTCCACTACTCCACCGACTACGTCTTTGACGGTGCCAAGCACGGCCGCTACGTCGAGGACGACCCGACCCAGCCGCTGGGCGTCTACGGCACCAGCAAACTGGCCGGCGAACAGGCGATCCAGGCCGTTGGTGGGCAGTACCTGATCCTCCGTACCAGCTGGGTTTATTCGCTGCACGGGCGCAACTTCCTGCTCACCATGCAGCGTCTGCTGCAGGAGCGCGAAGAGCTGCGCGTGGTGGATGACCAGGTAGGCGCGCCGACCTGGGCGGGCAGCATCGCCCAGGCCACGGCGCAGTTGATCGATCAGTGGCAGGCGGGCAACCGCCATTGGGGCGTCTATCACCTGACCAACCGGGGCGAAACCTCCTGGTTCGGCTTTGCCAGTGCCATCGCTGACCAGTTGAAAGCCGCCGGCAAGCCCTGTGCTCGCCTGGTGCCGATTCCGTCCAGCGAGTACCCGACGCCGGCCCGGCGCCCGCTGAATTCGCGGCTGGATGGCCGCAAGCTGGCGAACGACTGGCAGGTCAGTCTGCCCGATTGGCGTACTGCCCTGGCCGAGTGCCTGCGCCAGCCGCGCTGACCCTCGGGGAGGCGCTCGCACCTCCCCGTGGTTTCCACCTCTCGTATCAGCCGCGCCACCGTTCCCGGACGTCGATGCCATAATGCGCCTCATCGACCGGCGCACAGTGATCGCATGACTGCCACCCCCATTCCCCACCGCCCACGCTGGCGCAGCCTGGTGCTCTTGGCGCTGCTGCTGGCGCCGCTGCTCTGGCCGCTGCAGCATTTCAGCGAGCGCTACTACAGCGAGTCCCTGGCTGAGCAGAATCGCCAGACCCTCGATCTGTACGTCGCCAATCTGCTCGGCACCCTGCACCGCTACGAGGTGCTGCCGCCCATCCTGGCCGACCTGCCACCGTTGCGGGACCTGCTTGCCGCGCCCGATAGCGACACCCTGCAGGCTGAAGCCAATCGCGTGCTGGCTGAAGTTCGCCAGCACACAGGGGCCGATGTGATCTACCTGATGAGCCCCGCCGGCCTCACCCTGAGTTCTTCCAACTGGGATCAGGCAGACAGTTTCGTCGGACGCAGCTTTCCTTTCCGCCCTTACTTCCGCGAAGCCCTCGCAGGCAAGCAGGGCCGCTTCTTCGGCCTCGGCACCACCTCGCGCAAACGTGGTTACTTCTTCGCCAGCCCGGTGCGCGACGGCGCACAGATCATCGGAATACTCGTGGTGAAGGTGGATCTGGACGACGCGGAAACCCTCTGGGGCAAGACCCCGGAGCAGCTCATGGTGACTGACGCCAATGGCGTGGTGATCATCTCGTCGCGCAGCGATTGGCGCTTCCATGCCACCCGCCCGCTGGATAACGCCGAACGCTCGGCGATAGTCGCCAACCAGCCCTACCCGACCCAAGCGCCGCCACCGTTGAAACTGGACGACGGCGACTGGCTCACCCAGAGTCGCGAGCTCCGCGAAACCGGCTTGACCGCCAGCATCCTGGCCCCGCGCCAGTTGGTGGACCGCCAGGTGACCACGACGGTCGCCATTGGTGGCGCTGCGCTGCTGACCCTGCTGCTGCTGCTCGGCCTGATGATGCAGCGCCGCCGTCACTACCTGGATCGCATCGCCCTCGACGCCAAGGCCCGCCGCGAGCTGGAAATGCGCGTGCTGGAACGCACCCAGGACCTCGAGGCGCTGAACAGCCGGTTGAAAGACGAGGTGCTGGAGCGCGAGCAGGCGCAGCAGGAGCTGGTCAGCGCCCAGGACGAACTGGTGCAGGCGACCAAACTGTCCGCCCTGGGCACCATGTCGGCGAGCATCAGCCACGAGCTGAACCAACCCTTGGCGGCGATCCGCAGCTATGCCGACAACGCCGGGGTACTGCTGGACCACCAGCGCCTCGACGATGCTCGCGGCAACCTGCGCCAGATCAGCGACCTGACCGGCCGCATGGCGTCGATCATCGCCCACCTGCGGGCATTCGCCCGTCGCGATCGTCACGCACCGGAAAGCGTCGCGCTGCAGCCGGCTCTCGACGATGCCCTGGCCCTCGTCGCGCAACGCCGCCGGGCCATGGACGTGGAACTGATCCGCGACCTGCCGGACGCTCCGCTCTGGGTCCAGGCCGGTGAAACCCGCCTGCGCCAGGTACTCGGCAACCTGCTCGCCAATGCCCTCGATGCGCTCAAGGAAAAACCCCATCCGCGCCGTATCTGGCTGAGCGCCGAAACCACTGCCGACGGTGTGGAGCTGCACCTGCGCGACAACGGCCCCGGCTTTACCGAAGAAGCCCTGCGTCATGCGCGCGAGCCCTTCTTCACCACCAAGACCAGCGCCCAGGGCCTTGGCCTGGGCCTCGCCATCTGCGATAGCCTGATGCGCGCCCTTGGCGGCGAGTTGCTGTTCGCCAACCACCCTGACGGTGGTGCCCTGCTCACCCTGCGCATGCGCAACGCCGCGCCCGGCGTCATCCCACAGCCCCCTGAGGACCTCTCTGCATGACCAACGCCCTCGATGCCCGAACCCAGGTGCTGCTGATCGACGATGATCCGCACCTGCGCCAGGCCCTCAGCCAGACCCTCGACCTGGCGGGCCTCAAGGTGCAAGCCCTCGGCGATGCCCAGGGCGTGGCGGAGAAGATCGACAAGGACTGGCCGGGGGTGGTGGTCACCGATATCCGCATGCCCGGCATCGACGGCCTCGAATTGCTGAAGCAACTGCGCGAACGCGATCCTGATCTGCCGGTGTTGCTGATCACCGGCCACGGTGATGTTCCGCTGGCCGTCCAGGCCATGCGCGCGGGTGCCTATGACTTCCTGGAGAAACCCTTCCCCAGCGACCAGTTACTGGACAGCGTCCACCGCGCCCTGGACCTGCGCCGCCTGGTGTTGGAAAACCGCAGCCTGCGCATGGCCCTGTCCGATCGCCAGCAACTCAGCGGTCGCCTCGTAGGGCAGTCGTCCGCCATGCAACGGTTGCGCGAGCAGATCGGCGCCCTCGCCGCCACCAATGCCGACGTGCTCATCCTGGGTGAAACCGGAGCCGGGAAGGAGGTAGTAGCGCGCGCCCTGCACGATCTGTCGGCGCGACGCGACGGGCCCTTCGTCGCCATCAATGCCGGCGCCCTGGCCGAATCGGTGGTGGAGAGCGAGCTGTTCGGCCACGAGCAAGGCGCGTTCACCGGCGCGCAGAAGCGCCGGATCGGCAAGTTCGAGTTCGCCAATGGCGGCACGGTGTTCCTCGATGAGATCGAAAGCATGAGCCTGGACGTCCAGGTCAAGCTGCTGCGCCTGCTGCAGGAACGCGTCGTGGAGCGCCTCGGCGCCAACCAACTGATCCCGCTGGATATCCGCGTGATCGCAGCGACCAAGGAGGACCTGCGCCACGCCGCCGACCAGGGCCGGTTCCGCGCCGACCTCTATTACCGCCTGAACGTCGCCAGCCTGCGCATTCCGCCCCTGCGCGAACGCGGCGAGGACGCCCTGGCGCTGTTCCAGAATTTCGCCGACGCCGCCCGCAGTCGTCACGGCGCCGCTCCGCGCAGCCTCGATAGCAGCCAGCGCGCCTTGCTGCTGACCCACGGCTGGCCGGGCAACGTACGGGAGTTGCAGAACGCCGCAGAGCGCTTCGCCCTGGGCCTGGACCTGAACCTGGATAACGCGCCCGCCAACCTGCCGAAGGTGGAAGGCGGCCTGAGTGATCAGGTCGAGGCCTTCGAGCGCGCGCTGATCGCGGCCGAACTGACCCGTCCCCATGGCTCGCTGCGCAGTGTGGCCGAAGCGCTCGGCCTGCCGCGCAAGACGCTCTCGGACAAGTTGCGCAAACACAACCTCAGCTTCAGTGGCGGGAATCCCGCAGAAGAGCAGGACTGATCGGCAAGACTCCGCTCATCTGCTACTCACTTGGGCACGAAGGAGCCCGTAGCAGAGCGGTCGCCGCAGAGTGGCACAAGGCTTGCCCTCTGAACGGTAATCCCTGCGCTGCGCAGGGTCAGGAGGGTGGCCCAGACAGGGTCTGACCTCTCCCCAAGCCGGCCACAAGCCAGCCATGGGGCTATCCTCTCGACGCCACGGGCCAAGCCCGGTGGCACCCCACCCAGCTACCCGCCGGGTGTTCGAAGCCCGGCCCAGTGCCGGGCTTCTTCATTAATAAGGCTCATGGACGCTCGAGTACGAAGCGATCAAGATCCACCGGCTGGCCGGGCACGACGCCCAACCTTTCCCGCAGGTCGGCATAGGCCTTTTCGAAGTCGGCGCGCAATTCAGGCATCGCGGCAAGCCCGGGACGGAAGCCGTATTTGCGCAATCGCAACCCCGCGCTGTGAAGGAAGTTGTAGGCGACGTCGCCGTGCAAGGAAAAGCGCTCGTGCACCGGTTTTCCAGCGATCTGCCCATGCAGTTCGAAGTTGACGAACGGGTCTCTTCCACGTTTTTCGATGTCGTATTCCAGCGCCAAATCAAAGGCCGGAATTCGTCCGACGGAAGCTCGACTGATGGCAATTTGTCCTACTTTGAACATGTTTCCTCCTCTCGAAATTTCCACCCTTTCCCAGTCCAAAAATCCCTCCTTATAGCGAAATGTCCCTACAAAAATATGTAATTTCCTACAAGGAATATGGGGCATTTCTGAAGCAATCCACTTCGTGCAAGTTGCAACTTGAAGGCTCGGGAAAACCGGCTAGTTTGTATTAGGCGTTGCCCGGGATGGCATGCCGAACCCTCTAAATTGCTCGTTCTGGGCAGCGACCTGCAGTAACTCCCTCCCATCTACGACAGTAAGGAAATTGTCCGCATGACTCATTAGCTAGCTATTGATCTGGATCAGAACGCGGTTAACAGGCCAAGCGCTCAATAAGCACAGTTCCTACTCCGGATGGAGGTGCAAGATGTCTGAATCGTCCGACAAACTTAAACTAGGCGCCCTAGTCGCGCTGGTTGTCGGTTCAATGGTGGGCGGGGGTATTTTCTCGTTACCGCAGAACATGGCGGCCAGTGCCGATGTCGGCGCCATTCTTATCGGCTGGGGCATTACCGCGGTGGGCATGCTCACCCTGGCATTCGTCTTCCAGACCCTGGCCAATCGCAAGCCGAACCTCGACGGCGGGGTGTATGCCTACGCCAAAGCCGGATTCGGCGACTACATGGGCTTTTCCTCGGCCTGGGGATACTGGATCAGTGCCTGGCTGGGCAACGTCGGCTACTTCGTGCTGCTGTTCAGCACCCTCGGCTACTTTTTCCCGATCTTCGGCGAAGGCAACACGCTAGCGGCCATCATCGGTGCCTCCATCGTCCTCTGGGCCGTGCACTTCCTGGTGCTGCGCGGAATCAAGGAAGCAGCCTTCATCAACATGGTGACCACCGTAGCCAAGGTGGTGCCGCTGTTCCTGTTCATCCTCATCTGCCTGTTCGCCTTCAAGCTGGACATCTTCACCGCTGACATCTGGGGTTCGAAGAACATCGAACTGGGCAGCGTGATGAACCAGGTGCGCAACATGATGCTGGTCACCGTCTGGGTGTTCATCGGCATCGAAGGTGCGAGCATCTTCTCCGCACGGGCCGAAAAGCGCAGCGACGTCGGCAAGGCCACGGTGCTGGGCTTCATCATCGTTCTGCTGCTCCTGGTACTGGTTAACGTGCTGTCCCTCGGCATCATGACTCAGCCGGAACTGGCCAAACTGCAGAACCCGTCCATGGCGGCGGTGCTCGAGCACGTGGTCGGTCACTGGGGCGCCGTGCTGATCAGCGTCGGTCTGGTCATCTCCCTGGTCGGTGCCCTGCTTTCCTGGGTACTGCTCTGCGCCGAGATTCTCTTCGCCGCAGCCAAGGACCACACCATGCCGGCCTTCATCCGCAAGGAGAACGCCAACCAGGTCCCGGCCAACGCCCTGTGGCTGACCAACGCCATGGTGCAGGTGTTCCTGATCATCACGCTGTTCAGCGCCAGCACCTACCTGTCGCTGATCTACCTGGCGACTTCCATGATCCTGGTGCCCTACCTGTGGTCGGCTGCCTACGCGGTGCTGCTGCCCCTGCGTGGCGAGACCTACGAGCAGGATGCCAAGGACCGCGGCAAGGACCTGGTCATCGGCGTCATTGCCCTGATCTACGCCGTCTGGCTGCTGTATGCCGGTGGCGTGAAGTACCTGCTGCTCTCCGCCCTGCTCTATGCACCGGGCGTGATCCTCTTTGCCAAGGCCAAACGGGAAGTTGGCCAACCGGTATTCACCAATGTCGAGAAGCTGATCTTCGCCGCCGTGGTAATCGGCGCGGTCGTGGCCGCCTACGGGCTCTACGACGGCTTCCTGACCCTGTAACTCGTAAGGAGACCTGCCATGTCCAAAGTAAAACTCGGCGTTCATTCGGAAGCCGGCAAGCTGCATAAGGTAATGGTCTGCTCGCCGGGGCTCGCGCATATGCGTCTGACCCCCAACAACTGCGACGAGCTGCTTTTCGATGACGTGATCTGGGTAAACCAGGCCAAGCGCGACCACTTCGACTTCGTCACCAAGATGCGTGAGCGCGGTATCGATGTACTGGAAATGCACAACCTGCTCACCGACATCGTGCAGAACAAGGAAGCCCTGAAGTGGATCCTTGATCGCAAACTCACCAACGACCAGGTCGGTGTGGGTCTGGTCAATGAAGTGCGCTCCTGGATCGAAGGCCTGGAACCGCGCAAGATTGCCGAGTTCCTCATCGGCGGCGTCGCCGGCTCCGACCTGCCGGAAAGCGAAGGCGTCAGCGCGATCAAGATGTATCGCGACTACCTGGGCCACTCCAGTTTCATCCTCCCGCCGCTGCCCAACACCCAGTTCACCCGTGACACCACCTGCTGGATCTACGGCGGCGTGACCCTCAACCCGATGTACTGGCCGGCCCGTCGCCAGGAAACCCTGCTGACCTCCGCCATCTACAAGTTCCACCCGACCTTCACCGAGGCCGAGTTCGAGGTCTGGTACGGCGACCCTGACAAGGATCATGCGGCGTCCACCCTCGAGGGCGGCGACGTGATGCCTATCGGCAACGGCGTGGTACTGATCGGCATGGGCGAGCGGACTTCCCGCCAGGCCATCGGCCAGTTGGCCCAGGCGCTGTTCAGCAAGGGCGCGGCGCAGAAAATCGTCGTCGCCGGCCTGCCCAAGTCCCGTGCCGCCATGCACCTGGACACCGTGTTCACCTTCTGCGACCGCGACCTGGTCACCGTCTTCCCGGAAGTGGTCAAGGAAATCGTGCCCTTCGTCCTGCGCCCGGATGAAAGCCGCCCGTACGGCATCGACATCCGCCGCGAAGACAAGGACTTCATCTCCGTGGTCGCCGAGTCCCTCAACCTGAAGAAACTGCGCGTGGTGCAAACCGGCGGCGACGCCTTCGAAGCCGAGCGCGAGCAGTGGGACGACGGCAACAACGTGGTCTGCCTGGAGCCCGGCGTGGTGGTCGGCTACGACCGCAACACCTACACCAACACCCTGCTGCGCAAGGCCGGTGTCGAAGTCGTCACCATCAGCGCCAGCGAACTGGGTCGCGGCCGTGGCGGCGGCCACTGCATGACCTGCCCGATCCTGCGCGACCCTATCGACTACTGAGTTTCTGCCCCTGGCGGCTCCCAACCCGGAGCCGCCCGCCCCGCCAGCCAAAAGCTGTTCTGACGGAGCCTGGTTTCAAGTTACCCACAAGGAGAAAGAATCATGGCTTTCAACATGCACAACCGTAACCTGCTCAGCCTCATGCACCACAGCACCCGCGAGCTGCGTTACCTGCTTGATCTGTCCCGCGACCTGAAGCGCGCCAAGTACACCGGTACCGAGCAACAGCACCTCAAGGGCAACAACATCGCGCTGATCTTCGAGAAGACCTCGACCCGCACCCGTTGCGCCTTCGAAGTGGCCGCCTATGACCAGGGCGCCAACGTCACCTACATCGACCCGAATTCCTCGCAGATCGGCCACAAGGAGAGCATGAAGGACACCGCTCGCGTGCTTGGCCGCATGTACGACGCCATCGAGTACCGTGGCTTCAAGCAGGAAATCGTCGAAGAACTCGCCAAATACGCCGGCGTACCGGTGTTCAACGGCCTGACCGACGAATACCACCCGACCCAGATGCTGGCGGACGTGCTGACCATGCGTGAGCACAGCGACAAGCCGCTGCACGAAATCAGCTATGCCTACCTGGGCGATGCCCGCAACAACATGGGCAACTCCCTGCTACTGATTGGCGCCAAGCTCGGCATGGACGTGCGCATCGCCGCACCCAAGGAGCTCTGGCCGACCGACGAGCACGTCGCCGCCTGCAAGAAATTCGCTGAAGAAAGCGGTGCACGCATCACCATCACTGACGATCCGAAGGAAGCGGTCAAGGGCGTTGACTTCATCCACACCGACGTCTGGGTTTCCATGGGCGAGCCGGTGGAAGCCTGGGGCGAACGCATCCAGGAACTGCTGCCCTACCAGGTCAACATGGACATGATGAAGGCGGCCGGCAATCCGCGCGTGAAGTTCATGCACTGCCTGCCTGCGTTCCACAACAGCGAAACCAAGGTCGGCAAGGATATCGCCGCGAAGTACCCGAACCTGAAGAACGGTATTGAAGTCACCGAAGACGTCTTCGAGTCGCCGTACAACATCGCCTTCGAGCAAGCGGAGAACCGCATGCACACCATCAAGGCGATCCTCGTTTCGACCCTCGCCGACATGTAAGTCCCGATACGCCCCGGACCGCGACGCGTTCGCCGGTCCGGGACGCATTTTCACTCTCTGGAGGAAATCAATATGCGTATCGTCGTCGCATTGGGTGGCAACGCCCTGCTGCGTCGTGGCGAACCCATGACTGCCGACAACCAGCGCGCCAACGTGAAGATCGCCGCCGAGCAGATCGCCAAGGTCGCGCCGGGCAACGAACTGGTGATCGCCCACGGCAATGGCCCGCAGGTTGGCCTGCTGGCCCTGCAGGGCGCTTCTTACGACAAGGTCGCGCCGTACCCGCTGGACGTCCTCGGTGCCGAAACCGAGGGCATGATCGGCTACATGATCGAACAGGAAATGGGCAACCTGCTGCCGTTCGAAGTGCCGTTCGCCACCATCCTCACCCAGGTCGAAGTCGACGCTAAAGACCCGGCCTTCCAGAACCCGACCAAGCCGATTGGACCGGTATACGCCAAGGAAGAGGCCGAAGCCCTGGCCAAGGAAAAAGGCTGGAGCATCGCCCCCGACGGCGACAAGTTCCGCCGTGTGGTCGCCAGCCCGCGTCCGAAGCGCATCTTCGAAATTCGCCCGGTCAAATGGCTGCTGGAGAAAGGCACCATCGTCATCTGCGCAGGCGGTGGCGGTATCCCGACCATGTACGACGAGTCGGGCAAGAAGCTCTCCGGCGTCGAAGCGGTAATCGACAAGGACCTCTGCTCCTCGCTGCTGGCCCAGGAACTCAATGCCGATGTGCTGATCATCGCCACTGACGTGGACGCGGCCTATATCGACTGGGGCAAACCCACTCAGAAAGCCATCGCCCAGGCCCACCCGGACGAACTGGAACGCCTCGGCTTCGCCGCTGGCTCCATGGGTCCGAAAGTCCAGGCCGCCATGGAGTTCGCCCGCCTCACTGGCAAGGACGCGGTGATCGGCTCCCTGGAAAACATCGTGGCGATCACCGAAGGCAAGTCCGGTACCCGCGTCAGCACCAAGAAGGCCGGCATCGAGTACCGTTGATCGCGAGGCACCTCCCCTGTGGGGGCGAATTCATTCGCAAAGGGCAGCGCAGCTGCCCTCGGATATCCCGAAAAGCAGACCTGCGGTCTGCTCAGCGATTGAAATCGCCCCCACAAGGTTGCTTCCCGCCCCCGTCGCACAGCCCCCAATCTCCCGCCGAATGACCAAAGGAGTGACTTGATAGTCACACCCCGCGTCAGGTAGACATCCCGTTCATTCGAGCTGCCACCTGGCTCATGCCACCTGGCCCGTGACGCTTGACCCCGCAAATTGCCGCCCCGACACGCGGCGCCCCGTGGGCAAGCCATCCCGCCGGCATGAGATGGTCTTTTTGAGGAGTTTCCGAGAGATGTCCCGACTTCCAGTGATTGTGGGTTTTGGCGGCTATAACGCGGCTGGGCGAAGCTCGTTCCACCACGGCTTCCGCCGCATCGTGATCGAGACCCTGGACGCCCAGGCCCGCCAGGAAACCCTGGCCGGCCTCGCCGTGATGACGAAGCTGGTATCGGTGACCGATGGCCAGTACCACGATGCCGACGGCAAGGTCCTGACCCTGGCGGAGATCGAAGCCCGCTACGCCGCCGAGATCCTCGAAGCGACCCTGGTTCGCCGCATCGGCAAGCAGCACCTGGATGTAGACGCCGCTCACTGGCACAAGAACCTCAGCGTTGCGGCCACCGATGGCGAGGCCCTCAGCTTCATCACCTCGCGCAAGCAACTCCCCGAGCCGCTGCCGGCCAATTGGGAAGTGGAAACCCTGGACAACGGTGAAGTGCGCGTGACCCTGAAGGGCACCTCCGACTTCAAGGTGGACAGCTACCGCGAACTGCCGGTGAAGTCCGCCGGCCAACTGCCCACCGGTTTCGAGCCGGGTGAGCTGTACAACTCCCGCTTCCACCCGCGCGGCCTGCAGATGTCGGTGGTCGCGGCGACCGACGCCATCCGTTCCATCGGCCTGCCGTGGAAGGACATCGTCGACCGCGTGCAGCCCGACGAAATCGCCGTGTTCTCCGGCAGCATCATGAGCCAGCTGGACGAGTTCGGATTCGGCGGCATGATGCAGTCGCGCCTCAAGGGCACCCGCGTCACCGCCAAGCAGTGTCCGCTTGGCCTGAACACCATGCCCGCCGACTTCATCAACGCCTACGTGCTGGGCAGCGTCGGCACCACCGGCAGCGTCACCGGCGCCTGCGCCACCTTCCTCTACAACCTGCAGAAGGGCATCGAGCTCATCACCTCCGGCCACGCCCGTGTGGCCCTGATCGGCAACGCCGAGGCGCCCATCAACCAGGAATGCATCGACGGCTACGGCGCCATGGGCGCCCTGGCTACCGAGGAGGGCCTGCGCCAGGTCGGTGGCCGCGAGGACGTCGACTTCCAACGTGCCAGCCGCCCCTTCGGTGAAAACTGCGGCTTCACCCTGGCCGAGTCCAGCCAGTACGTGGTGCTGATGGACGACGCACTGGCCCTGGAACTGGGCGCCGATATCCATGGTGCAGTGACCGATGTGTTCATCAACGCCGACGGCTTCAAGAAATCCATCTCTGCTCCCGGCCCGGGCAACTACCTGACCCTGGCCAAGGCCGTGGCCGCCGCCTCCCAGCTGATCGGTCCGGATGGCGTGCGCGAGCGCAGCTTCGTCCATGCCCACGGCTCCAGCACCCCGGCCAACCGCGTCACCGAGTCCGAGCTGCTGGACCGCGTTGCCGGTGCGTTCGGCATCGAAGGATGGCCTGTTGCGGCGGTCAAGGCCTACGTCGGCCACTCCCTGGCCACCGCCAGCGGCGACCAGGTGATCGCCGCCCTGGGCACCTTCAAGTACGGCATCCTGCCGGGCATCAAGACCATTGACCGCGTGGCCGACGACGTCCATCGCCAGCACCTGTCCATCGAGACCCGTGATCGGGTCCTGGGCGATCGCCACATGGACGTCTGCTTCATCAACTCCAAGGGCTTTGGCGGCAACAACGCCACTGGCGTCGTCATTTCCCCGCGCCTGGCCGAGAAGATGCTGAAGAAGCGCCATGGAGAAGCGGCCTTCTCCGCCTACAACGCCAAGCGCGAGCAGACCCGCGCCAACGCCGAGGAATACGATCGCCGCGCGCGCCTGGGCGAGCTGGACATCATCTACAACTTCGGCAACGACCTGATCGACGAGCAACAGATCGAACTGAGCCCTGAAGGTATCCAGGTTCCCGGCTTCGCCCAGACCCTGCGTTACAAGAAGGACGAGCGTTTCGCCGATATGCTCGACTGAGGCGTTTGCCCTTGTGGGAGCGATTTCAATCGCGAAGGACCGCGCAGCGGTCCCCTAATCGCGAATAAATTCGCTCCCACAGGAAATGCCCGCCACAAAAAAGGGCCCCTCGGGGCCCTTTTTCATATTCGGTGTGCTCAGTCCAGCGCGCGCGCCAGCTGAATCAGCTCAGCCCGCCATTCGGCGGCAACCGGCAGCGCCAGGAACGAAGGGTTGAGGAAATTCTCGCGAGCCTCATAGGTAAGGGGTTCGCCGGCGAGATTCAGCACCTCGCCACCCGCACCTTCGAGCACGCCCTGGGCGGCGGCGGTGTCCCACTGCGAAGTGGGCGCGAGACGCGGATAGCAGTCCGCCGACCCTTCGGCGAGCAGGCAGAACTTCAGCGAGCTGCCGATACTGGCCAGCTGCAGATCGCCGAAGCGTTCGCACAGCCCTGCCAGCAGGCGCTCCTGCGCCGGGCTCGAATGGCGCTTGCTGGCCACCACAGTGAACGCTTCGTCTGGTGCGATGCGTACTGCGATTTCGTCGGCCTCGTACTCTTCATCCTCACTCCAGGCGCCAAGGCCAGCGCCGCCGTAGTAGCAGCGTCCGGTCACCGGCATGCCGACCACACCGAAGACCACCCGGCCACCTTCTATCAGCGCCACGTTGACGGTGAACTCATCACTGCCGGAGATGAACTCCTTGGTGCCATCCAGCGGGTCCACCAGCCACCAGCGCTGCCACTTGGCACGCTCGGCGAGAGGAATGTTGGCCGCCTCTTCTGAAAGCACCGGAATGCTCGCATCCAGTGCCGCCAGCCCCGCATCCAGGACTTTGTGAGCGGCGAGATCGGCTGCTGTCACGGGCGAAGCGTCGTCCTTCTCGGTAACGTCCAGGTCACCCCCCCAGAAAGGCAGGATGGCATCGCCAGCCTGGCGCACCAGTTCGATCACGGCGGGAAGCAAGGGATGGTTCAAGGTTGGTACTCCCCACGTTGGGTCAGGATGTCTCTGGTCAGGTATAGCGCAGCCAGGGCGCGACCCTCGCTGAATTGCTGGTGCTGGGCGAGGCTGGAAAGCTCGCGCAGGCTGATGCGGTCGACCCGCAGCGGTTCCGGCTCATCGCCGGGCAGGCTTTCCTCATAGAGGTCGCGGGCCAGGACCACCTGGATCTTCTGGCTCATGTAGCCGGGGGACAGGGACAACTCAGTGAGGTGCTCCAGCTTGCGCGCACCGAATCCGGCTTCTTCCTTGAGCTCCCGGTTGGCGGCGGCGAGCACTTCCTCGCCCGGTTCGATCAGCCCCTTGGGCAGGGACAGCTGGTAATCGTCGGTGCCAGCGCAGTACTCCTCCACCAGCAGCACGTGTTCGGCATCGGCCATGGCCACCACCATCACGGCACCGTAACCGGAGCCCTTGCCCACCAGGCGTTCGTAGGTGCGCTCGACGCCATTGGCGAAACGCAACTGCAATTCCTCGACACGGAACAGGCGGCTGCTGGCGACTATCTCGCGAGCGAGCACCGTGGGCTTCTGGCGCATAACGGACTCCTTGGCATGACCGGCGGGTTATCATACTCCGCCTTTGCCGAATGTCCCCGCCGGAGATTGCGTGCCCGCGACGGCCAGCGACGCAAGGACGACAGCCACCCGCAACCACCGATACCGCCCATGCCGCAATTGCCCTGGAATGCAATCGACACCGTCCTCCTCGACATGGACGGCACCCTGCTCGATCTGCACTTCGACAACCACTTCTGGATGGAGTACCTGCCGCAACGCTATGCCGAGCATCACGGCATCAGCCGCGCGCTGGCCGACGCCGAGCTGCTGCCGCTGTTCCGCGACAACGCCGGACAGCTGAACTGGTACTGCACGGACTTCTGGAGTCGCGAGCTGCGCCTGTCGATCCGCGACCTCAAGCGCGAGGTCGCGCACCTGATCGCCCTGCGGCCGGATGCCGACTTCTTCCTCGCTGCCTTGCGCCGCTCAGGCAAGCGTGTGGCGCTGATCACCAACGCCCACCGCGATTCGCTGTCGCTGAAGATGGAGCGCGTCGAGCTGGCGCCCTGGTTCGACCGCCTGATCAGCTCCCACGATTACGGTTTCCCCAAGGAAGACCAGCAGTTCTGGCACGCCCTGCAGCAGGATTTCGGCTTCGACGCGGCGCGCAGCCTGTTCGTCGACGACAGCCTGCCGATCCTGCGCAGCGCGCGGCAGTACGGCATCGCCCAGTTGCTGGCGGTGCGCGAGCCGGACAGCCGCAAGGGTCCGAAGGACACCGAAGAGTTCGCCGCAGTGGAGAACTACCGGACGCTCGTGGAAGGCCTCTGACAGGCCTTCAGTAGCCCGAAACCACTCCAGACGCGCGCAGCAGATCGCTATTCAGGGATGCGCAGCACCTGCCCAGGATAAATCTTGTCCGGGTGCGAGAGCATCGGCTTGTTGGCCTCGAAGATCTTGTTGTAGGCATTGGCGTTGCCGTACTCGGCCTTGGCAATGGCGCTCAGGGTGTCGCCCTTCTTCACCGTGACGAAACGTGCCGGAGCCACGGCAGGCGCGCTGACGCTGATCTGGTCTTCAACCTTGGCCACACCCTCGACATTGCCCAGGGCCAGGAGGATCTTCTCTTTCTCTTCCTGGGTGGCCACTTCGCCACGGGCGATCACCTTGTCACCTTCCACCGTCAGCTCGATGGCAGGATTGCCCAAGCCCACCTTGGCCACGTGTTCCTTCAGCGCATCAGCAGCCTGCGCCTCCTGGCCCACCAGCGTTTCCCACAGCTTCACACCCGCTTCTTTGACAAAGTCGAAGATGCCCATGACAAATCCTCTCGTTCCACAGGGATGGCGCACCCGGCGCCTGGGAGGTGCAAGTCTAGACGTCCGTTCCAGCTCGACCGCCCGATGGCGACGACAGGCTAGAATTCCGCTGCACATCAAGGAGCCGGCATGGACATCAAGCAACTGAAGTTCCTCATCGCGCTGGAGGAAACCCGCCATTTCGGCCAGGCCGCCGCGCGCTGCCACGTCACTCAGCCGACGCTGTCCATGCGCCTGCGCAGCCTGGAAGAGGAGCTCGGCCTGGAACTGGTGATCCGTGGTCAGCGCTTCGAAGGGTTCACTGATGCCGGCCAGCGTGTGCTGGCCTGGGCGCGCACCCTGCTCGCGGCCCATGACGGTCTCTACGCCGAAGCGGCGGCCTGTCGCGGCCAACTGGTCGGGACCTTGCGCCTCGGGGTGGTGCCGCTGGCCGGCTTCGACCCGATGCGCCTGGTCGAAGCCTTCTCGGCACCGCACCCGAGCCTGCGCTTCCAGCTGTTTTCGATGAGTTCCGAGCAGATTCTCGAAGGCCTGGCGCGCAATCAGCTGGACCTTGGCCTGTCCTATCTCGACCGCCTGGATCGCGAGCACTTCGAGAGCCTGGAACTGGCACAGGCCCGCATGGGCCTTCTGCACGATCGCCGGCATTTCAGCTTCGACACCTCGGCCCTGCCCTGGGAAAGCCTGGTGGACCTGCCCCTGGGCCTGCTCTCGGGCGGCATGCACTTCCGCCAATCCATCGACCATGGCTTCCGCAGCCGGGGCCTGTCGCCCCAGCCGAGGCTGGAAACCGATGCCGTCCATCAGTTGCTGCAGGCCGTGAGTGCCGGACTGTGCTGCGCCATCATGCCGCTGGACAGCGGCCTCGACGATTTCACCGAGCACCTGACACTGATCCCCATAGAGGACGCCCGCACCCTGGCCCCACTGGGCCTGATCCTGCGGCGGGGCGCCCCGCGCTCGGCCCTGGCGGATGCCTGTTTCTCCGAAGCGCGGGCCTTGCTGGAGCTCGATTCGCCCAGCCGATAGACGCGCTCGATCAATGAATCGGGAATAGCGATTAGACGCCCGTACCAGGCGGGCCTAGGATGGCTGAGTCAATCCGTCGCAGGGGGCAGAACCATGCCGAACCCAGACGCCAAGCGCCATCTCACCGCTGTGGATAACCCGCCCGAACCAACCGGCTACCAATATGCCGAGCTGGATGGTGAAGCGCGCGTGGAAGATGCCGCCCTGGCCGAAGAGTGCGCCCTGGCGATTTCCTACAACGGCATCAGTTATGCCGTGATGATGGTTTCCCCCAGTGCCCTGGAAGACTTCGTCGCGGGTTTCAGCCTGAGCAGCGCCGTAGTCCAGTCAATCGACGATATCTATGACATCCAGCTCGAAGGCGAGGGCATCGCCTTGCACGCGGAAGTGGATATCGGCAATCGCGCCTTCTGGTCGCTCAAGGAACAGCGCCGCAATCTGGCCGGCACCACCGGCTGCGGACTCTGCGGCGTAGAAGCGCTGGAACAGGCGCTGCCGGAACTGCGCTCCCTGACGCCGGCTCCCTTGCCGCCTGCAGAGCACTTCATCGACCTGCGCCAGCGTATCAACGCCGCGCAGGAACTGGCCCGACGCAGCGGTGCACTGCACGCCGCGCTGTTCGTCGATGGCGATGGTGAGGTGCGCCTCTGCCGCGAAGACATCGGCCGCCACAACGCCCTCGACAAACTGATCGGCGCGCTGCTGCGCCAGGGGCTGGACCCTCGCTGCGGTTTTGCCGTGGTCACCAGCCGCTGCAGCCTGGAACTTATCCACAAGGCCGTGCGCGCGGGCCTGTCCACCTTGGTCAGCCTCTCCGCCCCCACCACCCTGACGGTGGAATGGGCACGCCGGCATCACCTCAACCTCATCCACCTGCCCCATCACAGCGCACCACGGGTCTACAGCCCGGCGCCGCAATCGAAAGCCGACATCGAATGAGCCTGCAACCCGTAAACCCCCGCTACAAGCCCTACAAAGGCGCCGCGGCTGGTTGGGGGGCGCTGAAAAGCGTCACCCGCTTCTGGCTGGACAGCAAACAGCCGTTCAAGAATCTCCGCGCCCTGCTCAAGACCAACCAGAACGGCGGCTTCGACTGCCCCGGATGCGCCTGGGGCGATTCCCCCGAGGACGGCCGCGTCAAGTTCTGCGAGAACGGCGCCAAGGCAGTCAACTGGGAAGCCACCAAGCGCCGGGTGGATGCCGCCTTCTTCGCCCGCTACAGCGTCAGCCAGCTGCGCGACCAGAGCGACTATTGGCTCGAATACCAGGGTCGCCTGACCCAGCCGATGCGCTACGACCGCCAGACCGACCATTACGTGCCGGTCAGCTGGGACCATGCCTTCGCCTTGGTGGCACGCCATCTGCGCAACCTGGAAAGCCCGCACCAGGCGGAGTTCTACACCTCCGGCCGCGCCAGCAACGAAGCGGCCTATCTGTATCAACTCTTCGTCCGCGCCTTCGGCACCAACAACTTCCCCGACTGCTCGAACATGTGTCACGAGGCCAGCGGCGTTGCGCTGATCCAGAGCGTCGGGGTCGGCAAGGGCAGCGTGACCTTCCACGACTTCGAACATGCCGACGCCATCTTCGTGTTCGGCCAGAACCCGGGCACCAACCATCCGCGCATGCTTGAGCCGCTTCGCGAAGCCGTGCAAAGGGGCGCGCAGGTGGTCTGCTTCAATCCGCTCAAGGAGCGCGGCCTGGAGCGATTCCAGCACCCGCAACATGCCCTGGAGATGCTCAGCAACGGCTCTCGGCCGCTCAACACCGCGTTCTTCCGCCCTGCGCTGGGCGGCGACATGGCGGCCATTCGCGGCATCGCCAAGTTCCTCCTGCAGTGGGAGCGCGAAGCCCAGGCGAACGGCGAAGCGCCAGTGTTCGACCACGCCTTCATCGCCGAACACACCCTCGGCGTCGACGCCTATTTGGCGGAAGTGGATGCCACGCCCTGGGCGCAGATCGAAGCGCAATCGGGCCTGACGCTGGAAGAGATCGAAATCTCCGCGCGCATCTACCGCAATTCCCGCAATGTGATCGTCTGCTGGGCGATGGGCATCACCCAGCACCGCCATTCGGTGCCGACCATCCAGGAACTCGTCAACCTGCAACTCCTGCGCGGTAACGTCGGCCGTCCCGGCGCGGGCCTGTGCCCGGTTCGCGGCCACAGCAACGTGCAGGGCGATCGCACCATGGGCATCAATGACCGGCCGCCCGCGGCGCTGCTCGACGCACTGGAAAAACGCTTCGGCTTCCAGGTCCCCCGGGACAACGGCCACAACACCGTGGAAGCGATCAACGCCATGCTCGAGGGTCATGGGAAGGTCTTCATCGGCCTCGGCGGCAACTTCGCCCAGGCGACGCCGGACAGCTCCCGCACCCATGCCGCGCTGCAGAACTGCGAACTGACCGTGCAGATCAGCACCAAGCTCAACCGCAGCCACCTGACCATTGGCCAGGAAGCGCTGATCCTGCCCTGCCTCGGCCGTACCGATATCGACCGCCAGCTGGACGTCCCGCAGGCCGTGACGGTGGAAGATTCCTTCAGCATGATCCATGCGTCCTACGGCCAGCTGGAGCCCTCTTCCCGCGAAATGCGTTCCGAGCCGGCCATCATTGCCGGCATCGCCAAGGCCACCTTGGGCGACCATCCGGTGGATTGGGACGCCCTGATCGCCAACTACGACCGCATCAGGGATCTGATCGCCGAGACCATTCCCGGCTTCGAGGACTTCAACCGCCGCGTGCAGAATCCCGGTGGTTTCTACCTGGGCAACAGCGCCAATGCCCGGCGCTGGACGACGCAGACCGGCCGCGCCAACTTCCAGTCGAATCCGCTACCGGCCGACCTGCTCCACGAGAAGGTTCGCAGCACCGGCAAAACGCCGCACCTGATCCTCCAGACCCTGCGCTCCCACGACCAGTACAACACCACCATCTACGGCCTGGACGACCGCTATCGTGGCGTGCGCGGCCAGCGCGATGTGGTCTTCGCCAACGAGGCCGACATTCGCCGGCTGGGCTTTGAGCCTGGGCAGAAGGTGGACATGGTCACGCTCTGGGACGACGGTGTGGAACGCCGCGTATCCGACTTCAGCCTGCTGGCCTTCGACATCCCGGCCGGACAGGCTGCCGCCTACTACCCGGAAACCAACCCATTGGTACCGCTGGAAAGTTACGGCGACGGCAGCTACACCCCCACCTCCAAGTTCGTGGCCATCCGCCTCGAAGCCTCCCGCGACAACAGCCGCATCCTCTGAGACTGCGGCTGCTCCTACCGAATGGCGCCAGTGCGCGCGCAAGAATTCACCGCAATCCGGGGTGCCGGATTGCGGTAAATATCAACTTGAAACTTAAGTAGGGTAAGTTTGCTTCTCGAACTTGAATAACAAGAAACAATTTGAAATACGGAATAAATGCCTATATAAAGTCTCGACGGAACTTTATGTGAATGGGCACTTTGCCAGCATCCAGAAGAGCCTGAAAGGCACGAAACAAGCGGATGGGAATAGGTCTCTGACAACCCGAATCGAAAAAAGTTCTGTCGCAAAATCAGATAATTAAAAAAATAAGAAAAGTTGATACTTTTCGTCGCCCACTACTTGCGTAAGTAAATTCCCACAGTAAATATCGCCTCACCAAAACCAATGAGGCGACCCTCATCATGAAGTACACCTCGATCCTCCTTCTGTCCCTTGGCCTCGCCAGCGGCAGCGTCTTCGCAGGCGGCAATACCGATGCCGGTATTGGCGGTGCGCTGGGCGGGGTCCTGGGTTCTGTGGTCGGCAATGCCGTAGGCGGCAGCACCGGCGCGGCCATTGGTGCCGGCGTGGGTGGTGCAGCCGGTGGCGCAGTAGCAGCCCCGAAACGCAACCGCACCGAAGCCGCCATCGGCGGTGGCCTGGGCGCGGCTGGCGGTCAAGTCGTTGGTCGGCAGATGGGCGGCACCACCGGTGGTCTGATCGGCGCGGCCCTCGGCGGCGGCGCCGGCGGTGCCCTCGGCAACGAATTCGGTGACCGTAACCGCTACGACGATGACGACTACGATGATGACCATCGCCACTATCGTCGTGCCTACCGCGACCACCCCGGTCGTGGACACGCCTGGGGCCATCGCAAGCACAAGCACAAGCACCACGGTGATTGGGACGACTGATCGACCCCGCTAACAAAAAAGCCCGCTTGAAGCGGGCTTTTTCAAGACCTGAGGTCTGGTCGAGCGACAGCCACCCCTCCCGATTCCAAAATTCGACTTCTGTCATGAGTACCGGCCAAGCGGCGGGACCATGGCTCACCTTTTTGAAATGGAGACTTAGCAACATGCGTAAAGCAGTAACCGCCCTCGCCCTCAGCCTGCTGGCCACTCAGGCCGTAGTAGCCGGTGAAACCACCAACAACGCCATCGGTGGCGGCCTCGGTGGCGTCCTGGGCAACGTTGTTGGCAACGCTGTCGGCGGCAGCACTGGCGCCGCTATCGGTGCCGGCCTGGGTGGTGCAGCAGGTGGCGCCATGACCGCCAAGAGCGGCCGCAAGACCGAAGCCGCCATCGGCGGTGGCCTGGGTGCAGCGGGCGGCTCGGTAGCCGGTCGCGCACTGGGCGGCTCCACAGGTTCCGCCATCGGCGCTGGCCTGGGTGGCGCAGCGGGTGGCGCCATCGCCACCGAACTGACCAAGGACGATCACGACGGTCACAACCACAAGCACCGCAAGCATCGCCACTGATTGATGCACCCATGAAAAAGCCCGGCATTTGCCGGGCTTTTTTGTTGCTGGGCGAAATCAGCCGATCTGCTGTTCGGCGCGCGCCTCATCCACGTCGCCGCTGGCCATGCAGGCGGCTGCGGTGAAGAGAACGTCGGTCGACGAATTCAGCGCGGTCTCGGCGGCGTCCTGGAGGATGCCGATGATGAAGCCCACGGCCACGACCTGCATTGCCACTTCGCTGGGGATGCCGAACAGGCTGCAGGCCAGCGGGATCAGCAGCAGCGAGCCACCCGCCACGCCGGAAGCGCCACAGGCGCAGATGGAGGCCACGACGCTGAGCAGGATCGCGGTGGGGATGTCGACGACAATGCCCAGGGTCGTCACCGCTGCCAGGGTCAGCACGGTGATGGTGATGGCGGCACCGGCCATGTTGATGGTGGCGCCCAGCGGGATGGAGACCGAGTAGGTGTCTTCGTGCAGGCCAAGCTTCTCCGCCAGTTGCAGGTTGACCGGGATGTTGGCCGCCGAGCTGCGGGTGAAGAAGGCCGTGATGCCGCTTTCACGCAGGCAGGTCAGCACCAGCGGATAGGGGTTGCGGCGAATCTTCGAGAACACGATCAGCGGATTCACGACGAAGGCCACGAACAGCATGCAGCCCAGCAACACCGCCAGCAGGTGGGCGTAGTCGGCCAGCACGCCAATGCCGTTCTCGGCGAGGGTCGAAGCCACCAGGCCGAAGATGCCCAGTGGGGCGAAGCTGATCACCACGCGGACAATCAGCGACACGCCATGGGACAGGTCGCTGAACACATTCCGGGTGGTTTCACTGCCCTGGCGGATGGCAATGCCCAGGCCCACGGCCCAGACCAGGATGCCGATGAAGTTGGCCTCCATCAGCGCCGTCACCGGGTTGGCCACGGCACTGCCCAGCAGGCTCAGCAACACTTCGGAGATGTTGCCGGGCGGCGCCAGGTCAGCGGCACCAGTGCTCAGGGTGATGGTCGAGGGGAAGACGCTGGAAGCCATCACGGCCACCACGGCGGCGGAGAACGTGCCGATCAGGTAAAGCACGAGGATCGGGCGAATGTGCGTGCGCTCGCCCGGCTTGTGGTTGGCGATAGCAGCGATCACCAGGATGAACACCAGCACAGGCGCCACGGCCTTCAGGGCCATGACGAAGAGCTTGCCGAGCAGGCCAACGGCGCTGGCGTACTGGGGTGCGGTCAAGGCGAGGGCGATGCCGGCGATCAGGCCGACGATGATCCGGGTCACCAGGCTGGTGCGTTTCAAGCGTTGCAGGATGGAGCCGTTTGCATGAGTCATGGCAGGTACCGCAGAACGTTCGGGCCACACGACAAGCCAGCCCGGGAATGGCAATTGGACTCCGATGACGTCCCGTCCTCCATGCTGCAGATCAAGCAAAAAAGAAAGAACCCTGCCGCGTGGTGTTCACCTCGCAGCCGGTCGGGACGTTTCGGGTTTGGCGCGCATTGTGCGGATTCACGCCAGCAATGGATAGATCGCGCGGACGGTCGGGACTCTGGATGTCGCTATTTCAGCCATATCGGGCCGAATGGATGAAAGTTGCCCACAGGCTGAGGACGGCGGGAAGCTGCACTTGTGGGGGCGAATTCATTCGCTAAGGGCGGCGTAGCCGCCCCCTAGGCTTCGTCGGGCAAACCTACGGTCTGCATAGCGAATGAATTCGCCCCCACAGGAAAAGCAGTCAGTCAGGTTGCGACCACCAACTCCGCCAATGCCGCACGCAGCGTCTCGGGAATTGGCACTGGCCGGTTGCTTTCGCGCTCGACGAAGACATGCACGAAGCGTCCGGCCGCACAGGCCTCGCTCTCGCCCTGCTTGAAGATCGCCAGTTCGTACTGCACCGAACTGTTGCCCAGCTTGCCCACCCGCAGCCCGACCTCGATGCGGTCGGGGAAGGCGATGGAGGCGAAGTAATCGCAGGACGAACTCACCACGAAGCCCACCACGCCGCCTTCATGGATATCCAGCCCACCCTGTTCGATCAGGTAGGTGTTCACGGCACTGTCGAAAAAGCCGTAATAGACCACGTTGTTCACATGACCGTAGATGTCGTTGTCGTGCCAGCGCGTGGTGATGGGCTGGAAGTGGCGGTAGTCGCCGCGCAGGTGCTCGGGTTGGCTCATGGGGTTCCCTGGGTTCGGTTGGATCGACTCATGTAGGAGCGAGCTTGCTCGCGAACCGTTGCCTTCGCCAGCAAGCTGGCTCCTACAAGGGGGGGGTCAGAAGGCGGCTTGGTAGATAGCCAGGGCCTGCGCTTCGCTGACCTCGCGCGGATTATTCACCAGCAGGCGCTGCTGCAACATGGCATCACTGGCCAGACGCAGCAGCATCGCCTCGGGCACACCGGCATCACGCAAGCGCGTGGGCAATCCACTGCGCTCGCTGAAGGCGGCGAGCTCGCCGATCAACTGCTGGGTGAGTTCCGCCTCGCTGCCCGGCTTGAGTTTGCTACCGAGCACCAGCGGCGCCAGCTCCGCGTAGAGCGGCGCAGCCACTTCGGCGTTGAATCGGAGCACGTGGGGCAGCACCAGGGCGTTGGACAGGCCATGGGGAATGTGGAAGTGCCCGCCCAGCGGATAGGCCAGCGCATGCACGGCCGCTACCGGAGCGTTGGCGAACGCCTGGCCGGCGAGGCAGGCACCCAGCAGCATTGCCTGGCGCGCTTCGCGGTTGCGGCCGTCCTGGACCACCGCGTCGAGGTTGCCGGCCAGGAGGCGCAAGGCCTCGCGACCCAGCAGGTCGGACAGCGGATTCTTCTTCAGCTTGCTGGTGTAGGACTCGATGGCATGGACCATGGCGTCGATCCCGGTGGCCGCCGTGACCGCTGCCGGCAGGCCGAGGGTCAGGTCGGCGTCCAGCAGGGCGAGGTCAGGTAGCAGCAGCGGCGAGACGACACCCATCTTGGTGGTCTCGCCGGTGGTGACGATGGCAATGGGCGTCACCTCGGAACCGGTGCCGGCGGTGGTCGGCACCTGCAGCAGCGGCAGACGCCGGCCTCGCGCGTTGCCCACGCCGTAGATGTCCGCCAGCCCTTGCTGGCAGTCGGGGTGCGCCAGCAGCGCCACCAGCTTGGCCACGTCCATCGAACTGCCACCGCCGAAACCCACCACCAGTTGGGCGCCGAGGACTTTCGCCAGCTCCACGGCCTCCAGCACCACCGCCTCGGGCGGATCGGCCTGGACCTGGTCGTAGACCGCAACGCTGAGTCCCGCGAGGGCAAAGCCGAGAAGGATATCGTCCAGCAAGCCGAGCCGGGTAATGCCGGGATCGGTCACCAGCAGGACGCGTTGGGCGTCACGCTCGCGACAAAGGTCAGCAAGGCGTGCGGCCGAGCCGGATTCGCAAAGAATCTGCGCGGTGGTGGCGAAGCTGAAGGGCTGCATCCGGGCGTCCTCCCTTGTTGTTGTCGAGGCGTACCGCGAGCACGCGGCACGCCGGTTCACGCCGGCTCACGCCGTCAGAACGCGAAATGCTCCTCGGACAGCGCCATCAGACAGTCCGCGCCGCCCAACAGGGCTTCACGATGACTGCTGGCACGCGGCAGCACGCGACGCACGTAGAAGCGCGCGCTGTGCAACTTGGCCTGGTAGAAGTCCGCCTCCAAGGTGCCCGACTCCAGGGCGTCCTGGGCGCGCGCCGCGGCTTGCAACCAGAAGCCCGCCAATAGCACATAGGCCGAGTACTGGAGGAAGTCCACCGAGGCGGCACCGATTTCTTCCGGGTTCTCCCGCACCCGATCCAGCAGGGTCGAGCTCAAGCCACGCCATTCCTGCAGGCGTGCCAGCACGGCGCCCGCCAGTTCGGCCACTTCTGCACGTTCCAGCTGGGCATCGGCCAGGGCGGCGAACTCGTCCTGCAAGGCGGCCAGTTCGGCGCCGCCGTCGCCCATCAGCTTGCGGCGGATCAAGTCCAGCGCCTGGATGCCATTGGTGCCTTCGTAGAGTTGGGTGATGCGGCTGTCGCGCATCAGTTGCTCCATACCCCACTCACGGATGAAGCCGTGACCGCCGTAGACCTGCACGCCCAGGCTGGCCACTTCCTGACCCATATCGGTGAAGAAGGCCTTGACGATGGGAATCAGCAGCGCCGCACGGCGGCCAGCGGCCTTGCGTTGCGTTGCATCCGGGTGGCCGTGTTCCAGGTCCAGCTGGCGGGCGCAATACACGGCCAGCATGCGGCTGCCTTCCACCAGTGTCTTCTGGGTCAGCAGCATGCGCCGCACATCGGGGTGGTGGATGATCGGGTCAGCTGGTTTATCCGGTGCCGCCGGGCCGCTGAGGGCACGGGATTGCAGGCGTTCGCGGGCATAGGCCAGCGCGCCCTGGAACGCCTGCTCGCCGATACCGAGCCCTTGCAGGCCGACCTGGAAGCGCGCGTCGTTCATCATGGTGAACATGCACGCCAGGCCCTGGTTGGCTTCGCCGATCAGCCAACCGGTGGCGTCGTCGAAGTTAATCACGCAGGTGGCGGCGCCCTTGATCCCCATCTTGTGTTCGATGGCACCGCAGGAAACGGCGTTCTTCGTTCCCGGGGTTCCATCGGGATTGGCGATGAACTTGGGGACCAGCAGCAGGCTGATGCCCTTTACTCCGGCCGGGGCATCCGGCAAGCGCGCCAGCACCAGGTGGACGATGTTCTCGGAGAGGTCCTGCTCGCCACCGCTGATGAAGATCTTGCTGCCACTGACCTTGTAGCTGCCGTCGGCCTGGGGCACGGCGCGCGTGCGCAGCAGCGCCAGGTCGGTGCCGGCCTGGGGCTCGGTGAGGCACATGGTGCCGGCCCATTGGCCGCTCACGAGTTTCTCCAGGTAAGCCTGCTTGAGCGCATCGCTGCCGTGCTTGTACAGCGCCAGCACGGCGCCTTCGGTGAGGCCCGAGTACACGCGGAACGACAGGCTGGCGCCCATCAGCATCTCGTGGAAATTGCAGGCGACCATCTGCGGGAAGCCCTGGCCGCCGAACTCCTGCGGCCCGGTCATGCTGGCCCAGCCGTTGTCGCAGTACTGTCGATAGGCCTCGCGGAAACCCTTGGGCGTCGTCACCGCGCCCTGCTCCAGGGTCACGCCTTCTTCGTCGCTGTTGCGGTTCAGTGGCGACACCACTTCGCCCGCATAGCGCGCGCCCTCTTCCAACACACCGTCGATCAGTTCGCGGTCGAGACCGTTGGCCAGCAGCTCGCAGTGGCCGGCGACGTCGAAGAGCTCATGGAGTACGAAGCGCATGTCGCGCAGGGGTGCCTTGTAAGCCATGTCAGGCCTCCTGTTGGAAATCGGCGAAGTGGCGATCGGACTCGGCCAGGCGACGGATCAGCGCGGCCGGTTGCCAATGGGCGCCAAAGCGTTCGGCCAGCGCGTGCAGGCGCTCGCGGATGGCCGCCAGCCCCTGGCTGTCGGCCCAGGCCATCGGCCCACCCTTGTCCGCCGGGAAGCCGTAGCCGTTGAGGTAAACGGTGTCGATATCGGCGCTGGAGGCGGCGATGCCCTCTTCGAGGATCTTCGCCCCTTCGTTGACCAGTGCCAGCAGGCAACGCTCGAGGATTTCTTCCGGGCAGATGTCGCGGCGCTCGAAGCCGAGCTGTTCGGACACCTGCAGCACCAGCGCGTCCACTTCCGGGTCGGGCTCGGCCTGGCGGCTGCCTTCGGCGTAGCGGTAGTAGCCCATGCGCGACTTCTGGCCGAAGCGGCCAAGGCCGCAGAGGCGATTGTCCACCTGCACCGCCGGGTCGTCCTGGCCCTTGCCGGCCAGCTCGCGGGCGCGCCATTCCAGGTCGATGCCGACCACGTCGTACATGCGGAAGGGACCCATGGCGAAACCAAAGCCTTGCAGCGCGCTGTCCACCTGATGCGGATAGGCGCCTTCCAGCAGCATCATCCGCGCCTCGCGCACGTAGGTATGGAGCATGCGGTTACCGATAAAGCCCTTGCAGTTGCCGGCGACCACGCTGACCTTGCCCATGCGCTGGCCCAATGCAACAGCGGCGCCCAGCACGGCGGGGGCAGTGCGGGCGCCGCGAACGATTTCCAGCAGTTTCATGATGTGCGCCGGGCTGAAGAAGTGCAGGCCCAGGACCTGCTCCGGGCGCCCGGTGACCGCGGCAATGGCATCGATATCCAGGGCCGAGGTGTTGCTGGCGAGGATCGCCGACGGCGTCAGCCGGGCGTCCAGCTCGCGAAAGATGGATTGCTTGAGCTCGAGGTTCTCGAAGACCGCTTCGATCACGAGGTCGACATCGGCCAGGTCCGCGTAGCCCCCCACAGGCTGGATGCGCGCGACGCGCTCGGCGGCCTGAGCCTCGCTGATACGGCCTTGGCGCACATGGTGGGCGTAGGTATCGGCCACCACGCCCTGGGCCTGTTCGAGCATCTGCGGATTGTTGTCCAGCCAGAGGACGTCGAGGCCGGCGCTGGCCAGGCTCATGACGATGCCACGGCCCATGGTGCCGGCGCCGATCACGGCGGCCCGCTGGATGGTGGATACGCTAGGGGTCACTGAGATGTCCTCTTGTTCTAGTAGGGCGATTACGGACGCGGCGTCCCTTGTAGGAGCCAGCTTGCTGGCGAATGTGCTGCGTGGTTCGCGAGCAAGCTCGCTCCTACGAACCTCGGCCAATCGACCGCCGCGTGATCACGAAAACGCCAATCACCTTAAGGAAGCCGGTACTATTTTTGAAATTTAGTCTTGTGATAGATGGCATTCCCCTGGTGAATATCTCCAACTTCGACCTCAACCTTCTGCGAGTGCTGGACGCCCTGCTGCGCGAACGCAACGTCTCGCGCGCGGCGGAACGTCTTTCCCTCAGCCAGCCGGCAGTGAGCAACGCACTCAACCGGCTGCGCGAGTTGCTTGGCGACCCCTTGCTGGTGCGCGTGGGCCGGGCGATGCAGCCGACGCCAAGGGCGCTGGCACTGGAGACGCCGATCCGTGCCGCGCTCAAGCAGATCGAGCAGAGCCTGGTCGTCGGAGAAGGCTTCGATCCGGCACGTAGCCGCCAGCGCTTCACCATCGCCGTGACCGACTACGTGGAACTGATCTGCATGCCGCGCCTGTTGCAGCAGCTGGCAGAGGAGGCGCCGGGGTTGAAGATCGCCATCCGCCACCTGTCCCCGAGCCTGCCCGCCGCCGCGCTGGACCAGGGCGAACTGGATCTGGTGCTGGGCCGCTTCGAAAGCATTCCCGCGCGCTTCGCCAGCCGCCGCTGGATGAGCGAAACGCTGCGCCTGGTGGCCCGCCGCGACCATCCGCAAATGCAGGAAGCACCCGACCTGTCCGGTTTTCTCAGGCTACGTCACCTCTGGGTGCACGGTGGCCAGACCAAAGGCATGGTCGATCAATGGCTGGGCGAGCAAGGGCTGGCACGGGACATCGTCTACACCACACCCAACTATTTGCAGGCGGCGCATATCGTCGCCAGTACCGACCTCACCGTGGTGCTGCCGGCGCGGCTGGCCCAGCACTTCGCCCGTCTGCTGCCCTTGCAGGTACATCCCCTGCCCTTCGCGGTCGGGCCCTTCCATCTCGACCTGGTGAGCGTGGCCCAACGCGCGGGAGACGAAGCGTTGCAATGGCTGATCGAGCGGCTGATGGGTATCGGCCGGATATGAGGTGGGTGAGTAGAGTGGGCTTCAGTCCACCGGGATGATGGGTATCGCTCCGCTCTACCCATCCTACGGAGGAGCCTGTGGGAGCGAATTCATTCGCGATTGAAATCGCTCCCACATACAGCGGGGGTCGTCAGAACTGGTTGCGGATCACCGCTTCGTCGAAGGCCAGTTTGCCGATACGCGGCCTGGCCGCGACCGCTTGCTTGCCGACGGCGACCATCAGGCCAATGGCATGGTTCTCCGGCAGCCGGATCAGGTCGGCCACGGCGTCGAAATCGAAGCCGTCCATGGGGCAGGTATCCAGACCCTTGCCGCGGGCAGCGAGCATCAGGGTCTGGGCGACCAGGCCGCAGCTGCGCATCACTTCATCGCGCTGCACCCGGGGCTTGCCACGGTAGTAGTTGTCGATGGCGCCAGCCATGAAGTCCTGCACCGGCTGCGGAGCTTCCTCCCAGACACGGGCGGCGTCCTTCTCCCAGGCATCGAGGCGGGCGCAGACGATCACCAGCATCGAGGCTTCGGTGACCTGGGACTGGTCCCAGGCCACATCGCGAATGCGCTGGCGCAGTGCCGGATCGCTGACTTCCACCAGGCGCACGTGCTGCAGGTTGAAGGCAGTGGGCGCGAGCAGCGCCAGTTGCAGCAGCTCGTCCTTCTCTTCGCGGCTGATGCTGTGGCCGGTGTCGTAGGCCTTGATGGCACGGCGGCTGCGGATGGCGTCGTCAATGTGCATGTAGGAATCCTTGTGAGAGGCGAGATTGAAAGTGGCGCCATCCTAAGCAGCCGGAAGGCCTGCTTCCAACACTGATTAACGATGGTATCGATCAAAAAATCGGTCTGGCCCGACCCTCCTGTTGGGAGCGGGCTTTACATGAATTCGCTGTGTCTGCATGTAGGAGCTGGCTTGCCAGCGGGGCCCCCTTTTCGCTAGCAAGCTAGCTCCTACGAGGTTCCTGCAATGAACTCGTCCCTACAGGCCCGGCTGTTGGCTTACCCAGTCGCGCACCTCGGCGTAGGGATAGGCTTCCAGCGCAGCGAAACCCGGCAGGTTGCGAGCCTTGAGCCGCGTGAAGAGCGGCGCAGTGATGCCGCAGAGCATGCGCGTGAGGCATTCGGCGCCGGGCCGCTCGCCCTTCAGTTCTTCGAAGCGCTGGATGAAGCCGCCACACAGGGCGCTGAAGTTGCGATCCGCCAATGGCGGCAGCGCAGCCGGCGCCGGCAGCTGCGCCACACGTCCCTGGCAGACCGAACAATGGCCGCAACGCTCCGGTACGTCGTGGTCACCAAAGTAGTGGGCCAGCCGCGCGCTGAGGCAGGTCTCGCTGGCGAACAAGGCCAGCATCGCCTGGATGCGGGCGATCTCGCTGCGCTCCTGCTGGCGGAAGTAGTCATGCAGCTCGGTAGCCAACGCCTCCGGCTCGAAGTCGCGATTGTCCACGGCGTAGACCTCAGTCATCTGCTTGCTTTCCAGCTCGATCCAGCCGCGCTCCTGGAAGTAGTCCAGGGCCTTCACCACGCGGCTGCGTTCAGCGCTGTATTCGCGGTACAGGCGGTCGAAATCAACGGTGCACCAGGTACGTGCGCGGGTGGAGGTACGCAGCAGCGCCTCGACGAACTGGCGACGCTCGCCTTCGAACTGCGCCACCAGGGCTTCGGGCTCCAGCAGGTGCTTGAAACGGTACTCGGCGAAGTAGGCGTAAAGCGGTGCGATGATGCCGCGCAGCTCCAGCTGCACCAGCAAGGTCTTGAGCGGCAACTGGCGAATGTTGCTCTGGTCGGAGAGCGCGCCGAGCATCAGCTCCCAGCGATCGCCACCCTGCCCCGCCGCCTTGAGTTCCGCCAGTACCTGGCGGATGCCGGCGAGTTCCGGCGTATCGCCATAGACGAAGTTCTCCAGCACGTTGAGGCTGTCGCGGTTGGCCAGTACCAGGCAGTCCGATGGCTTGCCGTCGCGCCCCGCCCGGCCGATTTCCTGGCTGTAGTTCTCCACTGACTTGGGTAGGTCGTAGTGCACTACCTGGCGAATGTCGCTCTTGTCGATGCCCATGCCGAAGGCGATGGTCGCAACCATCACGTTGACCTGCCCGGCCATGAACCGGCGCTGCAGTGCCTCGCGCTCCTCATGGGGCATGCCGGCGTGGTAGGCGTTGGCCGCAACGCCCCGTTGGCTCAGGCGCGCTGCGACTTCTTCGGCGGTCTTCTGCAAGGTCACGTAGACGATGGCCGGCTGCCCGCTGCGCTGCCCCAGCCAATCCACCAGTCGTTCCAGCTTGCGCTCGCCGGCCACCGGTTCCACCAGCAGGTTGAGGTTGGGGCGGTAGAAGCCGGTGGTGATGACATCGGCATCGGCGATGGCGAACTTGCGCTGCATATCGGCGATCACCGCCGGCGTCGCCGTGGCGGTCAGCAGCAACACATGGGGGATGCCGAACTGGCGCTGGTACTCGGGCAGCTTGAGGTAGTCGGGGCGGAAGTTGTGCCCCCACTCGGAAATACAGTGGGCCTCGTCCACCACCAGCAGGGAAATCGGTACCTGCTGGATAAAGCCACGGAATCGCTCGTTCTTCAGCCGCTCCACGGAAATCATCAGGATCTTCAGTTCGCCGGAGCGGGCCCGCGCCATGACCTCGGCGGCCTCCTCGCGGCTCTGTGCCGAGTCGATGCTGGCAGCGGCGATGCCGTGGCGGTGCAGGAAGGCCAGCTGATCCTGCATCAGGGCCAACAATGGCGATACCACCAGGGTCAGGTGTGGCAGATGCAACGCCGGCAGCTGGTAGCACAGCGACTTGCCGGAACCGGTGGGGAAGATGGCGGCGGCCGAACGGCCCGCCAGCACGGCGGAGATGGCGGCTTCCTGGCCGGGACGGAAATGGTCGTAACCGAAGACCTTGGTGAGGCTGGTTGCGGGCATGGGGATCACTCCTTTGATGGGGCATTGATCATGGACCGCGATGGACCTGACAGGGTCCTGAATCCGGGTACGACGTTTCGCCTTTGAGCCCCATCGATCCGCTTTGATGGGTTTCGCTCCGCTCTACCCATCCTACGAGAGGGACCGGGCTCGCCAACAATGAAAAAGCCGCCCGGAGGCGGCTTCTTCGACAAGGACGCGGTGCGGCTTAGAGCTGCGGGCCGGCGTTCTTGATGGCGTCGGAGACGTCGAACTTCTTGAAGTTCTCGACGAACTGCTTGGCCAGGGCCTTGGCGGCTTCGTCGTAGGCAGCCTTGTCAGCCCAGGTGTTGCGCGGGTTGAGCAGGTTGGTTTCGACGCCCGGTACGGCTTTCGGCACGTCCAGGTTGATGGTGTCCAGGTGCTCGGTCTCGGCACCGATCAGGGCACCGCTCTGGATGGCAGCGATCACGCCACGGGTGGTCGGGATGTTGAAGCGCTTGCCAACGCCGTAGCCACCACCGGTCCAGCCGGTGTTGACCAGGTACACCTTGGAGCCGAAGCCCTGGATGCGCTTGATCAGCAGCTCAGCGTACTCGCCAGCCGGACGCGGGAAGAACGGTGCGCCGAAGCAGGTGGAGAAGGTGGACTTGATGCCGCCGCCGGAACCCATTTCGGTGGAACCGACCAGCGCGGTGTAGCCGGACAGGAAGTGGTAGGCAGCTTGCTCGTTGTTCAGGATGGAAACGGGCGGCAGCACGCCGGTCAGGTCGCAGGTCAGGAAGATCACTGCGTTCGGCTCGCCGGCACGGTTGGCCTCGACGCGCTTCTCGACCAGGTGCAGCGGGTAGGCGGCACGGGTGTTCTGGGTCAGGCTGTCATCGCTGTAGTCGGGCAGGCGGGTTTCCGGGTTCAGGACCACGTTTTCCAGCACGGCACCGAATTGGATGGCTTTCCAGATTACCGGCTCGTTCTTCTCGGACAGGTCGATGCACTTGGCGTAGCAGCCGCCTTCGATGTTGAAGACGGTGCCCACGCCCCAGCCGTGCTCGTCGTCACCGATCAGGTAACGGCTTTCGTCAGCGGACAGGGTGGTCTTGCCGGTGCCGGACAGGCCGAAGAACAGGGTGGTGTCGCCTTCTTCGCCAACGTTGGCGGCGCAGTGCATCGGCAGCACGTCTTTTTCCGGCAGCAGGAAGTTCTGCACGGAGAACATGGCCTTCTTCATTTCACCGGCGTAGCGCATGCCGGCGATCAGCACTTTCTTGGCGGCGAAGTTGAGGATCACGCAACCATCGGAGTTGGTGCCGTCACGCTCCGGCTCGCAGACGAAGTTCGGGGCGTTGAGGATCTGCCACTCCTGGCGGGACTGCGGGTTGTACTGTTCCGGGTTGATGAACAGGCAACGGCCGAACAGGTTGTGCCAGGCGGTCTCGGTGGTCATCTTGACGGCCAGGTAGTGCTCGGGATCGGCGCCAACGTGCACGTGGGAGACGAAACGCTCGCGTTCGGTCACATAAGCTTCAACGCGAGCCCACAGCGCATCGAATTTGTCCGCCGGGAAGGCACGGTTGATGTTGCCCCAGGCGATTTTGGCGTCGGTGCTCGGCTCTTGAACGATGAAACGATCTGCCGGAGAACGACCGGTGCGATGACCGGTTTTCACTACCAACGAACCGTTGGCGGCCAGTTCACCCTCACCACGGCGGATGGCCTCTTCGACCAGTTGCGCGGCGCTGATATCGGTGTACACGGCGTTATTGGCTTGCGTCATGTGGTTCCCCGTCGGCTAGAAGCCGAGTCCTCCAAACGTTTTGTAGTGGGTACTGCGACCCCCTACAGCGAAAAAAGTGCGCGCGATTATGCCAGAAAAGCCCGCTTTGGGTAGAAACCTCCTGTCAGGGAGGCATATTCATGACCGATAATCGCACCCCGGTCACTCAGCGACCTTGCGGGCACACTACATCTTTTCAGTGGCGCGTTTCCGACGGCGCGGCGCTGCCGCCACCGGCGAACAGCTGGGCGATATCCGCCGCGTCGAAGCTGTAGCGCTGGTTGCAGAACTGGCAGTCGATCACCACGGTGCCGCCGCTTTCCTGCAGCAGGGCTTCGGCGTCGTCCTTGCCCAGGCTCACCAGCGCGTTGGCCGAACGCTGACGCGAGCAGCTGCAGCGGAAGTGGATGGCCTGGGGATCAAACAAGCGCACCGTTTCTTCATGGTAGAGCCGGTGCAGCACGGTTTCGTTGTCCAGCCCCAACAGTTCTTCGGCGGTCAGGGTGTCGGCCAGCGTGGTCAGGTGCTGCCAGTTGGCCTCGCGGGCCTCGGGGTCCTTCAGGCGATCGGCCGGCAGGGCCTGGAGCAACATGCCACGGGCATTGCGACCGTCGGCGTTGAGCCAGAAGCGGGTGGGCAACTGCTGGGAGGTGTCGAAATAGCTGGAAAGGCATTCGGCCAGGGTGGCGCCCTCGAGGGCGACGATGCCTTGGTAGCGCTGGCCCTGCTTCGGGTCAACGGTCAGGGTCAACGACCCTTCGGGCATCAGCTCGGCCAAGCCGGCGGACGGGCTGACCTGGCTCGCGTGATAACGGGCGATGCCACGCACTTCGCGGTCGCTGGAGCATTCGACCATCAGTAGCGGAACCGCGCCGGAGGAACGTGCCTGCAGCACCAGCATGCCATCGAACTTCAGGGTGCCGACAAGCAGGGAAGCGGCCGCGAGCATTTCGCCGAGCAGCTGGGCGACCGGCTCCGGGTAGGGATGTTTGGCCAGGACGTGGGCGTAGCTCTCGCCGAGAGAGACCAGTTCGCCGCGCACGTCGGTGTCGTCGAACAGAAAACGTTGGGTGAAATCGGACATGCCGGACTCGCTGCATTTGGGCCAATTTGGCCGAAAGGCTGGCGATTTTATGCGCAAATCCGTCAACGGACCAAGGGCCGGTTATCTATCGCCGGCTCGGGTGTTTTCTATCGATGCTCAGCGCGCGCTTGGAAGCCCGTATTCGCCGGCCTTTATTACTCGCTGCCACCCCGCAGGAAATGAATCTGCCGGCGCTGCTTCTTGGTCGGCCGGCCATCGGTCTGGATACCCAGGGCACCCGCCTTGCGCATGGCGGCAGCCTCTTCCCGTTTGGCCAGGCTCTCGGCCGTTTCCTCGTAGAGGGTCTGAGCTTCCGGGGCGCCGCGACGCACCGCGGAAAGCGCACGGACAATGACGGTGCGCTCATCGAAACCGGTGCGGATCACATACTCGTCGCCGACACGCGGCTCCTTCGACGGCTTGCAGCGATCGCCCTGATGGTGGACCTTGCCACCCTCGATGGCTTCCTTGGCCAGGGCACGGGTCTTGTAGAAGCGCGCCGCCCAGAGCCATTTGTCGAGGCGCACCTTGTCGTCTTTTTCGTCTTTATCACGCATGACTCGTTTCCATCCTGCCCGGGCTGCCCCATTCGCCAGCCCGGTCTAAGCTCAGCCAGGGCCAGATGCAGTTGTCACATCGGCCCACTAGAATGCGCCAACTTTACCGGAAAGCCTGTATTGAAGACTTTCGACCATCTCTCCGTGATCGGACTCCGCGAGTGGATCGCCCTGCCGGAACTTGGCATGGTTGGCCTGCGCGCGAAGATCGATACCGGAGCCAGCACCTCTACCCTGCACGCCAGTGACATCGTCCCCTTCCAAAAGAAAGGCGAGAAGTGGGTCAGGTTCACCGCGCACCTCGGCACCCTGGTGCAGCGGCGACATCGTTGCGAGGCGCAGGTGGTTTCGGTGAAGACCATAAAAAGCTCCAACGGCCAGGCGCAGACCCGTTATGTCATTCGCACCCTGCTCGCGCTGGGTGACCGGATCTGGCCCATCGAGTTCACTCTGGCCTGCCGCAAGACCATGCGTTACCGCGTACTGCTGGGCTCCAAAGCCCTGGTGCAGGCGCAACTGGTGGTCAACCCGGCGCTCACCTACGTTCAGGAAAAACCGACTCTTTCCCTTCCGGGTGCCCAATGAAAATCGCCGTGTTATCGCGCAATCCGCGCCTGTATTCGACTCGCCGCCTCGTCGAGGCCGGCCAGCAGCGCGGCCATGAAATGGTGGTGATAGACACCCTGCGCGCCTATATGAACATCGCCAGCCACAAGCCGCAGATCCACTATCGCGGCCAGCCGCTGGAAGGCTTCGACGCGGTGATCCCGCGCATCGGCGCCTCGGTCACCTTCTATGGCTGCGCCGTGCTGCGCCAGTTCGAGATGATGGGGGTTTTCCCCCTCAATGAGTCGGTGGCCATCACCCGCTCGCGGGACAAGCTGCGTTCGCTGCAACTGCTGTCACGCAAGGGCATCGGCCTGCCGGTGACCGGTTTCGCCCACTCCCCCGACGACATCCCCGACCTGATCCGCATGGTCAACGGCGCCCCGCTGGTGATCAAGGTGCTGGAAGGCACCCAGGGCATAGGCGTGGTGCTGTGCGAAACGGAGAAGGCCGCCGAATCGGTGATCGAAGCCTTCATGGGCCTGAAGCAGAACATCATGGTCCAGGAGTACATCCGCGAAGCTGGCGGCGCCGACATCCGTTGCTTCGTGGTAGGCGACAAGGTGATCGCCTCGATGAAGCGCCAGGCCAAGCCCGGTGAATTCCGCTCCAACCTGCATCGCGGCGGCAGCGCCAGCCTGATCAAGATCACTCCGGAAGAGCGCATGACGGCGATCCGCGCCGCCAAGGTCATGGGCCTGTCGGTCGCGGGGGTGGATATCCTGCGTTCCAATCACGGGCCACTGGTGATGGAAGTGAATTCCTCGCCCGGCCTGGAAGGCATCGAGACCACCACCGAGCAGGACGTGGCCGGGATCATCATCCAGTACCTCGAGAAAAACGCTTGCCCCAACTCGACGCGGACCAAGGGCAAGGGGTAAGCGCTCCACTCTGTGGGGGCGATTTCAATCGCAATGGCCAGCGGAGCTGGCCCCATGCAAGCCAGCCAGGCGGACCTGCGGTCCGCTTCGCGAATGAATTCGCCCCCACATGGGCAGACTCGTGCGTCCTATAAACTGCTTTCCATCATTTGCCGCCCTTCCCGGTCGCGCATCCAGCGGCGGAATCCTTCCTCGTCCAGCGGGCGACTGAAGTGATAGCCCTGGCCGAGTTCGCAGCCGCGCTGGCGCAGCATGGCCAGCTGCTCTTCTCCTTCGATGCCTTCGGCGATGCATTCCAGCCCGAGGTTGCGGCCGATGGCCAGGATGGTCTCCACCAGAGCCAGGTCGCTCGCATCAGTCGCCAGACCATCGACGAAGCTGCGATCGATCTTCAGCCGGTCGAGGGGCAGCCGCTTGAGGTAGGCCAGGGACGAATAGCCCGTGCCGAAATCGTCGATGGCGAAGCGCACGCCCAGGGCCTTGAGGGCCTGCATCGCGGAAATGCATTGCTCGACTTCTTCCAGCAGGCTGCCTTCGGTGATTTCCAGCTCCAGCCGCGAACCCGACACGCCATGGCGCTTGAGCGCGCTATGGATGCGTTCGACGAAGCCGGGTTTGCGCAACTCGCGGGGGCTGACGTTGATGGCCAGCACCAGCCACGGCATCTCCGCTTGCCAACTGGCCAGGCACGAACAGGCGCGCTCCAGCATCCAGTCCGACAGTTCGATGATCAGGCCGGTCTCTTCCGCCAACGGGATGAACTGCGCCGGCGGCACCTCACCCCGTGTGGGATGGTGCCAGCGCATCAAGGCCTCGGCGCCCAGCACACGGCCATCGGACAGGGCCAGTTGCGGCTGGAACTCCAGGCTCAGTTGACCGCGGTCGATGGCCTGGCGCAGTTCGCTTTGCAGTTGCAGGCGCTGGTCGATGGCCGCCTGCATTTCCGGAGCGAAGAAATGCAGCGCGTTGCGCCCGGACTGCTTGGCCCGGTACATGGCGGTGTCCGCCTGCTTGAGGACATCCGCGGCGATCTGTTCGAGGAAGGGGTGCAGGGCGATGCCGATGCTGGCGCTGACCACCAGTTCGTGCTCGCCGATGATGTAGCTGCCGTGCAGGCTCTGCAGCAACTTGTCGCCCACTTCCGCAGCCAGTTTGCCGGCCTGTTCCGGGCTATCGGCCAGGGCTTCCAGCAGCACCACGAACTCGTCGCCCCCGAGGCGCGCGAGGGTGTCTTCATTGCGCAGGCAACCCGCCAGGCGTGCGGTGACTTCTCTTAGCAAGGCGTCGCCCACCGGGTGACCGAGGCTGTCGTTGACCGTCTTGAAGTGGTCCAGGTCGATGAACAACAGCGCGCCGTAGCGGGCTTCGCGTTGTTCGCGGGCCATGGCGTGTTGCAGGCGGTCGAGCAGCAATCGGCGATTGGGCAGACCGGTGAGTTCGTCGCTGTAGGCCAGGCGTTCGATTTCGCGCTGATAGCGCTGTCGTTCGGAAATGTCGGTGATGCTCAGGCGAATCAGCGGCCGGCCTTCACCCGGCAGGCGCACCAGGCGCACCTCACAGGGACGCACGCGACCGTTCACATCGCGCATCAACCAGTCGAAGGTCGGCGTGTCGCCCTTGAGTGCCGCGCGGGTGTAAGCATTTCCAAGCTCCCGCGAGGAACGTCCATCAGCCTGCAACGGTGGACTGAAGCTGGTGGGCATGTGGCCGTTCAACTGCTCGCGGGACAGCCCGAACAGGCGCGCGGCATTCTCGTTGGCTTCCACGATGCCGAGCTGCGGATCGAACACCAGGATGGCTTCCGGGGCGTGCTCCACCAGGGTCCGGTAGCGCGCCTCGGCCTCGTGGCGGGCGCTGATGTCTTCCACCAGCGCCAGCAGGGCATAGAGCTGGCCATCCAGATCGCGCACCCCGCGGACGTTGACCCGCGTGTGCACGGTACCGCCAGAGCCTCTCATGAAGCGCTTGTCCAACTCGTAGCCGTCGCGCTCCCCTTTGCGTACTTCGTCCAGCAGGGCCTCTTCCGCGGCCCGGTCCTCGGCCACCGTCATGCTCATCCAGTCGACGCCACGCAGCTGTTCGCGGGAGCGGCCGAGGATGCTGCAGAGCTTGTAGTTGACCTCTTCCCAGCGCTGGTCCGGCGTGCACAGGGCCATGCCGATCAGCGGCGCCTCGAAGAACAGGTGCAGGTGCTTGTCGCGCTCGTGTTGCAGGCGCTCCGAGCGTTTCTGGGTGGTCAGGTCGAGCATGGCGCCGTAGATACGGATCACCTGGTCGCCATCGTGTTCGGCCAGTCCCTTGATCCGCAGCCAGCGCGGTGTGCCGCGCGCGCCCTGGATGCGCAACTCCACGTCGAAGGGCTCGGCGCTGCGCAGGCACTGCTCCAGAGTGTCTTCCAGCAGGGCGCGACTGGCCGGATCGAAGAAACTGAGCATCTGGCCGAGGCTGGGGGCACCGGCAGCGGGGTCCATCTCGTAGATGCGGAAGCTGCCCTCGCTCCAGGCCATCTTCAGGGTGGTGATGTCCAGCACCCAGCTGCCGATATCGGCGATGGCCTCGGTCTGGTTCAGCAGATGGGTCTGGCGCAGCAGCTCGTCGCGGCGGGTGTCGAGTTCCTCGGAAAGCATCTCGCGGCTGCTGACGTCATGCTGCAGGGCGACGAAATGACTGATGCCCTGCGCATCCCGCATGGGCGCCACGGTGATCTCGTTCCAGAACAGGCTGCCGTCCTTGCGATAGTTGCGCAGCACCAGCTGGCACTGCTCGCCGCGTTGCAGCGCGTCCTGGAGGCGCGGCAGTTCGGACTGGTTGCGATCATGGTGGAGCAGGAAACGCCAATGGTTGCCCAGCGCCTCTTCCCGCGAATAGCCGCTCATCTGCTCGAAGGCGGGGTTGCAATAGATCAGCGGTTGTTCGGACTGACGCGCATCGACGATGGTGACGCCCAGGGGGCTGGCCTGCAGCGCCAGGTTGGTCAGGGCCAGTTCCTTCTGCATCTCGTCGCGGCGACCGAGGGCCAGGCGCAGGTCGCTGAGGCTGCGACCCACCAGCAGCGCCGACATCATCAGCAGCAACACACTGAAGTACAGCTCGACACCCCACTGCGGGTCAGCCAGGGCCGATCCACCATCCAGCTTGCGCAGCGCTGGCAGGGCGAGCACGGTCAAGGCGGTGAGACCAGCCCCACAGAGCGCGCCAGGGAAGCCCCAGACCAGCGCCAGGCCGAGCATCATCATGCCGATGGGCGGCAAGGTGAGGATCAGCGGCACCACGGTGACCAGCCAGGGGATGAGCAGTGCCAGCGCCAGCAACAGCGGCCAGGGCGGCAGACGGTGCAAGGTTTCGGGCAGCGCTTCCACCGGCTCGGGCACCCAGCCATGGCGGCTGAACAGCGGCGTCAGGTAGGTCAGCAGCGGCAGGCTCACGGCAAGGGTCGTCAGGCACGCGCCGGGCCAGACCAGCAAGGCGGAGTTGCCCCAACTGTCGCGGACAGGATTGCCGCTCAGCATCAGGGCCACCTGCTCGCCGTAGACCAGCAGGCTGACCGGCAGCAGCACACCGTAGAGCATGAAGCGCAGCAGTTCGGGAAAATCACGCAGGTCGGCGTGACAGCCGGAGCGTCTGAGCGCCCACCAGCCGGCAGCCACGCTGAGGGTTTCCGGGATGGCGTAGAGCGGCGCCCAGTAAAGGTTCAGGTCCCACAGCGGCACGCTGAGCAGCGCATTGAAATAAATGGCGGGCAATACCCGCGCGCCCCACCAGAGACAGAACACCAGGCCGAGCGCGAAGGGCAGGTACCACACGGCGAGTCCGCTGGACGCTTGAGTCAGCAAGGACGCCCAGGTAGCCAGATGCAGCAGCGGCAGCGGCAACCACCAGGTCCATTGGGGAAGTCGGAAAGGAGCGGCTTGCATACTGACCTCATGTCGGTGCGCAAGCTGAAGATAGCCCAGCGCCGCAGAAGCGTACGCCTAAAATATGGCCGCGTGGCATCACCGCCGATAGCAGGCCGGAATCCGGGACCGAAGGGATTTCAAGAAAAGAAGCGCCCAACAGCGCGCTTGCGGAATCCCGTTCCGCACGAAAAGGAGCCGAGCAAAGGTCAGGCTAGGCGGAAATCGGCGAGGCCGCGGAGTTGACGACTGTCAATGAGCAGGCCGAGCCGATTTCCAACGACGCATGACCGAAGCGCAGGCCCCTTTTCGTCGGAACCTACACCGCGTCGCGGGGGAGCATCAGCCCTATGGGCAGGCAGACGCGTGCTTCCAGACCACCACCGGAGCGATTGCGCAGCTCAACGCTGCCGCCATGCTGCGCGGCGATGCGCTTGACGATGGCCAGGCCCAGGCCGGTGCCCTTGCCGCCACGGGCGCGGTCGCCACGGATGAAGGGGTTGAAGATGTCCTGCAGTTCCGCCGGATCGATGCCCTGGCCGCGATCCAGCACGCTGAGCACGACGTAGGGCGCGGCATTGTCGCCCGCCACAAAAGCTGCAACTTCGACACCGTTGCCGCCATATCGCAGCGCATTCTCGATCAGGTTCACCAACAGCCGCTTCATCGACACCCGCCGCAGCGGGAATGGCGGCAACGGCTCCAGGCACAGGCGCACCTGTTCTTCCTGCTGGTTGTAGGGCGCCACCACCTCGCAGACCAGTTCGCCGAGGTCCAGCTCTTCCACGCGCTCGTCACGGCCGTCGCGGATGAAGGCGAGGAATTGATCGAGGATGGCATCCATGTCTTCGATGTCGCGAACCATGTCGTCGGTCAGCTCGGAGTCGTTGCTCATCAGCTCCAGCGACAAGCGCAGCCGCGTCAGCGGTGTGCGCAGATCGTGTGAGACACCGGCCAGCATCAGTTCGCGCTCGCGGGCGCCGCGTTCGACGTCCTCGGCCATCTGGTTGAAGGCGCGGTACACCTCGGCCATCTCGCTCGGCGTATCGCTCACCGGCAGGCGCACACTGCGGCCCTGGCCGACCTGACGGGCGGCGAAGACGAGGCGCTTGAGCGGGGCATTGAGCTGGCGCACGAAGATCCAGGCGGCCGCAGTGGACAGCAGGCCGATACCGAGGAACCAGCCGAGCACGCTCCAGATTCGCTGGCCGCGCAGGGGGTGTGGATAAAGCGGGATACGCACCCAGTCCGGTCCCAGCTCGGGCGCATGGACCCAGAGAGCCGGCGGGCTTTGCGCACGCAGGCGCACTTCGGTACCGGGACCGAGCTCGGCCTGCATCTGGCGCTGGAAGATTTCGCTGTAGGGCCAGTGCTGCTCGCTGGCCGGCACGGCGTCGCGGGTCACCCGCTTGAGGCCGGCTGCCTTGGCCAGGTCGTGACGCTCTTCTTCACTCGCTGCCCAGTAGGCACGCAGGGTCAGCGCCGCACCGTGGCTGTACTGGCGGTCCACCAGCACGTCCTCGTTCATCATCAGGTAGACCAGGGTCAGCGCCTTGGAAAACAGGACGACGATGAGCACCAGCCACAGGGTGCGGGAGAAGAAGCTCTGCGGGAACCAGTAGGGGGTGCGCATCACCACCCTGGGTTGCCCGGCGGCGGGAACCCCCGCCGCGCGTTCACTTGTTGCCATCGGGCACGAACACGTAGCCGACGCCCCAGACGGTCTGGATATAGCGAGGCTTGGAAGGGTCCGGTTCGATCAGCCGGCGCAGACGGGAGATCTGCACGTCGATGGAGCGCTCCAGGGCGTCCCACTCGCGGCCACGGGCCAGGTTCATCAGTTTGTCGCGGGTCAGCGGCTCGCGGGCATGCTGGACCAGCGCCTTGAGTACGGCGAACTCACCGGTGGTGAGCATCTGCACGTCGTCGCCCTTCTTCAGCTCGCGGGTCGCCAGGGACAGCTCGTACTCGCCGAAGCTGACACTTTCGTCCTCGCTGGCCGGGGCACCCGGCACCTGCGGGGACTGGCGACGCAGCACGGCCTTGATCCGCGCCAGCAGCTCGCGAGGGTTGAACGGCTTGGCCAGGTAGTCGTCGGCGCCCAGTTCCAGGCCCTGGATGCGGCTGGTCTCGTCGCCCTTGGCGGTGAGCATGATGATCGGCACCTGGTTGTTCGACGCGCGCAGCCGGCGGCAGGCCGACAGGCCATCCTCGCCAGGCAGCATCAGGTCGAGCACCACCAGATTGAAGAGTTCGCGAGCCAGCAGGCGATCCATCTGCTCGACGTTCTCCACGGCGCGCACGCGAAAGCCCTGTTCGTCGAAGAAACGTTCGAGGAGGCGCCGCAAACGGGCGTCGTCATCGACTATGAGGATCTTTTCGCCTTCAGCGGTCGGGTTGCTGCTCATGTTTTCTCCTGTTCGACAAGCCGCACATTATCGCTTGCCAGCGGCTCGCGGCGGCCTGCCCATTGTTAGCAGATTTTTCCCCGAACGGTTTCCTACCCTTCGAAACTCGGTGTTTATAATGCGGCGCCTTTCATCACCGGCGAGCCCTGGCTCGCCGGTCTGTCATTCTGCGGCAGCCTCAGCGGCCCGGCCCGGGCTGCCGCCCATGCAGGTGTTTTCAATGGACAGCATCAACAACCGCATCGCCGAAGAACTGGGCGTGCGCCCGCAACAGGTCGCCGCCGCAGTGGAACTGCTGGACGAAGGTTCGACCGTGCCTTTCATCGCCCGTTACCGGAAAGAAGTCACCGGCAGCCTCGACGACACCCAGCTGCGTAACCTGGAAGAACGCCTGCGCTACCTGCGCGAGATGGAAGACCGCCGCACCGCGATCCTTGCCAGCATCACCGAACAGGGCAAGCTGACCCCCGAACTGGAGCGCGAGATCAAGCTCGCCGACACCAAGACCCGCCTCGAAGACCTTTACCTGCCCTATAAGCAGAAGCGCCGCACCAAGGGCCAGATCGCCCTGGAAGCCGGCCTCGGCGAGCTGGCCGATGCACTGTTCAATGACCCGTCCCTGGCTCCGGAAGCCGAAGCCGAGCGCTTCATCGACGCTGAAAAGGGCTTTGCCGACATCAAGGCCGTGCTCGAAGGCGCCAAGTACATCCTCATGGAGCGCTTCGCCGAAGACGCCACGCTGCTGGCCAACCTGCGAGGTTTCCTCAAGGACGGCGCCACCCTCAGCGCCCGCCTGGTCGCCGGCAAGGAACAGGAAGGCGCCAAGTTCAGCGACTACTTCGAGCACGACGAAAACCTCAAGGGCGTGCCGTCGCACCGTGCCCTGGCGATCTTCCGTGGCCGCAATGAAGGCGTCCTGAGCATCGCCCTGAAGGTCGGCGAAGAGCTGCCCGGCACCCTGCATCCCTGCGAGCTGATGATCGGTGAGCGCTTCGGCATCTCCAACCAGGGCCGCGCCGGCGACAAGTGGCTGTCCGAAGTGGTGCGCTGGACCTGGAAGGTCAAGCTCTACACCCACCTGGAAACCGACCTGCTGGGTGAGCTGCGCGAAGCCGCCGAAAGCGAAGCCATCAACGTCTTCGCCCGCAACCTGCATGACCTGCTGCTGGCCGCCCCAGCCGGCCCGCGCGCCACCCTGGGCCTGGATCCGGGCCTGCGTACCGGTTGCAAAGTGGCCGTGGTCGATGCCACCGGCAAGGTGCTGGATACCGCCACCGTCTACCCCCACGTGCCGCACAACAAGTGGGACGAGACCCTGGCCATCCTCGGCAAGCTCTGCGCCAAGCACAGCGTCGACCTGATCGCCATCGGTAACGGCACCGCCAGCCGCGAGACGGACAAGCTGGCCATCGAGCTGATCAAGAAATACCCGGCCCTGAAGATGACCAAGATCATGGTCAGCGAGGCCGGCGCATCGGTGTACTCCGCGTCCGAGCTGGCGGCGAAGGAGTTCCCGGACCTGGACGTCTCCCTGCGTGGCGCCGTGTCCATCGCCCGCCGCCTGCAGGACCCGCTGGCCGAACTGGTGAAGATCGACCCGAAATCCATCGGCGTCGGCCAGTATCAGCACGACGTGTCTCAGCTTCAGCTGGCGCGTAGCCTGGACGCCGTGGTGGAAGACTGCGTGAACGCCGTGGGCGTGGACGTGAATACCGCGTCCGCCGCCCTGCTGGCACGCATCTCCGGCCTCAACGCCACCCTGGCGCAGAACATCGTCACCTACCGCGATGCCAACGGCGCGTTCAAGACCCGCGACGAGCTGAAGAAGGTCAGCCGCCTGGGCGAGAAGACGTTCGAGCAGGCCGCCGGCTTCCTCCGCGTGATGAATGGCGACAACCCGCTGGACGCCTCCGCCGTGCACCCGGAAACCTACCCGCTGGTGCAGCGCATCGCCGAAGGAACCGGCCGCGACATCCGCTCGCTGCTCGGCGACTCGGGCTTCCTCAAGCGCCTGGACCCGGCCAAGTTCACCGACGAGACCTTCGGCCTGCCCACCGTCACCGACATCATCAAGGAACTGGACAAGCCGGGCCGCGACCCGCGCCCCGAGTTCAAGACCGCCGAGTTCCAGGAAGGCGTGGAAAGCCTCAAGGACCTCAAGCCCGGCATGACGCTTGAAGGCGTGGTGACCAACGTCACCAACTTCGGCGCCTTCGTCGACATCGGCGTCCACCAGGACGGTCTGGTGCACATCTCCGCGCTGTCGGAGAAGTTCGTCAAGGACCCGTACGAAGTGGTCAAGGCCGGTGACATCGTCCGCGTGAAGGTGATGGAAGTGGACATCCCGCGTAACCGCGTGGGCCTGTCCATGCGCATGAGCGACACGCCCGGCGAGAAGATCGAAGGCCCACGCGGCGGCGGTCGCCAGGGCGGCCAGCCGCGCCAGCAGCAGAGCGCGCCGCGCAATAGCGCTCCGCCGGCGAGCGGCGCCATGGCATCGCTGTTCGCCAACGCCAAGCAGATCAAGAAGAAGTGACGATGGACTTCACCGACCAGCAAACCACCAGCGCCTACAGCAAGCTGCTGGGTATCGAGCCGCTGAGCCTCGGCGACGGCATCGCCGAGGCGCGCCTGTCCATGGACGAGCACCTGCGCAACCGTGGCCAGGTCATGCATGGCGGGGCGATTTTCTCGCTGCTGGACATCACCATGGGGCTGGCCTGCACCAGCACCCATGGTTTCGATCGGCGCAGCGCCACGCTGGAATGCAAGATCAACTACCTGCGGCCGGTGGCGGAAGGCGAGGTGATCTGCAAAGCGCGGGTTCTGCACGCCGGCAAGCGCACGCTGGTGGTGGAGGCCGATGTACTGCAAGGCGACAAACTGGTCGCCAAGGGACAAGGCACCTTCGCTCAGCTGTAACAGCGGGGCAGTTGCAAAGCTCTATTCTGGACGAAGCGACAACGCGACCTGCCGGCTGGAAAAGTATTTCGGCCGGCAGCAAAGTCCGCCTCTTGTAGACAGCTTGGTCCACCCCCATATTGGGGCGACCGACGCGTGAAGGATTCCAAATTGAGCGATCTTCTTTCCCGCCGCCTGGCCTTGCTCGGCGAGCGCGCCAACCTGCCCCTGCTCACCCGTTGCCTGCATGGCATCGAGCGCGAGTGCCTGCGGGTCGATGGCAATGGCCAACTGGCGCTGACGCCGCACTCCCCTGCACTGGGCTCGGCCCTGACCCATGCGCAGATCACCACGGACTATTCCGAGTCGCTGCTGGAGTTCATCACTCCGGCCGAGGCCGATCCGGCGCAGACCCTGGCGGACCTGGAGAAAGTCCATCGCTTCACCGTGGACAAGCTCGGCGATGAGCTGCTCTGGAGCCCGTCCATGCCTTGCCGGCTGCCGTCGGAAGAAGACATCCCGATCGCCCGCTACGGCACCTCGCCCATTGGCCGCCTGAAGTACGTCTATCGCAAGGGCCTGGCCGTGCGATACGGCAAGACCATGCAGTGCATTGCCGGCATCCACTACAACTATTCCCTGCCGGAGGCGCTCTGGCCGCTGCTCAAGCAGGCCGAAGGCGATCCGCAGAGCGACCGCGAATACCAGTCTGCGCGCTACATCGCGATGATCCGCAACTTCCGCCGCTACAGCTGGCTGCTGATGTACCTGTTCGGCGCCGCCCCTGCGCTGGATAAGAGCTTCCTGCGCGGCCGCCCGCACGATCTCGACAGCCTCGACGCGGACACGCTCTTCCTGCCGTACGCCACCAGCCTGCGCATGAGTGACCTGGGCTACCAGAACAACGCCCAGGCCGGCCTCACACCTTGCTACAACAACCTGGACAGCTACCTGTCGAGCCTGCGCCAGGCGGTCTCCACGCCCTACCCGCCCTATGCCGAGATCGGCACCAAGCAGGACGGCGAATGGGTGCAGCTGAACACCAACGTGATCCAGATCGAAAACGAGTACTACTCGTCGATCCGTCCCAAGCGCGTCACCTACACCGGCGAGCGCCCGATCCAGGCGCTGATGGCCCGTGGCGTGCAGTACGTGGAAGTGCGCTGCCTCGACATCAACCCGTTCCTGCCGCTGGGCATCGACCTCACCGAAGCCCGCTTCCTCGATGCCTTCCTGCTGTTCTGCGCCCTGCAGGACAGCCCGCCGATGGCCGGCGAGGAATGCCGCAGCGCCACTGACAACTTCCAGCGTGTGGTCAAGGAAGGACGCCGTCCGGGTCTGACCCTGCAACGCCACGGCCATGCCGTCGGCCTCACCGAGTGGGCCGGCGATCTGCTCGACCGCATCGCGCGTACCGCCGAAGTGCTGGACCGCGCGCTAGGCATCGAGGAACACGCCGAAGCCCTGGCCGCACAACGCGCCAAGGTCGCCGATCCCGAGCTGACCCCTTCGGCCCAGGTACTGGCGGAACTTCGCGGCAATGGTGAAAGCTTCAGCCAGTTCGCCCTGCGCCACAGCCGCCAGCACGCCGACTACTTCCGCAGCCAACCCCTGAGCGTCGAGGACCAGGCACGCTTCGAGGCCCTGGCTCGCCAATCCCTGGATGAACAGGCGCGCCTGGAAGCCGAACCGGAAGTGGATTTCGACACCTTCGTCGCCGCCTACCAGGCGAGCATCCTGGGGTTGATCAGTAACTGATCGCGCAGGGGAAACCCTTGTGGGGGCGAATTCATTCGCTAAGGGCAGCTCTGCTGCCCCCTGCAACTTCCAAGTGCAGGTCTACGACCTGCTTCGCGAATGAATTCGCTCCCACAGAAAAGAAGTTCTTGCCCCGTGGGGGGCAAGGCGCTCGGGTGAAATCAGAGCGTCTTCTCGAATATCTGCGAATTGCGCTGGTAGTTGTACAGCGAGGCACGCGCGGCCGGCAGGTGCTCGACGCCGCTGGGCTGGAAGCCGCGTTCGCGGAACCAGTGGGCGGTGCGGGTGGTGAGGACGAAGAGAGTCTTCAGACCAATAGCGCGAGCACGCTCCTCGATGCGCTCCAGCAACTCGTCGCCACGTCCGCCATGGCGATACTCCGGATTCACCGCCAGGCAGGCCAGCTCACCGGTATCGGAATCGGCGATGGGATAGAGCGCCGCGCAGGCGATGATCAGGCCGTCGCGTTCGACAATGGTGAACTGCTCGATTTCCCGCTCCAGCACCTCGCGTGAACGGCGCACCAGGATGCCCTGGTCTTCCAGCGGGGTGATCAGGTCGATCAGGCCGCCGACGTCGTCGATGGTGGCTTCGCGCAGGGATTCGAACTGCTCCTGGTCCACCAGAGTGCCGCCGCCGTCACGGGTGAACAGTTCGGTCAGCAGCGAGCCGTCTTCGGTATAGCTGACCATGTGGCTGCGCTTGACCCCGGCGCGGCAAGCCTGGGCCGCGGCGTCCAGCAGTTCGGCCTGGTAGTTGTTGCCCAGCCGGATCAGGTGCGGCGGCACCTGTTGCGGGCGCAGCTCGCGCACCAGCTTGCCAGACTCGTCGATCAGGCCGCGCTCGGCACCGAACAGGATCAGTTTGTCCGCGCCCAGGTCGATGGCCACGCGGGTCGCCACATCTTCGCAGGCGAGGTTGAAGATTTCCCCAGTGGGCGAATAGCCGAGCGGCGACAGCAGCACGATGGTGCGCTCGTCCAGCAGGCGGCCGATGCCCTTGCGGTCGACCCGGCGCACTTCACCGGTGTGGTGGTAGTCGACGCCGTCGACGACGCCGATGGGACGCGCCGTGACGAAATTGCCGGTGCTTACCCGCAGCCGCGAGCCCTGCATGGGCGAAGCGGCAATATCCATGGACAGGCGCGCTTCGATAGCAATGCGTAGCTGCCCCACAGCATCGATCACGCATTCCAGCGTCGGGCCGTCGGTGATCCGCAGGTCGCGGTGGAAGTGCGGGGTCAGGCCACGCGTGGCCAGGCGCGTTTCGATTTGCGGCCGCGAGCCGTGCACCAGCACCAGGCGCACGCCCATGCTGTGCAGCAGCACCAGGTCGTGGACGATATTGCCGAAATTCGGATGGGCGACACCCTCGCCGGGCAGCATCACCACGAAGGTGCAGTCCCGGTGGGCGTTGATGTAGGGAGTAGCGTGGCGCAGCCAGTTGACGTAATCGGGCATGGTTCCGTGAGCCTGAACAGGTGGCGAATAGACGAAGGCGTGCTCGGCCGGCGAGCAGTGAGTCGGCGCGTTATCGTCGTCGCATGAGCATCAACGGAAACCCTCTCGGTCAGGATGTGGCGGCGGATTGAAGGCAGTAATGCTGGATGAGCTGGCGCAATAGCGCAACGGTAGGCTCGATCCGTGACAGTTCGAGATGCTCGTCCGGCTGGTGGGCGCAGGCGATGTCGCCGGGGCCGAGTACCAGGGTCTCGCAACCGAGCTGCTGAAGATACGGCGCTTCGGTGCCGAAGGCCACCGCCTGCGCCGTATGGCCGGTAAGACGTTCGGCCAGGCGCACCAGATCACTTTCCGGCGACTGCTCGAACGGCGGCACCGCCGGGAACAGCGGCTTGAAGTCGATCTTCACCTGGTAATGCTCGGCCACCGGGCGCAGTCGTTGGCGGATCACGGCGCGCAGAGTGTCCGGGTTCATTCCCGGCAACGGGCGCAGGTCGAACTCCAGGCTGCACTGGCCGCAGATGCGGTTGGGGTTGTCGCCACCGTGGATGCAGCCGAGGTTCAGCGTGGGCTGCGGCACGGTGAATTGCGGATTGCGGAATTCCTGCTGCCATTCGCCGCGCAGCTCGATCAGGTCGCTCATCACCGCATGCATGGCTTCCAGGGCACTGTGGCCGAGGCTCGGATCAGAGGAATGGCCGCTCTGCCCGAGGATATCGATGCGCTCCATCATCACGCCCTTGTGCAGGCGAATAGGCTTGAGTCCGGTGGGCTCGCCGATCACCGCCGCACGACCGAGCGGTCGGCCGGCCTGGGCCAGGGCGCGGGCACCGGCCATGGAACTCTCCTCATCGCAGGTGGCGAGGATGATCAGCGGCTGCTGGAACCGCTGGTCCAGCAGGCCGCGTACGGCCTCGATGGCCAGGGGAAAGAAACCTTTCATGTCGCAGCTGCCCAGGCCGTACCAGCGATTGCTGACTTCACTGAGCTTCAACGGGTCGGTTTTCCACAGGGCGGCGTCGAAGGGCACCGTGTCGCTATGGCCCGCCAGCACCAGGCCGCCAGGGCCCGTGCCGTAGGTCGCCAGCAGGTTGGCCTTGCCCGGCGACACCTGCTGGATCTCGCAGCGGAAACCGAGGTCGCCTAGCCAACCGGCCAGCAATTCGATCACCGCCTGGTTCGACTGGTCCCAACTGGGCTGGGTGCAACTCACCGACGGTGTGGCGATCAGCGCGGCGAACTGCGATTTCAGGTCTGGAACGGACATCGGGGGACCTCCTCGGACGAGGGATCATCATAGGCTCAAGGCCGCGACGGGTGAAACCGCTGCGGCACGCTGCCGACCGGTCCTGTAAACTTCACCGCCTTGGTAGCCACCCCCTGGCTGCGTCTGAAAGACCCCGGCGATGAACAAAGAGACCGAAATCAAGCTTCGCGCCAGTCGCGAGACCCTGGAAGCCCTGCGCGACCATCCGCTGCTGAAGAAGCGCAACAAGTCCGGCTGGGAACGCCGCGAGCTTTTCAACCAGTACTTCGACACCCCCGAACGGGACCTGGCCCAGGCCCGCGTGGCCCTGCGCCTGCGCCGTGACGGCGAGCAGTTCATCCAGACCCTCAAGACCCGTGGCCAGAGCGTGGCCGGGCTGTCCGAGCGCAACGAGTGGGACTGGTACCTGGACAAGGCCAAGCTGGACCCGAAGAAGCTTACCGACGAGTGCTGGCCCGCCAGCCTGGCCGAGCTGGACAAGAAGCAGCTCAAGCCGATCTTCACCACCGACTTCCAGCGCGACCGGGCCGAGATCGCCTGGGGCCGTGGCAAGGCCAAGGTCGTGATCGAGGCCGCGCTCGACCTGGGCAAGGTCATCGCCGGCAAGCAGGAAGAAGAAATCTGCGAACTGGAGCTGGAATTGCGCCAGGGCGAGCCCGAGGCCCTGCTGGAACTGGCCGCTGAACTGGCCACCGACCTGCCGCTGATGCCCTGCGACATCAGCAAGGCCGAGCGTGGTTATCGCCTGCACGACGCCAATAGCTACCACCTCAGCCTGCCGGTCCCGGAACTCAGCGCCGAGCTGCCGCTGGACGACGCCTTCACCGCGCTGGCCTGGCACCTGCTGGGCAGCAGCCAGCGTCTGGCCGAGCAGTACCGCTTCAATGGCCACTGGAAACTGCTGGTGGACTGGCTGCAGCAACTGGTCGACCTGCGCGCCCTGATCGGCAGCCTCGGCCAGGCCGCCCCGCGCGCCAGCAGCCACAACCTGCGCGAAGCCCTGGACGCCCTGCTCCAGGATTGGCGCCCGCGCATCCAGGCCGGTGAGCTGGACGAAGCCGTACGCCACGCCGCGCCGCAACAGTTTGCCGAAGAACTCGCCGGCATCCGCTGGGGCCTGTTCTCCCTCAATGCCTCGCGCTGGCTGCTGGCCCGCGCCTGGACCGTCGAGCGCAACGAGCGCGGCAATCGCCAGGGCAAGGCACCGCTGGGCAACTGGCTGCCGCGCCTGCTCGCCGACGAAGCCGAGGGCCTCAAGCTGGAACGTTACAAGCGCCAGCCCGAGGACCTGGCCGAGCAGCTGCCGCGTATCGAGCGCCTGCTGGTCTGGCTGCGTCTGGCCCGCCAGGTACTGGAAGTGCCGGAAGCCGACCGCGCCTACGGCGAGCTGTCCAAGTTCGCCGAGCTGGCGGCCCTGCCGCTGGACGGCGAGGTACTGGCCGCACGCAGCGAGCAGGCGCAGACCCTGATCAGCCTGCGCGGCTGGAAGGCGCTGACCAGGTAAGGCACCGCGCCGGGAACCCGCCATGCTCAAGCAAAGCTTCCGCTCCGTGGTCACCACCTGGCTCACCGGCCTGCTGGCCCTGCTGCCGCTGGTGCTGACCCTGGCGTTGCTGGCCTGGCTGCTCAGCCTGCTGAACCGGCTGGTGGGGCCTTCCACGGTGATCGGCCACCTCCTCGGCGCCCTCGGCCAACCCTTCGCCAGCAACCCGGTGCTGGCGTACCTGGTCGGCACACTGGTGCTGCTGGGCAGCCTGTACCCCCTGGGCCTGGCGGTGCAGCTCGGCCTGCGCCGCCCACTGGCCTGGTTGCTGGACATGACCCTGCGCCGCGCACCGCTGATCGGCAGCCTTTATGGCCTGGCAGACCGCTTCGTCGGCCTGCTCGACCGCAGCAAGAACGCCGACATCGCCGCCATGAGCCCGGTCTGGTGCATTTTCGGTGGCGAGGGCGCCGCCGTCCTGGCCCTGCGCCCGAACCCGGAAACCTTCGAACTGGACGGCCGAAGCTACTGCGCCATCCTGGTGCCGACCGCGCCCATTCCTGTGGGTGGCGGGCTGATCTACGTCCCGGTGGAGTGGCTGCGTCCGGCGGAGATGGGCGTGGAAGGCCTGACCAGCATCTACCTGTCCATGGGCCTCACGCCGCCGCATCAGGCGGGGAAGTTGGCTAAGGAGCCAAGGCCTCCGGAAGAACTTGTGTAGGGGCGAATTTGCAGGTAGCTGCATTGCCCGTAGGAGCTGGCTTGCCAGCGAAGGGCTCCTTTTCGCTAGCAAGCTAGCTCCTACAAGTTCGGCGATTGAAATCGCCCCTACAAACGCTCTGCCGCAACCTACTCGATATGCAGGCTAGTGGTGGACTTGATCTCCGACAGCGCGACGATGGAGTTCACTTCCTGTATTCCCGGCACCAGCGACAGCTTCTCGAAGAAGAAGCGCTCGTAGGCCTCGATGTCGCGGGTGACGATGCGCAGCATGAAGTCCACCGCGCCCATCAGCACATGGCACTCCAGCACCTCGGGAAACTCCCGCATGGCCTCGGCGAACTCGGTGAGGTTGGAGCGGCCGTGGGCGTTGAGTTTGACCTGGGCGAATATCTGCGCGTTCAGACCGACCTTGCGCCGATCCAGCAGGGTGACCTGGCGGCGGATCACACCCTCGTCCTTCAGGCGCTGAATGCGCCGCCAGCAGGGCGACTGGGACAGCCCCACCCGCTCGGCGATCTCGGCGGTGGACAGGCTCGAATCCTCCTGCAGCAGGTCGAGAATGCGTTTGTCGTAGGCATCCAGAGTGACGGACATAAAAAATCCCAGCTTTGAAGATAACCAGGAAAGTCTATCCAAAAATATTGCCAATCCACGTAATTCAGGCAGAAAAATCCCACCCCAGGCTGGAAAACTATCGTCCTCCCCACCGAGGAATCCAGCATGCTCAGCCTCCAGTCCGCCCCCGTCGCCCGCGAAGACCACTGGCACCCGCACACTGCCCGGTTCGAGGCACGTGAAATGCAGTTCGCCATCCTCGCCGAGGCCGAAGCGGACATCCTCGGCCGCCTGCTCGCCTTCTTCGCCCAGCTGCAACTGGTACCGCGCTGGCTGGAGGTCAACCGGCTCGGCGACAACCTGCTGGTCCAGCTGCGCCAGCCCGGGCTGACCCCACACCGGGCCGAAGTCATCGCGCAGAAGATGCGCTCGCTGGTCAGCGTGTTCACGGTGGAGCTGGAGTTCTCGCCGGTTCCTTGATGCAGCGCTTAGCCCAATGATGGCAATTCGGGCATGCTTGCCGTCCCACGAGAAGAGCGTTTGACTACTCTTCCAGACTGAGCAGCGTGACCGAGGAGCCTGCATGTCCGCCTTTGCCTCACCCGCCCAGGATCGTTGGCTGGATCTCAACGACCTGATGCGCGAACTGGTGTCCCAGGGTCGCCTGAGCCAGGACCAGGCGGAACATTGCCTGGCCATTCGCCGTAGCGCGGTGAACAACCAGCAGCACCCGCTGGAGTTCCTGGCCAGCCAGCAGGTGGACGACCTCAAGCGTCCGGGCAAGAAGCTCGACCTGGAAACCCTCAGCCACTGGCTGGCCGAGCTCGCCGGCCAGCCCTACCTGCGCATCGACCCGCTGAAGATCGACGTCGCTGCCATCACGCCGCTGATGTCCTACGCCTTTGCCCAGCGCCACAAGATCCTCGCCGTGGCCGCCAACAGCGAAGCGGTGACCATCGCCAGTGCCCAGCCCTTCGTGCAGAGCTGGGAAAGCAACCTGATCCATGTGCTCAAGCGCCCGATCAAGCGGGTGGTCGCCAACCCGGTGGACATCCAGAAATTCACCCTGGAGTTCTACCGCCTGGCCAAATCGGTCAGCGGCGCCAGCGCGGTGGATCAGAAGATCAGCGGCGTCGGCAACTTCGAGCAGTTGCTCAAGTTGGGCTCCAACGAACAGGAACCGGACGCCAACGACGCGCACATCGTCAACATCGTCGACTGGCTGTTCCAGTACGCCTACCAGCAGCGCGCCAGCGATATCCACATCGAACCGCGCCGCGAACAGGGCACCGTGCGCTTCCGCATCGACGGCGTGCTGCACACCGTCTATCAATTCCCGCCGCAGGTGACCATGGCGGTGGTCAGTCGCCTGAAGAGCCTGGGGCGCATGAACGTGGCGGAAAAGCGCAAGCCCCAGGATGGCCGGGTCAAGACCAAGACCCCGGACGGCGGCGAGGTGGAGCTGCGTCTCTCCACACTGCCCACCGCCTTCGGCGAGAAGATGGTGATGCGGATCTTCGACCCCGAGGTGCTGCTGAAGAGCTTCGACCAGCTCGGCTTCTCCCAGGACGACCTGCGCCGCTGGCAGAGCATGACCAACCAGCCCAACGGCATCATCCTGGTCACCGGCCCCACCGGCTCCGGCAAGACCACCACGCTCTACACCACCCTCAAGCAGCTGGCCACCAGCGAGGTGAACGTCTGCACAATCGAAGACCCCATCGAGATGATCGAGGGCGCCTTCAACCAGATGCAGGTGCAGCACAACATCGACCTGACCTTCGCCAGCGGCGTACGCGCGCTGATGCGGCAGGACCCCGACATCATCATGATCGGCGAAATCCGCGACCTGGAAACCGCCGAGATGGCCATCCAGGCCGCCCTGACCGGCCACCTGGTGCTCTCCACCCTGCACACCAACGACGCGCCCAGCGCCATTACCCGCCTGCTGGAACTGGGTGTGCCCTACTACCTGCTGCGCGCCACCCTGCTCGGGGTCATGGCCCAGCGCCTGGTACGGACCCTCTGCCCGCACTGCAAGGCACCGATGGAGCTGCGCGAGGAGGACTGGACCAGCCTGACCAAACCCTGGAGCGCACCGCTGCCCACCGGCGCCCACCACGCCGTCGGTTGCCTCGAATGCCGCGACACCGGGTACCGCGGTCGTGCCGGGGTCTACGAGATCATGCTGCTGTCCGATGCGATCAAACCGCTGATCACCGCCGATACCGACCTGATCGCGTTGCGCCGGGCCGCCTTCAAGGAGGGCATGCGCAGCTTGCGCCTGTCCGGTGCGCAAAAAGTCGCCTCGGGCCTGACGACCATCGAAGAAGTGCTGCGGGTCACGCCACAAAGCGAGCAGAAATGAAATGCTTGGCGGCTGGGGCGGAGGGGCCCCAGTCACCGAGATACAGCCAGCAAAAGGAGCAGATCCCATGGAAATCGGCAGTGTCGTCATCCTCTTCGTCGCCCTGGCGATCGCAATCGTCTTCATGGGCTTCAAGGTCGTGCCGCAAGGCTTCGAATGGACCGTGGAGCGCTTCGGCCGCTACACCAACACGCTCAAGCCGGGCCTGAACATCATCGTGCCGGTGATGGACCGCATCGGCCGCAAGATCAACGTCATGGAAAGCGTGCTGGACATTCCCCCGCAGGAAGCCATCAGTGCCGACAACGCCATCGTCACCATCGACGCCGTGTGCTTTTTCCAGGTGATCAACACCGCCCAGGCGGCCTACGAGGTCAACGACCTGGAGCACGCCATCCGCAACCTGGTGATGACCAACATCCGCACCGTGCTCGGCTCCATGGAGTTGGACGCGATGCTCAGCCAGCGCGACGCGATCAACGAGCGCCTGCTGCACACCGTGGATGAAGCCACCGCGCCCTGGGGCATCAAGGTCACCCGCATTGAGATCAAGGACATCACGCCGCCGGCCGATCTGGTGGAAGCCATGGCCAGCCAGATGAAGGCCGAGCGCCTGAAGCGCGCCCAGGTCCTCGAGGCCGAAGGCCGGCGCCAGGCGGAAATTCTCACCGCCGAGGGCGAGAAGCAGGCGCAGATCCTCAAGGCCGAAGGCGAGCGTACCGCCGCCTTCCTCGAAGCCGAGGCCCGTGAGCGTGCCGCACAGGCAGAAGCCGAGGCGACCCGCGTGGTATCCGAGGCCATCGCCAACGGCAACGTGCAGGCGGTGAATTACTTCGTCGCACAGAAATACGTGGAAGCGCTGGGCAAGCTGGCCAGCGCCAACAACAGCAAGGTGGTGCTGATGCCGCTGGAAGCCAGCCAGGTGATCGGCGCCGTGGGCGGCATCGGCGAAATCGTCCGTGCCACCTTCGACGGCAAGAAGGGCTGAAACGATGTGGAACTACCTCCAGCACCTGACCTACTGGGACTGGCTGGCCCTCGGCACCCTGCTGCTGATCCTCGAAGTCTTCGGCGCGGGCGGCTACCTGCTGTGGATCGGTGTGGCCGCCGCCTGCGTCGGGGTCATCACTTTCATCGCCCCGGAACTGCACTGGGCCATCCAGTTCCTGCTGTTCGGCGTCCTCTCCATCCTCACTGCGGTGTTCTGGTGGCGCCGCCAGCGCAGCGCCGCCAAGGTCTCCGACCAGCCCGGCCTGAACCGTCGCGGCTATGAGTTCGTCGGTCGCGAGTTCGCCTTGCATGAAGCCATCAGCGGCGGTCGCGGCAAGATCCGCGCTGGCGACTCCGTCTGGCTCGTCTCTGGGCCGGACATGCCCGCTGGTAGCCAGGTGCGCGTCGTCGGTCAGGACGGCGTGCTGCTGAAGGTCGAACCCATCTGATCGTCCCGCCTGCCGCTCAGGCAGGCCGCCAATCGCCAGCTAGGCTTGCAAGGCCGAACCTGGCCATTGCGAAGGGAGTTCCAGCATGTCCGCTACCCAGCACCAGCGTCCGCTTCTCGTGGCGGGCGTCCTGCTGTTGCTTGCCGCCTGCGCCAACATCGATGCGCAGACCACCGAATACGTCGGCGTGCCCCATGCCGCACCCACCGACCCCGCCAGCGTGGAAGTGCTGCGCCGCGAACCCGCCCGCCCCCATGACCGCCTCGGCGAAGTGGTGGTGGACGCCAGCACCGAGCCGCCGCCTCCGGTCACCGATATCGAGCAGAAGCTGCGCGAAGAAGCGGCGAAAATCGGCGGCCATGCCGTGGTGGTTGTCTATGACCGTATCCAGCCGGTTTCCGCCTATGTCAGCGGACCGCTCTGGGCGCGGGATGTGGAGACCATCAACGGACGCAAGCTGAAGGGCATCATCATTCGCTATCGCTGAACGGGATCGACATGCAGCCTTGACGGGCTCCGGCACATTCACGGAACCTGCACGCCACCGTGAAAAACGCTCGCCAGCACAGCGGATGTCTGCATGTCGAAGCACCACAAGAAGGCCCCGCCCAAACCGGTACGGCGCCCTGTCTATCCCGTCCTGGCGGGCTTGCTGCTATTGATCAGCCTGGGAGCCTGGCTGTACATGGAGGGCGGCACCGGGGGGCTGCCCGGCAGGAAACCGCCGCCCGTTGCCAGCACCCAGCCCGCTAGCCTCGTAGATGAAGGCCAGTGCGCCGGCTGCCATGCCCAGCAAACCAGGGACTGGCAAGGCAGCCATCACCAGTTGGCGATGCAGGACGCCACCGACAGCAGCGTGCTCGGCGATTTCAACGACGCCAGCTTCAAGGACGACAAGGAAACCACCCGGTTCTTCCGCAAGGACGGCGGCTTCTGGGTCAATGCGCCCGGCGTCGACGGCAAGCCTGCCGACTTCCGCGTTGCCTATGCCTTCGGCGTCGCCCCGCTGCAGCAGTACCTGATCGAAGTTCCCGGTGGCCGTCTGCAGGCCCTCGGCGTGGCCTGGGATGTGGAGAAACGCGCCTGGTTCCACCTCTATCCGGGCCAGGGCGTGGACTTCAAGGACCCGTTGCACTGGAGCCGTCCGCAGCAGAACGCCAACTTCATGTGCGTGGAGTGCCATACCACCGGATTCAAGCGCGCCTACGACCCCGCCACTGACCGCTTCGCCAGCCACTGGAACAGCCTTGGCGTCGGCTGCCAGGCCTGCCATGGCCCGGCCTCGAAGCATCTGGAGTGGGCGGCGAAGAAGAACAGCGCGGCCAATGCCGGCTTCGCCTACGACCTCGCGACAAGCGACAGGATCAAGGAAGTGGAGACCTGTGCCCGCTGCCATTCCCGCCGCGCGCCGCTGGATGATGGCTACCACAGCGAACGCCGGTTGATGGACGATTACCTGCCCAGCGCGCTGACCCGCGAGCTCTACGAGATCGACGGCAAGATCAAGGAAGAGGTGTTCGAGTACGGCGCCTTCACCCAGAGCAAGATGTTTTCCAAGGGCGTGCGCTGCAGCAACTGCCACAACCCCCACAGCACGGCGCTCAAGGCCTCGGGCAATGGCGTCTGCCTGCAATGCCACAACCCCGCTGGCAAGGCCGGCATCGAAGGTATCGACGGCCAGGGCCTGAAAGCGAAGAACTACGAATCCCCCGAGCACCACCATCACAACCCCGGACAGCCGGGCGCCCAATGCGTGGACTGCCACATGCCGGGCAAATTCTTCATGGTCAACGACTACCGCCACGACCACGGTTTCACCCTGCCCAATCCCGCCCGCGCCCTGCGTCTGGGTACCTCCGATGCCTGCCTGGCTTGCCACCGTGACCAGCCGGGCGACCAGGTCGCCGAGCAGTTCCGTCTCTGGTATGGCGAGAGCAAGGCCGCAGCCCCGCGCTACGACGAGAGCCTGTGGCTGATCCGCAACGGCAAGCCAGGGGCTTCGCGCGCGCTGTTCCAGCAGTTGGACGCGCAGGGTTTGCCCGCCATTCGCCGCGCCACCCTGCTGGCCGAGCTGCCGACCTACCCCAGCGAGCGCGCGCTCAAGGCTGCAGCCCGCGACCTGAGCCACCTGGCGCCGCAGGTGCGCGAGGCGGCGGTCAAGGCTGTTGCGGCGCTGGTGCCACCGGAGCAGCGCCGCAATGTACTGGCGCCGCTGCTGAGCGACCCAGTACGCGCGGTGCGCATCGCCGCCGCCTATGCACTGCTCGGCATGCACAGCACCGGACTGGGCAACTACGAGTCGAGCTGGAGCAAGGCCATCGACGAGTACGAAGCCGTGCAGCTGAGCCTGCAGGAACGCGCCGAGGCCAATCTCAATCTGGCCATGCTGTACCAGGCCAATGGCCGCTCCGGCGCCGTGGAACCGCACCTGCGCACTGCGCTGCAGCGCGATCCGACCTTCCTGCCGGCGCTGGTCGCCCTGGTGCAGTGGCTGGATGGCAACTTCCGCTGGGAAGAGGGCCGCGCCCTGCTCGAACAGGGCCTGAAGGAACACCCCGAGGCGGCGCTGCTGCAATACGCCAACGGCCTGATGCTGGTGCGCAAGGGCGATCTGCCGACGGCCCTCAAGGCCTTCGCCGAAGCGGTGCGGCTGGAGCCGAAGAATAGCCAGTACGACTATGTCTACGCCGTCGCACTGCATGACAGCGGCCAGCTCGAACTGGCCTGCCATCGCTTGGAGGAGCTGCTGGAGCGCGATCCGGCCAACCGCGAAGCGCGACTGGCGCTGATCAACTACTGGCGCGAAGCCGGACAGATCCAGAAGGTGCAGGCGCTGTTGGCGGAGCTGGAACAGCAGAATCCGGACGATCCCGCCCTACGACGAGAGTGAGTGGGCCGGCGAGAAGCCAGGACCGACTGGCGCAGAGGTTGAACTCAGGGATGAAGGGCCGAATCTGAATGTTCAGGTCCACCCGAGAACGGAGTAAAACGCTATGCGCACTCGACTGTATGCAGCCGTCTTCGCCCTGGTCGCCCTACCGCTGGGTTCGGCAATGGCCGACAGTGACTTCTGGCGCGATGTCATCTCGTCCGGCGCTACCACCGCCTCCACCTACATGACCTTCAAGGACGACAAACTGATAGTCGCGGCACGCGACGATGCCAGCAGCTTTGTCGCCAGCGGCGGCGAAATCCGCGGCCCTTACCTTGAAGCTGCATTGCAGCGCATCCGCAGCGAACACCCGGATCTCAAAGCCAGCGACAGCGAGCTGGCCAACGCGATCCTCACCACCGAGCAGTAAATCTTCGCGAATGAATTCGCCCCCACAGGATTGAAACCTTGTGGGGGCGAATTCATTTGTGATGGTGGAGGTTGCGCGGGGCCTTTCGCGAGCAAGCTCGCTCCTACAGGGATACGCGAAGGCTCGGACGTAGGAGCCAGCTTGCTGGCGAATGGTGTTGATTCGCGAGCAAGCTCGCTCCTACAGGGATACGCGAAGGTTCGGATGTAGGAGCCAGCTTGCTGGCGAAAGGCGAGCAAGCGCTCCTACACCCTACTCCCGATAATCCTCGACCGGCACGCAGGCGCAGAACAGGTTGCGGTCGCCAAACACGTTGTCCACCCGATTCACCGTTGGCCAATACTTGTGGTCCCGCGTATGGCCGCTGGGGGTGACGGCCTCCTCGATACTGTAGGGCCGTTCCCAATGGCCGGTCACGTCGGCCAGGGTATGCGGCGCGCGTTTGAGTGGATTGTCCTCGGCCGGCCAGTCTCCTGCCTGCACCTTGGATATCTCGGCACGAATACTCAGCATCGCCTCGATGAAGCGGTCCAGCTCGTGCTTGTTCTCGCTCTCGGTGGGTTCGACCATCAGGGTGCCGGGTACCGGGAAACTCATGGTCGGGGCGTGGAAGCCGTAATCCATCAGGCGTTTGGCGACGTCTTCCTCGGTGATGCCGGTTTCCGCCTTGATCGGCCGCAAATCGAGGATGCACTCGTGGGCCACCCGGCCATTACGGCCGCTGTAGAGCACCGGGTAGGCGTCGCCGAGCTGGCGGGCCAGGTAGTTGGCACTGAGGATGGCCACCTCGGTCGCATCGGCCAGTTCCGGCCCCATCATGGCGATGTACATCCAGCTGATCGGCAGGATGCTCGCACTGCCCCAGGGCGCCGCGCTGACCGCGCCATTCTCGGGATTCGGCCCTTTCAGCTCGATCACCGGATGGTTGGCAACGAAGGGCGCCAGATGTGCGCGAATGCCGATCGGGCCCATGCCCGGCCCGCCACCGCCGTGGGGAATGCAGAAGGTCTTGTGCAGGTTCATGTGCGACACGTCGGCCCCGATGTCTGCCGGCCGCGCCAGGCCCACCTGCGCATTGAGGTTGGCACCGTCCATGTAGACCTGGCCGCCGTGGCTGTGGATAACCTCGCAGATCTCGCGAATGCCTTCCTCGTACACACCGTGGGTCGAGGGGTAGGTGGCCATCAGGCAGGACAGCTGGCCGCCCGCCTCGCCGGCCTTGCGTTTGAGGTCCTCCAGGTCGACGTTGCCCTCCGGGTCGCACTCGACGATCACCACCCGCATGCTCGCCATCTGGGCCGACGCGGGGTTGGTACCGTGGGCGGACGCCGGGATCAGGCAGATGTTGCGATGCCCCTCACCGCGGCTCTCGTGGTAGCGGCGAATGGCGAGCAGCCCGGCGTACTCGCCCTGGGCCCCTGAGTTGGGCTGCATGCAGATGGCATCGAAGCCGGTGATTGCGCAGAGCCAGGCCTCCAGTTCGTCGATCATCAGCTTGTAGCCAAGCGCCTGCTCGCGGGGCGCGAAGGGATGTAGGTTGGCGAATTCCGGCCAGGTGATGGGGATCATCTCGCTGGTGGCGTTGAGCTTCATGGTGCAGGAGCCCAGCGGAATCATCGCCTGGTTCAGCGCCAGGTCCTTGTTCTCCAGTTGCTTCAGGTAACGCAGCATCTCGGTTTCGCTGTGGTGCGCGTTGAACACCGGGTGGGCGAGGTAGTCGCTGCTGCGGGAAAGCTCCGGCGGGATGCCGGGATCCAGCATGGCTTCGTCCAGTTCGGCGACGGACAGGCCGTGGTCCGCGCCGAGGAAGATGCAGAACAACTGCTCCACGGTTTCCGCCGTGCAGGTTTCATCGAGGCTGACCCCCAGCTTGCCGCGCCCCAGGATGCGCAGGTTGATGCGCGCCGCCTTGGCGGATTCGATGACGGCGGTCTGGCTGCCCCCGACATCCAGTGTAAGGGTGTCGAAGTAGTACTGGTTGTCGCGCTGGATACCCCGGCGCGCCAGGCCTTCGGCGAGGATCGCGGTGAGCCGGTGGACGCGTTGGGCGATCCGCTTCAGCCCCTCCGGACCGTGGTAGACGGCGTAGCAACTGGCGATGTTGGCCAACAGCACCTGTGCCGTGCAGATATTGGAGTTGGCCTTCTCGCGACGGATGTGTTGTTCGCGGGTCTGCAGGGCCATGCGCAGGGCGACGTTGCCCCGCGCATCCTTGGATACGCCGATGATCCGGCCCGGCATGGCACGCTTGAAGTCGTCACGGGTCGCGAAGAACGCGGCATGCGGACCGCCGTAACCCATGGGCACGCCGAAACGCTGCGCCGAGCCGAACACCACATCGGCGCCCAGTTCGCCGGGCGGCGTCAGCAGCAGCAGGCTGAGCAGGTCGCTACCGACGCAGGCCAGTGCCTGCTGCCCGTGCAGGTGTTCGATGAGCGGACGCAGGTCACGGATTTCGCCGTGGGTGTCGGGATATTGCAGCAGCGCGCCGAATACCTGGTGCTGGGCAAGGTTATCCACATGGTCCACCACCACCTCGAAGCCGAAGGCGTCAGCGCGGGTCTGCACCACCGAGATCGTCTGTGGGTGACAGTCCTCGTCGACGAAGAACAGGTTGCTCTTCGACTTCGCCACCCGCTTGGCCAGGGCCATGGCTTCGGCGGCAGCGGTGGCTTCATCCAGCAGGGAGGCGCTGGCGAGGTCGAGCCCGGTGAGGTCGATGGTCAGTTGCTGGAAGTTCAGCAGCGCTTCCAGCCGACCCTGGGCGATTTCCGGTTGATAAGGGGTGTAGGCGGTGTACCAGCCAGGGTTCTCCAGCACATTGCGCAGGATCACCGTGGGGGTGACGGTGCCGTAGTAACCCATGCCGATGAGGTTGGTCCACAGCTGGTTCTGCTCGGCGTAGCCACGCAACTTCGCCAGTGCCTGCTGCTCGTCCAGCGCCGCCGGCAGCTCCAGGGGCCGATTGAGGCGGATCGCCGGCGGCACCGTCTGCACGATCAGGTCATCGCGGCTGGCGAGGCCGAGGGTTTCCAGCATCGCCTGCTGCTCCGCATCGTCCGGACCCAGGTGGCGACGAAGAAAGGCATCGGGCTGTTGGAGCTGCGACAGCGAGGGCATCTGGGACATGGGCAGAACCTCGTTTGGCCTCATCGAAAAACAAAAAGCCTCGACTAGCGAGGCTTTTTGAAGGATAGCGGGTGAATCAGCTATCGGCGTCGGCGGCTGCCTTGTAGGCGGCGGCGTCGAGCAGTTTGTCCAGGTCGGCCGCGTTGTTGGGCTTGAGCTTGAAGAACCAGGCGCCATACGGATCGCTGTTGACGCTCTCGGGAGCATCGCTCACGGCTTCGTTCACGGCGATCACTTCACCGGCGATCGGAGCGTAGATGTCGGAAGCGGCCTTCACCGACTCCACCACGCCTGCTTCCTGACCGGCGGACAGGGTCTTGCCGACTTCCGGCAGTTCGACGAAGACCACGTCACCCAGGGCTTCCTGGGCATGGTCGCTGATGCCCACGGTCACAGTGCCATCGGCTTCCAGACGGGCCCACTCGTGGCTCGGGGCGTAACGCAGTTCAGCGGGGATGTTGCTCATGTCGAATTCCTCAGAGTCTGTGGCGGATGGCCCGCCTGAAAATTTAGATCAAGGCTTTGCCATTGCGCACGAAGTTCGGCCGAACGACACGAACCGGGAACCACTTGCCGCGGATTTCCACTTCGGCACGATCGCCGGTGGCCATCGGCACACGCGCCATGGCAATGGATTTGTTCAGGGTCGGGGAGAAGCTGCCGCTGGTGATTTCACCCTCGCCGACGCCTTCCACGCGCACCACCTGATGGGCACGCAGCACGCCGCGCTCTTCCAGCACCAGGCCGACCAGCTTGCTCGCCACACCGGCGGCACGTTCGGTTTCCAGTGCCTGACGACCGATGAAGTCGCGGGATTCGGGCTCCCAGGCAACGGTCCAGGCCATGTTGGAAACCAGCGGGGAGGCCTCCTCGGTCATGTCCTGGCCATAGAGGTTCATGCCGGCCTCCAGGCGCAGGGTGTCGCGGGCACCGAGACCGATGGGGGCGATGCCGGCGCCCACCAGCTCGTTGAAGAAGCCGGCGGCCTGGTCGGCGGGCAGCAGGATTTCCAGGCCGTCTTCGCCGGTGTAACCGGTACGGGCGATGAACCAGTCGCCGTCAGGCAGGCCCTGGAAGGGTTTGAGTTCGTGAATCAGTGCGGCGCGTTCGGTGCTGAGCAGCTCGGCTACCTTGGCACGGGCAGTGGGGCCCTGGATGGCGAGCACGGCCAGGTCGGTGCGCTCGGTCAGGCTGACGTCGAAGCCCTGGCTGCGAGCTTGCATCCAGGCCAGGTCCTTATCGCGCGTGGCGGCATTGACCACCAGGCGGTAGCCGAAGTCGGTGACGTAAACGATCAGGTCGTCGATGATCCCGCCCTTTTCGTCGAGCATGGCGCTGTAGAGAGCCTTGCCGGGAGCCTGCAGGCGCTCCACATCGTTGGCCAGCAGGTGCTGGAGCCAGGACTTGGCCTGGCTGCCGGCAACATCCACCACCGTCATGTGGGAGACGTCGAAGACGCCGCAATCGCGACGCACCTGATGGTGCTCCTCGACCTGGGAGCCGTAGTGCAGCGGCATGTCCCAGCCGCCGAAATCGACCATCTTGGCTCCCAGCGCCACGTGTTGGTCATGCAATGGAGTGCGCTGTCCCATGGGTTTCTCCTTCCGGGCTTGGCGAGGATGCGGCGGGCCTTCGGAGCGGATTCATCCGCTGCCGCGGCGGGGTGGGCCGCAACGAATGGCGCGCATTGTAGCCGCAAGGTGGGACAGTGGACACTCCAGCCGCCCGTTAGCAGATACCGCTCCCGCGAGCAGGCCAAAGGCCATCGCGACCTGTCTCGCTCGGGCCTCGGCGCGCCTCCGAATTCGGCTTTAGTGGCCGAACCGTCGTGCCGAACGGCGTATCAGGCCGATCACTGGCAGCAGGCCGACCAGCACCAGGGTCAGGGCGGGCAACGCCGCGCGCGCCCATTCGCCTTCGCTGGTCATCTCGAAAATGCGCACAGCCAGAGTGTCCCAGCCGAAAGGGCGCATCAGCAGGGTGGCGGGCATTTCCTTGAGGACATCGACGAACACCAGCAATGCCGCACTGAGCGTGCCCGGCACCAGCAAGGGCAGGTAAACCCGGAAGAACAGCGCCGGGCCACCGACGCCGAGGCTGCGGGACGCTTCCGGTAAGGACGGACGGATACGTGCCAGGCCGTTTTCCAGCGGTCCATAGGCGACCGCCATGAAGCGCACCAGGTAAGCCAGCAGCAAGGCGCCGAGGCTGCCCAGCAGCAATGGCTTGCCGGCACCCCCCAGCCAGCCGGAAAGGGGGATCACCAGATGGCTGTCGAGGTAACTGAAGGCAAGCATGATGGACACCGCCAGCACCGAGCCCGGCAGTGCGTAGCCCAGGTTGGCCAGCCCCACTGCAGCGCGAACCGGCCGAGTCGGGGCCAGGCGTCGGGCGAATGCCAGCAGCAGCGCAACGCAAACGGTCAGCAGCGCCGCCATGCCACCGAGGTAGAGGGTATGCACGATCAGCCCGGCGTAACGCTCGTCGAGATCAAAACGGCCGCGCTGCCAGAACCACACCAGCAGTTGCAGCATGGGAATGACGAAAGCGCAGGCGAACACCAGTGAGCACCAGCAGGTCGCCGCCAGGGCCTTTACCCCGTGCAGGTGATACAGCGCCTTGCCTCGTGGCCGTTCGCTGGCCGGGCGGCTGGCACCCCGGGCACGGCGCTCGCCGTAGAGCACCAGGCAGACGCCGAGCAGCAGCAGGCTGGCCAGCTGGGCGGCGCTGGAGAGGCTGAAGAAGCCGTACCAGGTCTTGTAGATGGCGGTGGTGAAGGTATCGAAGTTGAAGACCGCCACGGCGCCGAAGTCGGCCAGGGTCTCCATGATGGCAAGGGCCAGGCCAGCGCCGATCGCCGGTCGGGCCATCGGCAGGGCGACGTGCCAGAAGGCCTGCCAGGGGGATTGCCCGAGCACCCGGGCGGCTTCCATCAGGCCCTTGCCCTGAGCCAGGAAAGCGGCGCGGGCCAACAGGTAGACGTAGGGGTAGAAGACCAGCACCAGCACCAGGATCACGCCGCCGGTGGAGCGCACCCGGGGTAGCCGCAGGCCGCTGCCGAACCACTCGCGGAGCAGGGTCTGCACCGGTCCGGAGAAATCGAATAGACCGATGAAAACGAAAGCCAGGACGTACGCCGGAACGGCGAATGGCAGCATCAGCGCCCAGTCCAGCCAGCGCCGGCCGGGAAATTCGCAGAGGCTGGTGAGCCAGGCCAGGCTGACGCCGATCACGGTCACGCCCACCGACACGCCGGTGACCAGCACCAGGGTATTGCCCAGCAGGCGTGGCATCTGGGTTTCCCACAGGTGGGACCAGATTTCCCCGTCCACCTCTCCCCAGGACAGCAGCAGGACGCTCAGGGGCAATAGGACCAGGACGGCGACGGCAAAGCTGATGGGATACCAGCGACGCTGGGCGGGATGGGCCACGCAAACCTCTCGGGGATCGAAACAGGACGCCCCGGACTGGCCGGGGCGTCGAGTATAGCGGCAGAGCGGTGAATCAGTTCCAGCCGACCCGGTCCATCATCTTGATGGCTTCAGCCTGGCGCTTGCCGGCGACTTCCACCGGGATGGTGTCCGCCTTGAAGCTGCCCCAGGCGGCCACTTCATCGGACGGCTTGACCTTCGGATTGGCCGGGAACTCTTGATTAATGCTGGCGAACAGGCTCTGCGCCTCGTCGGTGGTCATCCACTCCACCAGGGCCTTGGCGGCCTCGGGATGCGGCGCATGCTTGGTCAGGCCGACGCCGGACAGGTTGACGTGGACGCCACGGTCAGCCTGGTTCGGCCAGAAGATCTTCACCCGCAGCTCCGGGTTTTCCTTGTGCAGGCGGCCGTAGTAGTAGGTGTTGACGATGCCGACGTCGCACTGACCGGCATCTACCGCCTGGATCACCGCGTTGTCGTCGGCGAATACATCGGTGGCCAGGTTGTTCACCCAGCCCTGGAGGATTTCCTCGGTCTTGGCCGCGCCATGGGTTTCGATGAGGGTGGCGGTCAGGGACTGGTTGTAGACCTTCTTCGCGGTACGCAGGCAGAGGCGCCCTTCCCAGTTCTTGTCGGCCAGCGCCTCATAGGTGGACAGCTCTTCCGGCTTCACCCGCTCGGTGGAGTAGACGATGGTCCGCGCGCGCAGCGACAGGCCGGTCCAGGCGTGGCCGCCGGAGCGGTACTGGGGCGGAATGTTGGCGTCGATGGTCGGCGAGGTGAACGGCTGGAGGATGCCCATCTGCTCGGCCTGCCAGAGGTTGCCGGCGTCCACGGTGAGCAGCAGGTCGGCAACACCGTTATCGCCCTCGGCCTTGATCCGCTGCATCAGCGGAGCTTCCTTGTCGGTGATGAACTTGATCTGCACGCCGGTCTTGGCGGTGTAGGCATCGAAAACCGGCTTGATCAGCTCATCGATCCGCGAGGAGTAGACCACCACTTCATCGGCGGCCTGGGCCGGAATGGCGGCGGCGGACAGCGCCAGGAGCGCGAAAAGGGACTTACGTACCCGCATTGCAGGAGCCTCTTGTGATGGCAACAAAGGCTGAATGATAGTCAACCTCAGTTGTGAACTCTAAGGGTTTATATGTCGGGGTATGTATTCACAGGACAACACAGCTATTCCGACGCGCAGCTAATCGTCAGGCGCGGGCGAGGTCCGGTAGATCGCCGGAAAGCCCCAACGCCTGGCGTACGAAAAGCGCCTTGGCCTCGGGCATGCCATCCACCCATTTCAGGCCGCTGTTGCGCAGCCAGCGCAGGGGCAGCGGATCGGCCTGGAACAGGCGCTCGAAGCCTTCCATCGCCGCCATCATGGCCAGGTTGTGGGGCATGCGTCGACGTTCGAAACGCCCCAGCACGCGCTCGTCGGCCAGTCGCTCGCCGCGGCCCGCGGCATGCTGAAGCACTTCAGCCAGCACGGCCGCATCGAGGAAGCCGAGGTTGACGCCCTGCCCCGCCAGCGGGTGAATGGTGTGGGCGGCATCGCCGATCAGGGCCAGGCCCTCTTCGACGTAGCGCTTGGCGTGACGCTGGCGCAGCGGGATGCACAGGCGCGGATCAGCACCCAGCACATCGCCCAGGCGCCATTCGAACGCCCGGCCGAGCTCGCTGCAGAAGCCGTCGTCGTCGAGGGCCATCAGGCGCTCGGCCTCGGCCGGGGTCACCGACCAGACGATGGAGCACCAGTGCTCGCCGTCACGCTCGAGGGGAAGGAAGGCCAGCGGGCCGTCGTCGGTGAAGCGCTGCCAGGCGGTACGCTGGTGCGGTTCGGCACAGCGCACGCTGGTGACGATGGCGTGGTGCAGGTAATCCCATTCGCGGGTGGCGCAGCCGGCGAGGCGACGCACCGCGGAATTGGCGCCGTCCGCAGCCACCACCAGCGGAGCGCGCAGTTCGCGACCATCCACCAGGGTCAGCAGCCAGTCGTCGCCGGAACGACGCATGCGCTCCAGGCGCGCACCGGGCATCAGGCCGATACCGCTGTCGTGCAGGGGCTCCATGAGGGCGTCCTGGATCACGCGGTTCTCGACGATGTGGCCCAGCACCTCGGCATGCACGCTGGAGGCGGAGAAGTGAATCTGTCCGGTGCCGGAGCCATCCCAGACATGCATATCGGAATAGGGGCTGCTGCGCCGCGCGAGGACACCCGGCCAGGCACCTAGGCGCAGGAGGATGCGCTGACTGGCGGCGGACAGCGCGCTGACGCGCGGCTCGAAGGCGCCAGTCGGGTCGAAGGGTTTGACGCTGAGCGGGCTGCCATCGATCAGCAGGATGTCCAGGCCGCTGTCCTTCAGCGCCAGGGCCAGCGCACTGCCGACCATGCCGGCACCCACGATGATCAGATCCGCGCGCAATTCCATATCAGGCCTTGAGGCTCCCTGTGTGTCCGTGTGAGGCACGCCCGATCAGTCCGGGCGAGTGCCCAGGCCCATGGCCTGGCGGGCGAACCAGCGCTTGGCCGGCGGCAGCAGGTCGAGGCCGAGCAGGCCCAGGTTGCGTCCGGCGGTCAGCAGCGGTTCGGCGTTGGAGAAGAGGCGGGTCACCTGGTCGGAGAAACCCACCGTGAGGTTCTGGTCCAGGCGTTGGCGCTGGACGTAGTTCTGCAGGGTGACCAGATCGCCGAGGGGCTTGTCGCTGGCCAGCAATGCCTCGGCCAGTGCCTGGGCGTCGCGCAGGGACAGGTTGTAACCCTGGCCGGCGATGGGGTGGAGGCTGTGGGCAGCGTTGCCCAGCACCACCAGGCTGGAGCGCACCTGTTCCTCGGCTTCGACCAGTTCCAGCGGATAAAGGTGCCGCGCACCGACCTGCTGGAAGGCCCCGAGGCGGTAGCCGAAGGCCTCCTGCAGCTCGTCGAGGAAGCGTCGTTCATCCAGCCGGGCGAGGCGCTCGGCATCATCCCCCGGGCGGCTCCAGATCAGCGCACAGCGATTTTCCGGCAGCGGCAACAAGGCCATCGGGCCATCGTCGGTGAAGCGTTCGAACGCCTGGCCGCGATGGGCCTCCAGCGGACTGACGTTGGCGATCAGTGCCGTCTGCCGATACGGGGTGCGACGCACGCCGATGCCCAGTTGCTCGCGCAGACCGGAGCGCCCACCATCGGCGAGCACCGCGAGGTCGCAATCGATCTGGGTCTCGTCATTCAGGGTCAGGCGGTATCCACCTTCCAGCGCCTGCATGCCGGCCACTTCGGCCGGGCAATGCCAGGTCACCACCTCCTCGTCCAGCGCCTGCCAGAGACATTGGCCGAGCCACGCGTTCTCGACCACATAGCCCAGGGCCGGCACGCCCTCTTCGAGGGCGGCGAGGCGCGCGGCGCCGAAACGTCCGCGATCGGAAACGTGGATCTGCAGGATGGGCTCGGCACGCTGCGCGATGGTCTGCCAGAGGCCATGGCGCTCGTAGATCTGCCGGCTGCCGAAGGACAGCGCGGAAGAACGCGCGTCGTAGCTGGGCTGGAAGCCGCTGCCGGGGGCGAAGGGTTCGATCAGGACGATCTTCCATCCCCGCGCCCTGGCACCGTCCTGCAGCGCCAGGGCGAGACTGGCGCCGACCAGGCCGCCGCCAATGATCGCAACGTGGCAGTGATGCATGTCAGGCGGCCTGGCTGCGCGCAGCGGCCATCAGCGCCTCGATTTCGTCCACGGACTTGGGCACGCCACCGGTGAGGATTTCGCAGCCGGTCTTCGTCACCACCACGTCATCCTCGATCCGCACGCCAATGCCGCGCCACTTCTTCGGCACGTCCTGGTTGTCGGCGCCGATGTAGATGCCGGGTTCGACGGTCATCGCCATGCCGGGTTCCAGCACGCGCCACTCGCCACCGACCTTGTATTCGCCGACGTCGTGCACGTCCATGCCCAGCCAGTGGCCGGCACGGTGCATGTAGAAAGCCTTGTAGGCTTCGGCGGCAATCAGCTCGTCGACATCGCCCTTGAGCAGGCCCAGCTCCACCAGTCCGGCGGTAATGACCTGCACGGTGGCTTCATGGGCCGCGTTCCAGTGCTTGCCTGGGGCAATTTCAAGGAAGGCGGCTTCCTGGGATTTCAGCACCAGCTCGTAGATGGCCTTCTGCTCGGGGCTGAAGCGGCCACTGACCGGGAAGGTGCGGGTGATGTCGCTGGCATAGCAATCGAGCTCGCAAGCGGCGTCGATCAGCACCAGGTCGCCGTCCTTCAACGGGGCGTCGTTCTCGCGGTAGTGCAGGATGCAGGCGTTCTTGCCGGCGGCGACGATGGAACCGTAGGCCGGCATTTTCGCGCCGCCCTTGCGGAACTCATACTCCAGCTCGGCTTCCAGGTGGTACTCGTACAGACCTGCACGGGAGGCCTGCATGGCACGCACGTGGGCACGGGCGGAGACCTCGGCAGCCTCACGCATGACCTTCACTTCCGCCGCCGACTTGTACAGCCGCATGTCGTGCAGCAGATGATCGAGCGCGACGAATTCCTTGGGCGGTTGGGCGCCCTGGCGGGCCTTGGAGCGGATGGTGTTGACCCACTCCATCAGGTGCTGGTCGAACTCGGTGTTGGTGCCGATGGAGTAGTAGACGCGACTGCGTCCTTCGATCAGGCCAGGCAGGATGTCGTCGATGTCGCCGATGGGGAACGCGTCGTCGGCACCGAAATCCCGGAGGGCGCCGTCCTGGCCGGCACGCAGGCCGTCCCAGAGTTCACGCTCCGGATCGCGCTCGCGGCAGAACAGCACGTACTCGCCGTGCTCGCGACCGGGGATCAGCACCAGCACCGCTTCCGGCTCGGGGAAACCACTGAGGTACTGGAAGTCGCTGTCCTGGCGATAGACGTGCTCGACGTCGCGGTTGCGGATATGCACGGGCGCGGCGGGGAGGATGGCGATGCTGTTGGCTTCCATCTGCGCCATCAGCGCCTTGCGGCGGCGGGCGTATTCAGCCTTGGGGATACGGGTCATGCGCGCTCCTTCAGGGCGGGCGGCGCCCGCCACTCGGGTCAATGCAACGAGGGTTTGGCAGCCGGCGCGGCGGGCTTGGCGCACTCGGCGAAGAGCAGCAGGGGCGCGACGCGCAGATACTCCATCACCTCCATATAGTCGCTTTCGCCGTCGTCGGAATCTTCCAGTGCGCTCTGCACCTGGGCGATCGACGCGAGGTCCTGGAGCACTTCGACGGCTTCGCCGGACAGCGCACCTTCGCGAGCGGTCAAGCCGAAACCACCGAGGAAGCCCTGGCACCACTGGCCAAGGGCGGTGGCACGCTCGGCCAGCGGCGCGTCGTCGCTGGGCAGCAGGAGGACCACGGCCATTTCCGTGCCGGTCAGTTCACTCTTGACCATTTCCTGCAGGCCGATCAGGGCCTGGCGCAGGTTGTCCTGCGGGGCACTACCGAGCAGTTCGGCGGCATCTTCGAGCCAGGGCTCCGGCTCGAAACCGGCGCCGGCGCAGCTACGACCCAGCAGCATGCCGTGCAATTCAGCGGGGGAAACCGGCTGGCCAGTGGAGGCGAGAAGCGCGGCGAAAGCGTTGTAAGGAGAATTCGAACTGGACATATGGGTGGCTAGGCGCCAGAGGGCGCAATCACTAGAATGACGGCCTCGTATCCTAGCAGCCTGGCGCGGCGAAGGCAGCATTGGCCACCCGTCGACCGGGCCCTATCTACGGGCATGCGACAATTCGCACCGTCGCCTGCGGGGTTTGACCCTTCCCCGTGTCAGTCCTATATAGTCCCGGTCACTCCTCACCAAGTAGACAGCCCATGGAAGACGCCGAACTGCATGCACTGACAGCCAAGCTGGAACTGCTGATCCAGCGTGTCGAGCAGCTCAAGGCCCAGAACCGGCTCCTGCTTGCCAGCGAGAAGGCCTGGCGTGAAGAACGCGCTCATCTGATCGAAAAGAACGAAATGGCCCGGCTCAAGGTCGAAGCGATGATTTCGCGCCTGAAAGCCCTGGAGCAGGATTCATGACCCAGTCCAACACCGTCACCGTCCAAATCCTCGATAAGGAATACTGCATCGCCTGTCCCGCGGACGAGCGCGCCAACCTGGAAAGCGCTGCCCGCTACCTCGACGGGAAGATGCGCGAGATACGTTCCAGCGGCAAAGTCATCGGTGCCGACCGCATCGCCGTAATGGCGGCGCTGAACATCACCCATGACCTGCTGCACAAGCAGCAGCGCCTGGACCAGGAAGCCACGTCCACGCGCGAGCGGGTCCGTGACCTGCTTGAGCGCGTCGACCACGCCCTGGCCGCCGACCCCGACGCCCAGCAGGCCTGAGCATCGTCCGGCTGCGACCAAGTGACGCTTTCTGGCGTTTTTTGACGCGGCCAGACCGACGCATTGCAGTTTCCTGAACGGTTCTTGGGGTATACTCGCCGCCAGCTCCCTGGTGTGTTGGCCAGTCGGTGATGTCCCTGAGCCGATAAATGCAACCACGGGGGTTGCAAGTTGAGGCCGGTGTGCATGTCCGCCTGACGGAAAGCCTTAACGCCTCCTGCAGCCTCCACCTTGAACTTTCGGGTTCAAGGGCTAACCCGACAGCGGCACGACCGGGGAGTCTATTTTCTTCATGATCTGCGCCGGTTCCCATTCCCGCCAGAGCTTGCGCCGCCTGCTCCGCCAGGCCCGCCGCGCACTTACCCCCCTCCAGCAGAAGCACGCCGCCAAGGCCCTGTACCGCCAGCTCGCGCAGGACCCGCTGTTCCGCCGCGCCCGGCACGTTGCCCTCTATTTGCCCACCAATGGCGAAATCGATCCGCGCCCGCTGCTGCGTGAAGCCCAGCGCCGGGGCAAACGCGCCTACCTGCCCGTCCTCAACGCCTGGCCCAGGGAGAAAATGGTGTTCCAGCGCCTGCTGCCGGGCGAACGGCTGCAGAAGAATCGCTTCCGCATCCTCGAACCGCGCGCCAATCAGGCGCAACAGCGCAAGGTCTGGGCACTGGATCTGGTCATGATGCCGCTGGTGGGCTTCGATGAAGCAGGTGGACGCCTGGGAATGGGTGGCGGCTTCTACGACCGCAGCCTGGCCTATCTGGCGCGGCGTCGCCAATGGCGCAAACCGACCCTGCTGGGCCTGGCGCATGAGTGCCAGAAGGTGGACAGGCTGGAGCTCGCCAGTTGGGACGTGGCCCTGCAGGCGACGGTTACAGACAAGGGCTGGTACTGAGAAGACTGACGGCGGCACCGCGATCCTTGCGATGCCGGTCAAATAGGAATCAGGGCTGTTGGGTCAGATTGACGGGTGCGTTGCTTTGGCGTTCCCACAGGCTTTGCGTGTAACCGGTGGTAACGACACCCAGGCCAAAAATAATGACCAATACCCAGAGGATGTCTGGCTTTTTGCGTTTCATTGATTGCCTCCCCCTTGCAGGCAAACTTCGCGCGATGACCGATGGCGAGTTGTTGTTTTGATTGGACCGAACGGCCGCAGCAGCTTAAGGCGCGGCATTCTCCGGCAACGTGAGCGAACACGCAATTTATGACGCCAACCGGCCGTCGGCCGGTCGTGAAGCCCGGATGCCCCAATTAAGGACGAACGTACAGGAGCAAAGTTCATGCCTTTCTGGCTGATGAAATCCGAACCCGACGAACTTTCCATCCATGACCTGCAGCGTCTGGGCAAGGCGCGCTGGGATGGCGTGCGCAACTACCAGGCGCGCAACTTCATGCGCGCCATGCGTCCCGGCGAGCTGTTTTTCTTCTACCACTCCAGCTGCCCTGAGCCGGGCATTGCCGGTATCGCGCGAATTGCTGGCGAGACCTACCCGGACCCCACCGCCCTGGACCCGCAAAGCCATTACCACGACCCCAAGGCGAACGCCGAGAAGAATCCGTGGAGCGCGCTGGACGTGGAGTTCGTCGAGGCCTTCACTCGAGTCATCCCGCTCGGCCTGCTGCGCGAGCAGGCGGTGTTGTCCGGCATGCCTCTGGTGCAGAAAGGCAGCCGTTTGTCGGTGATGCCGGTGACCGAAGAAGAATGGGCCGGAGTGCTCGCCCTGCGTTGAGTCGGGCATGGCCCTGTGCTATGAGGGAGGGAATCTCCCGGGGCGCCCCCATGCCGCACTCTAATCCCGCCTGGCTGGTCCGAACGACACTCGCGCTGCTGTTCCTGGCGCTGTGCGGAACCAGCCTGCTGCTCTGGAAGCAGCTGGAGGATGCACATCACGAGCGCATTCGCGAGCGCGTCGGCTATCAGGCGCGCGCCCTGGCCGCCGAGCTGGAAAACAACCTGATCGACGAGGTCGAAGGTTTACGGCGCATTGCCATGCTGTGGAATCACCAGGGCCGGCTGCCGCGAGACGAGTGGAACCTGGAAGTCACTTTCGCCCTGGACCACTTCCCTGGCTACCAGTCGATCCAGTGGATGGGCGAAGACCTGCGCATGCGCTGGGTCATGCCGGAACAAGGCAACGAAGCAGCCATTGGCTTCCGCCTGACGCGCATTCATCCCAACTTCAACCTCGCCATGCAGGCCAAGGCCACTGGCGAGGCGCAGCTGTCCAACAGCTTCGCCCTGGTCCAGGGCGGACGTGGCGTCATCCTCTACACTCCGCTGTTCCTCGACAATGAGCAGGGTGACCGCACCTTCGATGGTTTCCTCCAGGGCGTATTCCGCGTCGAATCCCTGATGGATGCGCTGCTCGGCAACCTCGATAATCGCGACTTCAGCGTCCAGTTGCTGGAGTCCGGCCAATCCATCTACCTGCAGGAGCAACCGCAAAGCCTGGCCGACCTTAGCCAGCGTGTACCGCTGCACCTGCTCAACAACAGCAACTTCGCCCTGCAACTTTCCCCCACCGAAAAACTGGTGGAGCAGCTCAGCTCGCCGCTGCCCCAGGTGGTCCTTGGTGCTGGCCTGCTTACCAGCCTGTTGCTGGTCGCCGCCCTTGCCCTGGCCTTGGAGAACGCGCGCCGCGCCAGCGCCCTGCAGAGCGGCTATCGGCGCCTGAACGAAGAAGTCAGCCAGCGCGAGCACGCCGAGCAGGACCTGCGCGAGAGCCGCGAGCGCCTGCAGCTGGCGCTCGACCTGACCGACTCCAGCCAGGATGGCCTGTTCATCTTCGACCTCGCCACTCGCGAGATCCTGCACATGAACCGAGCCACCCATGCGAGCCTCGGCTACAGCGCCGAGGCCTTTCGCCAACTGCTGAAGGAAGACCCGGAACAACTCCTGCCTGGCTTTCACACCTGGCTGGAACTGGTGCGCCAGGCTCGCCGGGATGGCAACTCGGGGATTTTCCAGCGCGAGATGCGCCGCGCCGACGACAGCCTCCAGGCGGCGGAAATCAGTGCACAGCTGGTTAGCCAGAATGGCCGCGACTATCTGATCGGCGTTTCGCGCGACAATCGCGAGCGACTGGAACTGGAGGCGCGCCTGCAGCGGCTATCCCAACTGGATGGCCTGACCGGCCTGTACAACCGGCGCTATTTCGACCGGCAGCTGAACGGCGAGTGGCGCCGCCTGCGTCGCCTTGGTGCGCCACTGGCGTTGCTGATGCTGGATGTGGATCACTTCAAGGCGTTCAATGACCAGTTCGGTCACCAAGCCGGCGACGACGCCCTGCGCCGGGTGGCCCAGACGCTTCAGCAGAGCCTGCAGCGTGAAGGTGACGTGGCCTGCCGCTATGGCGGAGAGGAGTTCGCCATCATCCTCGCCAACACGGCCGAGGACGGTGCACAACATGTCGCTGAACGGGTGATGGCGCTTGTCGCGGAACTGCAGATCGAGCACCCGGCAAGCCCCGAAGGGCGGCTGACGCTGAGCATTGGCATCGCCGTTTCCGACCCGGCCCGCGAAGAGCAGCCCGACAGCCTGGTATCACGCAGCGACGCCGCGCTCTACCGGGCCAAGCACGAAGGGCGCAACCGCACCTGCCTGTGGGAGAAAGGTCAGGGCTGAATGATCAGGTTGTTGAACAGCAGGTCGTCCACCAGTGGCTCGCCTTCCTCGCCATTCAACACCTGCTGCACCTGCTTGAGGGCTTCCTGACGGAGCTTTTCCTTCGAGTCGGACGAAGCCAGGCTCTCGTCGGTCTGCTGGGAGAACAACATCACCAGCTGGTTGCGGATCAGGGGCTCGTGGCGGGTGACCTTGTCCTGCGCCTCGGGTCCGCTGACCCGCAGGGAAACATCGGCCTTGTAGTACTTCAGCCGAGGACCCGGGCCATAGTTGCCGACCAGAGAAGGCACCAGATCGATATAGGCAACCTTGGGCGCCTCACCTTCCTTGGGCTCTTCTTCCTCGTTGGCCATCGCCAGCAGCGGAAGGGTCAGGGCCAGCAGCAATGCAGTCAGTCTTTTCACCAGGGGTCATCCTCAGCACGAATGGCGCCTAGCATAGCCACAGCCGCGGCAAGCCCCAAGACCTCCGTTTATGCAGGCCTATCAGGCGCGGCCATGCTGATTGACCGCCCTGCCCCCCAACCTACACTGCAAGGCCACATGCCCGGGGCCCGAGCCCCAAGCCAAGGAGCTCCGCGATGAAAGCCGTCCTGTGCAAAGCCTTCGGTCCCGCCGATACCCTGGTGCTGGAGGAAGTCGCCAGCCCCGAGCCCAAGAAGAATGAAATCCTGATCGACGTCCATGCGGCGGCGGTCAACTTCCCCGACACCCTGATCATCGAAGGCAAGTACCAGTTCAAGCCGCCCTTCCCCTTCTCTCCGGGTGGCGAAGCCGCTGGCGTGGTCGCGGCGGTGGGCGAGAAGGTCAGCCATCTCAAGCCGGGTGATCGTGTGATGGCGCTGACCGGCTGGGGCAGCTTCGCCGAGCAGGTGGCCGTGCCGTCCTACAACGTGATGCCGATTCCCAAGGGCATCGACTTCAACTCCGCCGCCGCTTTCGGCATGACCTACGGCACGTCGATGCATGCCCTCAAGCAACGCGCCAACCTGCAACCCGGCGAAACCCTGCTGGTGCTGGGTGCATCCGGTGGTGTCGGCCTGGCGGCGGTGGAAATCGGCAAGGCGATGGGTGCGCGAGTGATCGCTGCGGCCAGCAGTGCGGAAAAACTCGAAGTGGCCAAGGCCGCCGGCGCCGATGCGCTGATCAACTACAGCGAGGAAAGCCTCAAGGATCGCGTCAAGGAGCTGACCGGAGGCCAGGGCGCCGACGTGATCTACGATCCGGTGGGTGGCGACCTGTTCGATGCTGCCGTACGCTCGATCAACTGGAACGGCCGCCTGCTGGTGGTGGGATTCGCCAGCGGCCGCATTCCCGAGCTGCCGGTGAACCTGGCCCTGCTCAAGGGCGCCTCGGTGGTGGGCGTGTTCTGGGGCTCCTTCGCCCAGCGCCAGCCCCAGGACAACCTGGCCAACTTCCAGCAGCTGTTCGCCTGGTATGCCGAGGGCAAGCTCAAGCCGCTGGTGTCCCAGACGTTCCCCCTGGAACGCGCAAGCGATGCGATCAATGCACTGGCGACGCGTCAGGCGGTCGGCAAGGTGGTGGTCGAAGTACGCTGATTGCCGCCAGCGAAACAAAAAAGGCCGCCCTCAGGGCGTAATGCTGTTCAGTTAGCCCCGCCAACGAGGTGTCGCTGTTGCTGTAGGAGCGAGCTTGCTCGCGAAGCTTTCCGGGATATCGCCCATTCGCCAGCAAGCTGGCTCCTACAGCGTTTCCCCGCTGCAGAAACCAAGAACGCCGCTCACCCGGTGAGGGATTAGCGGCGTTCTTATGTGAACAGCATTAGCCCTCAGGGCGGCCTTTCTCATGGCCCTCGCTCAGGAGCGTGGTGCGTAGGCGAACACGTCCGCGCGCATCTGGTGGGCATCCATCCCGGCCGCCACCAGCGCATCCAGGGTGGCATAGACCATCGCCGGAGAGCCGCTGGCGTAGACCCGCAGCTGCTTGAGGTCCGGGAAGTCCTCGCACACCACCTGGTGCAGCAGGCCACGACGGCCCTGCCAGTCACAGGGGTCGCTGACCACCTTGTGCAGGATCAGGTTGTCCAGGCCCTGCCAATCGTCCCAATGGACCAGCTCGTAGAAGTCTTCCGGCTGGCGAACACCCCAGTACAGGTGCACCGGATGCTTGAAGCCGGTCGCGCGGCAGTGCTCGATCAGGCTGTGGATCTGCCCCATCCCGGTGCCTGCGGCGATCAGCACCAGCGGGCCGTCCGGCAACTCCGCCAGATGGGTGTCGCCGAAGGGCATGCGGACCTTGGCCATGCGGGTGCGCTGCAATTGGGCGAGCAATGCCTTGGCGCTGTTTTCACGACCGAGGATATGCAGTTCGATGTCCCGCCCGGCGCTGGGCGCGGAAGCCATGGAGAAGGCCGAGGACTCGCCGTCTTCCCGTTCGATCAACAGGTACTGGCCAGCGTGATAGCGCGGCGGTTTGCCAGCCGGGGCACGCAGGCGCACGCGCCAGACGTCGCCCCCGACCGGCGCGCACTCGGTGAGCTGGCAGCTCAGGCTGCGCACCGGCAGTTCGCCCGGTGCCAGCACGCCATCCCAGTGCAGGACGCAGTCTTCCAGGGGTTCGGCCAGGCAGGTGAACAGCTCGCCCTGACTCAGCTCGACGCCATTCTGGAGTACCCGTCCTTCCACCAGCAGGGCCGCGCAAATATGGCAATTCCCGTTTCGGCAGCTTTGCGGGCACTCGTACCCCAGGCGCCGCGCACCGTCGAGAATAAGTTCTCCGGGCTTCAATTCGAGCAGGGCACCGGAAGGTTGCAAGGTCACTTTCAAGCGATGTTCTCGTTCTTCTGTTTGTAGGAGCGAGCTTGCTCGCGAGCAAGTTCGCTCCTACAGCACGGCATCAGTCAATGCCCAGGCTCGCCCAGATTTCGTCAACGCGACGGGTCACCGCCGGGTCCTTCTCGATCACCCGACCCCATTCGCGGCTGGTCTCGCCCGGCCACTTGTGGGTGGCGTCCAGGCCCATCTTCGAGCCGAGGCCGGAGATGGGCGAGGCGAAGTCCAGGTAGTCGATCGGGGTGTTGTCGATCATCACCGTATCGCGCTTGGGGTCCATGCGTGTGGTGATGGCCCAGATCACGTCGTTCCAGTCCCGCGCATTGATGTCGTCGTCGGTGACTATGACGAACTTGGTGTACATGAACTGTCGCAGGAACGACCAGACACCCAGCATTACGCGCTTGGCGTGGCCAGGGTACTGCTTCTTCATGGTCACCACCGCCATGCGGTAGGAACAGCCTTCCGGCGGCAGGTAGAAGTCGACGATCTCGGGGAACTGCTTCTGCAGGATCGGCACGAAGACTTCGTTCAGCGCCACACCGAGGATGGCAGGCTCATCCGGCGGCCGACCGGTGTAGGTGCTGTGGTAGATCGGTTTCTGCCGACGGGTGATGCGTTCCACGGTGAACACCGGGAAGCTATCCACTTCGTTGTAGTACCCGGTGTGATCACCGTAGGGGCCTTCGTCAGCCATTTCGCCGGGGTGAATAACCCCTTCGAGGACGATCTCGGCACTGGCCGGTACCTGCAGGTCGCTGCCGATACACTTCACCAGCTCGGTGCGGTTGTCCCGCAGCAGGCCGGCGAAGGCATATTCGGAAAGCGTATCCGGCACCGGGGTCACGGCGCCGAGGATGGTTGCCGGGTCGGCGCCCAGGGCGACCGCCACCGGGAAAGGTTCACCCGGATGCTTGGCGCACCATTCGCGGTAATCCAGCGCGCCGCCACGGTGGCTCAGCCAACGCATGATGACCTTGTTGCGGCCAATCACCTGCTGGCGATAGATGCCGAGGTTCTGCCGCTCCTTGTTCGGACCGCGAGTGACGGTCAGGCCCCAGGTGATCAACGGGGCGACATCGCCTGGCCAGCAGGTCTGCACCGGCAGCTTGCCGAGGTCGACATCGTCGCCCTCCTCCACCACTTCCTGGCAGGGGCCGTCCTTCAGCACCTTGGGTGCCATGGCGATGACCTTCTTGAAGATCGGCAGCTTGGACCAGGCGTCCTTCAGCCCCTTGGGCGGCTCAGGCTCCTTGAGGAAGGCCAGCAGCTTGCCGATCTCGCGCAGCTCGCCGACATCCTCGGCGCCCATGCCCAAGGCCACACGGCCGGGGGTGCCGAACAGATTGCCGAGCACCGGAATGTCGAAGCCGGTGGGCTTTTCGAACAGCAGCGCCGGGCCTTGCTTGCGCAGGGTGCGGTCGCAGATTTCGGTCATTTCCAGCACCGGCGACACCGGAGTGGCGATGCGTTTGAGCTCGCCGCGCTGTTCCAGGCCGCTGATAAAGTCGCGCAGATCGCGATACTGCATGCTTGAGCCTCTTGGGGCGTGCAGGTCGGGGCGCAAAGTTTAGCGCCGAACTGGGTTATTCAGAAGAACAAAGGGCCAGTGCAGAAACGCAAAAGCCGGGTTTCCCCGGCCTTTGTGGCACATCCAAGACTTACTTGCGCTTCATCGACAGGAAGAATTCGTCGTTGGTCTTGGTGTCTTTCAGCTTGTCGAGCAGGAACTCGATGGCGGCGATCTCGTCCATCGGGTGCAGCAGCTTGCGCAGAATCCACATGCGCTGCAGCTCGTCTTCGGCAGTCAGCAGCTCTTCGCGGCGGGTACCGGACTTGTTGATGTTGATGGCCGGGAACACGCGCTTCTCGGCGATGCGACGGTCCAGCGGCAGTTCCATGTTGCCGGTGCCCTTGAACTCTTCGTAGATGACTTCATCCATCTTCGAACCGGTTTCAACCAGCGCGGTGGCGAGGATGGTCAGCGAACCGCCTTCCTCGATGTTGCGCGCGGCGCCGAAGAAACGCTTGGGCTTCTCCAGGGCATGGGCGTCGACACCACCTGTGAGCACCTTGCCGGAGCTCGGGATCACGGTGTTGTAGGCACGCGCCAGACGGGTGATGGAGTCCAGCAGGATGACCACGTCCTTCTTGTGCTCGACCAGGCGCTTGGCCTTCTCGATCACCATTTCGGCAACCTGCACGTGGCGGGTCGGCGGCTCGTCGAAGGTGGAGGCGACCACTTCGCCGCGCACGGTGCGCTGCATCTCGGTCACTTCTTCCGGGCGCTCGTCGATCAGCAGAACGATCAGGTGGCACTCGGGGTTGTTGCGGGTGATGTTGGCCGCGATGTTCTGCAGCATGATGGTCTTGCCCGCTTTCGGCGGTGCCACGATCAGGCCGCGCTGGCCTTTGCCGATCGGTGCGCAGAGATCGATCACGCGGCCGGTGAGGTCTTCGGTGGAGCCGTTGCCGGCTTCCATCTTCAGGCGCTCATTGGGGAACAGGGGCGTGAGGTTCTCGAACAGAATCTTGTTCTTGGCGTTCTCGGGACGGTCGTAGTTGATGGAGTCGACCTTGAGCAACGCGAAGTAACGCTCGCCTTCCTTCGGAGGACGAATCTTGCCGACGATGGTGTCACCCGTACGCAGGTTGAAGCGACGGATCTGGCTGGGCGAAACGTAGATGTCGTCCGGGCCGGCCAGGTAGGAGGAGTCGGCGGAGCGCAGGAAGCCGAAGCCGTCCTGGAGAATCTCCAGCACGCCGTCACCGGAGATCTCCTCGCCGCTCTTCGCGTGCTTTTTCAGCAGGGCGAAGATGATGTCCTGCTTGCGCGAACGGGCCATGTTCTCCAGGCCCATGGCGTCGGACATTTCCAGAAGTTCGCCAATCGGCTTTTGCTTGAGTTCGGTCAGATTCATAGGAATGACGTAGATAGATATGGAGAAGGGAAAGCTTTGAGCTTTTTAGGCCGCGCCGCAGAGATAGCGACAGGATCGCTGTGCTTATTCGAATAGGAGTGCGTCGGCGACGGCGTGGAGGGCTGCAAGAAAAAGCAGCGGTCCGAATGTAACACCGGCACAACGGCGAGTCTAGTGCACTCCAATGAAAAAGCCCCGCATTTCGCGGGGCTTCTTCGGGACGCTTATGCAGCTGTTCCGGCGGCGCTGGAGGCCACGTGGAATCAGATGTTGGCGTCGAGGAAAGCGGCCAGCTGGGACTTGGACAGGGCGCCTACCTTGGTGGCTTCGACGTTGCCGTTCTTGAACAGCATCAGGGTCGGGATGCCACGCACACCGTACTTCGGCGGAGTGTCCTGGTTTTCGTCGATGTTCAGCTTGCAGACTTTCAGTTTGCCCTGGTAGTCCTTGGCGATTTCGTCGAGGACCGGAGCAATCATCTTGCAGGGACCGCACCACTCGGCCCAGTAGTCGACCAGCACCGCGCCGTCGGCTTTGAGCACGTCCTGCTCGAAACTGGCATCAGAGACGTTGGTGATGAATTCGCTCATGGAAGGATCTCTCCGTGTTCGGAAGCAAAAAAGTGGAGCCATCATATCCCGGCTTTCCCGGGACCGAAAGCCAAGGGCGATTGAGCTTTGCTATGGCGATACAGGGCAAAACTGATGGATAGGAGTGAGCACGTCAATTCGACTGTTGATCCATGTGCCGCTCGGGCGGACCGTCGGCCGAGCTGACGCGCGACTGTCATATCCCACCTATAGTGTGCTCACCCAGCTATTCGCCAGAGAAAGCCGCACCCCACCATCGCCCTCCCGGTCCGCGCCAGACTGGTACGAACGTACCGCTATTCGCATTGGCTCGACCGGGCAACCATGGCAGGATTGCGCGGTTCAGCCTCGAGACCCGAAACCATGCCGCAGAAGCCCGCCGAAATCCCGTCCCTGATCGCCGCCATCGACCTCGGCTCGAACAGCTTCCACATGGTGGTGGCAAAGGTCGACCACGGCGAGATCCGAATCCTGGAGCGGCTCGGCGACAAGGTTCAGTTGGCGGCGGGGCTCGACGACGACCGCAACCTCAACGAAGAGTCCATGCAGCGTGGCATCGATTGCCTGCGCCGCTTCGCCCAGATGATCGCCGGGCTGCCGGAAGGTGCGGTGCGCATCGTCGGCACCAACGCCCTGCGCGAAGCGCACAACCGCGCCGAGTTCATCCGCCGTGCCGAGGAGGTCCTCGGACACCCGGTGGAGGTCATCTCCGGCCGCGAGGAAGCGCGCCTCATCTACCTCGGCGTCTCCCACACCCTGCCGGACACCCCCGGTCGCCGGTTGGTGGCGGACATCGGCGGCGGCAGCACCGAATTCATCATTGGCCAGCGCTTCGAATCGCAACTGCGGGAAAGCCTGCAGATGGGTTGCGTGAGCTACACCCAGCGCTATTTCCGCGACGGCAAGATCACCCCGGCACGCTATGCGCAGGCCTACACCGCCGCTCGCCTGGAACTGATGGGCATCGAATACAGCCTGCGCCGCCTCGGCTGGCAGGAAGCCGTGGGCGCCTCCGGCACCCTTCGCGCGGTGGGCCTGGCGATCCAGGCGGCAGGGCTTGGCAATGGCGAGATCAACCCGGAAGGGCTGGCCTGGCTCAAGCGCAAGCTGTTCAAGCTGGGCGATGTGGAGAAACTCGACATCGATGGCATCAAACCGGACCGCCGGCCGATTTTCCCGGCCGGCCTGGCGATTGCCGAAGCCATCTTCGAGGCCCTCGAACTCAAGCACATGACCCACTCGGAAGGCGCCCTGCGCGAAGGCGTGCTCTACGACTTGCTCGGCCGACATCACCACGAGGACGTCCGCGAACGCACCCTGGGTGCACTGATGGAACGCTGCCATGTGGACCTGGAACAGGCCGCCCGGGTCGAGGCCAAGGCACTTGCATCCCTGGAGCAGGTCGCCGACAGCTGGGGACTGGACGATGACTGGCACCGCGACCTGTTGCTGTGGGGCGCGCGCGTCCACGAGATCGGCATGGACATCGCCCACTACCAGTACCACAAGCACGGCGCCTACCTGATCGAGCACTCCGACTTGCCCGGCTTCTCCCGCCAGGACCAACTGATGCTCGCCCTGCTGGTGCGCGGCCATCGTCGCAATATCCCGAAGGACAGGTTCTCCGAATTCGGCGACGAAGGCGTGAAGCTGCTGCGTCTCTGCGTGCTGCTGCGCTTCGCCATTCTCTTCCACCACATCCGTGGCACCTCGGCCATGCCGAGCGTCCTGTTGCGGGCCTCCGGGAACAACTTCGAAGTGCAGTTCCCTAAAGACTGGCTGGAAGCGAACCCACTGACCCAGGCGGACTTCGAGCAGGAAGCCGAGTGGCTGAAACGCATCGACTTCGAGCTCAAGGTGAGCTGAAGCCGAGACGCGCAGAAACGAGAACGGGGCCCGCAGGCCCCGTTTTCATTTGCGCGATCAGCGTGCGCTGATCGGCGGGTTGGTCAGCTTGTCCAGTAGGGTGGCCTGGGCATTGCGCGAGTTCTGGTTGCCGCTCGGGCTGTTGCGCAGATAACGCCCATCCGGCTGCAGCACCCAGCTCTGGGTGTTGTCGCTGATGTAGGCCTCGAGCTCCTTCTTCACGCGCGTGAGCAGCTTCTTGCCTTCCACGGGGAAGCAGGTCTCGACGCGCATGTCGAGGTTGCGCTCCATCCAGTCGGCACTGGAGAGGTACATCTTCTCGTCGCCGCCGTTGAAGAAGTAGTAGATCCGGCTGTGCTCGAGGAAGCGACCGATGATCGAACGGACCTGGATGTTGTGCGACACACCTGGGATACCCGGGCGCAGGCAGCACATGCCGCGAACGACGAGATCGATCCGCACACCGCTCTGGCTGGCCTTGTACAGCGCGCGAATGACCTTGGGATCGGTCAGCGCGTTGACCTTGACCATGATGTGCGCAGGCTTGCCTTCGCTGGCGTGCAGCGCCTCGCGGGCGATCATGTCGAGCAGGGTCTTCTTCAGGGTGAACGGCGCGTGCAGCAGCTTCTTCATGCGCAGCGTCTTGCCCATGCCGATCAGCTGGTTGAACAGCTTGTGCAGGTCCTCGCAGAGCGCATCGTCGGCGGTCAGCATGCTGTAGTCGGTGTACAGGCGCGCATTGCCGGCGTGGTAGTTACCGGTACCCAGGTGCGCGTAGCGGCGCAGCTCACCGTTCTCGCGCCGCAGGATCAGCATCATCTTGGCGTGGGTCTTGAAGCCCACCACGCCGTAGATCACCACGGCACCGGCCTGCTGCAGTCGGCTGGCCAGTTGCAGGTTGGATTCCTCGTCGAAGCGCGCACGCAATTCGATCACCACGGTGACCTCCTTGCCGTTGCGCGCCGCTTCCACCAGGGAGTCGACGATCTCGGAGTTGGCGCCGGCGCGGTAAAGGGTCTGCTTGATCGCCAGGACGTTGGGGTCCTTGGCGGCCTGGCGCAGGAAGTCCACGACCGGAGTGAAGGACTCGAAGGGGTGCAGCAGCAGGATGTCCTGCTTGCCTACGACGCTGAAGAGGTTCTCGGCCTTCTGCAGCAGCTTGGGGATAACCGGCGTGAAGGTCGGGTGCTGCAGTTCCGGATGGCTTTCCAGGCCGGTGATGCTGAACAGGCGAGTCAGGTTCACCGGGCCGTTGACCTGGTACAGCTCGCTCTCGCCCAGGTTGAACTGCTTGAGCAGGTAGTCCGAAAGGTTCTTCGGGCAGGTGTCCGCCACTTCCAGGCGCACCGCGTCGCCGTAGCGGCGCGAGAAGAGTTCACCGCGCAGCGCACGGGCCAGGTCGTCGACGTCTTCGGTGTCCACCGAGAGGTCGGCGTTACGGGTCAGGCGGAACTGGTAGCAGCCTTTCACCTTCATGCCGGGGAACAGGTCATCGGCATGGGCGTGGATCATCGAGGACAGGAAGACGAAGTTGTCGCCCGGTCCGCCGATGTCTTCCGGCACGCGGATGACGCGCGGCAGCAGGCGCGGCGCAGGGATGATCGCCAGGCCGGAGTCGCGGCCGAAGGCATCGACGCCTTCCAGCTCGACGATGAAGTTCAGGCTCTTGTTCACCAGCAGCGGGAACGGGTGCGTCGGGTCCAGGCCGATGGGGGTGATGATCGGCGCGATCTCGTCGCGGAAATAGCGACGCACCCAGGCCTTCAGCTTGGCGGTCCAGTAGCGGCGGCGAATGAAGTTGACCTGATGCTTGGCCAGCTCCGGCAACAGGATGTCGTTGAGGATGCTGTACTGGCGGGTCACCTGTTCATGCACCAGGTCGCTGATGCGCGCCATGGCCTGATGCGGCAGCAGGCCGTCGGCACCGGCCTGTTCGCGGGCGAAGGTGATCTGCTTCTTCAGGCCGGCGACGCGGATCTCGAAGAACTCGTCGAGGTTGCTGGAGAAGATCAGCAGGAACTTCAGGCGTTCGAGCAGCGGATAGGACTCGTCCAGCGCCTGTTCCAGCACGCGGATGTTGAACTGCAACTGGGACAGCTCACGGTGGATGTACAGGCTGCTGTCATCCAGGCTCGGCAATACCAGCGGAGCTGGTACGGGTGCCGGTACGGGTGCCGGGGCAGGTGCCGCTTCGGCAGCGGGAGCCTCCGGAGCCTCGGAAGTCGGAGGGGCCACCGGATTTTCGGTGGCTTCCTTCAGGGGTTCGAGCAATGCGCTGGGATTGAGTCCTTCGGTGTTCATCTGCAGTTCCTGGGGGGAGATCAGGCTCCCGTCTTGAGCATTTCTGCGGCGCGTACGGCGAAATAGGTGAGGATGCCATCAGCGCCGGCGCGTTTGAAGGCGACCAGGGATTCGAGGATCACCGCCTCGCTCAGCCAGCCGTTCTGGATCGCCGCCATGTGCATGGCGTACTCGCCGCTGACCTGATAGACAAATGTCGGCACGCGGAATTCATCTTTCACCCGACGAACGATGTCGAGGTAAGGCATGCCCGGCTTGACCATCACCATGTCGGCGCCTTCGGCCAGGTCGGCGGCCACTTCATGCAGGGCCTCGTCGGTGTTGGCCGGGTCCATCTGGTAGCTGGCCTTGTTGGCCTTGCCGAGGTTGGCGGCGGAACCGACTGCATCACGGAACGGGCCGTAGTAGGCGCTGGCGTACTTGGCCGAGTAGGCCATGATGCGCACGTTGGGGAAATCGGCGAGTTCCAGGGCTTCGCGAATCGCCTGGATGCGACCGTCCATCATGTCCGAAGGGGCTACCACCTGGGCACCGGCTTCGGCGTGGGACAGCGCCTGCTTGACCAGCGCATCGACGGTGATGTCGTTCTGCACGTAGCCGTTCTCGTCGAGGATGCCGTCCTGGCCGTGGGTGGTGAAGGGGTCCAGGGCCACGTCGCTGATCACGCCCAGTTCCGGGAAACGATCACGCAGGGCGCGAATGGCGCGTTGGGCGATGCCGTCGGGGTTCCACGCTTCGGCACCGTCGAGGGATTTCTTCTCCAGCGGCGTCACCGGGAACAGCGCCAGCGCCGGAATGCCCAACTCGACCCAGGCCTCGGCTTCCTTGAGCAGCAGGTCGATGGACAGACGCTCGACGCCAGGCATCGAGGCCACGGTTTCGCGGCGGTTCTCACCGTCCAGCACGAATACCGGGAGGATCAGGTCATCGACGGTCAGGACGTTCTCGCGCACCAGGCGGCGGGAAAAATCGTCACGACGGTTGCGGCGCAGGCGGGTTGCAGGGAACAGGCGGTTGGCGGGGGTAAAGCTCACAGCAGACTCCAGGGCCCGGGACGGACGCAGTGTGACAAATATAAGGGTCGATTATGACGGAATGGTAACAATCCGGGACAGCGACCCGTAGTCGCGTCGACCGGCGTACGGGCCTTGTGGCGGCATGCCGGGATTGTCCGTGGTCAATCTGATGGCATTCGCCGGAGGCCGGAGCTTTTCCCGGGGCGCCATCCCGGTTAGGCTGCGCGTTCATTTCGCTGCGCAATCCAACCATGCTGCAACAATTTCTCCAGGATTTCGGTTATTTCGCCCTCTTCCTCGGCACGTTCTTCGAGGGTGAGACGATCCTGGTCCTGGCCGGTTTCCTCGCCTTTCGGGGCTACATGGACATCAACGCCGTGGTGGCCACGGCGTTCTTCGGCAGCTACGCCGGCGACCAGCTCTGGTACTACCTGGGCCGCCACAAGGGCCGGCAGATCCTTGCCCGCAAGCCGCGCTGGCAGGCCATGGGCGACCGCGCACTGGCGCACATCCGCCGCCATCCGGATATCTGGGTCCTGAGCTTCCGCTTTGTCTACGGGCTACGCACCGTGATGCCGGTGGCCATCGGCCTGTCCGGCTATCCACCGCTGCGCTACCTGATCCTCAACGGCATCGGCGCCCTGATCTGGGCGCTGGCCCTGGGCTTCGCCGCCTTCCACTTCGGCGCCGTGCTGGAAGGCATGCTCGGCAACCTCAAGCGCTACGAGCTGATGGTGCTCGGCGGCCTGGTGGCCATTGGCGGCATTCTCTGGGTGAGGCGCCGCCTGCGTAACAACGGCAAGAACAGCTGATCAGACTGCCAGCGCCGCCGCGCGGCGCTGCAGGCCGAACAGCGCGGTCAGGCTGACCAGGCTGTAGAGCGCCAGCAAACCCCATCCCGCCGTGTCCATCGGCAGCACGCCCAATGCTGCCCCGCCCCAGAGCACCGGCCAGTTCACCGCCAGTCGCAGCACTTCCAGCCAACGCGCCAAGGGCCGGTTCTCCAGCCAGCTGCCGATCACGTAGACCCCGAAGGCCATCCAGGCCCAGGCCAACAGCAGCCAAGCCAGCGGCGCCTCGCCGCCAGTACCCAGCAACCAGGTCCCGGCTACCACGTAAAGCGCGAACTGCAGGCCGGCGTACCACTTCTGCGGCAGGCCCAGCGGCACCTCGAATTTGACGAAACGCGACAGGTCCGGCTTGGCCTGTGGATAACGCTCCGCCACGTCCGCCGGACGCCAGCCGGTACGCATGAACCAGATACGCAGCTTGTCCCACCAGGACTCCGCACGCACGGCATCACGCCAGAGCTGCACATAGAACTGCAGGTTGGCCCACAGCGGGTTCCAACTGGCCAACGGCGTGGTCACGCCGAAGACCACCGGCTCCTCGTCCAGCTCTTCCTGGAAGGTGCCGAACAGCCGATCCCAGAGGATGAACACACCGCCGTAATTGCGATCCATGTACACCGGATTCTGCGCGTGGTGGACGCGATGGTTGGACGGGGTGATGAAGATCCATTCGAACCAGCCCAGCTTGGGTATATGCCGCGTGTGCACCCAGAACTGATAGAGCAGGTTCAGCGCACCGACGCTGAGGAACACCAGCGGCGGTACGCCGGCAACAGCCATCGGCAGGTAGAAGATCCAGCCGAAGAGGAAGCCGGTGCTGGTCTGCCGCAGGGCGGTGGAGAGGTTGTATTCCTCACTCTGGTGGTGCACCGAATGGGCGGCCCAGAGGATGTTGCGCTCGTGGCCCAGGCGGTGGTTCCAGTAGTAGCAGAAGTCATAGAAAACGAAGGCCAGCAGCCACACCCAGAGGCTCGAAACCGACTGTTCGAACAGTGCCAGGTGTTGCCAGGCGAAGGTGTAGGTCAGCAGCCCCACCACCTTGGTCAGCAGGCCGCTGGTGGTGGACAGCACGCCGGCGCTCAGGCTGTTGAGCGCATCGGCGGTACGGTAGGTGCGCATTCCACGCCAGCGATCGGCGATCAGTTCGATGCCGATCAACAGGAAGAAGAAAGGCACGGCATAAAGCACGTAATTCATGGGACAACCCTTATCGTCGTTCTTGTCCGGTGACCCACAGGCGGTGAAGCGGGTTGGCGCCGCGCTCGCGGCCCGAATCCCCGGCCTGCTAGGATTGCTCGTCAGGTGCTGTACGAAACGCCGCCATGCACGGGTGGCATTCATCCAGTACCCAGAATGCTACTCCCGCAGCCGGTCCGGCTTCCCGGCACGGCGTGCCAACCCAAGCGGCATATGACGACAGCATGCGAAAACTCCTCAAACCCGCCCTGATCGCCCTGCTCCTCCTGGCCTGTGCCGCCCTGCTCGGACTCTATCCCTATCGCGATGCCCTGCTGCCGCAGGCCGCCGACCTACCAGCGGCGGAACAGCGCCTGGCGCCGCACCTGAGCCTGTTCACCCCGGAAGGCACCGGCCCCTTCCCCACCGTGTTGGTGTTCCATGGCTGCAGCGGCCAGAGCTCGCTGTTCATGCGCAATGTGAAAGCCTGGCTGCTTCCCGCCGGCTACGCCGTGATGTTCGTCGACAGCCATGCCGCCCGTGGCATCAAGGACTGGCATCCGGTCTGCGATGGCAAACGGCTGTGGGGCAACGAACGCGCCATCGACGTCTACGCCGCCCTGGCGCTGGCACGGCAGAACCCGGCGGTCGACAGCGACAAGCTGGCCCTGCTCGGTTACTCACACGGCGGCTGGACCATCCTCGACGCGCTCTCCTACGACGGCAGCGCCGGCCACGGCTTCCCCGCTACCGGCAAGGGGGCACTGGCCGGCGTGCGCGGCGTCATCGCCTACTACCCCTACTGCGGGTTCCCCGCCCACCTGCGCGATGGCCTCGGGCACAGTGCCCCGGTGTTGATGTTCCTCGGCGCCAAGGACCACATCACCGACCACCAGCAATGCCTCTCGGCCCTCGACAGCCTCGACGGCGAGCGCCTCGAACTGGTGCAGTACGGCAACGCCGACCACGTCTTCGACCAGCGCAGCGACCTGAATACCTACCAACCCGGCCTGGCCCAGGATGCCCAGCGACGCGCCCTGGCGTTCCTGCGCGAGAACCTGGGACCAGCCCAATGACCTGGAGATGTCCATGACCAAGAAAGTTGCCGTGATCCTGTCCGGCTGTGGCGTTTACGACGGTGCGGAGATCCACGAGAGTGTGATCACCCTGCTGCGTCTGGACCAGCGCGGTGCCAAGGTCCAGTGCTTCGCGCCGAACATCGCCCAACACCACGTGATCGACCACACCACCGGCGAAGAAATGCCGGAAAGCCGTAATGTGCTGGTGGAATCGGCGCGCATCGCCCGCGGCGAGATCAAGGACGTGCGGGAATTGAACGCCGACGACTTCGACGCCCTGATCGTTCCGGGCGGCTTCGGCGCGGCGAAGAACCTCTCCGACTTTGCCGTCAGCGGCGCCAACTGCACCGTGCAGCCTGACGTACTGGCCGCCGCCCGCGACTTCGCCGAAGCCGGCAAGCCGGTAGGCCTGATCTGCATCGCCCCGGCCCTGGCGGCGAAGATCTACGGCGTAGGCGTGACCTGCACCATCGGCAACGACGCCGGCACCGCCGCCGCCCTGGGCGAGATGGGTGCCCAGCACGTGGAATGCGTGGTCGGCGAAATCGTCGAAGACGAGAAGCGCAAGCTGGTGACCACTCCGGCCTACATGCTGGCGCAATCCATCAGCGAAGCGGCCGGCGGCATCTACAAGCTGGTGGACCGGGTGCTGGAACTGACCCACTGATGTCCCCGGGCGGGTGGCTCCGGCCGCCCGCTGCGTGTCGATCCGGCCAATCCGCCCGCCACTCCCGCCTTACCCCTTGGCACCCTGGCCATTCCTCAGGCAGCGTCGAGCCATTCGATGCTCCCAGGAGGCACCATGAGCCAGAACGATTTCATCCTCACCCCCGAACTGCAGCAGGCCGTCGCCAGCTTCTTCGAGCGCATTCCCTTCAACCGCGTACTCGGTATCCAGCTGGGCGAGATGAGCACCGAGAAGGTGCTCATGCACCTGCCGATGAAGGACGAGCTGATCGGCAACTTCGTCCATGGCATCCTGCACGGCGGGGTCATCTCCAGCCTGCTCGACGTCGTCGGTGGCGCCATGGCGCTGATCGGCGCCTTCGAACGGCACCAGCACTTATCCACAACGGAGCGCATGACGCGGTTGTCCAAGCTGGGCACCATCGACCTGCGCATCGACTACCTGCGCCCGGGCCGTGGCAAGCACTTCACCGCCACCGCCGTGCTGCTTCGTTCAGGCAACAAGGTCGCCGTGGTCCGTTCGGAACTGCATGCCGACGACGGCACCCTCGTCGCGGTGGGTACCGGCACCTACCTCTGCGGCTGAATCCGCAGGGGCCGTTCGAGCCGCATCAACCCCGGCTGAGTCGGGTCAGCAGCCGGTCCAGGGAGTTGGCGAAGGCCTGCCGCTCCTTCTCGCCGTAGGCCGCCTGGCCGCCGCCCATCTGGCCCTGATCGCGAAGGTCGGTGAACAGGTTGCGCACCGCCAGACGTTCGCCCATGTTGCGCTCGTCGAACTCGCGCCCGCGCGGGTCCAACGCCGCAACCCCCTTCTTCACCAGGCGATCGGCCAGCGGCACGTCACTGCAGATCACCAGCTCGCCGGGGACAGCGTTTTCCACCAGGTAGTCATCGGCGGCATCCGGACCGCTGGGCACCACCACCAGCCGCACGCAGGCGAAGGCCGGCTTGACCTGGCTCTGCCCGGCCACCAGCACCACTTCGAACTTGCGCTTCAGGGCGAACTTGATCACCTGGTCCTTGGCCGCCCGGGGGCAGGCATCGGCATCGATCCAGACGCGCATGGGAGAACTTCCGCAGATAAGAAAAGGGCGAGGAGTTTACACCCCTCGCCCTCCAATCAGGCCTGTGCGGCGCTGCGCTCGCGCAGCCAGCTGCGGCCGTAGAGCGCCGCGATGGCCAGCAACGCCAGCCCCTGGGCCGACAGCGTGCAGGCATCGGGATGGATGCCCAGCCAGTCGAACTCGAAGAAGGCCACCGGGCGCGTACCCAGCACCCCGGCTTCCTGCAGGGCGGCCACGCCATGACCGGCGAACACCACCGACAGGGCGCAGAGCAGGATGGCGTTGGCGCTGAAGAAGGTCCCCAGCGGCAGCTTCGCCGAGCCACGCAGGATGACCCAGGCCAGGCCTACCAACAGGACCAGGGCCGCCACCGCGCCGGCGATGACCATGCCATGCCCGGCCGGACCGGCCTGCAACCAGAGGGTTTCGTAGAAGAGGATCACTTCGAACAGTTCGCGGTACACCGAGAAGAACGCCAAGGTGGCGAAACCGAAGCGCCCGCTGCTGCTCAGCAGGTGGTCCTTGATGTAGCTCTGCCAGGCGGCAGCGTGGCGGCGGTCATGCATCCACACGCCGAGCCAGAGCACCATCACGCAGGCGAACAATGCCGTGAAGCCCTCCATCAGCTCGCGCTGGGCGCCACCGACATCGATCAGGAAGGCCGCTACTGCCCAAGTGGCGAAGCCGGCGACGATGGCCAGGCCCCAGCCCACGTGAACGCTGCGAATTGCATGTTCCTGATCGGTCTTGCGCAGGAATGCGAGGATCGCCGCCAGCACCAGGATCGCCTCAAGGCCTTCGCGCAGCAGGATCAGCAGGCTGGAAATGAAGCTCAGCGAACCGCTCAGGCCGTCACCGCCCAGCAGATTCGCGGACTTGTCCAGTTCGGCCTTGGCCTGTTCCAGCAACTGCGCCGCCTGACCGATGGACTGGCGGTCCTGCAGCGCTTGGCGGTAAGCCATCAGCGCGCGTTCGGTGGTCTTTCGCTGAACCGCGTCGAGGTTGTCGAGGGAGCTTTCCACCAGCTCGAAGCCTTCCAGGTAGGCAGCTACCGAGAGGTCGTAGGCCTGGTCCGCGTCACCCTCCCGATAAGCCTTGAGGCTCTGTTCCAGGGTGGAACGGGTATGGCCGATCAGCTCCTTGGGCCCGCGCTGCTGCACGGGAGGCTGGGCGCGTTGGGCACGGAACAGCGCCTGGGCTTCAGCACCCTGGCTCGCGCCGACTTCTTCCGGCGTGCGGCCAGCCAGTTCGCCAAGGGAGATGGCTTCGCCCTTCACCGCCGGGTCAGCGCTGAAGCCGGCGATGTAACTCGCCAGATCCCAACGCTGACGGTCGTCCAACTGGTCGGCGAAGGCGGGCATGTCGGTCCCTTCGACACCCAGACCGAGCGTGTTGAAGAGGTCATAGAGACTCATCCGATCCATCCGCGCCTGATCGCGCAGGTTGGCCGGCGGTGGCTCGAGGCCCATGCCAGCCGGACCATCGCCGGCGCCGGTATCGCCGTGACAGACGCTGCAGTGCTGCGCATAGAGCGGCGCACCACGGGCGGGGTCCGGCGTGATGAGCGGGGCCTGGCTGACCTCGTAGGTCGCGGCCAGTCGGGTGGCCAGTTGGCGCGCCTGGCGGGCAACGGCGGCTCCGTCCTGCTTGTCTTGCACGGCCTGGTGCAGGCTGGTGACGCCCTGCTCCAGTTCCTTCTGGCCGTCGCGGGCTGGCAGGGCCACGATCAGGCCCTGCAACGCACCGAGGAATTCGATCTGTTCACGGTATTCGGCGGCGTCGATGACCTTGCCGTCGACCACGGTAGCGGGGTAGTCGGCCCCGATGTAACTGAGCAGGTGCAACGCCTGCGCGGCGCCGTCGGCCTGGTCGGCCATCAGGCTGAAACTGCAGAGCGCCATCAGCGGCACGAAGAGCCAGCTGAGCAATCTCGGAATGGGGAACATGAGTCAATCTCAAATGAGAATGGGGAAACGAATTGTTACCCTCCTAACGATTGAGCTCAACCCCGAATCGCACATCCGATTGCGCTGGCAGCTTGCCGAAAATCGCTGCAGGCCCCATCACGACTGGCTTTCAGCGCGATATTGACGGGCTCTGGACGGTGCGATGAAAGGAGGGATTCCGACGGGAAGAATTCCGGCGAGCAGCCGCTCGCCGGAGTGCGCGGCCATTAGACCGGCGCGCGGCGCACGGTGGCCAGCAACGCTGCCGCGCCGACGAACAGGGCGGCGAAGCTGCGGTTCATCACCCGCTGCTGGCGCGGCGAACGGAGCAACCGCAGGACGCGGGCGGCAAGGCCGGTGTAGCCGGCCATGACGATCAGGTCGACGGTGATCATGGTCACGCCCATCACCAGGTACTGCTCTACCAGCGGCGCATGGGGGTCGATGAACTGCGGCAGCACGGCGAGCATGAAGACGATCGCCTTGGGATTGCTGAAATTCACCAGGAAGCCACGCAGGACCAGCGTGAGCGGACGGCCGATGGGGCGCTCGGCCGAATCGTTGGCCATATCGCTGGGCAGGGCCTTCCACTGCTTGACCGCGAGGTAGACCAGGTAGGCCACACCGAACCACTTGATCAGGCTGAAGGCCAAGGCGGAGGTCGCGAGGATGGCGCCGACACCCGCGGCGACAATGGCGATCTGCAGGGCCAGGCCGATCTGCAGGCCAAGCGCATTCCAGTAACCACGAAGGAAGCCGTACTGAAGGCCGGAGGACATGGAAGCGATGGCACCGGCACCCGGTGACAGACTGATCACCCAGCAGGCAACCAGGAAAGCGAGCCAGGTCTGGAGCGCCATGGCATATACCTCGAAAACAAAAAGGGGCAGGCCGCAGAGCCTACCCCTTCATCCAGGCGCTGCCCAGTACCGTCAGCGCCAGCGGCGCACGGCCTTCTGGAAGAACAGGCTGTTGGGCACTTGCACCAGTGCGCCGTGATTCTCTTCGCTGAGGTCTTCGAGGGTGGTGTAGAAGAGGTTGATGGCGATCACCCTGCCCTTTACGCCTTGCTTGTCCGCGCTTTCCACCACTTCGACCTTGTCGCCCATGCGGAACGGTCCGAGGGAGAAGATCAGCACCGCGCAGAACATGTTGGAGAGCACGCTCCAGATCGCGAAGAACGCGACCGCTGCCACGGCGGCGAAGCCCGTCAGGGCGGTCCACAACACCTCGGCGGAGACACCGAAGCGCTCCAGCACCAGCATGAACGCGCTGCCGAGGATCATCCATCGCAGCAGGCCGCGCAGAGGCACCATCAGCTCCGAAGGCAGCTGTGGATAACGCTGCCCGAGGCGGGTGATGCCACGGGTGACGATGCGCTGCACCAGCCAGGCCAACAGCACGATCAGCAGCACCTGGGCGACGCGAATCAGCGGCTCGCTCCAGGCGGTCAGGAGTTGCAGGTCATCCATCAATCCGCGGCCTCCAGTTGCCGCTGCAGCTCCTCCAGGGTTTCCAGGGCCAGGAGCCAGGCCTCTTCCAATTCGGCCTCGCGCGACTTCAGGCGGGCCTGTTCGGCCAGCAGGTCGCGCAGTTCATCCTTGCGCGCCGCCTCGTAGAGGGCGGAATCGCCAAGACGTGTTTCGACGCTGGCCAGTTGTTCGTGCAGCTTGCCCAGGTCCTTCTCGAGCTTGTCGGCTTCCTTTTTGTGCGGAGCCAATTGCTGACGCAGGGCGGCGGCGGCCTGGCGCTGGGCGCGCTTGTCGGTCTTGTCCGGGTTCACCGGTGCGTTGGCGGCGGGAGCCTGGCGCGCACGGAAATCCACCAGCCAGCGGGCGTAGTCGTCGAGGTCACCGTCGAAGCTCTGCACTCGACCATCGGCCACCAGCAGGAATTCGTCCGTGGTGCTCTTGAGCAGGTGACGATCGTGGGACACCACCAGCACGGCGCCTGCGAAATCCTGCAGGGCCATGGTCAGCGCCAGGCGCATTTCCAGATCGAGGTGGTTGGTCGGTTCGTCCAGCAGCAACAGGTTGGGCTTCTGCCAGGCAATCAACGCCAGGGCCAGTCGCGCCTTCTCGCCGCCGGAGAAGTTGGTCACCGCCTCGTCGCAACGATCGCCACGGAAATCGAAACCGCCGAGGAAATCGCGCAGGGTCTGCTCACGCTCGCTCGGCGCAAGGCGTTGCAGATGCAGGAGCGGGCTGGCCTTGGGGTCGAGCGCGTCCAGTTGATGCTGGGCGAAGTAGCCAATGGCGAGATTCTCACCTCGGGCGAGGCGGCCACCAATAGGCTCTATGTCACCCGAAAGGGTCTTGATCAGGGTCGACTTACCCGCGCCGTTAGGGCCCAGCAAGCCGATGCGAGCACCCGGCGCCAGCTGTAGCTTGACCTGCTGCAGCACGGTTTTGTCGCCATAGCCGAGGCGACCTTCGGAAAGGTCCAGCAGCGGGCTGGAAATCTTGTCGGCCTCGCGGAAGCTGAAATCGAACGGCGAATCGACATGGGCCGGTGCCAGTTCTTCCAGGCGTTCCAGGGCCTTGATCCGGCTCTGGGCCTGGCGGGCCTTGGTCGCCTGAGCCTTGAAGCGGGCGATGTACTTCTCCATGTGCGCACGCTGGGCCTGCTGCTTCTCGTAGGCCTGCTGCTGCTGCGCCAGGCGCTCGGCACGGGTGCGCTCGAAGGCCGAGTAGCCACCGCGATAGAGGGTCAGCTTCTGCTGTTCGAGGTGCGCGACGTTGTCCACGACTGCGTCGAGGAAGTCACGGTCGTGGGAGATCAGTAGCAGCGTGCCCGGGTAGCCCTTGAGCCACTCTTCGAGCCAGAGAATCGCGTCGAGGTCGAGGTGGTTGGTGGGCTCGTCGAGTAGCAACAACTCAGACGGGCACATCAGCGCCTGGGCGAGGTTCAGGCGCATCCGCCAGCCGCCGGAAAAGTCGCCAACGCGACGATCCATCTGCTCCGCGGTGAAGCCGAGACCGGCCAGCAGCTTGCGAGCACGGGCGTCGGCCGTGTAACCATCGGCGCTGTCCAGTTCGATGTGCAGGCGAGCGATGGCGGTGCCGTCGTGGCCCGCCTCGGCAGCCGCGAGTTCACGCTGAACCCGGCGCAGGTGCAGGTCGCCATCGAGCACGTAGTCCACGGCCAGGCGCTCGAGGTTGTCCACTTCCTGGCGCATATGGGCGATGCGCCAGTCGGCGGGCAGCAGGCAATCGCCCGCATCCGGCCCCAACTCGCCACGCAGCAGGGCGAACAAGCTGGATTTGCCGGCACCGTTGGCGCCGATGAGGCCGACCTTCTGGCCGGCGTGCAGGGTCATTTCGGCGCCTTCTAGCAGACGCTGAGGACCACGCTGTAGAGTGAGATTTTGCAGTCGGATCATGATGGCGGCGGAGTTTATCAGCTTCGCTGCCATGTCGCCCGGGGAGCGCTATGCCTTCAGACCTGTGGACTTTCGCCTTGCGCCTCTACGCCGAGCCCGGCGTCGAGCAGGCCTGCCTGCGCCTTCAGGATGGAGGCGCCGATGTCTGTCTGCTACTCACTGCCTGCTGGCTCGGGCAACGCGGCACTCCTTGCGACACCACTCGCCTGGATGCTCTGTACGACGTCTGCGACCCATGGCAGGAACAGGTGATCAAGCCGTTGCGTTCGCTGCGACAGAACTGGCGTGTGCAGGCACAGGACGACCTGGCCCTGGCCGGGATGCGTGAGCAGATCAAGGCACTGGAACTGGAAGCCGAACGCAAACTGCTGGCGCGCCTGGAAAGCACCGCTATGGATTGGCCGACGGGGGGGATGGAGCAGATTGGAGCCTGGCTCTCGGGCTGCTGCCCGGGACGGGAGAGCGTGGACCGCGACGCACTGGAACAGCTGCGCGTCGCGGCCCTGACGCTTTAGTTCGACGGTGAAGTCGGAGCAGCGCCGTTGCTGCTGGTCGGCGCCACGCTGGCAACCGGTGCAGGCGCAGGCGCAGGTGCTGCCGGAGCGGCCGGAGTAGCAGCCGGTTTCGGCGCCGCGGCCGGAGCAGCGGGCTTGGCGGCAACAGGCTTGGCTGCGGCGGGCTTGGCCGGAGTAGCCTTCTTCACGGCGGGCTTGGCAGCGGGTTTCTTCGCTGCAGGTTTGGCAGCCGGCTTCGCAGCGGCAGCAGGTTTGGCTGCAGTCGCGGCAGGCTTCGCAGCAGGTTTAGCTGCGGCTGGTTTGGCCGCCGGCTTGGCTGCTGGTTTGGCTGCAGCGGGCTTCGCTGCGGCTGGCTTGGCCGCCGGTTTGGCAGCCGGCTTGGCCGCAGGTTTCGCAGCGGCGACTTTAGCGGCGGGCTTGGCAGCCGGCTTGGCTGCGGGCTTCGCTGCAGGTTTGGCGGCGGCGGTTTTCGCTGCAGGTTTGGCAGCCGGTTTCGCGGCGGACTTGGCGGCGGGCTTCGCAGCAGCGGCCTTCGCTGCAGGTTTTGCAGCAGGTTTCGCAGCAGGCTTGGCGGCGGGTTTCGCAGCAGCCTTGGCGGCTGGCCTGGCTGCAGGTTTCGCAGCGGCAACCTTCGCGGCGGGTTTAGCTGCGGGCTTGGCAGCCGGTTTGGCAGTTGCAGGCCTGGCGACCGGTTTCGCAGCCGGCTTGGCGGCGGCTTTGGCGGTAGCGGGTTTCGCGTCGCGGGATGCCAGAGCCTTGCCTACGGCCTCGCGGACCTTGCCCACGCCCTGGGCGAGCTTCAGGCTTTCCTGAGAATCACGCTTGAGCTGGGAGATGTAGGCGCGGGTTTCGGCCTGGCGATTCTTCAGGGTGTCCAGGAGGGTTTCGAGTTCACCGATGTTGGCCTTGGCCTTGGCTTGCGCCTTGGCTTTGCCAGCCTTGGCGGAATCCTGCAGCTTGGTGCGCGCGGTGTGGAGTTTTTCCTGAGCCTTGCCGCGTTGTTTCTCCAGTTTGGTCAGGAGCTTTTCAGCGTCGACCGAAGCTTGGGCGCAGGCTTTCTCAAGGTGTTCGAGCAGACTGAAGGACAGTTGGTGCAGCAGGTGCAGCGGGGTGCTTACGGGCTTCTTCTTGGCCGACATGGTATGCCTCCTGGCGGGCGTTATTTGGCCCATACTAGTCGCCTGTTTCGCGAGTCGCCAGAGGCCGCGCCATATCGCCCGCCTGGGCCTTGCGACGGATTGCCAGTGCAGGGTTTCGCAAGTGCGATCCGGACCACGAATCACTCGCCCGAAAAGCCCTGCCCATAGCAATAGCTAGCCAACGCCAGGAAGGCTCTGGAATGGGGCATTCAGCGATGTTCAGCCACCCCCGATTCCAGTACCGACAGGACAACGATCAGGCCGGTTGAGAGGCCTCACCCTGATGGGCGTTATGCAGCACTTCGATCAGGCAGTCTTCTAACTCGAAGCGTTCGTGAAGCAGTTGCCCGAGATTCTTCAAATCGGAAGTCAGGCAGATGTCACGGCTATCGCCGTTGTCGCAGCGATCGTTGAAGGCCAGTGCGACTTCGGTGATGGCTTCGATACGGGGATAGATTTGCTTGGCGAGGTCGAGGCCGCGTTGATCACCGAACGCTTTCGCCTCGTTGAGCAATTGCTCGTACACCTCGAAGTGCCCTGCAGACACGTAGTCCAGCAAGACCTCACAAAACCTTTGCAGTGCTTCCGCGTTGGCGCTGGGAGCCTGTGGCTTCTCGCTCAGCGAGCTGTAAACGCGGACCAGCTCATGGCGCTCCTGCAACCAGCGGTCGATCAGCTGGTGCACGCCACCCCAACGTTCCTGAGCGTTCTGGCAACTTTCGAGCATGGTGACGACCTCACTTCCCTAATTCGGTAATGCCGTTATACGTCCGCTCCGAGACGGTTTTTTGTCGACCGGTGCAAGATCCTGGGAAGACGCCGCCAAAACGGCAATATTCCGGCGGCGCGTGCGGGCCAGAGTATGCCCGCCGAGCAGTGCCATCAAGGCGCGCGCGGGAAAAAATTCATACGAGCGTTTAATCGTCAGACCGCGGCCCGTCTGGCCGGAGCTTTGCGGCCGGCGCGGCGGATTGGCGCAGCGTTGGGGAGTGCAGAAAGCGAGGGAAAAGCGCGCCGAAAGGCGCATGGCAAAGCCATGCGCCTTTAGCGATCAGGAGCGACGCAGAAGTTGGTACAGCGAGAACAGAATGCAGCCGATGAAGGCCAGCAGGCTCCACTCGGGAATGCTCATGCCGAACAGGGTCCAGGTCACGGCGGCGCAATCGGCGGTGCCATGCAGCATGGTCTTGATGATCTGCAGGAACGGCCAGGCTTCCATCATGTAGTCGAAGCTCGGCAGGCACGCGGGCAGCTGGTCTGCCGGCACGCTCTGCAACCAGATCTGGCGACCGGCGAAGCCCGCACCCCCTGCCGAGAAGAGCAGCGCCAGCACGGCGTAGACGCGCCGTCCGGTGCGCTCCGGACCATGCAGCGCGGCGATCAGGCAGACGATACCGAACGCGATGATGAAGACGCGCTGGACGATGCACAGCGGGCACGGTTCGAGGCCGAGGGCATGTTCGAGATACAGCGCGCCCCCCATTACAGCGACGCAACCGAGGAAGGCGAACAGGAAAAGCGAACGCGGGCTTGCCAGGGACATGGCGGCTCCGTTGGGTTATCGGAAAGGGCGTTACGGTAGTGGAAAGCGCCTTGGCCTTTCAAGGCGAGCGACTAGGCTGGATGAGGTTGCCTATCCGGAGAAACCTGCCATGTGTCGGCTGCTTTTGCCGTTGCTACTCCTGTTGCCCGGACTCGCCAATGCCGCCCTGCCCCTGGAGCGCATTCGCCTGCCGGAGGGCTTTCGCATCACGCTGGTGAGCGACCAGGTGCCCAATGCCCGGGAGATGACCTGGGGTGATCGTGGCACCCTGTTCGTTGGCAGCAATTCAGCCGGTAAGGTTTATGCGCTGCAGCTCGCCGGCGGCGAGGTCCGCACCATCGCCAGCGGCCTACAGCTGCCCGTTGGCGTGGCCTACAAAGGAGGCGACCTTTACATCTCTGCGGTCAGCAAAATCCTGCGCCTGCGCGACATAGAGTCGCGCCTCGATTCACCATCCGACGCCGAGGTGGTTTATTCGAAGCTGCCTCGTGAAACCCATCACGGCTGGAAGTTCATCGCCTTCGGCCCCGACGGCAAGTTGTATGTGCCGGTGGGAGCGCCGTGCAATGTCTGCGACGAAGACCCTGACACCTACGCCGCCATCCATCGCATGAACGCCGATGGCAGCGGAATGGAGCTGGTGGCGCGAGGCGTGCGCAACACGGTGGGCTTCGACTGGCACCCGCAGACCGGCGAACTCTGGTTCAGTGAAAACGGCCGTGACCTGATGGGCGATGACGTGCCTGATTGCGAGCTGAATCGCCTGGAGAAGCTGGGTCAGCATTTCGGCTTTCCCTATTGCCATGCCGGCGACGTGGCCGACCCGAAGTTTTCCCAGCGGCCCTGTAGCGAATTCGTCGCGCCTGTCGCCAAGCTGGGCCCCCACGTCGCGCCGCTCGGCATGCGCTTCTACACCGGCAGCCAGTTCCCCGCGGAGTACCGCAATAACCTGTTCATCGCCGAGCACGGCTCGTGGAATCGCAGCGAGAAGATCGGCTATCGGATCAAGCGGGTCGAGCTCAATCCGGATGGCAGCCTGAGACGCCAGAGCGTGTTCGCCGAAGGCTGGCTGAAGGACGGCGATGTATGGGGCCGGCCGGCCGATGTACTGGTGGCGCCGGACGGTGCGCTACTGGTGAGCGACGACGAGGCCGGTGCCATCTACCGCATCGAGTACGTGGGAAAATGACGCGAAAGCCAGCGCAATGAAAAAGGCCCGGGATAATCCCGGGCCTTTCTTTATCAGGCGATTTTTTCCGTCGGCAAGGGCAAGGCCGGCAAGCGCTGATCGAGCAGGCCAAGGCCCTCCTGGAACAGCTGATTGCTGCGCTCCACCTCGCCCATTTGCGCAAGCAGGCGGGCCAGCTCCGCGCAGGTCTCGGGGTCGCGGCGGAAGCTCAGGCTGCTCTCGAAATACTCTCGCGCCTTGCCCCAGAGTCGATTGCGCAGGGACAGGCGACCCAAGGTGAGCAGCAAGGTGCCGTCGCTGGAGTGCTCCTTCAGCCAGCCCTCCGCAGCCTGCAGCTGGCGGACCGGGTCACTGCCACGCAAGAGGCCGTAGAGCCGCACCAGATCGTCGTCGTAGCTGCGCTTGATGGCGCCACGCACGGCTTCCTCGGCTTCTTGCTCGGCACCCAGGCGGCGCAGCTGCTCGGCAAAGGCCAGCACCAGACGCGGCTCGTTGCGCTGGGCGGAGGATAGTTGCTGCCAGGCACGGGTCAGCGGCTGCAGAGCGGTTTCGCCCTCGTTCAACCCTTCTTCGCCGGCCTGGTGCAGACGGGCACTCCACACACGCAGTTCGAGTTCGGCCAGCTGGCTTTCCGACAGCGCCTTTTCCTTGCGCAGGGTGGGTAGCAGGCCGACCAGGGCGGCCCAGTCTCCACGCACCTCGTGCAGATGCAGCAACTGACGCAGAACCTGATGATGGCGCGGGTGGCGCTCTTGCACAGCCTTCAGGGTTTCCAGCGCCGCCGCGGAATCGCCACGATCCAGTTGCAGTTCGGCGTGGGCCAGGGCGATGGCCAGTTCAGCCTGGGGCTGACGTTCAAGGGCCCGCTCCAGCAGTTGCTCGGCTTCTTCGGTCTGACCTATCTTCTGCGCTGCGCGGGCGGCGCCCAGGTAGTAGATCAAGGGTTGCGGGTCATTTTCAGCGGCACGCTTGAGATGACGCAGCGCGCGCGCCCAGCGACCTTCGGCGAGGTCCAGCAGGCCTTGTTCGGACGCCAGCCGCGCGCGGCGCCGGGCATTGCGTCGCGACCAGGGATTGACCACCCCGCCGGACATCACCACCAGTCGCAACAGATAGCGCAGACCGGCGAACAGCAACCAGAGCACCGCCAGCAACGCCAGGGTGGCCCAGAGGGTGGACTCGTAGCGGAAGCCCTTGTAGGCCACCAGCACATAGCCCTTGTGCTGAGCCACCGCCATGCCGATGAGGGTGGCAGCCGCGCCGATCACTGCGAGGACCAGCAGGACCTTGAGCAGGCGCTTCATTGGCCCGCCTCCTTCGGTGCGGTGGCATCCGGCTGCTCGGCTTTATCAGCGGCGCCGCCCGGCGTGCGCTGCAGGTAGGCCTGGAGGGCGCTCAGCGCAGGGGCGAGATCAGGTGCCTTGACTTCCACCGGCTGGCTGGAAAGCTCATCGAGGCGAGCCAGCAAGGCGCGGCTGTCCGGATTTTCTTCGTTGAAATGGCCGCGCAGCACATCACGGGCCTGGCGCAGCGACTGCTGATAGACCTGCGTCTGGCCATGCAGCGCGCCCCATTGCGCCTGCTCGAGAGCGAGCGAAAGGGCGAGGCGGACCTGGGACAGGTTCTGTCCGGCGAGCAACGGCTTGATGTCCTGGCTGGCATCCAGCTGGATGCGGAAGTAGTGCGAGAGCTTCTCCAGCCACTCGGCCCAGGCGCTGCCACCGTCGCCTTCGGCGGCGATGTCCAGGAGCACGCCCCCCTTGTCTTCGAAGGCCGGCACCAGCGGGTTGAGCTGGACCGCCTGTTCACGCAGGGCGCCCAACTGGAGGAACAGGCCGGTACGATCAGGCTGCTCGGTGCTGCGCAGCGCTACCAGGCTCTTCGCCAGCTCTTCGCGGGCGGCGTAGGCGCCGGGATCGTCCTGTTCACGGAGGATGTCATCGGCGGCCTGGACCAGTGCCGCGGCGCTGTGGATATCCTGCAATGCCGAGAGACGCAGGCTGGCCAGCCGAAGCAGATGCTCGGCTTCGGCCAGACGCCAGTCCTTGCGGCTGGCGCCGAGGATGGTCTCCAGGCGCTGGCGCAGTTGCTGCTGATCACCCTGCAGGTCCACCAGCAAGCGACGACGCTCGTCCAGTTCAGCGGCGCTGGGCAACTCTTCCAGGCGCTGGGTCAGCTGCTGCTCACGCTGGGCCAGGGCGCGGGTCTGGCCACGCGCATCCTCGACCATGCTGAGTTGCTGCTGGTCGCGGGTTTCCAGGCTGCGTACCTGCCAGAGGCCCCAGCCGCCCGCGGCGACGCCGGCGGCGCCCAACAACAGGGCGAACAGGGCCAGGCCATTGCCCCGGGGGGCAGGCGCGGTGCTGGTGGGAGTGACGGGGTCGGCGGCTGTGGTGGGCTGCTCTTGTTTCGGGGCTTCTGCTTCGCTCACGTATCCATCCTTCGCTTCAGTGGGCGGGCGCCGGATGCTGCCTGAGCGCCGCCAACAAGGCCGCGGCACTGGCACCACGGCAATCCACAACATTCTTCGCGCCCGTCTCGACGGCCTGCTCGGCCACTCGCGGGCTGGGTACGAACAGGGTCAGGCGGGTCAGTTCGGGCCAGGCGGCGCCAGCCAGGCGCTGGAGGTTTTCCAACCCTTGGCCACTGCTGACCACCAGGCCGTTCAGGCGTTCCGACTCGACACGGTGCGCCAGGGTGCCCGCCGGGTAGTCCGGCAGGCAGCGTCGATAGAGTTCCAGATAGTCGACGGCGACGCCTTGGCCGCGCAAGCGGTCGGCCAGGAAATCTCGGCCACCCTCGCCGCGCATGATCAGTACCCTGGGATCCTGCACCGACAGGGCGCCAGCCAGTTGCGGAAGTGCCAACAGCGCCTCGCTGTCGTCACCCACTGCCGGCCAACTCACCGGTAGACCATGGTCTTCGAGCAAGGCGCCGGTGGCCGCGCCCACGCTGAACCAATGCTGATTGGCGGGCGGTTTCGGCCAGTATCGGTCGATCAGGTCGAGGCCCAGCCGGGCTGCCGGCTTGCTGACCACCACCACGGCGCAGTAGCGGTCGAGCTGGAGGATGAGTCTGTGCTGCTCGGGCGACGTTTCAAGGGGTTCAATGGCCAACAGCGGCAAGCTGCTGCTGAAGACCTGCTGCTCGGCCAGGGCCGCAGCCAGTGCTTCGCACTCCTCGACAGGACGCGTCAGCAGCAACCGCCAGCCTGTCACGGGTGGCCGGCCTCGCCGTAGACGGCCTTGAGGATGTCCCCGGCGCCCAGCTCCAGCAGCTCCTCGGCGACCTTCACGCCCAGGGCTTCGGCATCGGCGATCGCGGCACGGCCTTCGGCACGAAGCAGCTGGCCGCCATCAGGCTGGCCGACCAGGCCACGGAGCCAGAGCTGGTCGCCCTCAAGCACGGCATAGCAGGCAATGGGCACCTGGCAGCCGCCATTCAGATGCTTGTTCAAGGCGCGCTCGGCGGTGACGCGTATCGCCGTGTCCTGATGGTGCAGCGGCGCCAGCAAGGCGTGAATCTCGCTGTCGGCGGTGCGGCATTCGATGCCCACGGCACCCTGGCCACCGGCCGGCAGGCTGTCCTCGACGCTGATGGAAGAGCGAATGCGATCTTCGAAACCGAGGCGGATCAGGCCGGCCGCGGCGAGGATGATGGCGTCGTACTCACCGGCATCGAGCTTGGCCAGGCGGGTGTTCACGTTGCCGCGCAAAAACTGGATCTTCAGGTCCGGGCGGCGCGACAGCAGCTGAGCCTGGCGACGCAGGCTGGAGGTGCCGACCACGCTGCCGGCAGGCAGGGCGTCGAGACTGTCGAAATGGTTGGAGACGAAGGCGTCGCGCGGGTCTTCGCGCTCGCAGATGCAATACAGGCCAAGGCCTTCCGGGAAGTCCATCGGCACGTCCTTCATGGAGTGCACGGCGATGTCGGCCTCATTCTCCAGCATGGCCGTTTCCAGCTCTTTGACGAACAGGCCCTTGCCACCGATCTTCGCCAGTGGCGCGTCGAGCAGCTTGTCACCCTTGCTGACCATCGGCACCAGGCTGACCTTGAGACCGGGGTGGGCCTCCTCGAGACGGGCTTTGACGAATTCGGCCTGCCACAGGGCCAGGGCACTCTTGCGGGTGGCGATACGGATCTCGCGGGACATGATCATTTCCGGAAACGTTAATGCCCGGAATCATAACAGGCCCGCGTGCGGCAAGGGCGCGGGCGGTTGTCGCGGAACGACACTGACTGTCGAATCAGCGTAGCGAACGAACGCTCGTTGGACGAGCGGCCGCTAAAGATTGTTCATCAGCTTGCGCACGCCCGCGACGTGGCGGCGGCTGACCGTCAGGGCCTCCCCGTTCATGCCCTTGAGGTAGAGCTGGAAGTGCCCCAGCGGGGTGCGCTGCAGGCGCTCGATCCGCTCTCGGGCCACCAGGGCATTGCGGTGGATACGCACGAAGCGGTCACCGAACTCGTCTTCGAGCGCCTTCAACGGCTCGTCCAGCAGCACTTCGCCGTGTTCGTGACGCAGGGTCACGTACTTGTGATCGGCGATGAAGAAGATCACCTGATCCAGGGGGATCAGCTCGATGCCTTTCCGGGTCCGCGCGCTGATGTGACTTCGGGGACCGCTCCCGCTGACCGCGGCAGGTCGGGTCAGCGCAGCGAGTTGTACACGGTTAGGTCGCTCGGCCTTCTTCAGCGCTTCGGCCAGCGACTCCGAGCGCACGGGCTTGACCAGGTAGCCAACAGCGCTGACCTGGAAGGCCTCGAGGGCGAACTCGTCGTGGGCCGTACAGAAGATCACCGCCGGTGGCGCTTCACGCTCGCAGAGCTTGGCGGCCACTTGCAGCCCATCCAGGCCCGGCATGCGAATGTCGAGTAGAACGACATCCGGCTTGAGGCTGTCTATCAGCGTGAGCGCCTCCTCGCCATTGCTGGCGGCAGGCTCCAGGACACGGTATCCCTCGAGGTCGCCTACCAGGCGGCTGAGGCGCTCGCGGGCAAGGGGTTCATCGTCGACGATCAGGACATTCATATCGCACGGGCTTCCTGCGTGAGTCTCGCACAAGGATAGCGTAGACAGGTGAAGTGGCGGCCGTCACGGCGCTCCACGCTGAGACTTGCCCGCGGCCCGAAAAGTGCCGTCAGGCGCGCGTCGATATTGCGTAGAGCCTGCTGGGTTCCACGCGACGGCGACTGCCCCTGGACCTCTTCGTAAGGGTTGCTCACGCAGAGGCGGAACATGCCGTCGCGATAATCCGCTTCGATTCGTACCACCCCCCCTTCGATGCGCGGCTGGATGCCGTGGATCAGGGCGTTCTCCAGCAAAGGCTGCAGCGTCAACTGGGGGATGGGTAGATCTTCCGGTACTTCATCTACCTGCCAATCCAACTGTAGCCGTTCTCCGAGACGATATTGCTCGATCGACAGATATCGTTTCGCAAGCTCCACTTCTTCACCCCAATCGACCAGGGTGCCCGGCTTAGCCAGGCTGGCACGGAATAAGTCGGAAAGGTCGAGCACGGCCTGCTCGGCCTTGTCCGGATCGATCACCACGAGGCTGGCGATGCTGTTCAGGCTGTTGAACAGGAAGTGCGGACGGATGCGGGCCTGCAGGGACTCGATGCGCGCCTTGAGTTCGGCCTGTTGCTGCTTGCGCCACTGGCTCTGCAGGTAGAAGTAGCGCAGCAACAGCGCCGACATGATCAGGCTGATCAACCCGTGGCGCAGGTAAAGGTTGACCTCGCCACTGCGCGGCAGCGGCCCGCCGAGGTCGAAGTAGTCGGCCACCGCCGTCCCGGCGAGTGTCAGCCCCACCACCAGGGCGCAGCAGATACCGCCGGCCAGCGCCGCCCGCAGGCGTGCCAGCAGCGGCCGCAACTGACACAGCAGGGCCGCGGACAGCAGGACGATCCATTGCACGAAAAGGGAAGTCAGGGCGAGGCGCACCCAGTTGAAGCTGGGCAGCATGGGTTCGGCCAGCACCAGCACCAGCACCAGCAGTTCGGCAAGCAGCACCAGGCCGAGCAAAGCCTCGGGCAGGCAGAGCTCCGGCAGGAAGAAGTCGTCGTTGGCGGTTCTGGAACGCGCTTTCTTTTTCAGGCGCTTCGGCATCCCGGACATATCCCCCATGGCCCGGCAGGCGACAGTTCGGGGTCGCCGGGCAAAAACCTGTACTGAACCATCAAACCCACGGCACGTCCGTGAAGGCCACAGCAAACTGCCCGGCCCCCGACCGGACAGGCCGCGCCGGTTTTTTCGGCAACACTGTTATTATCGACGGTATTTTCCGGCCCATCGGCTTTCTTTCACCTTCCTCACCGAGTGAACCCATGAGCACCGACAAGACCAACCAGTCCTGGGGTGGCCGCTTCAGCGAGCCCGTCGACGCCTTCGTCGCCCGTTTCACCGCGTCCGTAGACTTCGACAAGCGCCTGTACCGCCACGACATCATGGGCTCGATCGCTCATGCCACCATGCTGGCACAGGTCGGCGTACTGAGCGAAGCCGAACGTGACGCCATCATCGACGGCCTGAAGCAGATCCAGGGCGAGATCGAAGCCGGCACCTTCGACTGGCGCGTGGACCTGGAAGACGTGCACATGAACATCGAAGCGCGTCTGACCGACCGCATCGGCGTCACCGGCAAGAAGCTGCACACCGGCCGTTCGCGCAACGACCAGGTCGCCACCGACATCCGCCTGTGGCTGCGCGACGAGATCGACACCATCCTCGGCGAGGTCACCCGCCTGCAGCAGGGTCTGCTTGGTCTGGCCGAAGCGGAAGCCGACACCATCATGCCCGGCTTCACTCACCTGCAGACCGCGCAGCCCGTGACCTTCGGCCACCACCTGCTGGCCTGGTTCGAGATGCTCAGCCGCGACCATGAACGCCTGGTGGACTGCCGCAAGCGGGTCAACCGCATGCCACTGGGTTCGGCCGCCCTGGCCGGCACCACCTACCCGATCCAGCGCGAAATCACCTGCCAGCTGCTCGGCTTCGACGCCGTTGGCGGCAACTCCCTGGACGGCGTGTCCGACCGTGACTTCGCCATCGAATTCTGCGCCGCCGCCTCCCTGGCGATGATGCACCTGTCGCGCTTCTCCGAAGAACTGGTGCTCTGGACCAGCGCCCAGTTCCAGTTCATCGACCTGCCCGACCGCTTCTGCACCGGCTCCTCGATCATGCCGCAGAAGAAGAACCCCGACGTGCCCGAGCTCGTACGCGGCAAGTCCGGCCGGGTGTTCGGCGCCCTCACCGGCCTGCTGACCCTGATGAAAGGCCAACCGCTGGCCTACAACAAGGACAATCAGGAAGACAAGGAGCCGCTGTTCGACGCCGCCGACACCCTGCGTGACAGCCTGCGCGCCTTCGCCGACATGGTTCCGGCGATCAAGCCCAAGCGCGAAATCATGCGCGAAGCGGCCCGTCGCGGCTTCTCCACCGCCACCGACCTCGCCGACTACCTGGTGCGCAAGGGCCTGCCCTTCCGTGACTGCCACGAGATCGTCGGCCACGCCGTGAAGTACGGCGTGGACAGCGGCAAGGACCTGGCCGAGATGAGCCTCGACGAACTGCGCAAGTTCAGCGACCAGATCGGCGACGATGTCTTCGCCGTGCTGACCCTGGAAGGCTCGGTCAACGCCCGTGACCACATCGGTGGCACCGCGCCGAATCAGGTGCGCGCCGCCGTGCAACGCGGCAAGGACCTGCTGGCCAGCCGTTGACTCACCCTGCCGGACGGTGCCTCCCGCTCCGTCCGGCTGTCGCTGACAGGACATCGCCATGACCGACGACATTGATGAAGGCGAAGAGGCCTTCGCCGAGGCCACCCTGACCCAGGCCATCGAGAACCAGATCGAGGCCGGGGAGCCGCCCGCCGCCCGCGCCACCCTGAACAAGCTGACCCTGGTGGGTTACGAGCGCGAGGAAATCCTCCAGATGATGGCGCTGGTCCTGGCCCACGAGATCGACGCCATGCTCGCGGCCGACCGCCCTTTCGACACCGACTGGTACGAAAGGGCCTTGCGGGCGCTACCTGACCTGCCCGAAGATCAGGCCTGACCTCGCCTACAATCCAGAGACTCCAGATTCCGGCCGGCCACCGCCGGCCTTTGCGGTACAACAAGAACTAGGAGCGACCATGGTCTTCACCCCCGAGCTCATCGCGGAATTCGAACTGCTGGCCCTGTTCAACCTGGACAACAGTCAGGAAGGACTGAAAGTCCACAACAACGCCAATCCCAAAGCCCAGGCCGCTGTCATGCGACTGCACGAGAAAGGCCTGATCACCCAGCCCGACGGCGGTTATCTGACCAGCCTCGGCCTGGATGCTGCCGAACACGTCCAGGCCCTGCGCACCATTCTCCTGCCCCAGCACGCCTGACACCGTTGCCGCTCAAGTCGGCAACATTGCGGGCGATACAATGCGGACGCCTGCCGGCAGCGAAGGTTGCCGGCCAGGCCGCCAGCATCGGGACATGAGCAGAGCATGACGCGTACCCAGGAAATCCGCCCGGACATCGACGACGGTATCGACCGCAAGGTCCTCGCGCAGCTGCGCGCCCGCTTCCTCAAGGTCAACGAAGGCCGCCTGGATCGGGCCATGCAGGCGCTCTCCACGCGACAGCAGCTGGTCCTGAAGCTCCTGCCGCTGCTGTTCCATGTCAACCACCCGCTCCTCCCCGGCTACGTGTCCGGCACCGCGCCGGCCGGCGTCGCCGCTTACGAGCCCGATGACGACCTGCTGGCCGAGGCCCAGCGCTTGACGCGTTCCTTCGCCTACAAGGCGCGCCGCGGCCCGCAGCCAACGCCCATCCACGGCCTGTTCCTGATGGGCAGCCTGGGCACCATCGCCCAGGCCGAGCAAAGCGACATGGATATCTGGGTCTGCCACGCGCCCGAACTGGACGCCGGCGCCACCGCGGAACTGCAACGCAAATGCACTGCCCTGGAAGAGTGGGCGGCCAGCCAGGGGGCCGAAGCGCACTTCTTCCTGATCGACCCGGCGCGCTTCACCCAGGGTGACCGAGAGGCCCGGCTGACCTCCGACGACTGCGGCACCACCCAGCATTACCTATTGCTGGACGAGTTCTACCGCACTGCCATCTGGCTGGCCGGACGCACCCCGCTCTGGTGGTTGGTGCCGGTGTATGAGGAAGCGCGCTACGCCGAGTACACCCGCACGCTGCTATCGAAACGCTTCATCCGTGCCGAGGAAGTGCTCGACCTCGGCCATCTGGCGCACATCCCGCCGGGCGAGTTCATCGGCGCAAGCATGTGGCAGTTGTTCAAGGGCATCGAGTCACCCTACAAGTCGGTGCTCAAACTGCTGCTCACCGAGGTCTACGCCAGCGAACATCCACGGGTGGCCTGCTTGTCCCTGCGTTTCAAGGAGGCGGTTTATGCCAACCGCCTGGACCTGGACGAACTCGACCCCTACATGGTGGTTTATCGCCGCTTGGAGGAATACCTGCGCGGGCGCAACGAAACCGAGCGACTGGAACTGATCCGCCGTTGCCTTTATTTGAAGGTGAACAAGAAGCTCAGCCGACCGCCACGCAATCGCAGCAAAAGCTGGCAACGCATGCTGCTGGAACGCCTCACCGCTGAATGGCACTGGCAGCATCGGCAATTGGCGATGCTGGACAGCCGCAGCCAGTGGAAGGTGCGCCAGGTCCTGGCCGAGCGCCGTGCGCTGGTCAACGAACTGACCTACAGCTACCGCTTCCTGTCTCAGTTCGCCCGCAGCGAACAAGCCAGCGGCACCCTCAGCAGCCGCGACCTGGGCGTACTGGGCCGGCGTCTTTATGCCGCCTTCGAACGCAAGGCCGGCAAGATCGAGTTCATCAACCCGGGGATCGCTCCGGACATCGCCGAAGACACCCTGACGCTGGTCCAGGGTCCCAGCCCCGACGCCGAGGGTGACACCCAGTGGGCGCTTTTCTCCGGCAGCCTGAAGGCTCTGGAGTGGCGGGACTTCGCCCCGCTGAAGCGCAGCCGCGAGTTGATCCCCCTGCTCGCCTGGTGCCACCGCAATGGTGTGATCGATACCGGCACCCGCCTCTCCCTGCATCCGGGCAACAGCGACCTGACCGAACACGAGTTGTCCAATCTGCTGGCCAGCCTGCAGCAGACCTTCCCCCAGCCACTGGGACAGGTGGATGAAAACGCCCTGCTGCGCGCGGGGGTGCCATCGGAAGTGCTGCTGCTAGTGAACGTCGGGATCGACCCGCTGAGGCAACACAGCCAGAAGAATCTCCACATGACCACGGAGCGCACCGACGCCCTCGGTTACTCGGGCGTGCGCGAAAACCTGGTGGTGACCATCGACCAGGTGACCCTGAACAGTTGGAACGAATTGCTCGTCAGCCGCTACGAGGGGCCCGACGCCCTGCTCGCCTGCCTGCGCGATTACCTCAACAGCCTGCCGGCCAGCGGCGCCCGTCCAGGTCTGAAGGTGCGCAGCTTCTGTCGTAATCGCGCCCAGGCCATCAGCCAACGGGTACAGGAACTGTTCGACGACGCTCAGGAACTGCTCGGAACCACCGGCGTGCCGCGATTCCTGCTGCAGGTGCAGCAGCGCTTCCATGTGCTGCAACTGGAGCCGGGACAAGTCAGCCATGCCAGCCTGGCCGACCTGTCCGCCTTGGTCGAGCACCTGGGCCGCGACCTGCCGCGATACAGTCCGCTGCAACTCGACCGCCATGCCCTGGAGGATCAGGACCTGGCAGTGATCCTGCCCCTCGGTCGGCCGAACTGCATTCAGGTGTTCTATCGCCAGGACGGCGATAGTGCCGAGATCAGCCTGCTGGATGAACACAACGCGCTCTGGCGCCAGCGCCTGCCGTTCCGCGACGAACAGAGCCTGTTGACGCCGCTGCACCGCTTCCTGCAGTCACTGCTCTACCGGCGCAACGCCCTGCTGCCGCTGGACAGCCCGCTCCCTGCACTCGCACCGGAAATCGTCTACTACGAAGTGGTGCGCCAGGGCCGTCACCTGGAACGCCGCGCGGCGCCTTCAGCCGCGGTCAGCCATCCCTTCTACGACGTACAGGCCATCGTCGAACCCGCCGAGCAGGGCCTGGTGCACGTGACGCTCTACTGCAACCACCGCGAGTTTTCCGAGCTGGAATACGGCTCAGGCCTGTTCGCGGCCGTGGCGCGGCATATCCTCGCCCAGCGCCGCGAGCCGGAGCGCTATCCCTGCTACATCACCGATCTCGACCTGTCGCGAATCCCTGGCAAGGGCCAGGCGCAGACGGTGCACTACCTGCGCTACAAGGTGGAGTTGGAAGAAAGGCTGAACCGCGCATTGCGAGAAAGCTAAATGCAGGGCGACGTCCTGCCGTAGGTTGTGGCTGAGCCCCACGAAGCCCAATGATCGGAATCAGCTGACAACGTTGGGCTTCGCAGAGCTCAGCCCAACCTACAGACCCGAACCGGCCCCAGGCAAATGGGACTTGTGGGAGCGAATTCATTCGCGATGCAGGACGAAGTCCTGCCGTAGGTTGTGGCTGAGCCCACGAAGCCCAGCGGGCGGACTCAGTTGCAAACGTTGGGCTTCGCGGAGCTCAGACCAACCTACCGATCGCTGGAATCCGGCTACCTTGTGGGGGCGATTTCAATCGCGAATGAATTCGCTCCCACAGGACAAGGTGTACGAATCAGCGCGCGTACTCGCCCGCGGCTTCCGGCTGGTACTCGACGTCCAGCAGGGTCAGTTTGAGAGTCTTGCCGCCGGGGACCGGCCAGTCGATGTGCTGGCCGACGGACAGGCCGAGCAGCGCGCTGCCCACCGGGGCGAGAATGGAAACCTTGCCTTCGCCACCCGCGTCTTCCGGGTAGACCAGGGTCAGGTGGTAGTCCTTGCCACTGCTTTCTTCGCGGCAATGCACGCGCGAGTTCATGGTGACGACGCCCGGCGGAACCTCCTCATGGCCAACCACCTGGGCGCGAGCCAGCTCGCTCTCCAGCGCCTCGGCGGCGGGGCCGAACTCCGCCAGGCTGTCGAGCAGGCGCTCCAGGCGTTGCAGGTCGAGACGGGTAATGGTGATGGGCGGGTGGGTGTTCATGGCGAACGCGCGACTCCTTGTTCAGTGTGCAAGAAAAGCGAAACCCCGCCCGAGGGCGGGGTTTCAGATTCTGTCTGCCCGGACAAAATTGCCGGAAGCCCGACAGTACGTCAGCGCGACTGCGATTGGCAAGACCACCCGGTCACCCGGGCAGCGGCCGCTTTCGCTGCTCGGCGGCGGTGCAGATTTCGCGTCGGCGCTGGTCGTTCGCCGCGCCCCACTCGCAGATTTCCGCCAGGGTTCGGCCACAGCCTACGCACACGTCGGTGTCGTCCAGGCAGCAATGTCGGATGCAGGGCGACGGGTGACGTGCCGGGGGTGCGCTATCAGAGTTCGTCGAACTCAAGGTCTTCGCCCGCCTGCTCGCGGGTCACTCGGTTGAGGAGCTCACCCAGCGGCTCATCGCTGCTGTCGCAGATCCAGCGACCGCTGGCCTGGTCATAGTCGAAGTGGAAGCCCCCCGAGCGCGCTGCCACCCAGAGCTGACGCAGCGGCTCCTGGCGGCTGAGGATCACCTGGCTGCCGTTTTCGAAACGCACGGTGAGCACGCCGGCGCTGTTCTCCAGGTCCAGGTCCAGGTCGCTGTCATCGAACACGTCTTCCACGCGCTCCTGGGCTTCATCGACCAGGTCGTGGAATCGGGCTTCGGTCAAACTCATCGGGGTTTACCTCAAGGCATTTGGGATGGAGGGCGACGGTACTCGCCAAGGCTCTGTCCGGTCCAGCGCCGGAAGGCGCGGCCGAGGGAGCCGGGTTCACTGAAACCGACCAGGAAAGCGATATCGGCCAGCTCCAGGGTCGGATCACGCAGGTAGTGCAGCACCAACTGCTGGCGAGTCTCATCCACCAGCTGGCTGAAGGATAACCCGGCCTCGCGCAGGCGACGCTGCAGGGTGCGAGGACTCAACGCCAGTTCGTCGGCCAGGCGCTCCAGGTCGGGCCCTTCGGCAGACAACTGCGCGGCCAGCAGTTCACGGGCCCGGCCCAGCACGCTGTGACCCTGGCGCAGCTCGCTGAGCAGGCGCTCGGCGTAACCATCGAACAGCCGGCGCACTTCGGCATCGGCCTGGCCCAGCGGCGTCGCCAACAGGCGTTTGGGGAAAATCAGGGCATTGTCTGCCTGGCCGAACAGCACCGGGCAGCGAAAGATCCGCTGGTGTTCGGTAGTGTCGGCTGGCGCGGGGTGCTGGAAACGCACTTCGGTTGGCGGGATGTCCAACCCGGTTATCCAGCGACCGAAGGTCACCCAGCCGGACAGGGTTTCTTCCGCCAGCAGCGCGCGCTGCTGGGGCAGGATGGACGCCCAGCTGTGCGCCACCAAAGGCTCCAACCCATGGCGCGGCGGCTCGTCGGCCAATTCCACATGACCCAGGTTGCCCACCAGGGCCGCGTAACGCGCCTGGCGATGCAAGGCATCGGCGAGGGTGGCGCAGCTCATCAGCAGAAAGCCCAACACGCCGTAATGGCCGGGACGAACGGCTTCGCCCAGGTGCAGGCCGAGGTGCGGGTCGCCGGAAAGCCGCGCGGCATGGCCAAGCAGTTCAAGGTAAGCGCTGGCGGCGATGCGCTGGTCGCGCTGGGAAAGTATCGCGGCTGTCAGCTGGACGTGACCCAGCAACTCGGCAGGGGCCACGCCGAACTGTTCGATGCGCTCCACCAGCCCCTGCAGATAGGCGACCGAGACCGAGCCGGCCAGGGATGCGGCGTTGTCCATGAGAGCTCCTTTTTCAGTCGCCAATGCTAGCGCCGCAAAGGCCCGCAGGCCACGCCGGGCGGGAATTTCACCGAATAGGCAAGGCGGCGGGGGGTCGGTATACTCCGGAACAATTCACGTTTTCTGCAAGGATTCCGTCATGAAGCGACTCCACGCACCCTTCGTCGCGCTGCTCGCCGCTGTCTGCCTGTTGGCCGGCTGTGGTCAGAAAGGCCCGCTTTACATGCCTGACGACGAGAAAGCAGCGAAAGAACACCAGAAAGACGTGTACATCCGCTGATCGGGGGAGCTGTCATGGACGCTTTCACGTACCGCGACGGGGAGCTGTTCGCGGAAGGCGTAGCGCTGTCCGATATCGCCGCTCGCTTCGGCACGCCCACCTATGTCTATTCCCGCGCCGCGATCGAGGCAGGTTACAAGGCCTATGCCGACGCCCTCGCCGGTTCGCCGGGGATGGTTTGCTACGCGGTCAAGGCCAATTCCAACCTCGGTGTGCTGAACCTGCTGGCGCGTCTCGGCGCGGGCTTCGACATCGTGTCCAGCGGTGAACTGGAGCGCGTGCTGGCTGCCGGCGGTGCTCCGGAGCGCATCGTCTTTTCCGGCGTCGGCAAGAGCCGCGACGACATGCGCCGTGCCCTGGAAGCAGGCGTGCACTGCTTCAACGTCGAGTCGCGCAACGAACTGGAGCGCCTGCAGAACGTGGCGGCCGCCATGGACGTGAAGGCGCCGGTCTCGCTGCGGGTGAATCCCGACGTGGATGCCGGCACCCACCCGTACATCGCCACGGGCCTGAAGGAAAACAAGTTCGGCATCTCCATAGACGAAGCCGAAGCGGTGTATGTCCAGGCCGCCAGCCTGTCCCACCTCGATGTGATCGGCGTCGACTGCCATATCGGCTCCCAGCTCACCAGCCTGGAGCCCTTCCTCGATGCCCTCGACCGCCTCCTGGACCTGATCGACCGCCTGAACGAACGTGGCATCGCCATTCGCCACCTGGACCTCGGTGGCGGCCTTGGCGTGCGCTACCGCGATGAGCAGCCGCCGCTGCCCAGCGAGTACATCCAGGCCGTGCGCCAGCGCATCAAGGGTCGCAACCTGGAGCTGCTGTTCGAGCCCGGCCGCTCCATAGTCGCCAACGCAGGCGTGCTGCTGACCCAGGTGGAATACCTCAAGCTCACAGAAAACAAGGATTTCGCGGTGATCGACGCGGCCATGAACGACCTGATCCGCCCGGCCCTCTACCAGGCCTGGATGGACGTGGTGCCGGTGCAACCCCATGCCGGTACCGAGCGCACCTACGACCTGGTCGGCCCGATCTGCGAAACCGGCGATTTCCTCGCCCGCGAACGCAGCCTGGTGCTGGCCGAGGGTGATCTGCTGGCGATTCGCTCCGCTGGCGCCTACGGTTTCGTGATGAGTTCCAACTACAACACCCGCGGCCGTGCCGCCGAGGTGCTGGTGGATGGCGAGCAAGCCTTTGAGGTGCGCCGCCGCGAGACTATCGAAGACCTTTATGCCGGCGAAAGCCTGCTGCCGCAGTGAGGGCGCATCCATGCTATTGCGCTTCACCAAGATGCACGGCCTCGGCAACGACTTCATGGTCCTCGACCTGGTCAGCCAGCACGCCCACATCCAGCCCAAGCACGCGAAGCAGTGGGGCGACCGCAACACGGGTGTCGGTTTCGACCAGCTGCTGATAGTCGAGGCTCCCACCAATCCTGACGTCGACTTCCGTTACCGCATCTTCAACTCCGATGGTTCGGAAGTGGAGCAGTGCGGCAACGGTGCGCGCTGCTTTGCCCGCTTCGTCATCGACAAGCGCCTGACGGTGAAGAAGCGCATCCGCGTGGAAACCAAGGGCGGCATCATCGAGCTCGATGTGCGTGCCGACGGCCAGGTCACCGTGGACATGGGGCCGCCGCGCCTCGTGCCGCAGCAGATTCCCTTCGTCGCCGACACGGAAGCGCTGGTTTATCCGGTCGATGTGGACGGCCAGACCGTCGAGCTGGCAGCCATTTCCATGGGCAACCCCCATGCGGTGCTGCGCGTCGATGATGTCACCACCGCCCCGGTACACAGCCTCGGGCCGAAGCTGGAAAACCATCCACGTTTCCCGCAGCGGGTAAACGTGGGCTTCCTGCAGATCGTCGATCGCAAGCTGGCGAAGCTGCGCGTCTGGGAACGCGGCGCCGGGGAAACCCAGGCCTGTGGCACTGGCGCCTGCGCCGCGGCAGTGGCTGCGATCCGCCAGGGTTGGATGGACTCCCCGGTGCAACTCGACTTGCCGGGTGGCCGGCTGCTGATCGAGTGGGAGGGTCCGGGACAGCCCGTTATGATGACCGGACCCGCCGTCCGCGTATTCGAAGGACAGGTTCGCCTATGACCGACCAGCACCAGGACCAGCCGCAGCACCTCGACTCCGAAACGGTGGCAGCCTACCTGCGCCTCCATCCGGAGTTCTTCGTCCAGCACGAGGAACTGATCCCCGAGATGCGCATCCCCCACCAGCCCGGAGACGCCGTATCCCTGGTGGAACGCCAGGTGAAGCTGCTGCGCGAGCGCAACATCGAAATGCGCCATCGCCTGTCGCAACTGATGGACGTGGCCCGGGAGAACGACCGTCTGTTCGACAAGACCCGGCGCCTGGTGCTCGACCTGCTCGACGCCTCCAGCCTGGAAGAAGTGGTCGGCGCCGTGGAAGACAGCCTGCGCCACGAATTCCAGGTGCCCTTCGTCAGCCTCATCCTGTTCAGCGAGATCACCCTGCCGGTGGGCCGCAGTGTCACCACCGCCGAAGCCCACCAGAGCATCGGCGGCCTGCTGGCCGGCGGCAAGACCATCTGCGGCGTGCTGCGCAGCCATGAACTGGAGTTCCTGTTCGGCGCCGAAGAACGCGACCAGGTGGGCTCCGCTGCAGTGGTCAGCCTGACTCACCAGGGTCTGCACGGCGTGCTCGCCATCGGCAGTCCCGATCCGCAGCATTACAAGAGCTCCCTCGGCACCCTGTTCCTCGGTTATGTCGCTGAAGTGCTGGCCCGGGTACTGCCGCGCTTCGCATCCCCCCTGCGTTCGGTGAGATAACCCACCGCCGCGCATTCCAAGGAAGTCCCATGAATGCCGACCTGGACGCCTACCTGAACCACCTGCGCAGCGAGCGTCAGGTGTCGGCCCATACCCTGGACGGCTACCACCGCGACCTGCTCAAGGTGCGCGCGCTCTGCGAGAAGTACGGCATTGCCGACTGGACCGATCTGGATGTCCGCAGCCTGCGCAGCTTCGTTGCCCGACTGCATCAGGACGGCCTGTCCAGCCGCAGCCTGGCGCGCCTGCTCTCGGCCGTGCGCGGCCTTTATCAGTACCTGATCCGCGAGGGTCGCTGCCGTCACGATCCCGCCAATGGCCTCGCCGCGCCCAAGGGGGCTCGCCGACTTCCTCGCGCACTCGACGCCGACCGCGCCCAGCAGTTGCTGGACGGGGGCGTGGAAGACGATTTCATCGCCCGCCGCGACCAGGCCATGCTGGAGCTGTTCTATTCCTCGGGCCTGCGGCTATCCGAACTGGTGGGCCTGGACCTCGAAGGACTCGACCTCTCCGCGGGCCTCGTGCGGGTAATTGGCAAGGGCAACAAGACCCGCGAGTTGCCCGTGGGCAGCAAGGCTCGTGAGGCGCTGGAAGAATGGCTGCCCCTGCGCGCAGCCGCCAATCCCGGTGACGGCGCGGTCTTCATCAGCCAGCAAGGCCGCCGCCTGACACCGCGCGCAATCCAACTGAGGGTCCGCCAGGCGGGCGTTCGTGAACTGGGCCAGCATTTGCATCCGCACATGCTGCGACATTCCTTCGCCAGCCATATGCTGGAGTCGTCCCAGGACTTGCGAGCGGTGCAGGAGTTGCTCGGCCACGCCGACATCTCCACCACCCAGATCTATACCCACCTGGACTTCCAGCACCTGGCCTCGGTCTACGACCAGGCCCATCCGAGGGCGAAGCGACGGGGAGCTGACGAATGAGTATCCAGCTGATTACCTTCGACCTGGACGACACCCTCTGGGATAACCGCCCGGTAATCGAGGGCGCCGAAACCGCCATGCGCGACTGGCTGATGGAACACACCCCGGCGTTGGGCAGCCTGCCGGTGGAGCACCTCTGGGCCATTCGTGGCGAGGTCCTGGCTGCCGAGCCCAGCCTGAAGCACCGCCTCAGTGAACTGCGCCGCCGTACCCTGCGCCGCGCACTGGAAGGTGTCGGTTACTCCACCGAGGATGCCATCGATCTGGCCGAAGGCGCTTTCCAGGCCATGCTCCACGCCCGTCACCGCATCACCTTCTTCCCCGATACCGTGCCCACTCTCGAGCGCCTGGCCATTCGCTACAGCCTGGGGGTGATCACCAACGGCAATGCCGACGTGCGCCGCCTGGGTCTGGCCGACTACTTCAAGTTCGCCCTGTGCGCCGAAGAGCTGGGCATCGGCAAGCCCGACCCGATGCCGTTCCTCGAAGCGCTCAAGCGCGGTGGTGTCAGCGCCGGCGAAGCCGTGCACATCGGCGACCACCCGGCCGACGATATCGAAGGCGCCCGCCGTGCAGGCCTGCGCGCCATCTGGTTCAACCCGCTTGGCAAGGAGTGGACCGGCGAGCAACTGCCCGACGCGGAAATCACCAGCCTGAGGGAGCTGCCCGAAGTTCTCGCGCGCTGGGCGAAGTGGCACTGAGCGGACGCATCGCGTTAGGCACTTCCTTACCCATCCTTCGCCCATGAAAAAGCCCGCCAATGGCGGGCTTTTTCGACGGGTGCCGGCCTCAGATGGGGCGGCTGCCGTACTTGCTGTCCGGCTTCTTCGGCGGGTCGGCAACCACATTGGGCTCGACCTCTTGCACCTTGCCGCCACGGGCCAGGAAATCTTCCATGGCCTTGGCCAGGGCATCGCGCTCTTTCTGCTTGGCTTCGATGCTGGGCATTTCCTCGACTTCGACCGCAGCCTTGGCCTTCTTCCCGGAGGGAGCAGGGGCCTCGCTGTCGTCGTCGCTGTCACCATCATCGGCTGCAGCCAGCTCTTCGCCGTCGTCCTCGTCGGCCGCTTCCAGCTCGTCTTGTTCCAGTTCTTCGTCGCTCATGTTCTACCTCATGCCTTGCCAAAGCAGGTTAGTTATAGCCCAGCTGCGCCAGCTTTCTAACGCTGCCAGAAAAAATTCAGTACGCCTCGCCATGCAAGGTCGCCAGTACCCGCCGCGAACCGCCGTGATCACGGTGCTCGCCCAGGTAGACACCTTGCCAGGTGCCCATCGCCAGCTGCCCGTCCTGGACCGGCAGACTCAGCTGACAGCCGAGGAGGCTGCCCTTGAAGTGCGCGGGCAAGTCGTCCGGCCCTTCATAGTCATGTTCATAGCCGCTTTCACCCTGGGGCACCAGGCGATTGAAGAATCGCTCGAAGTCACGCCGGACCGCGGGGTCGGCGTTCTCGTTCACCGTCAGGGAAGCCGACGTATGCTGCAGCCAGAGGTGCAACAGACCCACCCGGTAGCGCCGCAGTTCCGGCAACGCGGCCAGGATTTCTTCGGTGACCAGATGGAAGCCACGCGGCCTCGGACGCAAGGTGATCAGGGTCTGCTGCCACATGCGCGAATACCTGTTCCGGCTCGTACGGCGGGCATTCTAGCGCGGCCGAAAAAAAAACAAAGGGCGCCTTTCGGCGCCCTTTTTGGCAATCCCGTCGACATCCCCGCCGGCAACCGCCGAACGGGGAAATCATGAGGATCAGAGGTTGTAGCCGCGCTCGTTGTGCTGAGCCAGGTCGAGGCCGACGGTCTCTTCTTCTTCGTTGACGCGCAGGCCGATGACCACGTCCAGGACTTTCAGGATCACGAAGGTCACGATACCGGTGTAGACGACGGTGAAGGCGACACCCTCGAACTGGATGAGCAGCTGGGCGCCAATGTCTTCCACGGTGCCGAAACCACCCAGCGCCGGTGCGGCGAACACGCCGGTCAGCAGGGCGCCGACGATACCGCCGATGCCGTGCACGCCGAAGGCGTCCAGGGAGTCGTCATAGCCCAGCTTGCGCTTCAGGCTGGTGGCGCAGAAGTAGCAGACCACGCCAGCAACCAGGCCGATGATCAGGGCGCCCATGGGGCCGACGGTGCCGGCAGCAGGGGTGATGGCAACCAGGCCGGCGACCACGCCGGACGCGATGCCCAGTGCACTCGGCTTACCGTGGGTCAGCCATTCGGCGAACATCCAGCCCAGGGCGGCGGCGGCAGTGGCGATCTGGGTGACCAGCATGGCCATGCCGGCAGTGCCGTTGGCGGCAACCGCGGAGCCGGCGTTGAAGCCGAACCAGCCCACCCAGAGCATGGCGGCGCCGAGCAGGGTGTAGCCCAGGTTGTGCGGAGCCATCGGAGTGGTCGGATAGCCCTTGCGCTTGCCCAGTACCAGGCAGGCTACGAGACCGGCGACACCCGCGTTGATGTGCACCACGGTGCCACCGGCGAAGTCGAGCACGCCCCAGTCCCACATCAGGCCACCGTTGCCGCTCCACACCATGTGGGCGATCGGGGCATACACCAGGGTGAACCAGACGGCCATGAAGATCAGCATGGCGGAGAACTTCATGCGCTCGGCGAAGGCGCCGACGATCAGGGCCGGGGTGATGATGGCGAAGGTCATCTGGAAGGTGATGAACACGCTTTCAGGAATCGCGTACACCAGGCTGCTGGTGTTCAGGCCGCTGAGGAACGCCTTGGACAGACCACCCACGAAGGAATTGAAGTTGATCACCCCCTGTTCCATGCCGGTGGTGTCGAAAGCCAGGCTATAGCCATAGACCACCCAGAGGATGCTGATCAGGCCGGTGATGGCGAAGCACTGCATCATCACCGAAAGGACGTTCTTGGAGCGCACCATGCCGCCATAGAACAGCGCCAGGCCGGGGATGGTCATGAACAGCACCAGTGCAGTAGCGACGATCATCCACGCCGTGTCACCACTGTTCAGCACAACCTCGTCGGCGGCCATGGCCAGGCCGGGGGTAACGAGGGACAAAAGGGCTCCTAGCCCTGCGACTTTACGCAGAGTCATGTTGTTTTCTCCTGGGGCGTTGGGGTTCGGCGGCTTAGATCGCGTCTGTGCCGGTTTCGCCGGTACGGATACGGATGGCCTGTTCCAGATTGACGACGAAGATCTTGCCGTCACCGATCTTGCCGGTGTTGGCTGCCTTGGTAATGGCCTCGATCACGCGATCGAGTTGATCGTCGGCGATGGCCACATCGATCTTCACCTTCGGCAGGAAATCGACAACGTATTCGGCGCCACGGTACAACTCGGTGTGGCCTTTTTGCCGCCCGAAGCCCTTGACCTCGGTGACAGTGATGCCCTGCACGCCGATCTCGGACAACGACTCGCGCACGTCGTCGAGCTTGAAAGGCTTGATGATGGCGGTGACTAGCTTCATGAAACTTCTCCCGTGTTTGGTTGACTTGCCCCAGGAAAAACGAACCCGGCTCAAGTCTAAGCGCAGTGTCTGGCTTTTGTAACGCGTCGGTCCGCCCTGCCTCGGCACTCCGACACCAACCAACCGCTTCTGGCGAAACACTCCCCCGCCTCGCCCGGTGCACCGGAACTGCCTCGGTGCATGCGTCACTCAGCTCCAAGCAGAAACCTTGCCAGCTCCGAACAACATGCGCTTTTTCAAGCAGATACTGGCCGGATGCCGCTTTTTACGGGCCCTGGCCCGAGTTTCATCGCACCAAAGGAGTGCGCACCGCCCCAAGCCATTGCTCAAAAAGTGTGCACCGCCCGCCACTGGCACGGCCGCCTGAGGCACCGTGATAGACTCCTGCCCCATTCACTTATGGAAACCGCCATGCTGCCGCCCAAAGCCCTGCTCGACACCCTCGCCGCCACCGCTTCGCGTCTGTTCAGCAGTGACAGTCCGTTGCCTCGCGCCGAGGTCGAGGCCCAGTTCAAGGTCTTGCTGCAAAGCGCCTTCGGCAAGCTCGACCTGGTCACTCGTGACGAATTCGACAGCCAGATGGTGGTACTCGCCCGCACTCGCGCCCGCCTGGAAGCCCTGGAAGCCAAAGTCGCGGAACTGGAAGCCAAGCTGAACCCGCCGCCGGCGGAGTGATACCGCTCCGGCCCGGCGGACCGATCAAGGAGTGATCAATGTCCCTGGCCATCGTCCACAGTCGCGCGCAGGTTGGCGTCGAAGCCCCTGCCGTGAGCGTCGAAGCGCACCTCGCCAATGGCTTGCCGTCCCTGGCTCTGGTGGGCCTTCCGGAAACCGCCGTGAAGGAAAGCAAGGACCGCGTGCGTAGCGCGATCCAGAACAGCGGGTTCGACTTTCCCCCCAGGCGCATCACCCTCAACCTCGCTCCTGCAGATCTGCCGAAGGATGGCGGCCGTTTCGACCTCGCCATCGCCCTTGGTGTCCTCGCCGCCAGCGGCCAGTTGCCGGCCGGCACCCTGGACGAGGTGGAATGCCTGGGTGAACTGGCGCTCTCCGGTGCGCTGCGTCCTGTGCAAGGCGTACTCCCTGCCGCACTCGCCGCTCGCGCGGCCGGCCGCACCCTGGTGGTGCCACGGGAGAATGCCGAAGAAGCCAGCCTCGCCAGTGGCCTCAAGGTACTGGCCGCGTCGCACCTGTTGGAACTGACCGCGCACTTTGCCGGCCATACGCCGCTCCCGCCCTACCAGGCGCAGGGTCTGGTGGACGAGCGCCCACCCTACCCAGACCTTGCGGAAGTCCAGGGTCAGGTCGCGGCGAAGCGCGCGCTCCTCGTAGCTGCGGCCGGCTCGCACAACCTGTTGCTCTGCGGACCACCCGGCACCGGTAAGACCTTGCTCGCCAGCCGCCTGCCCGGCCTGCTGCCACCGCTGGAAGAGCATGAAGCACTGGAGGTAGCCGCCATCCACTCAGTCGCCAGCCATGCGCCGCTGAAAAGCTGGCCGCAACGTCCCTTCCGCCAGCCTCATCACAGCGCTTCCGGCGCCGCACTGGTAGGAGGCGGCAGTCGTCCGAAGCCAGGCGAAATCACGCTGGCGCATCAGGGCGTGCTGTTTCTCGATGAACTTCCGGAGTTCGAGCGCAAGGTGCTGGAGGTCTTGCGAGAGCCCATGGAAAGCGGCGAGATCGTCATTGCCCGCGCCCATGACAAGGTCCGTTTTCCAGCGCGCTTCCAGCTGGTCGCCGCGATGAACCCCTGCCCCTGTGGATATCTCGGCGAGCCTGCCGGGCGATGTCGCTGTACTCCGGAACAGATCCAGCGTTACCGCGCCAAGCTTTCAGGCCCCCTGCTCGACCGGATCGACCTGCATCTGACCGTCGCACGCGAAGCCACAGCGCTGGCGCCACCTACCCACACAGGGCCGGGCAGCGCGGAAGTCGCCGAAATCGTGGCGCGGTCGCGCCGCGTGCAACTCCAACGCCAGGGGTGTGCCAACGCCTTCCTCGACCTCAAGGGCCTGCGCCAGCATTGCGCCCTGGATAGCGCAGACCGCATCTGGCTGGAGGAGGCCTGCGAACGGCTCAACCTGTCCCTACGTGCGGCCCATCGCATCCTCAAGGTGGCCCGCACCCTGGCTGACCTGGAGCAGGCCGGAACCATATCCCGCCATCACCTCGGCGAAGCCCTGCAGTACCGTCCCGAAACCATGACCTGAAGCAACAAAAACTATTGAAAATGCACCAATGAAAGACTTTTTCTATCGAAGTTGTTAGAATTGCGCGCCTTCCGCCCTTGGCGGCCATCCGATTAAAAGGAGAGCTAGCTCAATGGAGGCACGTTCGTCTTCGCAATCCACCCTCAATCCGCCGGTCTTTTTCGGCTCCGCCATCCTCATCATCGCCCTGGTGCTCTACAGCACCCTCGCCCGCGATCAAGCGCAAACACTGTTCATCCACATCCAGGACTGGATCATCGTCAATGCCAGCTGGTTCTACGTCCTGGCGGTCGCGCTGATCCTCATCACTGTTGTGTTTCTTGCCGTCAGCCGCTTCGGCGACATCAAGCTCGGCCCCGACCATAGCCAGCCCGAATACCGCAACGGCACCTGGTTCGCCATGCTGTTCTCCGCCGGCATGGGCATCGGCCTGATGTTCTTCGGCGTCGCCGAACCGCTGATGCATTACGCCAACCCACCGGTGGGCGATCCAAATACCGTGGCCGCCGCGAGGGAGGCCATGAAGCTGACCTTCTTCCATTGGGGGCTGCATGCCTGGGCGATCTACGCGATCGTCGCGCTGATCCTGGCGTTTTTCTGCTTCCGCCATGACCTGCCCCTGACGCTGCGTTCGGCGCTCTATCCCCTGATAGGCGAGCGCATCTACGGCCCCATCGGCCACGCTGTGGATATCTTCGCCATCCTCGGCACCGTGTTCGGCGTGGCTACGTCGCTCGGCTACGGCGTGCTGCAGATCAACAGCGGCCTGAACCAGCTGTTCGGCCTGCCGGTGAGCGTGCCTGTGCAACTCGGGTTGATCGCCGGCACCTGTGCCCTGGCGACGCTGTCGGTGGCGAGCGGTCTGAACAAGGGCATCAAGATTCTCTCCGAGCTCAACCTGCTGCTGGCGGTCATCCTGCTGATCGTGGTGCTGTTGCTGGGTCCTACGGTGTTTCTGTTCAAGACGTTCATCCAGAACACCGGCGGCTACCTGTCCGAGATCGTCAGCAAGACCTTCAATCTCTACGCCTATGAGTCCAGTGACTGGATCGGCGGCTGGACGCTGCTCTACTGGGGCTGGTGGCTGTCCTGGTCGCCCTTCGTCGGCCTGTTCATCGCCCGCATCTCCCGCGGGCGCACCATCCGCCAGTTCGTCTGCGGCGTGCTGTTCGTTCCGGCGGGCTTCACCCTGCTGTGGATGACCGTATTCGGTGACTCGGCCATCCACATGGTGCTGCAAGACGGCGTGCACAGCCTGGCGGATACCGTGGCCCAGGACAGCTCCCTGGCGCTGTTCGCCTTCCTCCAGCAGTTCCCCTTCGCCAACGTGCTTTCCCTGGTGGCGGTGCTGATGGTGGTGGTGTTCTTCGTCACCTCCGCCGACTCCGGCGCGCTGGTGGTCGACATGCTGGCCTCCGGCGGCCGCGAGGTGACGCCGCTGTGGCAGCGCCTGTTCTGGTCGATCCTGATGGGTGTCGTGGCCATGGCCTTGCTGGTCGCCGACGGCCTGAAGGCCCTGCAGACCGCGACCATCGCCAGCGCCCTGCCCTTTGCCGTAGTGCTGCTGGCGGCGACCTGGGGCCTGCTCAAGGCCCTCCGCCTGGACGCCACCAAACGCGGCATCCGCTACCAGGCGCTCAACCTCTCGCGGCCGGCCCAGCGCCAGCACGGCGGCTGGCAGCGGCGCCTGCGCAATATCCTGATGTTCCCGCGCCGCAGCCATGTCACCCGCTTCATCGAGGAAGTCGTGCGCCCCGCCTGCCAGGAAGTGTCCGAGGAGCTGCGCAAGCAGGGTTACGACGTGGACGTACAGAACGGCCAGGACGGGCGCTGCAAGTTGAACGTCGGCCACGGCAGCGAAGTCGATTTCAGCTACGAGGTACGCCCCCGCTCCTTGCTGCTGCCCCGCTTCGTGGGACGCGATGGCGGTGAAGAAGGCGCCGACTCGCGCAAGTACTTCCGCGCCGAGGTTTACCTGCGTGAGGGCGGACAGGACTACGACGTGATGGGCTGGAGCCGTGAGGAAGTGATCGGCGACCTGCTCGACCAGTACGAGAAGCACCTGCACTTCCTGCACGTGGTCCGCTGAAACATCAAGCTGCGGCCTGGCGCAGTTGCAACGGCGCCAGGTTCCAGCAGCTGCAGCTAGCCCAGCAGCTCCACCGCTGGCAGCGCCATGGCCGCCACCTCCGCCTGCAAGAAGTCACGCAGCCGCCGAAGGCGGTCCTGACCACTGCGGGCGCGGGGCCAGACTAGGTAGTAGCTATCACCACTAGCCACCGCCGTGGGCCAGGGCAGGCCGATGCGGCCCTGAGTGACGTCCTCGGTCACCATCACCAGATCACCGATGGACACCCCATAACCCCGAGCGGCAGCGACTATCCCCAGCTCCAGGGTGTCGAATACCTGGCCGCCCTTGAGCGACACCTCCTCGCCAAGGTCCATGCGCTGCAGCCAGCGGCGCCAATCGCGGCGGTCCGGCGTCGGGTGCAACAGTTCGGTGGCCTGCAGGCGCTCCAGGCTCCAGGGCTCTCCGGCCTGGGACGGTTCACAGACCGGAATCAGCCATTCGCTGAACAGCAGGGTCACCTCCCAGTCCTGGGTGAAATGGCCGTCGCTGAGCAGCACCGCGCAATCGAAGGGCTCGTGCTGGAAGTCCACCTTATCCACATCCATCCAGGCGCTGGTCAGCTGCACCTCGATGTCGGTGTTGAGATGACGGAAACGACTGAGGCGCGACAGCAACCAGCGCATGGTCAGGGTGGACGGTGCCTTCAGCCGAACAGTGGCGTCGTCGACCCGCAGGGTGGTGCAGGCGCGCTCCAGCGCGTCGAAACCGTCGCGCAAACCGGGAAGCAGCATGCGCGCCGGCTCCGTGAGTTGCAGGTTGCGCCCCTGGCGCTCGAACAGGCGACAGGAGAAATGCTCTTCCAGGGTTCGGATGTGCCGGCTCACCGCGCTCTGGGTGATGGCCAACTCCTCGGCGGCGCGCGTGAAGGACGCATGCCGGGCGGCGGCCTCGAAGGCACGCAGGGCGTAGAGCGGGGGCAGGCGACGCGACATATGCCTCTACCTATGAGTCAAAGTCATGGATGGCATCATTTTTTTCCTTTTGTGCCGATTCATCAAGGCTCGGAGAATTGCTGAATTCAATGCCGGGCAAGAGGATTGGCCGGCTCTCCAAGATAGTGAGCCTTACTCATGCCGCAGAGCATACGCAATGAACTGGTCGCCATCCTGCGCCTGGCCGGCCCGCTGATCGCGGCCCAACTGGCCCACGTGGTGATGGTCTTCACCGACACCGTGATGATGGGCCTGATCGGCCCCGAAGCCCTGGCCGGCGGCGGCCTCGGCGCGGCCAGCTATTCCTTCGTGTCGATCTTCTGCGTCGGTGTGATCGCCGCCGTGGGCAACCTGGTCGCCATCCGCCATGGCGCCGACGACAAGACCGGCGCTACCCGCCTGACCCAGAGCGGCCTCTGGCTGGCCTTCGCCATGGCCCTGGGCGCCGGCCTGCTGCTGTGGAACCTGAAACCCGTGCTGCTCGCCTTCGGTCAGGCACCGGAAAGCGTGGAAGGCGCCATGCAGTTCCTCTCCACCCTGGTCTTCGCCCTGCCCGGCTACCTCGGCTTCATGGCGCTGCGCGGTTTCACCAGCGCCATCGGCCGACCCGGCCCGGTAATGGCCATCAGCATTGGCGGCGCGCTGACCAACTTCCTCCTCAACTATGCGCTGATACACGGCATGTTCGGCCTGCCGAAAATGGGCCTCGCGGGCATCGGCCTGGTCACCGCCGTGGTGATGAACAGCATGGCGCTGCTCCTCGCCTGGCATATCGTGCGCAACCCGGCCTACGCCGCCTATCCGCTGCTCAAGGGGCTGCAACGTCCGTCCCGCGAGGCGCTCGCCGAACTGGTGCGCCTGGGCCTGCCCATTGGCGGCACCTATGCGGTGGAATCCGGCCTGTTCGCCTTCGCCGCGCTGTGCATGGGCGCCCTGGGCAGCACCCAGCTCGCGGCACACCAGATCGCCATCCAGTCGGTGTATGTGGCGTTCATGGTGCCGGTCGGGATTTCCTACGCGGTGACCTTCCGCATCGGCCAGCATTTCGGCGCCGGACGGCTTGAAGAAGCGCGCCGGGCAGGCCGCCTGGGCATCGGTTTCGGTGCCGGTTGCATGCTGGCCTTCGCGGTGCTGTTCTGGGTCGCGCCGGAGCTGGTGGTGGGTCTGTTCCTCGACCACCATGCGCCGGAATTCCAGGGGATCGTGCAATTGGCCGTGAGCCTGCTGGCGGTGGCAGCCTGGTTCGAGCTGTTCGACGGCATCCAGACCATCGCCATGGGTGCGATTCGTGGTCTCAAGGATGCCAAGACCACCTTCCTGGTCGGCCTTGGCTGCTACTGGCTGGTGGGCGCCCCGACGGCCTGGCTGCTGGCCTTCCCCCTGGGCTGGGGCGCGACCGGCGTCTGGTGGGGCCTGGCGCTGGGCCTCGCCTGCGCGGCGCTGGGGCTGACCCTTGGCTTCGAGTGGAAGACCGCGCGACTGCTGCGGCCTGTGGATAACTGCGCGGGGACCGTAGGTTGTGGCTGAGCTACGGGAAGCCCAACATCCCCGTCCCACCCTCCCACGTTGGGCCGCGCTGCGCTTGGCCCAACCTACAGGTATGCGCCAGCCACAGCTCGCGAATCAAAGCTCCTGGCTGGCAAGCAGCGCCTGGCGCGCGCCGAACACCAGGAAGCGCGCCAGCTCGGCCAGGGGTAACGGACGGCTGATCCAGTAGCCCTGGACCTGGTTGCAGCCGAACTGGCGCAGCAACGACAGCTGCTCGGCGCTTTCCACGCCTTCCGCGACCACTTCCAGCTTGAGGTTCTGCGCCAGGTTGATCATGGCCTTCACCAACTGGCGATTCTCGGGGCGATCATGCATGCCGCCGACGAAGCTCTTGTCGATCTTCAGCAGCGCGATGGGCAGGCTGTTGAGGTGGACGAATGAGGAAAAGCCCGTGCCGAAGTCGTCGAGGGAAAAGCGCACGCCCAAGTGTCCCAGGGCATCCATGGTCTGGCGCACCTGCTCGCTGCGGCGCATCACCGCTGTTTCGGTCAGTTCGAACTCCAGCCAGCGCGCATCGACTCCGCGCTCGCGGATCAGCCGGCTGAGCGTGGAAAGCAGCTGGCTGTCCTGGAACTGGCGGAACGACAGGTTCACCGCCATATGCAACGGCGGCAGCCCGCGCCCGCGCAGCCACTGCATATCGCGCAGGGCGCGGGAAATCACCCAGTAGCCCAATGGCACGATCAGGCCACTTTCCTCGGCCAGCGGCACGAATTCGGCGGGAGTCAGCAGGCCGCGCTCACTATGACGCCAGCGCACCAGCGCCTCCAGTCCAAGGATGTTGCCGGTTTCCAGGCACAGACGCGGCTGGTAGTGGAGTTCCAGTTCATCGCGGCGCAACGCTCGGCGCAGTTCGCTTTCCAGGTCGGCGCGGCTGCGGGCGCTGCGATTGATGCGTTCATCGAAGATATGGAAAGTGCAGCCCTGGCTGGCCTTGGCTTGCTGCATGGCGATGTGGGCATGCCACATCAGCGGGTCGGCACTTTCATTGGCACGGGAATGTGCCAACCCCAGGCTGCAGCCCAGCAGCAGGCTCTCGCCGTCCACCTGGTAGGGCTCGGCCAGGCATTCGGCGATGCGCTCGGCAACCCGCACCGCGCGCGCCGGATCGCGTCGGGTATCCAGCAGCAGGCCGAACTCGTCGCTGCCCAGGCGCGCCAACTGGTCGCCAGCGCGCAGTTGCGCCTTGAGCCGTGCCACCACCTGCAGGATCAGGCGATCGCCGGCCTGGTAGCCGAGGGCATCGTTGGCATGGCGGAAGTTGTCCAGGTCCAGGTGACCGAGGACCAGCCCCCGCCCTTCGTATTCCACCAGGCGCGCGGCCAGCAGGGTCTGGAAACCCTGGCGGTTGGCGATGCCGGTGAGCGGGTCCTGTTCGGCCAGCCGCTGCAGGGCGTGCTGCAGGTTCCGCCGCTCACGGATGTGGCGCAGGGTGCGACGCAACGTGTCGACACCCAGATGCTCGCGCACCAGCCAATCGCTGACCCCTTGGGGCGCTTCGGCGGGCTCCTCTTCCAGCAGGAGGATGATCGGCAGCGGGCAACGCCCGGCGGACGGCAGCAGTCGGGGGGTACAGAGCACCAGGGCGCAATCGAGTTCGTCGGCCATGCCGCTTGCAACGTCCCAGGACGCGGCGGTGATCAGGGAGGATGCGCTGCCCATCGCGGCCAGGAGATCGCGAAGCAATTCCGCCCACGCCGGCGATTCCGCCAACAGGAGCATGCGCAGGGGCTCGACGAGCGCGGACAAATGACCTCCCCGGGGTCAGATACTTCGGCACTTTCGCGCCAGGCTGCGCCATTTCGGCGTCGCTCTTACCACGCGTCCCTGCGTGGACTTCACCGATTCGCCGATGAAGACCGCACCATCGTACTGGTTGCGTGGAAATTTCCAAGGGCAACCCGCTAGCAATCGAGGTTGCATCACAGTTGCCCAGAGGTACTTCGGTACAACCCGGCCGGCCTGATAGAATGCGCGGCCATTCGCCTTTTCCAGCCCCAGCATGTCCCGACTCAATCCCCGGCAGCAGGAAGCCGTGAACTACGTCGGTGGTCCGCTTTTGGTGCTCGCCGGCGCCGGTTCCGGCAAGACCAGCGTGATCACCCGCAAGATCGCCTACCTGGTGCAGCAGTGCGGAATCCGCGCGCAGTACATCGTCGCGGTGACCTTCACCAACAAGGCCGCGCGCGAAATGAAAGAGCGCGTAAGCACCCTGCTGCGTGGCGGCGAAGGCAAAGGCCTGACCGTCTCCACCTTCCACAACCTCGGCCTGAACATCATCCGCAAGGAACACGCGCGCCTGGGCTTCAAGCCCGGGTTCTCGATCTTCGACGAGTCGGACATCAAGGCGCTGCTGACCGACATCATGCAAAAGGAATATGCCGGGGATGATGGCGTCGACGAGATCAAGGGCTACATCGGCAACTGGAAGAACGACCTGATCCTGCCGGAGGAGGCGCTGGCCAAGGCACGCAACCCGAAGGAGCAGACTGCCGCCGTCGTTTACCTGCACTACCAGCGCACTCTCAAGGCGTACAACGCGGTGGACTTCGACGACCTGATCCTGATGCCGGTGAAGTTGTTCCAGGACAACCCCGATATCCTGGAAAAGTGGCAGAACCGCGTGCGCTACATGCTGGTGGACGAGTACCAGGACACCAACGCCAGCCAATACCTGCTGGTGAAGCTGCTGGTCCAGCATCGGGCGCAGTTCACCGTGGTCGGCGACGATGACCAGTCGATCTACGCCTGGCGCGGTGCGCGGCCGGAAAACCTGATGCAGCTGAAGGAAGACTTCCCTTCGCTGAAAGTGGTGATGCTGGAGCAGAACTACCGCTCCACCAGCCGCATCCTCAAATGCGCGAACATCCTCATCGCCAACAACCCCCACGTGTTCGAGAAGCAGCTGTGGAGCGAGATGGGCGTGGGCGATCCGATCCGGGTGATCCGTTGCCGCAACGAGGACGCCGAGGCCGAGCGAATCGCCATGGAAATCCTCACCCTGCACCTGCGCACCCAGCGGCCGTACAGCGAGTTCGCCATCCTCTACCGGGGCAACCACCAGGCCAAGCTGATGGAGCTCAAGCTCCAGCACCATCAGATTCCCTATCGGCTGTCCGGCGGCACCAGCTTCTTCGGCCGCCAGGAAGTGAAGGACCTGATGTCCTACTTCCGCCTGCTGGTGAACCCGGACGACGACAACGCCTTCCTCCGCGTGATCAACGTCCCGCGCCGGGAAATCGGTTCGACGACCCTGGAGAAGCTCGGCAACTACGCCACCGAGCGCGGCGTCTCGATGTTCGCCGCGTGCGACGAGATGGGCCTGTCCGAGCATCTCGACAGCCGCTTCACCGAACGCCTGCAGCGCTTCAAGCGCTTCATCGACGGCGTGCGCCAGCAGTGCGCGCAGAACGATCCCATCGCCGCCCTGCGCAGCATGGTGATGGACATCGACTACGAAAACTGGATCCGCCAGAACGCTTCCAGCGACAAGGTCGCCGAGTTCCGCATGGGCAACGTCTGGTTCCTCGTCGACGCGCTGAAGAACACGCTGGAGCGCGACGAAGAAGGCGGCATGACCATCGAGGAAGCCATCGCCAAGCTGGTGCTGCGCGACATGCTCGAGCGCCAGCAGGAGGAAGAGGAAGGCGCGGATGGTGTGCAGATGATGACCCTGCACGCCTCCAAGGGCCTGGAGTTTCCCTACGTCTTCATCATGGGCGTGGAGGAAGACATCCTTCCCCACCGCTCCAGCATCGAAGCCGACACCATCGAAGAGGAACGCCGTCTGGCCTACGTGGGTATCACCCGCGCGCGGCAGAACCTGGCCATGACCTTCGCCGCCAAGCGCAAGCAGTACGGCGAAATCATCGATTGCTCCCCCAGTCGCTTCCTCGAGGAACTGCCCCAGGAAGACCTGGAATGGGAAGGCATGGACGACGCGCCAGTGGAGGTGAAGGCCGCGCGCGGCAACACGGCCCTGTCCGACATCCGTGCCATGCTGAAGAAATCGTAATCAGAAGACACCCCGGCGAAAGACCGGGCATACACATATGAGGGTACAGGCGTGGAAGCGCTGAAACAGAAGATTCGTGAAGAAGGCATCGTACTGTCCGAGCAGGTACTGAAGGTCGACGCCTTTCTCAACCACCAGATCGATCCGCGCCTGATGCAGCAGGTGGGCCATGAGTTCGCCGAACGCTTCAAGGGCCAGGGCATCACCAAGATCGTCACCATCGAAGCCTCCGGCATCGCTCCGGCGGTGATGGCCGGCCTGGAACTGGGCGTGCCGGTGATCTTCGCCCGCAAGTTCCAGTCGCTAACCCTGAAGAACGATTTGCTGATCTCCAAGGTGTTCTCCTTCACCAAGCAGACAGAGAGCACCATCGCCATCTCGGCCAAGCACCTGACTGCAGCCGACAACGTACTGGTGATCGACGACTTCCTCGCCAACGGCCACGCCGCCAAGGCGCTGATCGACCTGATCCAGCAAGCCGGCGCCAGCGTTGCCGGTATCGGCATCGTGATCGAGAAGTCCTTCCAAGAGGGCCGCGCACTGCTGGAAAGCGAAGGCTACCGGATCGAGTCCCTGGCACGCGTCGCATCGCTCGCTGACGGCAAGGTCACCTTCGTCGACTGATCCGCGAACGACCCGAGATGCTGTAGGGGCGAATTCATTCGCCAAGCAGGACGCAGTCCTGCCGTAGGTTGGGTCGAGGTACAAGCGACTCGTGATGGTGTGGGAGCGATTTCAATCGCGACGCAGGACGAAGTCCTGCCGTAGGTTGTGGCTGAGCCCACGAAGCCCAACGGGCGTGCTCAATTGGTATCGTTGGGCTTCGCAGAGCTCAGCCCAACCTACCGGCCCGAGGAGTCGCGAATGAATTCACACAGCGCGCCCGGGCTGCGACAACAGGTCGCAGCAAGCAGGCACAAAAAAGCCGCCCTTGGGCGGCTTTTTCATTGATGGCGGCGCTGTTACAGGCCGGACATCTTCTTGATGGCGCCTTTCAGCTCATCATCGGTGCAGTCAGCGCAGGTGCCCTTCGGCGGCATGCTGTTGATGCCGGTGATGGCCTTGGCCAGGATGCCGTCGAGGCCGCCCTGGTGGTCAGCACGCTCTTTCCAGGCAGCGGTATCGCCAATCTTCGGCGCGCCGAGAACACCAGCGGTGTGGCAGGCGCCACAGTGCTTGGCAATGATGTCGTCCGGCGTACGCGCACCGCCGCCAGCAGCGGCTGCTACGGCGCCAACGCCCTTGCATTCCTGACCCTGGACGCAGACCTCGCCCACCGGCTTGATGCGCTCGGCAATGGCGTCGTCGGTCGCGGCCTGGGCGCTAACAGCCCACAGGGCCAATACGGCAGCATGGGCCGCCAGCATCTTCTTGATTAGGTTCACCCTTACACCCTCATCGTGGCTAGTATCGCCCGCGGCCACGGTTTCGCGAGCGGGCGCAAGTATATACGGTTAGTCCGCCACGCTGAAACAACCCAACTTGTCGCAGGGAAATGTCCTTGGCGGTTATGGAATTCAGAAGTTCGCCGGCGTGGTCGCGCTGATCAGGCGTGCCGGGGCATCGAAGGGATTGCGGAAGCGGTGCGGCTTGCTGCTTTCGAAGTAGTAGCTGTCGCCAGGCTCGAGGACGTACACCTCGCTGCCGATGGTCAGCTCCAGGCGGCCTTCCACCAGCATGCCGGCCTCTTCGCCATCATGGGCGTACATCTCGTCGCCGGTGTCGGAACCCGGCGGATAGGTCTCGTCGAGGAAGGCCAGGGCGCGGCTCGGATGGGCCTTGCCCACCAGCTTCATGGTGATGGCACCGCTGCAGATATCGGTGAGTTCGGATGCCCGATAAACCACCTGGACCTGGTTTTCCTGCTCGAGATCAAGGGAGAAGAACTCCACCAGCGACATGGGAATGCCCCCCAGCACCTTCTTCAGCGAGCTGATTGAAGGGCTGACACTGTTCTTCTCGATCATGGAAATCGTGCTGTTGGTGACTCCCGCGCGCTTGGCGAGCTCACGCTGGGACAGGCCTTTCAGCTTACGGATGGCTTGCAGTCGAACGCCGACGTCCAATGGCGGGATCCTCCTTGGGGATCAGGGGTAGTCACGGTCGCCGTATCATGGCAACAGCGTTCAGTATTTACAACACTTCGGCTGTGGATCCGGGACGAACTTTGCCCTCTCCAGGTGAGCCCCGGAGAACGTCGGAGAAAACGCATTGAATATCGGCGAAATGATCAAGATACCGATCACTTCACCGAAGAATCAGGATCCGCTGTAGACGAGTGGCACCCGGCGCAGGTTGCAGAAGATCTGATAGGGAATGGTGCCGGCATGAGCCGCCACGTCACTGGCCAGAACTTCCTTGCCCCAGAGTTCGACTCGGCTGCCCAAACCTGCATCGGGCAGATCGGTGAGGTCGACCGTGAGCATGTCCATGGAGACCCGGCCAATCAGGCGGCTCGGCTGCCCGTCGATGCTCACCGGAGTCCCGGTGGGCGCGTGGCGCGGATAACCATCGGCGTATCCCATGGCGACGACGCCGACGCGAGTCGGGCGCTCGGTGACGAACTTCGCGCCATAGCCAACCGGCTGACCAGCCGGCAGTTCACGTACGCTGATGATCTTCGATTCGAGGGTCATCACCGGTTTCAGGCGCTCCGCCAGGGCGTTGGGCTGCTCAAAGGGAGTCGCGCCGTAGAGCATGATGCCGGGGCGCACCCAATCGCTCGGCACCTGCGGCCAACCCAGCACGGCCGGCGAGTTGCGCAGGCTGACCTCGGCCTCGAGTCCGGCGCGGGCCTGCTCGAATACCGCCACCTGCTCGACGCTGCTGCTGCAATCCAGCTCATCGGCGCGGGCGAAGTGGCTCATCAATACGATCTTCTCGACCTTTCCACTCGCCTGCAGGCGCTGCCAGGCATCACGGTACTCAGCCGGATGCAGGCCAACGCGGTGCATGCCCGAATCCAGCTTGAGCCAGACGGTCAGCGGCTTGTGCAGATTGGCGCGCTCGATGGCGTCCAGCTGCCAGCTGGCGTGCACCACGGTCCAGAAATCGTGTTCCTGGATCAGATCCAGCTCGTCGGCCTCGAAGAATCCTTCCAGCAGCAGGATCGGCTTGCGGATACCCGCCGCGCGCAATTGCAGCGCTTCCTCGATGCAGGCCACGGCAAAGCCGTTGGCCTCGGATTCCAGTGCCTGGGCGCAGCGCACCGCACCATGGCCATAAGCATCGGCCTTGACCACGGCGAGCGCCTTGGCGCCGCTGACTTCGCGGGCGAGGCGGTAGTTGTGGCGCAGCGCTTCTAGATCGATCAGGGCACGGGCGGGACGCATGGCGAGGGCTTCTTCTAATTGATCGGGTGGAAAAAACCCGGCGCGAACGCCGGGCTGAGCAAGAAACTTAGGGAAGCGCGGCGACGACCGTCATTTCCACCAGCACATCGGGCGAGTACATCTTCGCCTCGACGCAGGCACGGGCCGGAGCAGCGCCTTTCGGCACCCAGGCATCCCACACCGCATTCATCGCGGCGTAGTCCGCCTCCATGTCCTTCAGGTAGATGGTCACCGACAGGATGCGACTCCTGTCGGTACCGGCCTCGTCCAGCAGCGCGTCAATGGCAGCCAGGGTTTCGCGAGTCTGCTGGCCGACACCCGCGCTGTGCTTCTCATCCAGTTGGCCGGCCAGGTAGACCGTGCCGTTGTGGATGACGATTTCGCTGTAGCGGGTTTCAGTGCGCAGGCGCTGGATTGACATTGCTCGGGGTCTCTTTGGAATTGCCGTAGCGGAAGATGTCCAGGCCTTCTGCGCTGATCTGCGGACGCTTGCGCGCCATCAGGTCCGCCAGCAGGCGGCCGGAGCCGCAGGCCATGGTCCAACCCAGGGTGCCGTGGCCGGTATTGAGGAACAGGTTGCGGAACGGAGTGGCGCCCACGATCGGGGTGCCGTCCGGAGTCGCCGGGCGCAGGCCGGTCCAGAAGCTCGCCTGGGACAGATCGCCACCTTCCGGATAGAGGTCGGCGGTGATCATTTCCAGCGTGTCACGGCGAGCCGGATTCAGGTCCAGGTTGAAACCGGTGATCTCGGCCATGCCGCCCACGCGGATGCGCTTGTCGAAGCGAGTGATGGCGACCTTGTAGGTCTCATCGAGAATGGTCGAAGTCGGAGCCATGGCCGGATTGGTGATCGGCACGGTCAGCGAATAACCCTTGAGCGGATAGACCGGGGCCTTGATGCCCAGCGGCTTGAGCATTTGCGGGGTGTAGCTGCCGAGCGCCAGGACGTAGCGGTCTGCGGTTTCCAGCTTGCCATCGATCCACACGCCATTGATGCGGTCGCCGGCGAAGTCCAGGCCTTCGATGTTCTGGCCGAAGCGGAATTCCACGCCCAGCTTCTCCGCCATCTCGGCGAGGCGGGTGGTGAACATCTGGCAGTCGCCGGTCTGGTCGTTGGGCAGGCGCAGGGCGCCGGCCAGCTTGTGCTTGACGTTGGCCAGGGCCGGTTCGACGCGGGCGATGCCGTCACGGTCGAGCAATTCGTAGGGCACGCCGGATGCTTCGAGCACGGCGATGTCCTTGGCCGCGGCGTCTACCTGGGCCTGGGTGCGGAACAGCTGGGTCGTGCCGAGGGCGCGGCCTTCATAGCTGATGCCGGTTTCAGCGCGGAGCTCGTCGAGGCAGTCGCGGCTGTACTCGGACAGACGCACCATGCGTTCCTTGTTCACTGCATAGCGGGCGGCGGTGCAGTTGCGCAGCATCTGCGTCATCCACAGGTACTGGTCGATGTCGCTGGTGGTGCGGATGGCCAGCGGCGCGTGCTGCTGCAGCATCCATTTGACGGCCTTCAGCGGCACGCCGGGCGCCGCCCAGGGCGATGCGTAACCGGGGGAAACCTGGCCAGCGTTGGCGAAGCTGGTTTCCATGGCCACGGCGTTCTGGCGGTCGACCACGACCACCTCGAACCCCGCCTGGGCCAAGTAATAGGCGCTAGTCGTACCGATCACACCACTGCCAAGGACCATCACTCGCATGTCTGTCTCCATTCGCAACGGGGATTCCGCTGCGTTTGTTATTTTGAGCGTCGTTGACGCGAAGTATAGGGAGACAAACGCAGTGATATTCACTATATAGATAGCCATATTTGGCGATAATTCTCGGCAGAATGCGCTTCAGCGGAGGGGCATCCACCATGCGCACCCAGCATCAATCCCGTCGTGAACTGGACAAGATAGACCGGAATATTTTACGAATCCTGCAGGAAGACGGCCGGATCTCCTTCACCGAGCTGGGCGAACGCGTGGGGCTTTCCACTACGCCCTGCACCGAGCGTGTGCGCCGCCTGGAGCGAGAGGGGATCATCCTCGGCTACAACGCGCGGCTGAACCCGCAGCACCTGAAGGCCAGCCTGCTGGTATTCGTCGAGATCAGCCTGGACTACAAGTCCGGCGACACCTTCGAAGACTTCCGCCGCGCCGTACTCAAGCTGCCCCATGTACTCGAATGCCACCTGGTCTCGGGCGATTTCGACTACCTGGTGAAGGCCCGAATCAATGAGATGGCCTCCTACCGCAAGCTGCTCGGCGACATCCTGCTGAAGCTGCCTCACGTGCGTGAATCCAAGTCCTACATCGTCATGGAAGAAGTGAAAGAGTCACTGAACCTGCCGATCCCCGACTGATTTGTTACGAGCGTTCCGAACCCCTTGGCACAGCTCGGGGGTTCGCCTTATCCTGCCCGGGCGTAAAATTTTCCAAACAACAAAATCAGGATTTCGCACATGAACGCCCGCGTTCGCATCCCGGTGCATACCGAACACCATGCCCCCTCCTATTACGCAGCGACCGCCAATCGGCGTATCGATTACCCATCCCTGGCGGGAGAGGAGGTGGCCGACGTGTGCATTGTCGGTGGCGGTTACTCCGGGCTGAACACGGCGATCGAACTGGCCAAGCGCGGTCGTTCCGTGGTGTTGCTGGAATCCCGGCAGATCGGCTGGGGCGCCAGCGGGCGCAATGGCGGGCAGCTGATTCGTGGCGTTGGCCATGGCGTCGAGCAGTTCGAGTCGGTGATCGGCGCCGAAGGCGTGCGCTCACTCAAGCTCATGGGTCTGGAAGCAGTGGAGATCGTCCGCCGCCGCGTCGCGGAGTTCTCCATCGACTGCGACCTGACCTGGGGCTACTGCGACCTGGCCAACAAGCCGCGCGACCTCGCCGGCTTCGCGGAAGACATGGAAGAGCTGAAAGGCCTCGGCTACCGCCATGAAATGCGCCTGCTGCAAGCCCATGAGATGCGCAGCGTGGTCGGCTCGGACCGCTATGTGGGCGGCCTGATCGACATGGGTTCCGGTCACCTGCATCCGCTGAACCTCGCCCTGGGCGAGGCCGCTGCCGCGCAATCCCTCGGCGTGCGCCTGTTCGAGCATTCCGCAGTCACCCGCATCGACTACGGCCCCGAAGTGAAGGTGCATACCGCCCGCGGACACGTTCGCGCCAAGACCCTCGTGCTGGGTTGCAACGCGTACATGAACAACCTCAACTCCACCCTCGGCGGCAAGGTGCTGCCCGCCGGCAGCTACGTGATCGCCACCGAGCCACTGTCGGCCGAACTCGCCCGTGAACTGCTGCCGCAGAACATGGCGGTCTGCGACCAGCGCGTGGCGTTGGATTACTACCGGCTCTCCGCCGACAACCGCCTGCTGTTCGGCGGTGCTTGCCACTATTCGGGACGTGACCCGGCGGACATCGCCGCCTACATGCGACCGAAGATGCTCAAGGTGTTCCCGCAATTGGAGAACGTGCGTATCGATTACCAGTGGGGCGGCATGATCGGCATCGGCGCCAACCGTCTACCGCAGATCGGCAAGCTGCCTGACCAGCCCAATGTCTACTTCGCCCAGGCCTATTCCGGCCACGGCGTGAACGCCACCCACCTGGCCGGCCAATTGCTGGCCGAGGCCATTTGTGGCGAGCAGAGCAACGGCTTCGATATCTTCTCCAGGGTCCCGCACATCACCTTCCCGGGCGGCCGCCACCTGCGTTCGCCGCTGCTGGCACTCGGGATGCTCTGGTACCGGATGAAGGAAGCGGTGGGGATCGTCTGACCATCCCGTGGGAGCGAATTCCTTTACGAGACAAGGGCCGCACATGCGGCCCTTGTCGTCTCAGTCGGCGACCGCTTCGGCGCCGTCGTCGAATAGTTCGCGGGTCCAGGCCAGCCAGACGAATCCCGCAGCGCCCAGGGCCATCATCAGCGGCAGCGCATGGCCACTTATCCACTGGCTTGCGGCGCCGGTTACCAGAGGCCCGATCAGGCAGCCAACCCCCCAGAGCTGGGCGATATGGGCGTTGGCCCGCACCAGCTCGTCATCCCGATAGCGCTCACCGATCAGGATCAGCGCCAGGGTGAAGAGGCCGCCAGCGCTGGCCCCGAACAGCACCCAGATCGGCCAGATCAGCGGTGTATGAAGCAATAGCGGAATGGCCAGGCTGCTCGCCAGCAGCGTGACGCCACAGGCGCGGAACAGGCTGAGGCGGGACATCCGATCTGCCAGCCAGCCAATGGGCAGCTGCAGCGCAGCATCACCCACCACCACCACGCTGGCCATCAACAAGGCCACTTCCTGGGTGAATCCCTGGCGCAGGCCATATATCGGCAGCAAGGTCAGCATCATCGCTTCAAAGGCGGCGAACAGTACGACTGCCCAGGCAATGGTCGGCAGGCGCGCGCAGAAGGACCAGAGCCCGCGACCCGACGCGCTATGGGCATCGACGCTGGGGGCGCCGGTACGGCCGAGCAATAGCAGCGAACCACCCACCAGCAGTCCGGTGCCGGTCCAGAAACCGAGGTCGTTGCCGGTGCCGATTGCCGCGAGCAGCAACGGGCCGGACAGTTGGCTCAGGGCGTAGCCGGTGCCATAGAGAGCCACCAGGCGGCCGCGCCACTCCTCCACTGCCAATTGGTTGATCCAGCTTTCGCCGAGGATAAACACCACCGTCAGGGCGACACCGATCAGCAACCGCAGCAACAACCAGACGGGATAAACCTGGACCAGCGCCAGCAAGCCCACGGACACCGCGCCCACGAGCAGGCAGAGCTGCATCAGGGTCGTGGTGCCGAACCGCGCCGCCAGGCGTCCGGCGATCACAGCACCGAGCAGCACGCCTACCGCCGGGGTCGCCGCCATCACACCGATGGCGAAGCTGTCATAGCCCCAGCTCTCCAGCCGCAGCGACACCAACGGCATGGTCACGCCCAGGGCGAGGCCGATGCTGATGACCGCGCCGCACACCGCGAAATAGGTTCCCCAACGCATCGCCGATGTCCTCCCTTCCGTGTGGGCAAAGCAAAACGGCCGGGCTCCATTACTGGAAACCCGGCCGCAGGCGTGGCTCGAAGAGCCGGCCCCTCGAATCGGAGGGGCGGACCTCAATGGCGTATCAGAGCTTGATCCAGGTGGACTTCAGCTCGGTGTACTTGTCGAAGGCGTGCAGGGACTTGTCGCGACCGTTGCCGGACTGCTTGAAGCCGCCGAAGGGGGCGGTCATGTCGCCGCCGTCGTACTGGTTGATCCAGACGCTGCCGGCGCGCAGGGCCTTGCCGACCAGGTGAGCGCGGGACAGGTTGTTGGTCCATACCGCTGCGGCCAGGCCGTAGATGGTGTCGTTGGCGATGGCGACGGCTTCTTCTTCGCTGTCGAAGGCGATGACCGAGAGCACCGGGCCGAAGATCTCTTCCTTGGCGATGCGCATGGCGTTGCTCACGCCGTCGAAGATGGTCGGCTCGACGTAGGTGCCGCCGGTTTCTTCCAGCACGCGCTTGCCACCGGCCACCAGCTTGGCGCCGTCGTCATGGCCGGCCTGGATGTAGGACAGCACGTTGTTCATCTGGGTGGTATCCACCAGGGCACCGACGTTGGTTGCCGGGTCCAGCGGGTTGCCCGGTTTCCAGGCCTTGATCGCCTCGACCACCATGGGCACGAACTTGTCCTTGATGGAGCGCTCCACCAGCAGGCGCGAACCGGCGGTGCAGACTTCGCCCTGGTTGAAGGCGATGGCACCAGCCGCGGCTTCGGCGGCGGCCTGCAGGTCAGGGGCGTCGGCGAAGACGATGTTCGGGCTCTTGCCGCCGGCTTCCAGCCAGACGCGCTTCATGTTGGATTCGCCGGCGTAGATCATCAGTTGCTTGGCGATCTTGGTGGAGCCGGTGAACACCAGGGTGTCGACGTCCATGTGCAGGGCCAGGGCCTTGCCCACGGTGTGGCCGAAGCCCGGCAGCACGTTCAGCACACCCGCCGGGATACCGGCTTCGATGGCCAGCTGGCCCAGGCGAATAGCGGTCAGCGGCGACTTCTCGGAGGGTTTCAGCACCAGCGAGTTGCCGGTGGACAGTGCCGGGCCGAGCTTCCAGCAGGTCATCAGCAGCGGGAAGTTCCACGGCACGATGGCAGCGACAACGCCTACCGGCTCACGGGTCACCAGGCCCAGTTCGTTGTGCGGGGTGGCCGCCACTTCGTCGTAGATCTTGTCGATGGCCTCGCCGCTCCAACGGATGGCGCGGGATGCGGACGGGACGTCGACGCTCAGGGAGTCACTGATCGGCTTGCCCATATCCAGGGTTTCCAGCAGGGCCAGCTCTTCGGCGTGGGCGTCGATCAGGTCGGCGAAACGAATCATCACTTCTTTGCGCTTGACCGGCGCCAGGCGCGACCACACACCGGACTCGAACACGGCGCGGGCATCCTTCACTGCCAACTCGGCGTCGGCCAGATCGCAGCTGGCGACCTTGCCCAGCAGACGACCATCGACCGGGCTGATGCAATCGAAGGTCTCGCCGGAAACGGCGTTGGTGTATTCGCCATGGATGAAGGCGCGGGTCTCGATCTGCACGGACTTGGCGCGTTGTTCCCAGTCTGCACGGGTCAGGGTGGTCATCGGAGCTTTCCTCTTATTAGAAGAGTGCCGCCAGCTCAGGCATGCACTGTCAAAAATTCTGCAAGGCCAACCTACATCTGGCCATCCTCGCAACCCTAAACCAGAGAGACTAGCCTTTTCAATATATTTTACAGTTGGCGGCCAAACGCCCTTGTCATGTTCGTTATATTAAACATAGACTCCGCCAAAATCATTACAACACCTCACCTCGCCTCCCCTGGTGGTCACAATGACAAACGCCTTCGCACCTCTACCGGGCAGAATATCCAACAGCCTGGACGACTTCTGGATGCCTTTCACCGCCAACCGCCAGTTCAAGGCCAACCCGCGCCTGCTGGAAAGTGCCGAAGGGATGTACTTCACCAGCACCGATGGCCGCCAGGTCCTCGATGGCACCGCCGGGCTCTGGTGCTGCAACGCCGGCCACGGTCGCCGCGAGATCACCGAGGCGGTGAGCAAGCAGATCGCCAAGCTGGATTTCGCACCGACCTTCCAGATGGGGCATCCCCTGCCCTTCGAGCTGGCTGAACGCCTGGCCGATATCGCCCCCAAAGGTCTCAACAAGGTGTTCTTCACCAACTCCGGTTCGGAGTCGGCGGATACGGCGCTGAAGATCGCCCTCGCCTACCAGCGCGCCATCGGCCAGGGCACCCGCACCCGCCTGATCGGCCGCGAGCTGGGTTACCACGGGGTAGGGTTCGGCGGCATTTCGGTAGGTGGCATGGTCAACAACCGCAAGGCCTTCCCTGCCCTGCTGCCTAACGTCGATCACCTGCCACACACCTTGGACATCCAGCGCAATGCCTTCAGCCGCGGCCTGCCGGAGTTCGGCATCGAGAAGGCCGACGAGCTGGAGCGCCTGGTGACCCTGCATGGAGCCGAGAACATCGCCGCCGTGATCGTCGAGCCCATGTCCGGCTCGGCTGGCGTGATCCTGCCTCCGGTGGGCTACCTGCAGCGCCTGCGCGACATCACCCGCAAGCACGGCATCCTGTTGATCTTCGACGAAGTCATCACCGGCTTCGGCCGCGTCGGCCAAGCCTTCGCCGCCCAGCGCTGGGGCGTCACCCCGGACATCATCACTTGCGCCAAAGGCCTGACCAACGGTGCCATTCCCATGGGCGCAGTGTTCGTCGCCGAGGAGATTTACCAGGCCTTCATGCACGGCCCGGAAAGTGCCATCGAGTTCTTCCACGGCTATACCTACTCCGGCCACCCGGTGGCTTGCGCCGCCGCCCTGGCAACCCTGGACATCTACCAGGGCGAGCGCCTGTTCGAGCGCGCCGTTGAACTGGAAGGCTACTGGCAGGACGCACTGCTCAGCCTGCGTGACCTGCCCAACGTGATCGACATTCGCGCAGTCGGCCTGGTCGGCGGCGTCCAGCTCGCCCCGAGCGCCGAAGGCGTCGGCAAGCGCGGCTTCCAGGTGTTCGAGCAGTGCTTCCACGACGACCTGATGGTCCGCGTCACCGGCGACACCATCGCCATGTCGCCACCGCTGATCGTGGAAAAGGAACAGATCGACATTCTCGTCGGCAAGCTCGCCGACTCCATCCGCAAGGCCGTCTGAACAAGGACCGCACAATGAACATCCAGCAGATCGTCGACTTCGCCCAGGCCACCACCGCACCGGAGCACTACCGTCCCGCCCCCGAGAAGATCCTCAAGGGCGATCCCGAGCAGAGCGTGCGCAACCACTACGGCAGTCCGTGCGGCCAGTTCAATGTGGGTATCTGGGAAGGCGCCGTGGGTCACTGGACCGTGAGCTACAGCGAGCACGAGTACTGCGAGATTCTCCAGGGCGTGTCGGTCATCCGTGATGCGGACGGCAACGCCAAGACCGTGCGGGCCGGCGATCGCTTCGTTATCCCGGCGGGCTTCTCGGGCACCTGGGAAGTGCTCGAGCCTTGCCGCAAGGTCTACGTGATTTTCGAGCAGGCTGCCGGCTAAGCCTGCCCTGTCCAATGCTTGTCACCCTTCAGCCCGCCATTGGCGGGCTTTTTTATGGGCAAAAGCCAAGGATTGTTTTTTCTGTGGGGGCGATTTCAATCGCTGAGCAGGCCGCAGGCCTGCCCTCTGCCCCTCACTGGGTCGGCTTCGCCGCCCTTAGCGAATGAATTCGCCCCCACAAGCCAGGTCTGTAGCCCGAAGCCAATCCGCCGGCAGCAAATCACAGGCATGAAAAAGCCCGCACTAGGCGGGCTTTCTCGACAAGGGCCGGATCAATTACTTGATCTTGGCTTCCTTGTACATCACATGCTTACGCACGACCGGATCGAATTTCTTGATTTCGATCTTGTCGGGAGTGGTGCGCTTGTTCTTGTCGGTGGTGTAGAAGTGGCCGGTACCGGCACTGGACACCAAACGGATCAGTTCACGCATGATTAGCTCCTTAAACCTTTTCGCCGCGAGCGCGCAGTTCAGACAGAACTACGTCGATGCCGCGCTTGTCGATGACACGCATACCCTTGGCGGAAACGCGCAGACGTACAAAGCGCTTCTCGGACTCGACCCAGAAGCGATGGTGCTGCAGGTTCGGCAGGAAACGACGACGGGTTTTGTTGTTTGCGTGGGAAATGTTGTTCCCAGTAGCCGGACCCTTACCGGTTACTTGACAGACTCTCGACATGACTCAGCCCTCTAAACCACATGCCCAACCCGGCATGGGTTGGCCGCTTGAACTCTCACATTTTTGGGCGCTTGAACGCCCGTCTCGTCGGGGTCTTACCGGCCGCATTTTGACTGCGAAAGACCGGGCCCCCAGAAAAGAGCGCTGCTTTATATCAGAAAGGCCCTAGTGCAGCAAGGGTCGTAGCGTTTTACCCACAGGCCCCGAGAAGCCGCAATCATACCCGCGCCGCCGCACCAAAGGGGCTCCGGAGAGGTAACCGCTCGTCGCCCTCGCGCATTGTCCGCCGCCCTGGCTTGGTCTAGGGTAAGGCCTTTGGCCCGCCGCGGGCCCGCCCTCCCATGCAAAGGAGCTTGCCATGCGTTTCGCCGCCCTCCCGCTGCTGTTCGCCCCGCTATTCGCCCAGGCCGCTACATTGAGCGTCTGCACCGAGGCCAGCCCCGAGGGGTTCGACGTGGTGCAGTACAACTCCCTCACCACCACCAATGCCTCGGCCGATGTGCTGATGAACCGACTGGTGGAATTCGATGCCCAGGCCAGCAAACTGGTGCCGGGGCTGGCTGAACGCTGGGATGTCTCCGCCGATGGACTGACCTACACCTTCCATCTGCGCCAGGACGTGGCCTTCCACTCGACCGACTACTTCAAGCCGAGCCGCACGCTGGCTGCTGACGACGTGGTATTCAGTTTCCAGCGCATGCTCGACCCGGCCAACCCCTGGCACAAGGTCGCGCAAAGCGGGTTCCCCCATGCCCAGTCCATGCAGCTGCCTGGCCTCATCAAAAGCATCGACAAGCTGGACGACCGGCAGGTGCGCTTTACCCTCAACAAGCCGGACTCCACCTTCCTCGCCACCCTGAGCATGGGCTTCGCCTCCATCTATTCGGCCGAATATGCCGACCAGCTGATGAAGGCGGGTACGCCCGAGAAGCTCAATGCCCAGCCCATCGGCACCGGCCCGTTCGTCTTCCGTCGCTTCCAGAAGGACGCTGCTGTTCGCTACGCCGCCAACCCCGACTACTTCGGCGGCAAACCGGGCGTCGATGGCCTGGTCTTTGCCATCACCCCCGACGCCAATGTGCGCCTGCAGAAGCTGCGTCGCGGCGAATGCCAGGTCGCCCTGTCGCCCAAGCCCCTGGACGTGCAGTCGGCCGCCAGCGACAAGAACATCAAGGTGATCCAGACCCCCGCCTTCATGACCGCCTTCGTCGGCATCAACAGCCAGCATCCGCCGCTGGACAAGCCTGAAGTCCGCCAGGCAATCAACCTTGCCTTCGACAAACCGAGCTACATCAAGGCTGTTTTCGAAGGCAGCGCCACCGCGGCCGATGGTCCGTACCCGCCGAACACCTGGAGCTACGCCAAAGACCTGCCGGTTTACCCGCACGACCTGCAGAAAGCCAAGGCCCTGCTTGCCCAGGCGGGCCTGAAGGACGGATTCAAGACCACCATCTGGACCCGCCCCTCCGGCAGCCTGCTCAACCCCAACCCGAGCCTGGGTGCCCAACTGCTCCAGGCCGACCTGGCCAAGGTGGGCATTCAGGCCGAGATCCGCGTGATCGAATGGGGCGAGCTGATCCGTCGCGCCAAGGCCGGCGAGCACGACCTGCTGTTCATGGGCTGGGCCGGCGACAACGGCGACCCGGACAACTTCCTCACTCCGCAGTTTTCCTGCGCCTCGGTGCAATCCGGGCTCAACTTCGCACGCTACTGCGACGCCGGGCTCGACAAGCTGATCGCCGATGGCAAGAGCCACACCGACCCGGCCGAGCGCACCAGCCTTTATACAAAGGCACAGCAGATCATCCGCGAACAGGCACTCTGGCTGCCCCTGGCCCATCCCACGGCCTTCGCACTGACCCGCTCGAACGTCGAGGGTTATCAGGTCAGCCCCTTCGGCCGGCAGGATTTCTCGAAGGTGAGCCTGGACTAGACCCAGCCCCACTCGGCCATCGACAGCGGCTCACCATCCCCCACGATGAAGTGGTCGAGCACGCGCACATCGATCAGCGCCAGCGCCTCCTTGAGACGCCGGGTCAGCTGACGATCCGCTTCGCTGGGCTCGGCGACCCCGGAAGGATGGTTGTGGCTGAGGATCAGCGCTGCCGCGTTGTGTGCCAGCGCGCGCTTGACCACCTGGCGGGGATAGACGCTGGCGCCATCGATGGTGCCGTGGAACAGCACTTCGAAGGCCAGTACCCGATGCTTGGCGTCGAGAAACAGACAAGCGAACTGCTCGTGTTGGGAATGGCGCAACTGCGCCTTGAGGAAGTCACGCACCGCCTGGGGACTTTCCAGCGCAGAGTCGCGACGCAGCCCTTCGGCCAGGTGGCGACGGGACATCTCCAACACCGCCTGCAACTGGGCGAACTTCGCCGGCCCCAGGCCCAGGTGCTGGCTGAACTCCTGCAATTCGGCCTCCAGCAAGGCACGCAGGCTGCCGAAGTCGTTCAGCAGGTGGCGCGCCAGATCGACGGCACTGCGGCCAGCCACCCCGGTTCGCAGGAAAATGGCGAGGAGCTCGGCGTCGCTCAGGGCCGCCGCACCCAGTTCAAGAAGCTTCTCCCGCGGACGCTCCGCCGCGGGCCAATTGCGGATGCTCATGACACCTCCATGGTTGAGCCGCGCCGCTGTTCCAGTGCGGGCGCTGTGCTATCTTAACCCACCTTTTTTGCGCGACGATCGGCCTGGGGAGGCGCCTTCGCCGCAGCACATCTTCAACCTCATAAAGGCAGGCCTATGCAGCGGCTCTATCGGAAACGCATCCTTCTGGGCGTGGGCGGCGGCATTGCCGCCTACAAGAGCGCTGAACTGGTTCGCCGACTGCGCGACCAGGGCGCCGAGGTCCGCGTGGTAATGACCCAGGGCGGCCGCGAGTTCATCACCCCGCTGACCCTCCAGGCCCTCTCCGGGCATCCCGTTCACCTCGAACTGCTCGACTCCGCCGCCGAAGCGGCCATGGGGCATATCGAGCTGGCTCGCTGGGCCGACCTGGTGCTGATCGCGCCGGCCACGGCCGACCTGATGGCACGCCTGGCGCAAGGCGTCGCGGATGACCTGCTGACCACCCTGGTGCTCGCCACCGATGCCCCGGTTGCCCTCGCTCCCGCGATGAACCAGGCCATGTGGCGCGATCCGGCCACCCAGGCCAACCTGGAGCTCCTCGGCAAACGCGGACTGCGCCTGTTCGGCCCAGCGGCCGGCAGCCAGGCCTGTGGCGACGTCGGCCTGGGCCGCATGCTCGAAGCCGAGGAACTGGCCCAGCTCGCCGCCGACTGCTTCGAGCATCGCGCGCTCACCGGTCGCCACGTACTGATCACCGCCGGACCGACCCAGGAAAACATCGACCCGGTGCGCTACATCACCAACCACAGCTCCGGAAAGATGGGCTTCGCCCTCGCCGAAGCCGCCGTGGAAGCCGGCGCCAAGGTGACCCTGATCACCGGCCCGGTTCACCTGCCGACGCCAGACCGGGTCAACCGCATCGACGTCGTCAGCGCCCGCGACATGCTCGCCGCCTGTGAAGCGGCCATGCCCTGCGACCTGCTGATCGCCGCCGCCGCTGTGGCTGATTACCGCCCGGAAGTGGTTGCACAGCACAAAATGAAGAAAGACCCGACCAGTGGCGAGGGCCTGCTACTGCAGCTGGTACGCAACCCCGATATCCTCGCGACGCTCGCCGGCCGCGCCGACCGCCCCTTCAGCGTGGGCTTCGCCGCCGAGACCGAGAACCTGCTCGAGTACGCTTCGCGCAAGCTCAAGGACAAGAACCTCGACCTCATCGTCGCCAATGACGTGGCCAACCCGAGCATTGGCTTCAACAGCGAGGAGAACGCCATCACCGTCATCGACCGTGACCTGGCCCAATCCAGCTTCGCCCAGACCAGCAAGGGCAAGATCGCCCGCCAGCTGATCGCCTTCATCGCCGACCGCCTCAACCAGGCCTGAGACTCCATGCACTCACTGCAAGCCAAGATCCTCGATTCCCGTCTCGGCAGCGAATTCCCGCTGCCGCAATACGCCACCCCAGGCTCCGCCGGCCTCGACCTGCGCGCCATGCTCAAGGAAGAAGTCGTCCTTGAGCCGGGCCAGACCATCCTGATTCCCACTGGCCTGTCGATCCACATCGCCGACCCGGGCCTGGCCGCGCTGGTCCTGCCACGCTCCGGCCTTGGCCACAAGCACGGCGTGGTCCTCGGGAACCTCGTGGGCCTGATCGACTCCGACTACCAGGGCGAGCTGATGGTGTCCTGCTGGAACCGCGGCCAGACCGCCTTCCGTATCGCCATTGGCGAACGTATTGCCCAGCTGGTACTGGTGCCCGTGGTCCAGGCGCACTTCGAACTGGTCGACGAGTTCCACGAAAGCGAACGTGGTGCCGGCGGGTTCGGTCACACCGGCAGCCACTGACAGAACCACACCAGGACGAACCGCCCAGGAGACGTTCAGTGAAACTCTTCAAGCGCAGCAGCAAGGACGCCGCCACCAATGGAGCGGCCATCCGGCCGGCCGACTCCCGGGCCGTTCGCAAGAGCTCTGACGACCTGCTCCCCGGTGCGCTCGCCGCCCTCACGGGTGTGGTCGCCGCCGGCGCGCTGCTCTGGTTCGGCGTCCTCGGCCCTGCCGAACAGGCCCGGATCGACCAGCTCGGCCAGGCCTGGGGCGGCAGTCAGGCCGCCACCCTGCGCCAGGCCATCGCCCAACTGCAGGCCGATACCAGTGCCGCCGCCCATGACCCCAGCCTGATCACCGCCCTCACCGGTGGCGACGCTGGCCAGTTGTTGGCGGCCGAACGCGGACTGGGTTATCGCGACGGCGTGGTCGATGCCCACCTCAACCTGCCCGGGCAGGCCCAGCAGAACACCCAGCGTGCCGCGCCGATGAACTTCGCTGCGCTCGACATGCTGCGGCGCCTGGAAAGTGGCCAGCAACCCAGCCCGGAAGCCTACAAGGTGGGGGAGCGCTGGCTGGTCTACAGCGCCGCGCCGCTGCGCCTGAATGAACAGAGCGTCTCCCAGGGCACCCTGCTGATGGTGTTCGACCTGGACCGACTGCTGCGCAGCCTGCCGTCGGTATCGGCGGATATCGGCCAGTTGCAGCTGACCCAGCAATTCAGCAATGCCCCGATCCAGGTCCTCGCCCAGCGCGGCCAGGCCGGCGACGCCGCACCCATCGCCCTGGACAGTGGCAATCCGAACTGGAAGCTCAGCTTCACGCCCGGCCAGGCCCTGACCCAGACCCACTTCTCGCCCCTGCTGCTGGCCCTGGCCGCCCTGCTCGCTCTTGGCGGTGCAGTGCTCGGTCTGAAACTCAGCCAGGGCGCCCTGCAACGCAAGTTGCGCGACGACGCCCAGCAGCTCAATCAACTATTGCAAGAACTCTCCAACGGCAAGAGCGTCAAAGCCTTCAGTCTGCGCCTGCCGGCGCTGGACAGCCTGGCCCAGGCGCTAGCCCGCCAACCCAGGCGCAAACCCGAGCCGGCGCCGGACAATGGCCTGGTCCAGACGCCCGCCGGCAACCATGTTGCCCCGGCATCCGCCCGACCAGCCGAATCGGCCGACCCGCTTTTCCAAGATACCGACATTCTCGATATCGACATCCTCGACGAAGACCAGGACCTCCTGGGATTGGAGCAAGCCCCCGCCATGACCAGCATCGAACAGATCGCTCCCCCCCTGCCCGCCAGCATTTTCCGCGCCTATGACATTCGCGGCGTGGTCGGCGATACCCTCACCACAGAAACCGCCTACTGGGTAGGTCGCGCCATCGGCTCCGAGAGCCTGGCTCGCGGCGAACCCTGCGTTTCGGTCGGCCGCGACGGTCGCCTGTCCGGCCCCGAGCTGGTCCAGGCGCTGATCCAGGGCCTGATGGATTGTGGCTGCCAGGTCACCGACGTCGGCATGGTGCCGACTCCGGCGCTCTACTACGCCGCCAACGTCCTGGCTGGCAAATCCGGCGTGATGCTCACCGGCAGCCACAACCCGCCGGACTACAACGGCTTCAAGATCATGGTCGCCGGCGAAACCCTGGCCAACGAACAGATCACCGCCCTGCACACCCGCATCCAGAACAACGACCTGGCCAGCGGCGTCGGCAGCATTGAAGCGGTCGACGTGCTGGACCGCTACTTCCGCGAAATCCGCGACGACATCGCCCTGGCCAAGCCCATGAAAGTGGTGGTGGACTGCGGCAACGGCGTCGCCGGCGTGATCGCCCCGCAGCTGATCGAAGCCCTGGGCTGCACCGTGATCCCGCTCTTCTGCGACGTTGACGGCACCTTCCCGAACCACCATCCGGACCCGGGCAAGCCGGAGAACCTGGAAGACCTGATCGCCAAGGTGAAAGAAGAGAAGGCTGACCTGGGCCTGGCCTTCGACGGCGACGGCGACCGTGTCGGCGTGGTGACCAACGAAGGCACCATCATCTACCCGGACCGCCTGCTGATGCTGTTCGCCAAGGACGTGGTATCGCGCAATCCGGGCGCGGACATCATCTTCGACGTCAAGTGCACCCGCCGCCTGACCTCCCTCATCAGCGGCTACGGCGGCCGCCCGGTGATGTGGAAGACCGGTCACTCGCTGATCAAGAAGAAGATGAAGGAAACCGGCGCCCTGCTGGCGGGCGAAATGAGCGGCCACATCTTCTTCAAGGAGCGCTGGTACGGCTTCGACGACGGCATCTACAGCGCTGCACGCCTGCTGGAAATCCTCAGCCAGGACAAGCGTGATGCCGAACATGTGTTCTCGGCCTTCCCGAAAGACGTCTCCACTCCGGAAATCAACATCACTGTCACCGACGAGACCAAGTTCCACCTGATCGAGCGCCTGCAGCGCGAGGCCAATTGGGGCGAAGCCAACCTCACCACCCTCGATGGCGTGCGTGTCGATTATCCGAAGGGCTGGGGCCTGTGCCGCGCCTCCAACACGACTCCCGTGCTGGTGCTGCGCTTCGAGGCCGACACTGAGGAAGAGCTGGAGCGCATCAAGCAGGTATTCCGCAGCCAGCTCACCCTCATCGCCCCTGAACTCAACCTGCCGTTCTGATCCGTTTCACTGGAGCCCAGCATGACCCTCAGCCTTGACGCTGCTTCCCACGTCGCCCAGGTCCTGTCCGAAGCGCTGCCCTATATCCGCCGCTTCGTCGGCAAGACCCTGGTGGTCAAGTACGGCGGCAACGCCATGGAAAGCGACGAGCTGAAGGCCAGCTTCGCCCGCGATGTCGTGCTGATGAAAGCCGTCGGCATCAACCCCGTGGTAGTGCACGGCGGCGGCCCGCAGATCGGTGACCTGCTCAAGCGCCTGTCCATCGAAAGCCACTTCGTCGACGGCATGCGCGTGACCGACGCGCAGACCATGGATGTGGTGGAAATGGTCCTCGGCGGCCAGGTGAACAAGGACATCGTCAACCTGATCAACCGCCACGGCGGCAGCGCCATCGGCCTGACCGGCAAGGACGCTGAGCTGATTCGCGCGAAGAAGCTCACCGTCACCCGCCAGACCCCGGAGATGACCCAGCCGGAAATCATCGACATCGGCCACGTGGGCGAGGTCGCCAGCGTCAATACCGACCTGCTGAACATGCTGGTGAAGGGCGACTTCATTCCAGTGATCGCCCCGATCGGTGTCGGCGCCAATGGCGAGTCGTACAACATCAACGCCGACCTGGTGGCCGGCAAGGTGGCCGAAGCGCTGAAGGCCGAGAAGCTTATGCTGCTGACCAACATCGCCGGCCTGATGGACAAGCAGGGCCAAGTGCTCACCGGCCTGTCCACCGAGCAGGTCAACGACCTGATCGCCGATGGCACCATCTACGGCGGCATGCTGCCGAAGATCCGCTGCGCCCTGGATGCGGTGCAGGGCGGCGTGAATGCCGCGCACATCATCGACGGCCGCGTGCCCCATGCGGTGCTGCTGGAGATCTTCACCGACAGCGGTGTCGGCACTTTGATCACCAACCGCAAGCGTCACTGAGCGGAGCGAAACCCAGACAGGCCGGAGTGATCCGGCCTGTTCTTTTTCAAGGAGCAGAAATGGCCAAGCTGTCCCGTGATGACTTCAGTTTCTTCCACCCCCTGCGCGTGCGCTGGGCCGAAGTCGACCCGCAAGGCATCGTCTTCAATGGCAACTACCTGACCTACGCCGACGTCGCCATCACCGAGTATTTCCGAAGCCTGGACGTCGCCTACCCGGCCGACTTGCTGAAGGATGGCGGCGACTTTTTCGCAGTGAAGACACTGCTCGAATACCTGGCGCCGGCGCGCTTCGACGACCTGCTGGATATCGGCGTGCGGGTCAGCCGCCTGGGTGGCGCGAGCATGGCCTTCGAACTGGGAATCTGGCGTGGGGGCGACCAGCTCACCTCGGGCGAGGTGGTCTACGTGCATGCCGACGCCGACAATCGCAGGAGCCTGCGCTTGCCGGACTGGCTGAGGGAAAGGGTGCGGGGTTTCGAGCGAGTCGCACCGGCCGACTGAGCCGCGTCAGCGAACGCCGCCGAGCAGTTCGGCCAGGCGCGCACGATCCGCGGCAAATGCGGCCTTGGCGGCGTCGCGGCTCTTCTCGTAGCGGGCGATATCCGTGTCGAGGCCTTTCTGCTGGTCGCGCAGGTTGTTGATCTGCTCCACCAGGTGGGCCGGCACTTCACGTCCGGCCCGCTCGCTTTCCGCAGCCACGCTCTGCAGGTTAGCCTGCTGGGTGCGCAGCGACTGCTGGTTGCCCCGGGCAACACCGATCATCCCATCCAGCTCGGCGAGCTTGCGCCCCAGGGCGCGGTCGACGTCCTCGACGCTGGTGTAGAGACGCAGCAACTGGGCATCGGAACTGGCGCGCGCCTTGGCGTCGAGCTGACGCTGCATTTCCTCACGGCTCGGCGCGGGCGGGATCACGCGAATGACCCGGCCCTGCTCGTTGAGCACTTCATAGCCCTTGCCGATGTATTCCGGCGGAACGCCCTGACGATCCAGGACGGTCACGCCCTTGTCATCGACGTAGCGATACAGCTCAGCCGCGCCGGCCAGCGCCGGCAGCAGCAGAACCAACGCCAGGCTGTAGCGGAATGCAGACGACTTCAGCATGAGGACTCCCGGCCCCGAATGGTCAGATACCGAAGTTGGCGCGATAGGTTTCCACGGCTGGCAGGTGCTTCTTCAGCTCCGCATCACCGGCCAGGTACTCCAGTACCTGCTCCAGGGATACGATGCTGATCACCGGCATGCCGAAATCGCGCTCTACTTCCTGTATAGCCGAGAGTTCGCCCTGACCGCGTTCCTGGCGATTCAAAGCGATCAGTACACCGGCTGCCTGGGCGTCCTGGGCCTGGATGATCTGCATCACTTCGCGGATCGCGGTGCCGGCGGTGATCACGTCATCGATGATCAGCACGCGACCGGAAAGGGGGGCGCCGACCAAGGTGCCGCCTTCGCCATGATCCTTGGCTTCCTTGCGATTGAAGCACCACGGGGTGTCGATCTGGTGATGCTCGGCCAGCGCCACGGCAGTAGCCGCAGCCAGCGGAATGCCCTTGTAGGCCGGGCCGAACAGCACATCGAAAGGAATGCCGCTGTCGACCACCGCAGCCGCATAGAATCGGCCGAGCTGGGCAAGCGCCAGGCCGCTGTTGAACAGGCCGGCGTTGAAGAAATAGGGGCTGGTACGACCAGATTTGAGAGTGAACTCACCGAAACGCAGAACCCCGCGCTCGATGGCAAAGCGAATGAAATCGCGCTGATACGCCTGCATGAAAAGCCTCGGACGGCACGGATTTAGCTAAATAGAAAGAGCTCGGGTATCATACACGCACGTGTTTTTGGGGGCCATTTATGCGGATCATCAGTGTGAACGTGAATGGTATTCAAGCGGCAGCCGAGCGAGGTCTCCTCAGTTGGCTGCAAGCTCAGAATGCCGACGTGATCTGCCTGCAAGACACCCGTGCCTCCGCCTTCGACCTGGACGACCCTGCCTTCCAACTGGATGGTTATTTCCTCTATGCCGGCGATGCCGAAGTGCCAGCCCAAGGTGGCGTGGCACTCTATTCGCGGTTGCAACCCAAGGCGGTTATCTGGGGACTCGGTTTCGAGTCCTGCGATCGGTACGGACGCTACCTGCAGGCAGATTTCGACAAAGTGAGCATCGCCACCCTGCTGCTGCCATCCGGGCAAGGCGGGGACGAGAACCTGAACCACAAGTTCAAGTTCATGGACGACCTCACCCATTACCTCAACAAGCAGCGCCGCAAGCGTCGCGAATACATCTACTGCGGCTCGCTGTACGTCGCTCATCAGAAGCTGGATGTGAAGAACTGGCGCGATTGCCAGCAGATCCCCGGCTTCCTGGCGCCCGAGCGTGCGTGGATGGACGAAGTGTTCGGCAACATGGGTTATGTCGATGCCCTGCGCGAAGTCAGCCGCGAAGGCGACCAGTTCAGCTGGTGGCCGGACAGCGAGCAGGCCGAGATGCTCAACCTCGGCTGGCGTTTCGATTACCAGGTGCTGACCCCGGGCCTGCGTCGCTTCGTGCGCAGCGCCAAGCTGCCGCGCCAACCGCGCTTCTCGCAGCATGCGCCGCTGATCGTTGATTACGACTGGCTGCTGAGCGTGTGATCCAGGCAGAAAAAAGCCGGCTTTCGAGCCGGCTTTTTCTTGTCCGCGATTCGGCCTATTTCACCAGGCGCCAGCAGAAGGGGTAGCGATACGCCTGACCTTCGTTGGCCTTGATCCCGGCGATGATGGTCAATACCAGCGCACCGATACTCACCAGGCCGAGCAGCGGGAAGCCGATCACCACCAGCATCAGCAGGAAGCACAGCACGACGGCCAGCGCCACGGTGATCTGGAAGTTCAGCGCTTCCTTGCCCTGGGCGTCAACGAAAGGATCGAGGTCCTTCTTGATCTGCCAGACGATCAGGGGCCCCAGCAGATTGCCGAAGGGAAACACCAAGCCGAGGAAGGCGGAGAAATGGCAGAACATCGCCCATTGCCGTACTTCCCGGTTCGGCTCCTGATACTGAGTAGGTTCGTCCATTCCCACGTCTCCTCGTGCGGATCTGCAGTCAGTCGGCCAGCGCGGCGCGCTGCAGCTCGAACAGCTCGTTCAGGCCCTTGCGCGCCAGGTCGAGCATGGCGGTCAGCTCTTCCGGCTGGAACGGAGCACCTTCGGCGGTGCCCTGGACTTCGATGAAGCCGCCGGCATCGGTCATGACCACGTTGAGGTCGGTCTCGGCGGCAGCGTCTTCCAGGTAATCCAGGTCCAGCACCGGCTCACCCTGGTAGATGCCCACGGAAACGGCGGCGACCATCTGCTTCAGCGGGTCGCCCTTCAATGCGCCGCGCTTCTTCAACACCTTCAGCGCATCGACCAGGGCCACCATGGCACCAGTGATGGAGGCGGTGCGGGTGCCACCGTCGGCCTGGATCACATCGCAATCCAGATAGATGGTGTTCTCGCCCAGCTTGGTCATGTCCAGCGCGGCGCGCAGCGAGCGGCCGATCAGACGCTGGATCTCCAGGGTGCGGCCACCCTGTTTGCCACGGCTGGCCTCGCGCTGGTTACGCTCACCGGTCGCGCGCGGCAGCATGCCGTACTCGGCGGTCAGCCAACCCTGGCCCTGGCCCTTGAGGAAGCGCGGCACGCCGGACTCGACGCTGGCCGTGCAGATCACCTTGGTATCCCCGAACTCAACCAGCACCGAACCTTCGGCGTGCTTGGTGTAGTTACGGGTGATGCGGATCGGACGCAGCTGTTCGGCCGCGCGGCCACTGGGACGTTTCATTCGGGCTTACCTGTTCGGGAGAAATCTGCCCGCCATTATAGAGGCCCTCGGGCAAGGGGGACATCGCCGCGTTGGGAGGCGCAGGCCGCCTGGGCTACAATCCCCTCCTTTGATCGTCGAAACCGAGAGGAAACCCCATGGTGCACAGCATGACCGCCTTCGCCCGCGTTGAACGGGCTGGCTCCCACGGCACCCTGAGCTGGGAACTGCGCTCGGTCAATCACCGTTACCTCGAACCCCACCTGCGCCTGCCGGAGGCCTTCCGCGACCTCGAAGGCCCCGTGCGCGACGCCCTGCGCCAGGGCCTGTCGCGCGGCAAGGTGGAAATCACCCTGCGCCTGGCCGAAGAAAGCGCCGGCAAACCGCTGCAAGTGGACCGTGAACGCGCCAGCCAACTGATCCAGGCCGCCGAAAGCGTCGCCGCGCTGATCCAGCAACCCGCTCCGCTCAACCCCCTGGAAGTCCTCGCCTGGCCGGGCGTTCTGGTCGCCGATGCCGCGGACCCGCAGGCGCTCAACGCTGCCGCCATGGAAGCGTTCGCCAAGGCGCTCGACGAGCTGAAGAAAGGCCGTGCCCGCGAAGGGGCCGAGCTGGCTCGCCTGCTCAATGACCGCCTGGACGCCATGCAGGAAGACGTCACCGCCCTGCGCGCCCTCGTGCCGCAGATGCTCGCGGCCCAGCGGCAGAAGATCCTCGACCGCTTCGCCGAGATGAAGGCCGAGCTCGATCCGCAACGATTGGAGCAGGAGATGGTCCTACTGGCGCAGAAGAGCGACGTCGCAGAAGAACTGGATCGCCTCGGCACCCACATCAGCGAAGTCCGCCGCGTGCTCAAGGCTGGCGGCGCGGCAGGCCGCCGTCTGGATTTCCTGATGCAGGAACTCAACCGCGAAGCCAACACCCTGGGCTCCAAGGCCTTCGACCCGCGCAGCACCCAGGCTGCGGTCAACCTCAAGGTGTTGATCGAGCAGATGCGCGAACAAGTCCAGAATATCGAGTAAGAGACTGCCCCCATGACCGCCACTCCCGGCACCCTGTACATCGTTTCCGCCCCCTCCGGCGCCGGCAAGACCAGCCTGGTCAAGGCGCTGATCGACGCCGAGCCCAACATCCGCGTTTCGGTTTCCCACACCACCCGCGGCATGCGCCCGGGCGAGGTAGACAGCGTCAACTACAACTTCGTGAGCCGCGAAGAGTTCGTGCAGATGCTCGAGCACGGCGACTTCCTGGAACACGCTGAAGTCTTCGGCAACCTCTACGGCACGTCCCAGCGCTGGGTTCAGCAGACCCTGGCCGAAGGCCATGACCTGATCCTCGAGATCGACTGGCAAGGCGCCCAGCAGGTCCGTCGCCTGATGCCCCAGGCCAAGTCCATTTTCATCCTGCCGCCGAGCCAGGAAGCCCTGCGCCAGCGCCTCGACAACCGTGGCCAGGACAGCGAAGAGATCATCGAGCGCCGCATGCGCGAGGCGGTCAGCGAGATGAGCCATTACGTCGAGTACGACTACCTGGTGATCAACGACGACTTCGCCACGGCCCTGGAAGACCTCAAGGCCATCTTCCGTGCGAACCAGCTGCGCCACGACTCGCAACAGGTCCGCCACGGTGCCCTGCTGGCCCGCCTGCTCGACTAGTTGCACGCGTCTCTATCGCCGCAATAGCTGGCTCCCGCACCTGCCTTGAGCCACACTCCACCCGCAAAGCGCCGAAAATCGGCGCTTCCCTAATTGCTGGCGATTTTTTAGACTATCCAGTCCGCTCGCCCAATTGGGCAAAGCATCAGCCATTCATTTCGTGCTACGAGGAACACCATGGCCCGCGTTACCGTTGAAGATTGCCTGGACAACGTCGATAACCGCTTCGAGCTGGTCATGCTCGCCACCAAGCGTTCCCGTCAGCTGGCCACCGGCGGCAAAGAGCCGAAGGTAGCCTGGGAAAACGACAAGCCGACCGTAGTCGCCCTGCGCGAAATCGCTGCCGGCCTGGTCGACTATGACGTCGTCGCCCAGGAAGACATCGTTGAAGAAGAGCCGCTGTTTGCCGCATTCGAGGACGAGGCCAACGAGGCCCTCTGATTCCATGCCTGGTCGACGTCGCACGGCGCAGGGTAACCAAGGCCGGCAAGGAGAAATATCTTGCCGAGCATAGACGCCCTTGCCGAACGACTTTCGACCTACCTCGGCGCCGACCAGGTCAACCTGGTGCGCCGAGCCTACTTCTATGCCGAGCAGGCCCACGACGGCCAGCGCCGTCGCAGCGGTGAAGCCTACGTCACCCACCCGCTCGCCGTAGCCAGCATCCTCGCCGACATGCACATGGACCATCAGAGCCTGATGGCCGCGATGCTGCATGACGTGATCGAGGACACCGGCATCGCCAAGGAAGCCCTTTGCGCGCAATTCGGCGAGACCGTCGCCGAGCTGGTGGATGGGGTCAGCAAGCTGACCCAGATGAATTTCGAGTCCAAGGCCGAAGCCCAGGCCGAGAACTTCCAGAAGATGGCCATGGCCATGGCGCGCGACATCCGCGTGATCCTGGTCAAGTTGGCCGACCGCCTGCACAACATGCGCACGCTGGAAGTGCTGTCCGGCGAGAAGCGTCGGCGCATTGCCAAGGAAACCCTGGAAATCTACGCCCCCATCGCCAACCGGCTGGGCATGCACAGCATGCGCGTGGAGTTCGAGGACCTCGGCTTCAAGGCCATGCACCCGATGCGCTCGGAGCGTATTCGTGCCGCTGTGCGCCGCGCCCGCGGCAACCGCAAGGAAATCGTCAACAAGATCGAGGAATCGGTGACCAACTGCCTGCGCCGCGAAGGCATGGAAGGCGAGGTCATCGGCCGCGAGAAGCACCTCTACAGCATCTACAAGAAGATGCGCGGCAAGCGCCGGGCGTTCAATGAAATCATGGACGTCTACGCCTTCCGCATCATCGTCGACAAGGTCGACACCTGCTACCGCGTGCTCGGCGCCGTGCACAACCTGTACAAGCCGCTGCCGGGCCGTTTCAAGGACTACATCGCGATTCCCAAGGCCAACGGCTACCAGTCGTTGCATACCACCCTGTTCGGCATGCACGGCGTGCCCATCGAAATCCAGATCCGCACCCGCGAAATGGAAGAGATGGCCAACAACGGCATTGCCGCGCACTGGCTGTACAAATCCACCGAGGACGACCAGCCCAAGGGCACCCATGCCCGGGCTCGTCAGTGGGTCAAGGGCATCCTGGAACTGCAGCAACGCGCCGGTAACTCGCTGGAGTTCATCGAGAGCGTGAAGATCGACCTCTTCCCCGACGAGGTCTACGTGTTCACGCCCAAGGGTCGCATCATGGAGCTGCCAAAAGGCTCCACTGCGGTCGACTTCGCCTACGCGGTGCATACCGACGTCGGCAATACCTGCATCGCCTGCCGTATCAACCGTCGCCTGGCGCCCCTCTCGGAGCCGCTGCAGAGTGGTGAAACCGTGGAAATCGTCACGGCACCCGGCGCGCGGCCGAACCCCGCCTGGCTCAACTTCGTCGTGACCGGCAAGGCGCGCACCCATATCCGCCACGCCCTCAAGCAACAGCGCCGTTCGGAGTCCATCAGCCTCGGCGAGCGCCTGCTGAACAAGGCCCTGGCCGGCTTCGAAAGCCATCTGGACAAGATCAGCCCCGAGCGCATCCAGGCCGTCCTCGGCGAGTACCGCCTGGACGTGATCGAAGACCTGCTGGAAGACGTCGGCCTCGGCAACCGCATGGCCTATGTAGTCGCCCGTCGCCTGCTGGCCAGCGACGGCGAGCAGTTGCCGAACCCCGAAGGTCCGCTGGCCATCCGTGGCACCGAGGGTCTGGTGCTGAGCTATGCCAAGTGCTGCACGCCGATTCCGGGCGACCCCATCGTCGGCCACCTTTCCGCTGGCAAGGGCATGGTGGTGCACCTGGAAAACTGCAAGAACATCAGCGAAATCCGGCACAACCCGGAGAAATGCATCCAGCTGTCGTGGGCCAAGGACGTTGCCGGCGAGTTCAACGTCGAGCTGCGCGTCGAGCTGGAGCACCAGCGCGGCCTGATCGCCCTGCTGGCCAGCAGCGTCAATGCCGCCGACGGCAATATCGAGAAGATCAGCATGGACGAGCGCGATGGTCGCATCAGCGTGGTCCAGCTGGTGGTCAGCGTGCACGACCGTGTGCACCTGGCGCGAGTGATCAAGAAGCTGCGCGCGCTCAAAGGGGTGATCCGTATCACCCGCGTGCGGGCGTAGCTGATCCCAAGAGCCCCAAGGAGTTCTCATGAGCAAGACCGTCATCAGCAGCGACAAGGCACCTGCCGCCATCGGCACTTACTCTCAGGCCATCAAGGCCGGCAACACCGTCTACATGTCCGGCCAGATCCCGCTGGACCCGAAAACCATGGAACTGGTCGAAGGCTTCGAAGCCCAGACCGTTCAGGTGTTCGAAAACCTGAAGGCTGTGGCCGAAGCCGCCGGCGGTTCCTTCAAGGACATCGTCAAGCTGAACATCTTCCTGACCGACCTGTCCCACTTCGCCAAGGTCAACGAAGTCATGGGCCGTTACTTCGAACAGCCCTACCCGGCTCGCGCAGCCATCGGCGTAGCCGCCCTGCCGCGTGGTTCCCAGGTGGAAATGGACGCCATTCTGGTCCTCGAATAAGTGCCTCCCTGCCACGGGCCGTCCGGTCCGTGGCTATCGTTCCGGAAGGAATACGTCATGCGTCACACCCTCCCCCTGCTGCTCTGCGCGGCCATTCTTGGCGGCTGCTCCAGCGCCCCGTCTGACCCCAGCGGCATCTGGATCAACCAGGCAGCCATCAATGCCGCAGCCAAAGAAGGCAAGCTGCGCGAGTCTCTGCTCGCCTACGGCCCCAACCTGGAGTGGCAGATCGACCAGAAGACAGGCGAAGCCCACTACAGCAATGGTTTCGAGCTGGGCGAAGGACGCCTCGCAGCCCAGGAAGATGGCGCCTGGCGAGTGGATTTCTACGGCGACTACCACGAAGAGCTCACAGTGGACGGCCCGGAACTGGTGCAGAAAGCCAGCGAAAACCTCCCCGAGCAACGCTTCGTCCACCCGGACAAGTCTCCCGTAGACGGCGCACCGCCCGGCAGTGCATTCGAGCACGCGCTCTACACCGCCTACCTCGGTGGCACCTGGACAATCGTCGACGGCCAAGGCCAGGGCGGCGTGGTCAAGTTCAACCCCGATGGCAGCCTCGAAGGCTTCCCAGGCGCTGATCGCTACGCACTCTGCCTCGCGGGTGATTGCGCAGCCATGAGTGGCGAAAACGACAGCATCTGGCTGCAGAACGGCAACCAGGGCGCGGCATGGATCTTCGTCCACGACGGTGATGAGCTGGAAATCCTCGAAGCGCGTAACGGCGCGCATATCGACGAGATGCCCGAATACTCCCCCGGCAAGCGCGCCTGGCTGCTGGAGCGCGACTGAGCCTCTCCCGCGACACGTATGTAGGCGCGAGCTCTGCTCGCGAAGCTTCGCGCCGAACCGATCGCGAGCAGAGCTCGCTCCTACACGCCGGCTAGCAACCATGCCCCCAGCACCAGCAGCAACGCACCGCAAAGCCTATCCAGCGCCCTGACCCGCAACTGCAGCCAACCTCGCCAGCGCGGATAGCCGAGCAGCCGCACCAGCGCCATATCCCAGAACAGCACCACCGCGGTCATCCAGGCCATGCTCATGGCCAGCCCCCAACCCGGCATCGCCGCATTGCGCAGGACGCCGAACAGGCCTGCGTAGAAGATCGGCAGCTTGGGGTTGAGGCTGCTGGCCAGCAACCCCGCCATGAAGCCATGGCGCCACGAACCCTGTCTCCCCGCCTCCGCCTCTGGCAACACCAGCTCACGTCGAGCCAGCACTGCCCGGCCACCGATCCAGACGAAGTAGCCTCCACCAGCCAATTGCAGCACCTGCCAGAACGTCCCGTCGGAAGCGGGCAACAGGCTGAGGGTCAGCAACACCAGCAGCATGCTCAGCAAATTGGCCAGGGCGATACCCGCCGCACAACCATCTGCATGGCGCAGCCCTCTGACCAGTCCCGCCCGCAGCAGCAGGAAAAAATCCGGACCTGGCGACAGCAGCGCTGCGAAATGGGTACTGGCGACCAACAGGAACAACGCGAGCATGGCTTCGGACCTCCGTGAAATACGGCGGCCAGTGTCGAGGCCATGCAAGCGAGTGGTCTTGGAGAAAACTCAGAGTCTGATCACGATTTCGCGAGCTAGAGCCATGCAAGGCAAAAGGAGGCGAGGAAGCGGAATTTACTAGTTGTAAATGAGCATTCCGAGCCTGCTTTTAACGCCGCAGGGCCGACGCGCAGCAGATCGTGGACAGACTCTCAGGTACGTGCGGCGCGACGGAATCGCCCCGGCGTCACGCCGGTGAAGCGCTTGAAGGTGCCGGAGAAATGCGCCTGATCGTAGAAGCCGAGGCTTAGCGCCACGTCCAGCGGTGGCTGCCCAGCCAGCAACAGGCGCTTGGCCTCGCGTACCCGCCGCTGCAGCAGGTAGGTGTGCGGCGGCACGCCGTAGGCGCGGCGGAAGGCGTCGATCAGATGACGCGGATGACGCTGCACCAATCCGGCCAATTGTTCGAGGCTTACAGCATCGGCGTAGTGAGCCTCCAGGTAGTCGCGCAGGAAACTCGTCACGCCGCCATCCCGGGATGCGGGTGCCGCTGCACGCAGGCCGCCGTGACGGACAAAAACCCGCTCCAGCACATCCAGCAGTTCGCTCTCCAGCGCCAGGGCATCGCCGCGTTCGAATTCCGCCGCCAGGCGAGCCAGCCCGGCCGCTACCTGCCCGTCATCGGCCGGATTCAGCTCGCGGAACCCTTCTGGCAAGCGCTTGCGCCCAAGCAGAGCGGGCAGGCGCGATTCTTCGACATAGAGCATGCGATAGATCAGCCGCTCGGACTCGGCATGTCCGGTATGGGGCTCCTCGGGGTTCATCAGCGACAGCGTGCCCGCCGGCAGCGCATGACGCTCGCCCCGACACTGATAACCGCCCACGCCATGCAGGATGGCGCCGATGGCGAAGGCGTCATGGCTGTGGCGACCAAAGGGCTGCCCGGAAAAGTCCGCATGAAACAGTTCCACCCCCGGTAGCCAGGGGCGCGCCAGCATGCGATTGGCGTCCACGTTCAGACGTCGCCAAGGATCGCCGCGTAGCCTTCGCGGTAGCTCGGGTAACGCGGAGCCCAGCCCAGGGCTCGGGCACGGGCGTTGCTGCAGCGCTTGCTTCCGGAGCGGCGCACAGTCGATTCGTCGGCCCACTCGGTGACGCCCATCCGCTGGCGCAACCAGCCGACCACCTCGTGGAGCGGTGCCGGCGCATCGTCGACACCGATGTAGCAATCGTCCAGCGCCACGCCGTCGGCATCAGCCTTGAGCAGATGCGCCAGCAAGCCTGCGCAGTCGTCGACATGGATACGATTGGCATAGAGGGGCGGCTCGCTGACCACGCGATAGCCCATGCGCACCTGCTTGAGCAACCATTCGCGGCCAGGCCCGTAGATGCCGCTCAGGCGCACGCAGGTAGCGGGAAGACCGCTCTGCAGGACCAGGCGCTCGGCTTCCAGCATCACCTGGCCGGAAAATCCTTCGGCCTCGGCAGGGGATGCCTCGTCGATCCACTCGCCGTCCCGCTGGCCATAGACGCCGCTGCTGGAGACGAACAGGACGCGCCGCGGCACCTGCCCATGCTGGGCCAGCCAGGCAAGCACATGGCGCAGGCCTTCGACGTAGGCCGAGCGGTAGCCCGCCTCATCGTGCTGGTTGGCCGCCGCGCTGTAGACCAGGTAGTCCAGCGACCCCTGGGGCCAGTCTCGCGGGCAGTCGGCACGCTCCAGGTCGCCGGCTACCGGCAAAACGCCCGTTGGCAGGGCCGACACCTGGCGCCGAAGCCCATGGACCGTCCAGCCAGCCTGCACCATTTCGGTGGCCAGGCGGCTGCCAACATCGCCGCAGCCGGCAATCAGGAGGGAAGCGGACATCGGGAGAACTCCGAAAAAGTCATCAGGATAGGGCCACGGCAGGCAATCGCCAATCGCTCGCGCCGAGCCATCGAATCGCCAAACGGCAGTGGGATCGATACATAGTCACTTTTACAAACAAGAATTACTTGCAATAATGCAAACCCTTCGGTCCAGGCTGATACCCCAATGCCGATGGACGAAACCGCTTTCATTCCTTCAGGTCCGGCCAGCATGAAACCCAACGCTCGCAACGTACAGCCCAACATTGCCTCCCGCCCGCCACGCCTGCTGGCGGCCCTGCTGATCAGCATGATGCTGGTGCCCGGCGCCTCCTTCGCCGAGGAGCCGACCGCGCAGAGCGTTCCGGCCGCCGCCAGCCAGCCCGCCGCGCCCGCGAATGCTCCGGCTAATGCCGCCATCCCGGCTGCCGACGGCAGCGTAGTGCCGGCCGGTGCTGCCTCGCTGGACCCGAATGCCATTCCGACCGACCCGCTGGCCGCCGAGGCTGAAGGCGAGCTGATGCTGGCTCACGACCTGTCCCCCTGGGGCATGTACCAGAACGCCGATATCGTGGTGAAGGCCGTGATGATCGGCCTGGCCCTGGCCTCCGTCCTGACCTGGACCGTATGGATCGCCAAGGGCTTCGAGCTGGTCGCCGCCAAGCGCCGCCTGCGCCGCGAATTGGGCACCCTGAAATCCGCGCGCACCCTGATCGAGGCTGGCGAGAAGGTCAGCAACGGCAGCTGCGTCTCCCACCAGCTGGTGCAGGACGCCCAGGAAGAGGTGAAGCTCTCCGCCAACACCCGCGAGAAAGAAGGCATCAAGGAACGCGTCAGCTTCCGCCTCGAGCGCCTGGTCGCCGCCAGCGGTCGCCAGATGAGCCAGGGCACCGGCGTGCTCGCCACCATCGGTTCCACCGCGCCCTTCGTCGGCCTGTTCGGCACGGTCTGGGGCATCATGAACAGCTTCATCGGCATCGCAAAATCCCAGACCACCAACCTCGCGGTGGTCGCCCCCGGTATCGCCGAAGCCCTGCTGGCCACAGCCCTGGGCCTGGTCGCCGCGATCCCGGCCGTGGTCATCTACAACGTCTTCGCCCGCTCCATCGCCGGCTATAAGGCGCAGGTGTCCGATGCTTCGGCCCAGGTCCTGCTGCTGGTCAGCCGCGACCTCGACCACCAGCCGGCCGACCGTGGCCAGTCTCCGCAAATGGCAAAAGTGGGCTGATCCATGGGAATCCATCTGAACGATGGTGGCGATGATCTCCAGGAAACCCACGAGATCAACGTCACCCCCTTCATCGACGTCATGCTGGTGCTGCTCATCATCTTCATGGTGGCGGCACCCCTGGCGACGGTCGACATCAAGGTCGACCTGCCCGCCTCCACCGCCAAGCCCGCTCCCAGGCCGGACAAGCCGATCTACCTGAGCATCAAGGAAGACAAGAGCCTGTACCTGGAGAACGAGCAGGTCACCGAAGAGCAACTGGCCGGCGTGCTGGACAAGCTGACCAAGTCCGACAAGGAAAAGACCATCTTCGTGCGCGGCGACAAGGTCGTCGAATACGGTCGCCTGATGGAAGTCATGGATGCGCTGCGCAGTGCCGGCTACCTGAAGATCGGCCTGGTTGGACTCGAGACGGTCGGGACTAAATGAGCCAAGGCAAACGCAAGCTGTCGCAATGGGGCGTCAGCCTGGTCGTCGTGCTCGGCCTGCACATCGGCCTCGGCCTCTGGGCGCTCTACTGGCGCCCGCACGCCGAGCCGATCGAGCTGCCGCCCGCGGCCATGATGGTGGAGCTGGAGCCGTTGCCGGCCCCCGCACCCGTCCCGGCGCCACCACCGCCACCCCAGGTCGAGCCCGAACCCGAACCGCTGCCCAAGCTGGTGGAAGTGCCGAAGCCGAAGATCGCCATCGCGCCCAAGCCGAAACCCAAGCCCAAGCCGCCGAAGCCGAAACCGCCGGAGCCCAAGCCTGAGAAGCCGCAGGAAACCGAGAGCGTGAAGGAAAGCGTCGCCGCGCCCACCAAGGCCCCGAGCGACACCAAGCCCGCTGCCCAGCAGCAGGCCGCTTCCAGCGCACCTTCGGACGCCAAGCCGACCTGGCAGAGCAAGCTGCTCGCGCACCTGGCACGCTACAAGCGTTACCCGGACGACGCCCGCCGCCGCGGCTTCGAAGGGGTCAACCGCCTGCGCTTCGTGGTCGATGGCGAAGGCAAGGTGATCTCCTACACCCTGGTGGGCAAGTCCGGCAGCGCCTCGCTGGACCGCGCCACTTTGGAGATGATCCGGCGCGCTCAGCCGCTGCCGCCGCCCCCGCCGGAGCTGCTCAACAACGGCTCCCTGGAAGTGGTTGCGCCCTTCGTCTACTCGCTGGACCGGCGCTGACTCCCAAGCGCCTGCGCACCTCGCGCAGGCGCTTGGTTCCATTGACTCCAGCCGCTATGCTTGCCGGACCTCAATGGATAAATGCTATGACCCTCACCGAACTGCGCTATATCGTCACCCTCGCCCAGGAACAGCATTTCGGCCGTGCCGCCGAACGCTGCCACGTGAGCCAGCCGACGCTGTCGGTGGGGGTGAAGAAGCTGGAAGACGAGCTCGGCGTGCTCATCTTCGAGCGCAGCAAGAGCGCCGTGCGCCTGACCCCGGTCGGTGAGGGCATCGTTACCCAGGCGCAGAAAGTGCTGGAGCAGGCGCAGGGCATCCGCGAGATGGCCCAGGCCGGCAAGAACCAGCTCGCCGCACCGCTCAAGGTGGGCGCCATCTACACCGTTGGTCCCTACCTCTTCCCGCACCTGATTCCGCAGCTGCACCGGGTCGCGCCGCAGATGCCGCTGTACATCGAAGAGAACTTCACCCACATCCTGCGTGACAAGCTGCGCACCGGCGAACTCGACGCGATCATCATCGCCCTGCCGTTCGCCGAAGCCGATGTGCTGACCAAGCCACTCTACGACGAACCCTTCTACGTGCTGCTGCCGTTCGGGCATCCCTGGAGCGAGCGCGAATCCATCGACAGCGAGATGCTCAATGACAAGAGCCTGCTGTTGCTGGGCGAAGGCCACTGCTTCCGCGACCAGGTGCTGGAAGCCTGCCCGAGCCTGCGCAAGGGTGGTGAGGACAGCGCCAAGCACACCACCGTAGAATCCAGTTCCCTGGAAACCATCCGCCACATGGTTGCCTCCGGCCTCGGCGTGTCGATCCTGCCGTTCTCGGCCGTGGACAGCCATCACTACGCCCCCGGCATCATCGAGATCCGCCCGCTGACGCCACCCGTTCCCTTCCGCACCGTGGCCATCGCCTGGCGCGCCAGCTTCCCGCGCCCGCGCGCCATTGAAGTGCTGGCGGACTCCATCCGCCTCTGCTCCGTGGCCCACCCGAAAACCCAGGGCGAACCGCAGCCGGCATGACCGAGCTGGCGCAAGTCTCGGTCACCGCGCTCAAGGGCGTCGGTGCCGCCCTGGCGGAAAAGCTCGCCAAGGTTGGCCTGGAGAATCTGCAGGACATCCTGTTCCACCTGCCTACCCGCTATCAGGACCGCACCCGCATCACCCCCATCGGCGAATTGCGCCCGGGGCAGGATGCGGTGGTGGAAGGCATCGTCGGCGGCGCCGACGTCGTCATGGGCCGGCGTCGCAGCCTGCTGGTACGCCTGCAGGACGGTAGCGGAACCCTCTCCTTGCGCTTCTTCCACTTCAGCCAGGCGCAGAAGGAAGGCCTCAAGCGTGGCACCCAGTTGCGTTGCTATGGCGAAGTCCGCCCTGGCGCCACCGGCCTCGAGATCTACCACCCGGAGTACCGCTCCCTCAGCGGCGATGAAGCGCCGCCGGTCGAGCAGACCCTGACCCCGATCTACCCGACGACCGAAGGCCTGACCCAACAGCGCCTGCGCAGCCTCAGCCAGCTCGCCCTGGCCCGCCTCGGCCCACACAGCCTGCCGGACTGGCTGCCCAAGGAGTTGGCGCGCGATTACCACCTGGGCTCGCTCGACGAAGCCATCCGCTATCTCCACCGGCCACCGCCGGATGCCGACCTCGAAGAACTCGCCGAAGGCCAGCACTGGGCGCAGCAACGCCTCGCCTTCGAAGAGTTGCTGACCCACCAGCTGTCGCTACAGCGTCTGCGCGAGAGCCTGCGGGCCCAGCACGCGCCGCAACTGCCGCCGGCGCGCAAACTGCCCAAGCAGTACCTGGCCAACCTCGGCTTCCAGCCCACCGGCGCCCAACAGCGGGTCGGTGCCGAGATCGCCTACGACCTGGCCCAACAGGAACCCATGCTGCGTCTGGTGCAGGGCGACGTCGGTGCCGGTAAGACGGTGGTCGCCGCGCTGGCCGCGCTGCAGGCCCTGGAGGCCGGCTACCAGGTGGCCTTGATGGCCCCCACGGAAATCCTCGCCGAGCAGCACTACGTCAATTTCACCAAGTGGCTGCAACCGCTCGGCCTCGAAGTCGCCTGGCTTGCCGGCAAGCTCAAGGGCAAGGCGCGCGCCGCCGCCCTGGAACAGATCGCCGGTGGCACGCCGATGATCGTCGGCACCCATGCGCTGTTCCAGGACGAGGTGAAGTTCAAGCGCCTGGCCCTGGTGATCATCGACGAGCAGCACCGCTTCGGCGTCCAGCAACGCCTGGCCCTGCGCCAGAAAGGCGTGGACGGACGCCTCTGCCCGCACCAGTTGATCATGACCGCCACGCCGATCCCGCGAACGCTGGCGATGAGTGCCTACGCCGACCTGGACACCTCCATCCTCGACGAGCTGCCGCCCGGCCGGACGCCAGTGAACACCGTGCTGGTCGCCGATAGCCGCCGCATCGAAGTGATCGAGCGCGTCCGTGCGGCGTGCCATGAAGGGCGCCAGGCCTATTGGGTCTGCACCCTGATCGAAGAGTCCGAAGAGCTGACCTGCCAGGCAGCGGAGACGACGTTCGAAGAGCTTTCCTCGGCCCTCGGCGAACTGCGCGTGGGCCTGATCCACGGGCGCATGAAGCCTGCCGAGAAGGCTGCGGTGATGGCCGAGTTCAAGGCCGGCGCCCTGCAACTGCTGGTGGCCACCACCGTGATCGAGGTGGGCGTGGACGTGCCCAACGCCAGCCTGATGATCATCGAGAACCCCGAGCGGCTCGGCCTTGCCCAGTTGCACCAGCTGCGCGGTCGCGTTGGCCGGGGCAGTGCCGCCAGCCACTGCGTGCTGCTCTACCACGCGCCACTGTCACAGCTCGGCCGCGAACGCCTGGCGATCATGCGTGAAACCTGCGACGGCTTCGTCATCGCCGAGAAGGACCTGGAGTTGCGTGGTCCCGGCGAAATGCTCGGCACCCGCCAGACCGGCCTGTTGCAGTTCAAGGTGGCCGACCTCATGCGCGACGCCGACCTCTTGCCCGCCGTACGCGACGCGGCACAAGCGCTACTGGCCCATTGGCCTCAGCACGTCAGTCCACTCTTGGAGCGCTGGTTGCGTCACGGCCAACAGTACGGCCAAGTGTGATGCAGTTCACAGCTCAATCGTCGCCTCGCCCCGACCCTTCCCGACCTGCTCGTTATACTCCGGGCAGAAAAATCAAAGCTGGATGCTGCCATGACTGAAGTCGCCCTCGTCCCGGATTCCTCGCCACAACCGCCCGAAGTGATAGTGCAGCTGCTCGAAAAACTCGGGCTGGCGTTTCAGGTTCGCCTGGAGCATCCGGGGCTGTCCGCTGCGCAGCGGGTCCAGTCGGTATTGCTGGAAGACGCCGTCGGCGCCCTCTTGGTGCTTTTCCCGCGCAGCCAGTTGCTCGACCTCAATCGCCTCGCCGAACTCACTGGCCGCAAGCTGGTGGCGGTCAAGCCCGAGCGCCTCGATCGCATGCTCGGCAAACATCAACTGGGCGCCCTGCCCGGCCTGCCGCCGCTGACCAGCTCGCCTTGCCTGTATGACGAGCGCCTGCTGCAGGAGCCACGCGTGCTGGTGGAATCCGGACAACCCGGCGTGCTGCTGGAGCTGGCCAGCGAGGACTACCGTGGTCTGCTGAGCAAGGCCAGCGCCGCGCGCTTCGGCGAGCCCCTGGCGAGCATCCGCCCGAACCTCGACCGCCCGGCCGACGACCGCGCAGAGATCACCCAGGCTGTGCAGGCCTTCACCGCGCGCCGCATCCAGCAGCGCCTCGAAGAAACCATCGAGATCCCGCCACTGGCGGAGTCCGCGCAGAAAATCATCAAGCTGCGGGTCGATCCCAATGCCACCGTGGAAGACATCACCGGCGTCGTGGAAACCGACCCGGCCCTGGCCGCACAGGTGGTGAGCTGGGCGGCCTCGCCCTACTACGCCGCCCCCGGCAAGATCCGCTCGGTGGAAGACGCCATCGTGCGCGTGCTGGGCTTCGACCTGGTGATCAACCTTGCCCTCGGCCTAGCCCTGGGCAAGTCCCTGAGCCTGCCCAAGGACCAGCCGCAGCAAGCCACACCCTACTGGCAGCAGGCGATCTATACCGCCGCGGTCATCGAGGGCCTGACCCGTGCCATGCCGCGTGCCCAGCGTCCCGAGACCGGCCTGACCTATCTCGCCGGCCTGCTGCACAACTTCGGCTACCTGGTGCTGGCCCACGTCTTCCCGCCGCATTTCTCGCTGATCTGCCGGCACCTGGAGGTCAACCCGCACCTCTCCCACAGCTACATCGAACAGCACCTGCTGGGTATCACCCGCGAGCAGATCGGCAGCTGGCTGATGCGCTTCTGGGACATGCCGGAAGAGCTCTACACCGCCCTGCGTTTCCAGCACGACCCCGACTACCAGAACGACAACGCTGCCTACCCCAACCTGGTATGCCTGGCGGTCAGCCTGCTGCGTAACCGCGGCATCGGTTCCGGCCCGGAAGTCGAGATTCCGGACGACCTGTTCGACGCCTTGGGTATCAGTCGCGAGAAGGCGGATGACGCGGTGAACAAGGTGCTGCAGGCGGAAGCCGCGCTGCGCGAACTGGCTTCCCAGTTCAACGGTCCGCACTAATCCTGCGGGCATGAAAAAGGGGCGCCAGTGGCGCCCCTTTTTTCATTCCCTTTCCGCACGCCGTAAGAGCGATTTCAATCGCGAATGAATTCGCTCCTACTGGGGAAACGAGGTCAGGCGGCTTTCTTCTCGACGGCCTTCTTCTTCGGCACCAGGTGCTTGGTCAGCCCCTGGAACCAGATCACCAGCGCCGGGTTGCCCTGGATCTGGATGTCCTTGTTCTGGATGCCCTGCATGAAGGCCAGCTGCTTGTTCTTCGCGCTCATGGTGGCGAAGCCGTAGGCACCGTCCTTGAAGCCGATGGCGAAGGCCGGCGAGTTGGCGGGGCCGCGCTTACTGATGACGCGCTGTTCGCGAACGATGAAATGACGGGCGATCTTGCCGTCCAGGGTATGCAGCTGGAACACCAGGTCCTTGCCCGCCAGCTGCTGCTGGAACTCGGCATTATCACGGCTGGCCTTGGCCATCAGGCGGCCCAGCATCCAGAGAAGAAAGCGGAATTTCATGCGCGCACGGCCTCGAAGGATGGAGAAAGCGGCGCATTGTAGCGGTTTGCCGGCAGGACTACAGCCAGCTAAAGGAGGGTATTGCGAGGGCGCGAGTGAACTGCCCGGAACCTCCCCGGTTCCGGGCAGAAGAAGCTTAGTTCACGGCTTCTTTCAGCGACTTGCCCGGTTTGAAGGCGACAGTATTGCTGGCCTTGATCTTGACCGGCTGACCCGTCTGCGGGTTCTTGCCAGTGCGGGCACCACGATGACGTTGCAGGAAGGTGCCGAAGCCCACCAGCGTTACGCTGTCCTTGCGGTTCAGCGCGTTGGTGATTTCTTCCAGCACCGCATTGAGTACGCGATTGGCCTGATCCTTGGTGAGATCGGCCTTTTCCGCGATAGCGGCGGCGAGTTCCGGTTTACGCATAGATGCCTCATTGACGGTTTGTTGTTTTTGTGTCCGTGCTGTTCGTCCAGAACAGCGCCCAAGGCGCCGCAACGGCTCTGCGCTGCGGCAGACCACGGGGAGGATGGCACGCCGATTGGCACTCCGCCAGTGTCCTCAGCGGGAATTCCGAAAGAACAGAAGGATTAATCCGACAGAAGGGCTGACATTTATGCCAGAAGCGGCGGCAGCTCCCGGTTCAGGGCCAGTTTCTCCTGCACCGCGGCCCCGGTAAGGGCATAGCCGAGCAGGCTTCCAGCCGCATCGCGGTAAAGCGCCTTGATGTCCGCCCCGGAGCCTTCAACCGTCCAGCTGCCATCCGTGCCACGGGGTGGCGGCGACACCACCAGCGGGCAGACCGGGGTCTTCACCGTGACCGGCATCGCGCCGTACGCCACCGCAGTAGGCGTACCTGCCAGGGTCTGTGCCAGCGCGCGGGCGCAGGCCATCAACGGCATCACGTAAAGCAGGTTGAGGCCGTCGACCTCGGCGCAGTCGCCAAGGGCGTAGATGTTCGCGTGGGACGTGCGCAGCTGGCGGTCCACCGCCACGCCCCGGTTTACCGCGAGCCCGGCGGCGGCGGCCAGCTCGGTGCGCGGACGCAAGCCAACGGCGGACACCACCAGGTCACAGGTGATCCGGGTGCCATCGGAGAGCAGCGCCTCCAGGCCGTTCTCGCCGCGATCCAGACGGGCCAGCACCGGACCGAGGTGGAAGCGCGCGCCGAGGCTTTCCAGCCCGGCCTGCACCGCAGACGCGGCAGCCGAATGCAGCAGACCCGGCATCACCTGCTCGCAGGGCGCGACCAGTTCCACTTCCAGGCCGCCCAGGCTGAGGTCATTGGCGAACTCGCAACCGATCAGCCCGGCGCCGAGGATCAGCACCCGGCGCTTGCCGGCCGCAGCGGTGCGGAAGCGCGCGTAGTCTTCGAGGTCGTTGATCGGGAAGATCGCATCCTGGGCATCGCCCTCGACCGGCACGCGAATGGTGTCCGCACCCCAGGCAAGGACAAGGTCGCGATAGGGCACGGCTTCCTCGCCTATCCACAGGCGCTGGTGACCCGGGTCGATGCCGGTGATGCGCGTGTGGGTGCGGATTTCCGCCTTGAGCTGCTCAGCCATGGCGCCGGCCTCGGCCATGGCCAGGCCGTCGGCGTCCTTGTTCTTGCCGAAGCCCGTGGACAGCATCGGCTTGGAGTAGGAGCGGCCATCGTCGGCACTGATCAGGAGCAGCGGGGTTTCGCTGTCCAGCTTGCGAAACTCCTTGGCCAGGTTGTAACCGGCCAGGCCGGTGCCGACTATCACCACGGGTGCACTCATTGCTCACTCCTGCTCGCGAAACGACGCGACGGCCCCGAGGCCGTCGCTTGAATGGGGGTTGAATGGCGGGATCAGGCGATCTCGATCATCTCGAAATCGATTTTTCCGACGCCGCAATCGGGGCAGACCCAGTCCGGCGGAATGTCTTCCCAGCGTGTGCCTGGTGCGATGCCCTCTTCAGGCAGCCCCTCGGCTTCGTCGTAGATGAAACCGCAGACAACGCATTGCCACTTACGCATGACCACCTCCGCCGGCGCGGAAAGCCGTACTGAACCTACTCCAATCGACCGGCGACCGCCAAGCGTCACCGGACCAGTCCAGACAGAGGATAGGCTGAACCTGCAGACACAAAAAAGCCGGCACGGGGCCGGCTTTTCCAGGCGGAAACGGGATCAGTTGATTTCGATCATCTCGAAATCCAGCTTGCCCACGCCGCAGTCGGGGCAAATCCAGTCCTGCGGAACGTCCTCCCAGCGGGTGCCGGCGGCGATGCCGTCATCCGGCCAGCCCTGGGATTCGTCGTAGACCAGGCCACATACCACGCATTGCCACTTCTTCATCACTCAGCTCTCCACAATCAGGCGTTCGCGGACCGTAGCCTCTGGCGGGCATTTCGGTCACTTCAGGGGCGCTTTTTACTGGTTTATTCCCCCCCCGGGCAAGAGGCAGCCGACAGGCACCGACCGTGCTAATCTGCGCCGTCTTCCATCGCCCAAGCCCCTTCCGTGCCACACGCAGCCCTCGTCCATCCGCCCCGCTGGCTCACCGCCGCCCAGCTCCATCCCGCTCCGGCCGCCAGCGTCCGCGACTGGCTGTTCGACCAGGGCTCACTGACCCGCCGTCTGACCGCACTTTCCGATAACGCCTTCAGCGTCACGCCGCTGGAAGAAGGCTGGCAGACCCTTCGCACCGACGAATGCGCTGCCCTGGGCATTCCCGCCGGCAGCCAGGGCTGGGTGCGCGAAGTGTACCTGCGCGGCCACGGCGAGATCTGGGTGTTCGCCCGCAGCGTGGCGGCCCGCGCTGCCCTGGAAGGCTCCGGACTGGACCTGCATCAGCTCGGCAGCCGCTCTCTCGGCGAGCTGCTGTTCAGCGACCGCGCCTTCGACCGCGGCGCCATCGAAGTCACCCGGTATCCCGCCGCCCTGCTGCCGGTGGCCGTGCGCGCCGAACGCCTGTGGGGCCGCCGATCCTGTTTTTCGCGGGGCGCACTGGGGGTGCTGGTGGCGGAGATCTTCCTCCCTGCCCTGTGGCGCCAGGCAGGCATCGAGGCCTTATAATCCGGCGCTTCGACGGGAGAGCCGGAGAGCCACCTGTGTACCTGACCCTGCTGCAATCGCTGAACCGCCTGCACCCCCGCGCCATGGATTTCATCCAGCTGACCCGGCTGGACAAGCCCATCGGAATCTACCTGCTGCTCTGGCCCACGCTCTGGGCCCTGTGGATTGCCGGTGAGGGCAGCCCCAGCGTGGCCAACCTGGTGATCTTCGTCCTCGGCGTGAACCTGATGCGCGCCGCCGGCTGCGTGATCAACGACTACGCGGACCGCAACTTCGACGGCCACGTCACCCGCACCCGGGCGCGCCCCATGGCCAGCGGCCGGATCACGCCACGGGAAGCGCTGGTGTTCTTCGCCGTTCTGGTGGCCATCAGCTTCGTATTGGTGCTGTTCACCAATGCCACGACCATCTGGCTATCATTCGGCGGCCTGGCACTGGCCGCCTGCTACCCCTTCATGAAGCGCTACACCTTCTACCCACAGGTGGTGCTGGGCGCGGCCTTCTCCTGGGGCATGCCGATGGCCTTCACCGCCGAGACCGGCGAGCTGCCGGCGGCAGCCTGGCTGCTGTACATCGCCAACCTGCTGTGGACCGTGGCCTACGACACCTATTACGCCATGACCGATCGCGAGGACGACCTGAAGATCGGGGTCAAATCCACCGCGATCCTCTTCGGCGACGCCGATCGCCTGATCATCGCCACGCTGCAGGGCCTGGCACTGTTCTGCCTGGTACTTGCGGGGAACCGCTTCGAACTGGGGGCAAGTTTCTACGTGGGGCTGATGGTGGCGGCCGCGTGCTTCGCCTGGGAGTTCTACAGCACCCGCACCCGTGATCCACAGGCCTGCTTCAAGGCCTTCCTGCACAACCACTGGGCGGGCCTGGCCATCTTTGCCGGCATCGTCGCCGACTACGCGCTGCGCTGAGGCGCAGCGCGCAGGTCACCTGTTCAACTGACCGGCTGCAGAACGCAGGTAGTTTTCCAGCCGACTAGTAAGCTTCGGGCTTGGCGACGTGCCAGACCCCCATCTTGCCGTCGCCGGTGACATCTCCGGCTTTCTTGTCCATGACAAAGGTGTACAGCGGCTTGCCGTCGTACGCCCACTGCATGGAGCCGTCGTCGCGCTTGACCACGCTCCACTCGCCATCGGCCTTGGCGCTGGCATCGGCCATCAACGGCGGCCAGTTGTCTGCGCACTGGCCGTTGCAGGCGGACTTGCCGTCTGAGTCCTTGTCGTAGGTGTAAAGCGTCATGCCCTTGGCATCCACCAGCATGCCGTCCTTCTCCATCGCCGGCTCGGCCGCCAGGCCCAACAGGGGCCAGCTCAGCAGTGCGCCAGCAAGCAGCGGAACGACTCGGGGGAACATTCTTCTCATTTTTCTAGCCTCTCCTCGGAATGAACAGCGAAAGCCTGGCGGCGGCTGGATCACGGCTTGAGGTCACAGCAGCACAGGACAGAAGGAGCCACGAACACCCATCAGGGCGATGGGGTCCTGTGCCAGGCTCCAGGCCGTCCCAGGTTTGGGGCGGCCTCAATCAGAATAGACGAGGCCGATTCGACCGAGTTCCATGCAATTGGTGGATCGGCAAGGGGTCTGCAAGGTCCTAACATTCACGTGTCACATCCCTGCAATAATTCCGTTATCTAATGCGGCGCAATCAGTCAAACACGCGACCTTTCTTGAGGCTTGAACATGGTTGGCAAGAACATCCTGATAGTCGACGACGAAGCGCCGATCCGCGAGATGATCGCCGTCGCCCTGGAGATGGCCGGCTACGACTGCCTGGAAGCCGAAAACACCCAGCAGGCGCACGCCGTCATCGTCGATCGCAAACCCGATCTGATCCTCCTCGACTGGATGCTGCCCGGCACGTCCGGCATCGAGCTGGCTCGCCGCCTCAAGCGCGACGACCTGACCAGCGATATCCCGATCATCATGCTCACGGCCAAGGGCGAAGAGGACAACAAGATCCAGGGCCTGGAAGTCGGCGCTGACGACTACATCACCAAGCCCTTCTCCCCGCGTGAGCTGGTGGCCCGCCTGAAGGCCGTGCTGCGCCGTGCCGGCCCCAGCGACAGCGAAGCGCCGATCGCCATCGGCGGCCTTCTGCTGGACCCGATCAGCCACCGCGTGACCATCGACGGCAAACCTGCCGAGATGGGCCCCACCGAATACCGTCTGCTGCAGTTCTTCATGACCCACCAGGAGCGCGCCTATACCCGTGGCCAGCTGCTGGACCAGGTATGGGGCGGCAACGTCTACGTCGAGGAGCGCACCGTCGACGTGCACATCCGGCGCCTGCGCAAGGCCCTCGGCGAGGTATACGAAAATCTGGTTCAGACCGTTCGCGGCACCGGCTATCGTTTCTCCACGAAAAGCTGAACCCGCCCTCCCCACAAGGACGCGATAGGTGAATCAAGACTGGCGCGGCGTCGTTATCCGCCGCCTGCTTCTGCTGATCGGTGCCTGCCTGCTGGTGGGGCTGGTCACCGGCCACTATGCCTGGGCCCTGGTAGTCGGCCTTGGCGCCTACCTCGGCTGGACCCTGGCGCAACTGCTGCGCCTGTACAAATGGCTCAAGGAACACAGGCCCGATGAACCGCCGCCGGACGGCTACGGCTTGTGGGGCGAGGTGTTCGACAGCATCTACCACCTCCAGCGCCGTGACCAGCGCGTGCGTGGCCGTCTGCAGGCGGTGATCGACCGCGTGCAGGAGTCCACCGCCGCCCTGAAAGACGCCGTGGTGATGCTCGACAGCGACGGCAACCTCGACTGGTGGAACCGCGCCGCGGAAACCCTGCTGGGCCTGAAGACGCCCCAGGACAGCGGCCAGCCGGCGACCAACCTGATCCGCCATCCGCGCTTCAAGGAATATTTCGAGCAGGGCAAGTACAACGAACCCCTGGACCTGCCCTCTCCGGTCAATGACCGCCTGCGCCTGCAGTTCCACATCACCAAGTACGGCAACAGCGAGCACCTGATGCTGGTGCGCGACGTCACCCGTCTCCACCAGCTGGAGCAGATGCGCAAGGACTTCGTCGCCAACGTCTCCCACGAGCTGCGTACACCGCTGACGGTGATCGCCGGCTACCTGGAAACCCTGCTGGACAACGTCGAAGACGTGAACCCGCGCTGGACCCGCGCGCTGCAGCAGATGAGCCAGCAGGGCAAGCGCATGCAGAACCTGCTCAACGACCTGCTGCTGCTGGCCAAGCTGGAAGCCACCGACTACCCCTCGGACAACCAGCCGGTGGCGGTGGACCTGATGCTGCTGCAGATCAAGGCCGACGCCATTGCCCTGTCCGGCAACCGCCACCACCGCATCAGCCTGGAAGCCGACCACAACTACAAGCTCCGCGGCAGCGAGGCGGAACTGCGCAGCGCCTTCTCCAACCTGGTGTTCAACGCGGTGAAGTACACACCCGACGAAGGTGAGATCCGCATCCGCTGGTGGGGCGACGAAGCCGCCGCGCACCTTTCCGTGCAGGACAGCGGCATCGGCATCGAGACCAAGCACCTGCCGCGCCTGACCGAACGCTTCTACCGCGTCGACTCCAGCCGCAACAGCAGCACCGGGGGCACCGGCCTGGGCCTGGCTATCGTCAAGCATGTGCTGATCCGCCATCGCGGCCGCCTCGACATCAGCTCGGTGCTCAACCACGGCAGTACCTTCACCTGCCATTTCCCCAGCAGCCAGGTGGTCCGGCGCAGCTGAATGCCCAGGCACCCCGACTTGCAAACTCGGGGTGCAGCATTCAACCTTAGCCGTTCCTTCGTCAGCAAAAGCCCTCCATGGACCCTTCCCCTAGTAGTAACTTCCTCAGTTACTTCGCCGATTTCGGCCTGATTCTCTTTGCGCTTTTCCTCGTGGTGCTCAACGGCTTCTTCGTTGCCGCCGAATTCGCCATGGTCAAGCTGCGCTCCACCCGCGTCGAATCCATCGCCGACAAGCACGGCTGGCGGGGTCGCATCCTGCGCACCGTACACAACCAGCTGGACGCCTACCTGTCGGCCTGTCAGTTGGGCATCACCCTGGCTTCGCTGGGCCTCGGCTGGGTCGGTGAACCGGCCTTCGCCCACCTGCTCGGTCCGGTGCTGGAGTACGCCGGCATCGATTCGCCGAAGCTGCTCCACGGCATCGCCTTCTTCACCGCCTTCTTCATCATTTCGTACCTGCACATTGTGGTCGGCGAGCTCGCGCCCAAATCCTGGGCCATCCGCAAGCCGGAGCTGCTGTCGCTGTGGACCGCCGTACCGCTCTACCTCTTCTACTGGCTGATGTACCCGGCCATCTGGCTACTCAATGCCAGCGCCAACACCATCCTGCGCATCGCAGGGCAAGGCGAGCCCGGCCCGCACCACGAGCATCACTACAGCCGCGACGAGCTGAAACTGATCCTGCACTCCAGCCGCGCCCGCGACCCCAGCGACCAGGACATGCGCGTACTGGCCTCGGCCGTGGAGCTGGGTGAACTGGAAGTGGTGGACTGGGCCAACTCCCGCGAAGACCTGATATTCCTTGAGCACGACGCACCGCTGGCGGACATCCTCAGCGTGATCCGCCGCCACAAGTACAGCCGCTACCCGGTGCACGACGACCAGAAAGGCGAGTTCATCGGCGTCCTGCACATCAAGGACCTGCTGTTGGCGTTGTCAGCGCTGGACAGCCTGCCGGAAAGCTTCGACCTCGCCGAACTCACCCATCCGCTGGAACGCGTCACCAAGCACATGCCGCTGTCGCGCCTGCTGGAGCAGTTCCGCCAGGGCGGCGCGCACTTCGCCGTGGTCGAGGAGGCCGACGGCAAGGTGGTGGGCTTCCTGACCATGGAAGACGTGCTGGAAGTGCTGGTCGGCGATATCCAGGACGAACACCGCAAGACCGAACGCGGCGTGCTGGCCTACCAGCCGGGCAAGCTGCTGGTGCGCGGCGACACTCCGCTGTTCAAGGTGGAACGCCTGCTCGGCATCGATCTCGATCACGTGGAAGCCGACACCCTCGCCGGCCTGATCTACGAAAGCCTGAACCGCGTGCCGGAAGAGGAAGAAGTGCTGGAAACCGACGGCCTGCGCATCATCGTGAAGAAGATGAAAGGCCCGAAGATCGTCCTCGCCAAGGTGCTCAAGCTCGACTGAGCACACTCGTACAACAACGGTGTGTCCGGTGGACTGCGATGTTGGGCTTCGCATAGCTCAGCCACAACCTACGGTGACCACCGGCTGCGCGAAACCGACTAGGTACTTGTAGGTTGGGCAGAGCGCAGCGAAGCCCAACGACGGTGTATCCGGTGGAGCGCGATGTTGGGCTTCGCGTAGCTCAGCCACAACCTACGGTGACCACCGGCTGCGCGAAACCGACTAGGTACTTGTAGGTTGGGCAGAGCGCAGCGAAGCCCAACGACGGTGTATCCGGTGGAGCGCGATGCTGGGCTTCGCGTAGCTCAGCCACAACCTACGGTGACCACCGGCTGCGCGAAACTGACTAGGTACTTGTAGGTTGGGCAGAGCGCAGCGAAGCCCAACGACGGTGTATCCGGTGGAGCGCGATGTTGGGCTTCGCGTAGCTCAGCCACAACCTACGCCAATCCGAATCCTTACTCCCCGCCCACCGCGAAGTTCGGCAGCGTATCCACCGGCTGGGCGAAATCGAATGGGATGGACTCCAACGCCAGGCCCAGATTGCGCTGGATGACGAAGTGCAGGTGCGGGCCGGTGCTGTTGCCGGTGTTGCCGGAGCGGGCGATGCGTTCGCCAATGGACACCGCCTGACCTTCGCGCACCTGCACCGAACCCCGCATCAGGTGCAGGTAGACGCCCATGGTGCCGTCGTCATGCAGGATGCGCACGAAGTTGCCGGACGGGTTGTTGCCCCGGCCGCTCTGGTCGTTCTCGATCTTCACCACCATTCCCGGCCGCGCCGCGACGATAGGCGTGCCTTCGGGCATCGCGATATCCAGGGCATAGCGCCCCTTGGGGGTGAAATGGCTGTAGCGGCCATTGGCACCCTGGGTCAGGCGGAAGGGGCCGCCCTGCCAGGGCAGCGGGTAGCGATACACCACCGGCTGCACGCGCGGGTCGCCCATGGCGTAACGCAATTTGGGCTTGTAGCGCATGGGTCGGCTCGGATCAGCCGGTGCCAGGGTGGCCATGCGCATGCTGCTGCGCGGCGCCAGCACCCAGCGTATCGGCTGGTCCGGGGCACCGGAGACGTTGTCGGCCTGGTCGATGCGCAACTCCACTTCCACCGGCGCGAACAGCTCATTGCGCAGCACCAGGGTTTCGCCTGCTGCGTGTTTTTTGGTTTCCAGCTTCACCGACAGGTCGAGGCGCTCCACCATGCGATCGCGGAAGACGAACACCTGGGCACCGGACACGGCCTTGTCGGTGTAGGTCACCACACCGTTGGCGTCGGTGTACTTGTAGATGGTCAATGCCGCCGCAGGCAGGCTTGCGCCCAGCAGCAGCACTAGAGAAAGGAATCGCCCCAGCATGTCCGCCCGTTTGTTCTTCTGTGCTCCGTGTTGCCGAAGATTAGCAGCGCGAATCTCGCCGGGCGAGACGTTGCCCGTCGGGCTGTGACGGGGTTGGCTGGACGGTCAGGCACCAGGGACGAAATGCTTTTGGGCGGTGCCGCGAGCGATCAGGCGGGACAGGTAATCGAGTTTCTGCGGATCGCGGTCGACGAAGCGGAAAGTCAGCAGCAGCCATTCGCTATCGGGCTTGGGCTCCAGCGCTGCGACCGAGTGCAGGTAGCCATTGAGTCGCGCCACTTCGCCGCCCTCGCCCTGCTCCAGGTCGAGCACTGCGCTTTCCAGAACCTGCGGCAGCGGATCGCCGGCGCGCACGACGAGTTGCGCGTCCTTCAGGCTGAGGGCCTTGATCACGCAGGCCAGCACACCAGCCGGCAGGCGCAGCTGGGCCTGTCCGCGCCCGCCAGGCGCCTGGGCAGCGGACTTGGCCGACGGTGCCGGCACGGCGGGCTTGGCCACGGGCGCAGCCGCTGCCGGCGCGGCAGCCGGGCGGACCACCTCGGCCTTGCCGCCGGTGAGGGCGGCCAGGGAATCGTTGGCGAAACCGCCGGCGTTGGGCAGCTTGACCGGCGCGCTGGACATCAGCGCCTCGAGCTTGCCGCTGCGGCTCAGGGCCCGCTTCACCTTGGTGACCAGCTGATCATTGGAGAAGGGCTTGCCGATGTAGTCGGTAACGCCGGCCTGGATGGCCTGGATGACGTTTTCCTTGTCGCCGCGGCTGGTGACCATGATGAAAGGCGTGGCCTTCAGGTGGTCCTGCTCGCGGCACCAGGTGAGCAGTTCAAGGCCCGACATCTCGGGCATTTCCCAGTCGCAGAGGATCAGGTCGATTGTCGTGCGGGCGAGCATCTGCTGGGCCTTGCGCCCATTGATCGCTTCTTCGATCTGGGTGCCGGGAAAGTTGTCGCGCAGTCCTTTCTTCACCAGGTCGCGAATAAAGGACGCATCGTCCACCACCAGCACATTGACCTTGCCCATCGACTACTCCTTGGAATCGGGGCTAAGAATAGCCTTGGCTGATAGCCAATTGCCAAGCCTGTTTGCGACCCGCCGCCTGCCAGCGACCGACGGGTCACTTGCACGGCGGGAAAGCAAAACGCCCGGCACGAAGCCGGGCGTTCCTGGCACAGGCGACAGGATCAGTTCTTCGGAGCGGCCTCGCCAGTACCGGCGCCATTGCCCTTCACTTCCTCGGCCATGCGCGCCAGGCCCAGGTGACGTACGTCGGTGCCGCGCACCAGGTAGATTACCAGTTCGGAAATGTTGCGCGCGTGGTCACCGATACGCTCCAGGGAACGCAGGGCCCAGATGACGTTGAGCACGCGGCTGATGGCGCGCGGGTCTTCCATCATGTAGGTGACCAGCTCACGCAGGGCGGTCTTGTATTCGCGGTCGATGTTCTTGTCGTACTGGGCCACCGACAGAGCCAGATCGGCGTCGAAACGGGCGAAGGCATCCAAGGCTTCCTGGACCATCTTGCGCACCTGGTCGCCGATGTGACGCACCTCGACGTAGCCGCGCGGGGCCACACCCTCTTCGCACAGCTGGATGGCGCGACGAGCGATCTTCGACGCTTCGTCGCCGATGCGCTCGAGGTCGATCACCGACTTGGAGATGCTGATGATCAGGCGCAGGTCGGAGGCCGCCGGCTGGCGACGGGCGAGGATGCGCACGCACTCTTCGTCGATGTTGCGTTCCATCTGGTTGATCTGGTCATCGATCTCGCGCACTTGCTGGGCAAGGCCGGAGTCGGCGTCGATCAGCGCAGTGACCGCGTCATTGACCTGCTTTTCGACCAGGCCACCCATCGCCAGGAGGTGGCTGCGCACTTCCTCCAGTTCGGCGTTGAACTGCTGGGAGATGTGATGGGTGAGGCTGTCTTTGTCGATCATTTTCTAACCCTTGTTGAGCAGAATTCTTTTCCTGGTAGTAGTGGCCTTCAACCAATCGTGCTGGGCAAGGAGGCGAAGCGAAGACAGTACGAGTAGTACGGCAAGCTTCGCCGACGCAGTCCAGTGCGATTGGGGGTGGCCACTAGCCATAGCGACCGGTGATGTAGTCCTCGGTCTGCTTCTTTTCCGGGTTGGTGAACAGGGTATCGGTATCGCCGAACTCGATCAGCTTGCCCATGTACATGAACGCGGTGTAGTCGGAAACGCGCGCCGCCTGCTGCATGTTGTGGGTCACGATGACGATGGTGTACTTGCTCTTGAGCTCATAGATCAGCTCTTCCACTTTCAGGGTGGAGATCGGGTCCAGGGCCGAGCAGGGTTCGTCGAGCAGCAGTACCTCGGGTTCCACGGCGATGGTACGGGCGATCACCAGACGCTGCTGCTGACCACCGGACAGGCCGAGTGCGGATTCGTGCAGGCGGTCTTTCACCTCGTCCCACAGCGCGGCGCCCTTCAGCGCCCATTCCACGGCTTCGTCCAGCACGCGCTTCTTGTTGATGCCCTGGATGCGCAGACCGTACACCACGTTCTCGTAGATGCTCTTGGGGAACGGGTTCGGCTTCTGGAACACCATGCCCACGCGGCGACGCAGCTCGGCGACATCTTCGCCCTTGCGGTAGATGTTGGTGCCGTCGAGACGGATCTCACCTGCGACGCGGCAACCGTCCACCAGGTCGTTCATGCGGTTGAAGCAGCGCAGCAGGGTCGACTTGCCGCAACCGGACGGGCCGATGAAAGCGGTCACGCGCTGCTTCGGGATGTTCATGCTGACGTCGTGCAGCGCCTGCTTCTCGCCGTAGAACAGGGAGAGGCCGGGCACTTCGAGGGCGACGGTCTCCTTGTCCAGGCGCAGGTTCTGCTTGTCGCGGCCAAGGGCGGAAATGTTGACGCCGTGGCTGTGGGTTTCGTGTTGCATGTGTTCACTCCGTTCGTAGCTTCGAGCTACAAGCTGTAAGCCTCAGGCAATGCGGTTCGCGGCGGACGATCAGCTGTCCAGCGCCTTGTATTTCTCGCGCAGGTGGTTACGGATGGCGACGGCCGAGAAGTTCAGCAGGGCGATCACCAGTACCAGCAGCAGCGCAGTGGCGTACACCAGCGGCCGCGCGGCCTCGACGTTCGGGCTCTGGAAGCCGACGTCATAGATATGGAAGCCCAGGTGCATGATCTTCTGGTCCAGGTGCAGGTACGGGTAGTTGCCGTCCACCGGCAGGCTCGGCGCCAGTTTCACCACACCCACCAGCATCAGCGGCGCCACTTCACCCGCGGCACGGGCCACGGCGAGGATCAGGCCGGTCATCATGGCTGGGCTGGCCATGGGCAGGACCACCTTCCACAGGGTTTCGGCCTTGGTCGCACCCAGGGCCAGGGAGCCCTCACGCACCGCACGCGGGATACGCGCCAGGCCTTCCTCGGTGGCAACGATCACCACCGGCACGGCCAGGATCGCCAGGGTCAGAGACGCCCAGAGCAGGCCCGGGGTGCCGAAGGTCGGCGCCGGAGCGGATTCGGGGAAGAACAGGCGGTCCAGGGAGCCACCCAGTACATAGACGAAGAAGCCCAGGCCGAACACGCCGTAGACGATCGCCGGAACGCCCGCCAGGTTGTTCACCGCGATGCGGATGACACGGGTCAGCGGGCCCTGCTTGGCATACTCGCGCAGGTAGATGGCGGCGATCACACCGAAGGGGGTGACGATCACGGCCATGATCAGGGTCATCATCACGGTGCCGAAGATGGCCGGGAAGATACCGCCTTCGGTGTTGGCTTCACGCGGGTCGTCGGCGAGGAATTCCCAGAGCTTGGCGAAATAGAAGCCGAGTTTGGCGCCCACGCCCATGGCGTTGGGCTGGTAGGCATGGACCACGTTGCCGAGGCTGATTTCCTGTTCCTGGCCACCGGCTTCACGAACCACGACGCTGTCGCGGTTGAACTCCTGGTGCAGGCCCATCAGCTGCTCTTCCAGGCCTTTGTAACGCTGCTCAAGCTCTGCGCGCTGGGCGGCGATGTCGGCCTGCGCCTCGGCGGTCAGGGCATCGTTCAGCTCCAGCTTGCGGGTCTGCAGGCGCAGGCGCTCCAGGCCGTGGTTGATGCCGCCGATGTCCTTTTTCTCAAGCTGGTAGAGCTTGTCGTAGAGGGCATTCACGCGTTCCAGGCGCTTCACCAGCTCGGCCATCGCGGCCTCGCCTTCGGCCACCACCTTGCCGTTTTCCTTCACCGATACGACACGGCCGTAGAAGTTGCCCCACTCGCGGCGCTCCAGCGCCACCAGCTCAGTCGGGTACTTCTGGTCCAGCAGCCAGTCACCGACGACCCAGGTGAAGTCGCTGCCGTAGACGTCACGGTTGCCCACCTTGAGCAGTTCGCGGGTCATGAACTCCGGGCCGCTCTCCGGCACCGGCAGGCCAGCACCTTGCAGGCGCGCTCGGGAAACTTCCTCGATCTGCACCGCTTCGCCGATCACCGGCTTGGCTGCCTGGCCCGGTACGGAGTACTGCGCCTCCACCAGATCGGCCGGCCAGAAGTGGGCGAGGCCACGCACGGCGATCACCGAGAGCAGGCCAATGGTCATGATGACCGCGATGGAAACCGCGCCACCGCTTATCCAGACGCCCGGTGCGCCACTTTTGAACCAGTCTCTAAGGGAAACCTTTTTCACGGATTTCTCCACCGCTTGAGTCTTTCAGTTCCTCCCGCCCAGGGGCCGGAGGTTTCGTGTTTGTCGCCCCTCTCCGGAGAGAGGGGCCGCGCTCTTACAGAGAGGCGTATTTCTTGCGCAGGCGCTGACGGATCAGCTCGGCCAGGGTGTTCATGACGAAGGTGAAGGTCAGCAGCACCAGCGCCGAAAGGAACAGCACGCGGTAGTGGCTGCCGCCGACTTCCGACTCCGGCATTTCCACGGCCACGTTGGCGGCCAGGGTGCGCATGCCTTCGAAGATGTTCACTTCCATCACCGGGGTGTTGCCGGTGGCCATCAGCACGATCATGGTCTCGCCCACGGCGCGGCCGAGGCCGATCATCAGGGCGGAGAAGATGCCGGGGCTGGCGGTCAGCAGCACGACGCGGGTCATGGTCTGCCAAGGCGTGGCGCCCAGGGCCAGGGAGCCGTAGGTCAGGCTGCGGGGCACGCTGAACACGGCGTCTTCGGCGATGGAGAAGATGTTCGGGATCACCGCGAAGCCCATGGCCAGGCCGACGATCAGGGCGTTGCGCTGGTCGTAGGTGATGCCCAGGTCATTGCTGATCCACAGGCGCATGTCACCGCCGAAGAACCAGTTTTCCAGCAGCGGGCTCATGCCCAGGGCGAACCAGGCGGTGAGGCCTACGACCGGGATCAGGATGGCCGCTTCCCAGCCATCCGGCACGCGCAGGCGGATGGACTCCGGCAAGCGGCTCCAGATGAAGCCGGCCAGCAGGATGCCGATCGGCGTCAGCAGCAGCAGGCTGAAGATGCCCGGCAGGTGGCCTTCCACGTAGGGCGCCAGGAACAGGCCGGCGAAGAAGCCGAGGATCACCGTCGGCAGCGCTTCCATCAGCTCGATCACCGGCTTGACCTTGCGGCGCATGGACGGCGCCATGAAGTAGGCGGTGTAGATCGCAGCGGCGATGGCCAGCGGGGCGGCCAGCAGCATGGCGTAGAAGGCGGCCTTGAGGGTGCCCCAGGTCAGCGGCGCCAGGCTCAGCTTGGGTTCGAAGTCGGTGTTGGCCGCGGTCGACTGCCAGACGTACTTAGGTTCGTCGTAGCTCTCGTACCAGACCTTGCTCCACAACGCGCTCCAGGAGACTTCCGGGTGCGGGTTGCTGAGACGGAACGGCAGCAGCTTGCCGCCTTCTTCGACCACGATGCGGTTGGCGCGCGGCGACAGGGCGAGCATGCCGGAGCTGTCGGCAACCGGTTCCACCAGCAGGGTGCGGTGAGCGGTGCTGTGGAACACGCCGAGGTGGCCGCTGGCGTCGAGGGCGACGAAGCCCTTGCGGCGTTCTTCGGCACTGATCTGCACCACCGGGCTGGTGCCCAACTGGAAGTCACGGATGTGCTTCAGGCGCGACGAGCCGTCCGGGTCACGGGCCATGAACCACTGGGCGATGCCGCCCTTGGAATCTCCCACCATCAGGGAAATGCCGCCCAGCAGCATGTTGCTGGCGGTAACCTCGCGTTCGCCGTCTTCCAGCAGCTTGTAGCGGCCGTTCAGGGCGTGCTCGCGCAGGCTGAAGACGTCGGCCTGGGCACGACCGTTTAGCACATAGAGCCACTGGTGGCGCGGGTCGATGTAGATCGCCTTGATCGGCTCGACCATCTGCGGCAGCTCGACGTTGCTCTGCTCCTGGGTGGTCTCGCCGGTCAGCATGTTCTCTTCGCTGACCACTTGCTGTACGTGCAGCTGGTTGCCGGTGGAGCCGGCCAGTACCAGGGTCTCGTCATTGATGCTGAGGGCGACGTGTTCGAGCGCGCGACCCTCGGCATCCAGCGCCATGGGGGTTTCGCCGTAGGGGAAGCTGACCTGCGGCTCGATGGTCTTGTGGTTGTCCGGGTAGGTGATCTTGTAGCTGTGCTTGAAGATCAGCGCCTGGCCATTGGACAGGCCCAGGACCACCAGCGGGCTGCCCGGCTGGTCCTGGCCGATGGAGACCACGCTGGCGCCCGCCGGCAGTGGCAGTTGCTGGCGCTTGAGCGCGCTGCCGTCCTTGCTCGAGAAGAACTGCACCTCACCCTTGTCGGAAACGCGCATGCCGACCATGTTCTGCTCTTCCAGGGCCAGCAACAGGGGCTTGCCGGCATCCTGCTGGAGCCAGGCGGGGCTCTGCTCCTTGCGCGCGGTCAGTTCCGCGCCCTTGAACAGCGGCAGCACCACATAGGCCAGGTAGAAGAAGATCAGAGTAATGGCGCCCAGAACGGCGAGACCGCCCACCAGCACGTACCAGCGGGTCAGGCGATCCTTCAGCGCGCGCATCTTGCGCTTGCGCACCAGCGCAGGCGTATTGAAGTCGATGCGGGCGGGCGGGTTCTTCGGAGTATTCAGGGAGTTGGCCAGGTCAGTCATGGATTCGGGCTCTTGCCACAGTCAGCGCGCACAGGCTTTTACGATGGGGGCACAGACTACGGGCTTCGTGTGACAGAAAGATTACAGCGAGTTGACGTGGCGAAGCCCACCCGGAGGAGTCCTCGGGCGGGCTTCTGCGACGGGGGTCTCCCGTCGCCCTTTGCGTCCTTGCGGAGCGGCACGCATGAGGCGGCCGCTCCCTTATCCGGCCTGGATTACAGGCCCAGATCTTTCAGCGCTTTCTCGGCAACCTTGGCCGGGACCGGGATGTAACCGTCCTTGACCACGACTTCCTGACCCTGCTTGGACAGGACCATCTTCACGAACTCGGCTTCCAGGGGAGCCAGCGGCTTGTTCGGCGCCTTGTTCACGTAGACGTAGAGGAAGCGGGACAGCGGGTAGCTGCCGTTCAGGGCGTTCTGCTCGTTGTCTTCAACGAACTCGCCACCTTCTTTCTTGGCCAGGGCGACAGTCTTCACGCTGGAAGTCTTGTAGCCGATGCCCGAGTAGCCGATGCCGTTGACGGACTGGCTGATGGACTGGACGACGGAAGCGGAGCCCGGTTGCTCGTTCACGTTCGGCTTGAAGTCGCCTTTGCACAGGGCTTCTTCCTTGAAGTAGCCGTAGGTGCCGGATACCGAGTTACGACCGAACAGCTGGATCGGCTTGGAAGCCAGGTCGCCAGTCACACCCAGGTCACCCCAGGTCTTGATGTTGGCGGTGCCACCGCACAGGCGGTTGGCGGAGAAGATCGCGTCGACCTGCTGCATGGTCAGGCCTTTGATCGGGTTGTCCTTGTGCACGAAGATCGCCAGGGCATCCACGGCAACCGGAACAGCGGTCGGCTTGTAGCCGTACTTCTGCTCGAAGGCCTGCAGCTCGACGTCTTTCATCTTGCGGCTCATCGGGCCCAGGTTGGCGGTGCCTTCGGTCAGAGCCGGCGGCGCGGTCGAGGAACCGGCGGCCTGGATCTGGATGTTCACGTTCGGGTATTCGCGCTTGTAAGCCTCGGCCCACAGGGTCATCAGGTTGGCCAGGGTGTCGGAGCCAACGCTGGAAAGGTTGCCGGAAACACCAGTGGTCTTCTGGTAGGCCGGAATGGACGGGTCAACGGCAGCAACCGCGCTGGCGGTAGCAACGCCGGCGGCGACGAAGGTGAGGGCCGCCATCAAACGCTTCAGTTTCATGCCTTGCTCCTAAGCAGGACGAGGGGGTGAATTCAACGGGGGCCAGTATCGAGAGGCCGTATGACCACTCTATGAATTGATTGTGACAATTGGATGAAAGGCCATCACCCGCTGTCCAACGAAGAATCACGACCCGTGAATCGTCCGGAGACCCCATCCATGAAGCCCCACCCACTGCTGCCCATCGCCCTTCTGGCCCTCTGCACCGCATGCGGCGAAACGGCAACCTTGCAGGTAGAAGACGGCACTGGCCCGAACCCGCAGCTGCCGCCGCCGAACAAGACGCTCATCCCCACCGTTCACGTGGCAACGGCCACCGGCTGGCCCGACGGCGCCATGCCAGAGGCCACCCAGGGCACGAAGGTCAATGCCTTCGCCGAAGGTCTGCAGCACCCGCGCTGGCTCTACGTGCTGCCCAACGGCGATGTGCTGGTGGCCGAAAGCGCGGCGCCCGGAACGGACAAACCGCCGAGCCTGAAGAGCCGGGTGGCGAGCATGTTCATGAAGAAAGCCGGTTCCCAGGTGCCCAGTGCCAATCGCATCTCGCTGCTGCGGGACATCAACGGCGATGGCGTCGCCGACCTGCGCAGCACCTTCCTCAGCGGCCTCTACTCGCCCTTCGGCATGGTGCTGGTGGGCAAGGACCTGTATGTCGCCAACGCCGATGCGCTGATGCGCTTCCCCTATGAAAAGGGCGCCACCGAGATCACTGATCCGGGTACCAAGGTCACTGACCTGCCCGCCGGACTGAATCACCACTGGACGAAGAACGTCATCGCCAGCCGTGATGGCCGCAAGCTCTACATAACCGTGGGCTCCAACAGCAATATCGGCGAGAACGGCATGGAATCCGAGGAAGGCCGCGCCGCCATCTGGGAACTGGACCGCGCCAGCGGCAACAAGCGCCTCTTCGCCACCGGCCTGCGCAATCCCAACGGCATGGCCTGGGAACCGCAGACCGGCAAGCTGTGGACCGCCGTGAACGAACGTGACGAACTGGGCAGCGACCTGGTGCCGGACTACATCACCTCGGTCAAGGACGGCGGCTTCTACGGCTGGCCCTACAGCTACTACGGTCAGCACGTGGACGAGCGCATCCAGCCCCAGCGTCCCGAACTGGTGGCCAAGGCCCTGGTTCCCGACTACGCCCTGGGCCCGCACACCGCCTCGCTGGGCATCACCTTCGCCAAGGGCAGCAAGCTGCCGGCCTTCCAGAACGGGTTGTTCGTCGGCCAGCACGGCTCCTGGAACCGCAACCCCCGCAGTGGCTACAAGGTGATCTACGTGCCCTTCAAGGGCGGCAAGCCCAACGGCCAGCCGGTGGACGTGCTGACCGGTTTCCTCGACGAGCAAGGCAACGCCCAGGGCCGCCCGGTGGACGTCAAGCTCGACAGCAAGGGCGCCCTGCTGGTGACCGACGATGTGGGCAACAAGGTCTGGCGGGTGAGTGCGGCGAAGAAGTGACGCTCTCGTAGGATGGCGAAGAGCGGAGCGAAACCCATCACCACGGAACGATGGGTTTCGCGGGCGCTACCCATCCTACGGACTGACGGGTGAGTGCGGCGAAGAAGTGAAGCTCTTGTAGGATGGCGTAGAGCGGAGCGAAACCCATCACCGCGGAACGATGGGTTTCGCGGGCTCTACCCATCCTACGAATTACAGACTGAGCAGGAAGCTCAGCGCTTCTTCGCGATCAGGAACAACCCGATCAACACCGCCACACCACACAGCGCCGCCACGTAATAGGCGGGGCCAAGGCTGTCCCACTTCAGCAGCATCGACACCACCATGGGCGTCAGCCCGCCGAAGATGGCGTAGGCCAGGTTGTAGGAAAAAGACAGCCCGGAGAAGCGCACCACCGGCGGGAATGCCTTGACCATCACGTAGGGCACGGCGCCGATGGTGCCGACGAACAGGCCGGTGATGGCGTAGAGCGGGAACAACCAGTCCGGATGAGCCTTGAGGCTGGTGTAGAAGGTCCAGGAACTGATGGCCAGCAGCAGGCCACCCACCAGGAACGTGCGGCCGGCGCCAATGCGGTCGGCGATCGCGCCCGACAGCACGCAGCCGATAGACAGCAGCACGATGGCCAGGCTGTTGGCCTTCAGCGCAGTGGCGGCCTCGAAGCCGTACACGGTCTGCAGCAGGGTCGGGGTCATCAGGATCACGACCACGATGCCGGCGGACAGCACCCACGTCAGCAGCATGGACAGCACCACGGCACTGCGGTGCTCGCGCAGCACGGTCTTCAGCGGTACCTCCGCCGCCAGCGCCTTGCGTTGCTGCATCTCGGCGAAGACCGGGGTCTCGTGCAGCCAGCGGCGCAGGTACATGGCGAACAGGCCGAACACCCCGCCCACGAGGAACGGCAGGCGCCAGGCCCAATCCAGGACCTCGGCCGGGGTGTAGATGCTGTTGATCAGGGTGGCCATCAGCGAACCCAGCAGGATGCCGGCGGTCAGACCCGAAGTCAGGGTGCCGCAGGCGTAACCCACGTGGCGCGCAGGGACGTGCTCGGCAACGAACACCCAGGCGCCCGGAACTTCGCCACCAATGGCCGCGCCCTGCACCACACGCATCAATAGCAGCGCCAGGGGCGCCCAGATGCCGATCTGCTCGTAGGTGGGCAACAGACCCATCACCAGGGTCGGGATCGCCATCAGGAAGATGCTCAGGGTGAACATGCGCTTACGGCCCAGGAGGTCACCGAAGTGCGCCATCACGATGCCGCCCAGCGGCCGCGCCAGGTAACCGGCGGCGAAGATGCCGAACGTCTGCATCTGGCGCAGCCACTCCGGCATCTCGGCGGGGAAGAACAACTTGCCCACCACCGCGGCGAAGAACACGAAGATGATGAAGTCGTAGAACTCGAGGGCGCCGCCGAGGGCCGAAAGCGACAGGGTCTTGTAATCGCTGCGGGTCAGCGGGCGCGAGGCGGGCGCCTCGGGGGCGAGCACGGAAGACATGGGGTGGAATTCTCGTCTGGGGGTGCGGGACGCTCTCCGCTACTTGGGCGGAAAATCGCCTCGCAACATATCAAAAAGCGTCAAATGCACACAGTCTCAGCCAAAAAACCGCCGCTGACCCACTACAGCGGTCGTCTGGCGCCATGGCATGGCTATATACTGCGCGCAGTTCAGCGCATGTCGGCATGCAGTGGGTCGGCGGCGCACAGGGAAGGAAAGGGCAAGTCCCTTCCAGGCATTGGCGCCACACACACGAAACAGGCTATTCCGGCATGATCGACATCGAAGAAGAAGAAGAGAACCTGACCCCGCAAGGCGACCTCGCCCTGCAGATCACCGCGCTCCCGCGTGAAACCAACGGCTTCGGCGACATCTACGGTGGCTGGCTGGTTTCCCAGATGGACCTGGCCGGCACGGCCATGGCCAGCAAGGTGGCCGCAGGCCGCGTGGCCACCGTGGCCATCGACCGCATGGCCTTCCTGGTTCCGGTAGCCGTGGGCGCCCAGCTCTCCTTCTATACCCAGACCCTGGAAATCGGCCGCAGCTCGATTCAGATGCTGGTAGAAGTCTGGAGCGACGATCCGCTTTCCAGCGAATGGCGCAAGGTCACCGAAGCGGTGTTCGTCTTCGTCGCCATCGACGGCAGCGGCCGCACCCGCCCGGTCCCGCCGCGTCGGGGCTGACCGCCAACACAGAAAGGGCCGCAATCGCGGCCCTTTTTCATGAAACGGTTGTAGGGTGGATGGCGCTTTTTTCATCCACCAGCGGTGCTACGCCGGGCCTCGAATGGTGGACCGGTGAAGCGTGGTCCACCCTACAAATGCTGCGGGGTGAGCCCCAGCCCACCTTGCACCTCGACCGTAGGGTGGATGGCGCTCTTTCATCCACCAGCGATGTCAACCCGAACCCCGATGGTGGACCGGTGAAGCGTGGTCCATCCTACGAAAGCCACATCCCCGCGAGGGCGACGATTTCCATTAGGAACGTTCCCGTCATTCCAGCCGCAACGCGTCCACCGGATGCAGCCGCGCCGCGCGCCGGGCCGGCGCCAGGCCCGCGCCCATCCCTACCAGCACCGACAGCAGCAACGCCAGCAGCACCAGCGACAGGTCCAGTCTCAACGGCAGCCCCGGCACGGCCCAGTGCAGCATGCCCACCAATAGAAAGACCATCACCAGTCCCAGCAGGCCACCCAGCAGCGAAAGCAGGGTCGCTTCCGTGAGGAATAGCGCCAGCACCTGGCGCGGCGCCGCGCCGACGGCCCGCAACAGGCCGATTTCGGCCGTTCGCTCCTCGACTGTGGTGGTCATGATGGTGAGGATGCCCACCGCGCCCACCAGGAGGGATACGCCACCCAGGGCCGCGATGCCCAGGGTCAGGGTGGCAAGGATGCGATTCAGGCTGCCCAGCAAGTCGCCCTGGGACGTCATGCGGAAGTCCTCGCGGCCGTGGCGCTCCACCAGCAGGCGGCGCACATCCTCGGCAAAGGCCTCAGCGGGGGTGCTGTCCTCGAACAGCACGTGAATCTTCACCAGCCCTTCGCGGTTGAACAGGAATTCCGCCCAGTCCACCGGGATGTAGGCGATGTCATCGAGGTCGAAGCCCAGCAGGTTGCCCTTGCTCCCCATGACCCCGACAACCCGGAAACTCATGCCGCCCACCCTCACCCGCTGGCCCACTGGCGCGGCGCTGCCGAACAGCTCTGTCGCCAGTTTCGCCCCCAGCACCAGATAAGGCGGCGTGCGGCCATCTCGCGAGGGCGGCAGGAATTTTCCCGCTGCCATCTGCACCCGCCAGGCATCAGCCAACTGCGACCCCGTGCCGAGAATATCCACACGCCGCTGCCGGCCGGCCGCCTGGATATCGCCGTTGCCCTGGATGATCGGCACCACGGCTTCGGCATGGGGCAATCGCCCCAGCGCATCCGCGTCGGCGATGGTGAGGGGCCGGGCGCTGGCGAGAATCCCGCCGATACCGCCGGTGGGCAAGGTGCCGGGACGTACCGTGACGACCCGCGTGCCGAACTGCGCAAAGCTGTCCAGCACGCGAGTGCGCAAGCCCTCCCCCATGGCGGTGAGCAGCGCCACGGCGGCGATGCCGATGGCCACGCCGAGAAGGGTCAGCAGACTGCGCAGGGGCTGGCAGGACAGGGACGAGCTGCACAGGCCGAGTCCATCGCGCCAGCGCATCAGTGGCTGCCTTGCGGGCGCAACGCCTGCACCGGCACCTGCGCCGCCGCATGGCTGGCCGGCAGCCAGGCGAACAGCAGGGCAGCCACCAGCGCCAGGGACGGCGCCCCCAGCCGCGCCCACCAGGGCGCATACAGCGGCAGGTCAGTGGCCAGGCGACCGATCCACAACAGCAACTCGCCAAGCCCCAACCCCACTGCGGCGCCCAGCAGCGCGAGCAGGGCCGCTTCGCCGAGGAACAGCAGACGCACCTGGTCGGAACTGGCGCCCACCGCCTTGAGCAGGCCGATCTCAGCGGTTCGCTGCAGGACCGCAATCCAGGTGACATTCATAATCAGGATGCCGGCGACCAGCAGGCTGATGGCGGCGATGCCCGCCAGTGCCAGGGTCAGGCCGTTGAGGATGCTGTCGAAGGCAGCGAGCATGGAGTCCTGGCTGAGCAGGGTGACGTCTTCCTCGCCCTGGTGACGTTCGGTGAGGATCGCCAGCACCTGGCGTCGCGCGCTCTCGAGGTAGCTGGGGCCGCGCGCCTCGACGAAGACGCGGAACAATCCTTCCCGGTCGAACAGCGCCTCGGCGCTGGACACCGGCACGATCAGCGCCTCGGAAAAGTCCATCCCGAGGGATTCGCCGCGCTCGTCCAATACCCCGATCACCCGGAAGCGCCGGTCGCCCGCCCGCAGCCACTGACCCAGCGCCGGCGCAGTGCCGAACAGCGCGGTCCGCAGGCGGCTGCCGATCACACAGACCTCCTCAGCTTGCCCCGGCTCCAGTTCGGGCAGCGCCACGCCCTGGGCAAGGCGCAACTGGCGAATGGCGAAGAACGCGCGGGTGGTCCCTAAGGTGAGGGCTTCGCGGTTGCGGTTGTCGCGGCTGACTTCCAGTTGCCCGGCATGCAGCGGCGCCACCTGGCGTATCGACGGCAAGCGCTGCAGGGCGGCAGCATCCGCCTGGGTCAGCGGACGCGGTGCCATGCCGGTGATGGGTGGCATGCCGCCGGTGGTTTCATTGCGCCCCGGCAGGACGATGAGGATGTCCCGCCCGAGCAGCGAGAACTCGCCCAGCACGTAAGTCCGCGCGCCCTCGCCCAGCCCACCCAGCAAGGTCACGAAGAAGACGCCCACCGCCATTGCCAGCAACAACATGACACTGCGCGAGCCGTGGCCGCGCATGGCGCCCAGCCAGAATCGGCAGGCGTCCAGCGGGTCCATCAGGCGGGCGCTCCCTGGTGCCGGTCGCTGAGGATGCAGCCGTCACGCATCTGGATCTGGCGATGGGCGCGGGCGGCGTGCTGGGCGTCGTGGGTCACCAGGATCAGGGTCAGGCCGTCGGCATTCAGCTCCTCCAGCAGGGCCACCACTTCGGCGCCGGACTGGCTGTCGAGATTCCCGGTGGGCTCATCGGCGAGCAAGAGGCGTGGGCGCATCACCATGGCACGGGCAATCGCCACCCGCTGGCGCTGGCCGCCCGACAGTTCGGCCGGGTGATGGCGCAAGCGCTCGGACAGGCCCAGGCGCTCGGCCAGTTGGAGACTGCGGCGACGACGCTCACAAGGCTCGATTCCGGCCAGGAGCATCGGCAACTCGATGTTCTCCAGGGCCGTCAGGCGCGGGATCAGGTGGAAGGACTGGAAGACGAAGCCGATCAGCCGGCTGCGCAGCGCCGCTCGACGATCCTCGCGCAGGCAGGCGGTGGCTTCCTCGTCCAACCAGAATTCACCGCTGTCCGGTGCGTCCAGCAGTCCGAGGATATTCAGCAGGGTCGATTTGCCCGATCCGGAAGCGCCGGTAATCGCCAGGTACTCGCCGTCGGCCACTTCCAGGTTCAGCTGGTCAAGGCCGCGCACGCGTTGTTCGCCCAACTGAAAGCAGCGGCTGACCTCATGCATGAGGATCACTGCGCGGCCTCCCCGACATCGCCGCTCGGGCTGACCACGCTGCCATCGGCCAGGCCTTCCTGCTGCAGACTGGGCAGGATGCGGTCGCCGGGTGCCAGGCCGTTTTTCACTTCACTCCAGCGCCAGTTGGCGAGGCCGATCTCCACCTTCTGCTCGCGCAAGTGTCCGTTGCTGGGGTCGTAGCGCAGCACCTTGCCGCCCTCTAGCAGGCTTTCCGTTGGCACCCGCAGGGTCTGCTCACGCTGCGCCAGGAGGATTTCCACATCGGCGCTGTAACCGCTGAGCAACAACAGGTCCGCCGGCACCCGCGCGAAGGCGACTTCCACATCCACTGTGCGCGCCTGCTTTTCCAGCTCACGGACGAACGGTGCGATCCGCGTCACCCGACCCTCGAAACTCTGCCCACGGAAGGCATCCAGGGTGATGCGCACCGGCATGCCCGGCCGCACCAGGGCAGCGTCCACTTCGTCGATGGGCGCTTCGACGTAGAGGCACTGGTCATCGATCAGGTCCACCGCCGGTGGGGTCGGGATGCCCGGCGGCGAGGGCGTCACCACCTCGCCCAGTTCGCCGTTGATCTCCGCGACGATGCCGGCGAACGGCGCGCGCAGGGTGGCCTGGTCGAGCTGCGCCAGCTGCAGGTCGAGACTGGCCGCGGCTTCGCGGATTTTCGCCTCGCCGCCACTGCACAGCAGTTGGGAAAGCCGGGCGCGAGTGACGCTCTGGTCCAGCAGGTCCTCGGAGGCCAGCTTGCGCTCGGCCAGGCGTTCGAGCCGATGCTGGTCACGCTGGTCCTGGCTGGCCTGGCGGCAGCTCTGCTCACGCAGGTTGCGCTGGGCATCGAGCCGCGCACGGGCCTCGTCCACCCGTGCCAGCAAGTCATCCTGGCGCAGGCGCATCAGCACGTCGCCGGCCTGCACGCGCTGCCCGGCATGGATCAGCAACTCGCTGACCTGCCCACCGGTCTTGAACGACAGATGCGCACGCCGGCACGCCTTCACCGTCCCCGCCCGGGTATTGGCCACCAGGGTCTCCACTTCGCCCTTGGTCACTTCCACCAGTTGCACCGGCACGGGTTCGGGTCGCGCCCAAAAGCCCAGCAGCATCGCCAGAGAAGAAAAAATGGGAATAATTATCAGTAGCTTGCGCATGGCATCGGCTCCACTTGCGAGCGGGTAAGCAGAGTCTAGGTGCGGCTCCGACGGCCCTTTTCAGCACCAACGTGCCGGCTTTCCCCGCTTCTGGGGGAGGACCGCTCATAAATGAAGACCTTAGCGACGCAATGCCTCAGCCCTTGCCGTCCGGGGTCTCTGACCACCCATGTCAAAATGCCGACAAATGGACCCATTACTTGCTAGCGCAAAATCATGACTCGTCAAAATAAGGTCATTCGCAACCTGAACAGGCTACTTCTGGTCGAATGACGGGAAAGCCCTTGCCGCCTCTGCCAAGCTATTCGGAATAGCAGGTGGCGCCCGGCCCCCGACAGCACAGCAAGCGGAGATTGCGATGTACGACGAAACCCTGCCCACCGTGGAACAGCTGGAGGTGGATGAACTGGTCTGCTGGCGGGTACATACCCGTCATGCCGAACTCCTGGTGGCCCAGCAAGGCGCCCAGGTACTGAGCTACCAGCCCCATGGCGAGGAGCCCGTGATCTGGTTGAGCGGCGAGGCGGCTTACAGTAAAGGTCAGGCCGTGCGTGGTGGCGTACCGGTGTGCTGGCCCTGGTTTGGTGACCTGCGCCGCAACCCGGCCGAGGTCCAGGGCATGCACGAGGGCGGCCCGATCTGCCCGGCCCACGGCCTGGTGCGCGAACGCGACTGGCAACTGCTGGGCATCGACAGCGACGGTCCTGCTGTGCGCCTGGAGTTCGCCCTGGATACCCGCGCCGAGCCCCTGCCTGGCTGGCCCCACGCCGCAGAACTCAAGCTTTCCATCGTGCTCGATGAGCAGCTGCAGCTGACGCTTTCCAGCCGCAATACGGATGACGCTCCGCTGGCCTTGAGCCAGGCGCTGCACAGCTATTTCGCCGTCAGCGACGTCCGCGAGGTGGAAGTCGAAGGCCTGGGCGGTTGCCGCTACATCGAGACGCTGGAGAACTGGCAATTGCGCCAGCAGGACGGAAACATCGCCTTCACCGGCGAAACCGACCGCATCTACCTGGAAACGCCGAGCCGCATGGCCATTCTCGACCGCGCCTGGAAACGCCGCATCCAGCTGGACGTGGAGAACTCGGCCTCCGCCGTGGTGTGGAATCCCTGGACCGACAAGGCCCGGCGCCTCTCGCAATTCGCTGACGACGCCTGGCCAGGAATGCTCTGCATCGAGACCGCGCGGGTGATGAACGACTGCGTGGTGCTCAAGCCCGGCGAAGAGCAGAAGATGACGGTCCGCATCGCCAGCCTGCCGCTGTAACCCCTGTGGGGCGAATTCATTGGCGATGTCTGCGGTCCAGGAGCCTTGTAGGAGCTAGCTTGCTAGCGAAAAAGGACCATTCGCTGGCAAGCCAGCTCCTACGGGCAATGCAGCTACTTGCACCACCCGATGAGACATCGCCAGCCTGCCGCTGTAACCCTGTGGGGGCGAATTCATTGGCGATGTCTGCGGTCCAGGAGCCCTTGTAGGAGCTAGCTTGCTAGCGAAAAAGGGCCATTCGCTGGCAAGCCAGCTCCTACAGGCAATGCAGCTACTTGCAACACCTAATGAGACATCGCCAGCCTGCCGCTGTAACCCTGTGGGGGCGAATTCATTGGCGATGTCTGCGGTCCAGGAGCCTTGTAGGAGCTAGCTTGCTAGCGAAAAAGGGCCATTCGCTGGCAAGCCAGCTCCTACGGGCAATGCAGCTACTTGCACCACCTGATGAGACATCGCCAGCCTGCCGCTGTGACCCTGTGGGGGCGAATTCATTGGCGATGTCTGCGGTCCAGGAGCTTTGTAGGAGCTAGCTTGCTAGCGAAAAAGGACCATTCGCTGGCAAGCCAGCTCCTACGGTTAATGCAGCTACTTGCAACACCTTATGAGGGCCTGCGAATGCAGCCTCGTCGACCTACAGATCGCTCTCTTCCACCAATCGCACGCTACCGGCGTCCATGGCATAGGCGGCGTCAGCCAGGTCGTTGCTGACCTTCTCGACCTTCAGCGTGCCGTCGACCCAGATGGGCGCGTAGATGTCGTCGAGCTGGATGCCCTTGGGGTAGCGCACCAGCACGATCTGGTTGGGCGGCGGCGGTGGGACGTGGATGCAGGCGCCGGGGTAAGGCACCAGGAAGAACAGCGTGCTGCGGCCCTTGGCATCGCTTTCCAGGGGCACGGGATAGCCGCCGATATGGATCGTCTTGCCATTCAGCGCGGCCACCGTCTTGGCGGAGTACATCACAGCCGGCAGATCCTTCTGCTGCTTGAGACCGCCCTTCTGGTCGAAGTTGCCATCGGCCTCGGGGCTGTCGTGGCTGATATCCGGCATCTCTTCCAGCGCCTTGCGGTCCTCAGGCGGCATCAATTCGAGCCAGTCGGTTTCGGGAAGTTCGGCATGGGCGAGGGTGCAGCAGAACAGCAGCAATAGGCAGGCGAGACGGCGCATGGGGGGACTCTTCAACGCATGGGGCGGGAACATCAGGCGCTAAGACTAACTGCGCGGGAAAGCGGTTCCCAGCCCCATCGAATGCAGGACTAGCTCTTACGCACCAGACCGTAAATCACCAGCAGCACCACCGCGCCAATCACCGCGCCGATGAAGCCCGCTACTTGCCCGGCCTGGTAGATGCCAACAGCCTGGCCACCGTAGGTCGCCAGCAGCGAACCGCCGATACCAAGCAGGATGGTCATAATCCACCCCATGGCGTCGTCGCCAGGTTTGATGAAGCGTGCAATCAGGCCAACGATCAGCCCGATGATGATGGTCCCGATGATGCCCATGTCATGCCCTCCGAAGGTAGTTGAGGCATGCCTGAGCCTAGATGCACCTGAGAATGCTTGCCATCGACCGCCCCAACGGGGCGGCCGGATGGACGTCAGGACTTGACGATCAGCGCTTCCACCGCCGCGATCTGGCGATCGAGGGTGGCGCGGTCCGCGCAGCGCAGGGTGGCGTGGCCCACCTTGCGGCCGGCCTTGAAGGCCTTGCCGTAGTGATGCAGGTGGCAGTCGGCGATAGAAACAGCCTTATCCACAGCCGGCACTTCGCCGATGAAGTTGAGCATCGCGCTTTCGCCCAGCTTGGCGGTCGAGCCCAGCGGCAGGCCGGCGACAGCTCGCAGGTGGTTCTCGAACTGGCTGCACTCGGCGCCTTCGATGGTCCAGTGGCCGGAGTTGTGCACGCGCGGGGCGATCTCGTTGGCCTTCAGGCCGCCGTCCACCTCGAAGAACTCGAAGGCCAGCACGCCGACATAGTCCAGCTTGGTCAGCACGCGACCGACGTAGTCTTCGGCCAGGGCTTGCAGCGGGTGGTCGGTACTGGCGATGGACAGGCGCAGGATGCCGTTCTCGTGGGTGTTGTGCACCAGCGGGTAGAAGCGGGTTTCGCCATCGCGAGCGCGCACCGCCACCAGCGACACTTCGCCGGTGAAGGGCACGAAACCTTCGAGGATGCAGGGCACGCTGCCCAGTTCAGCGAAGGCGCCAGTCACGTCTTCCGGCTTGCGCAGGACCTTCTGGCCCTTGCCGTCGTATCCCAGGGTGCGGGTCTTGAGTACGGCAGGCAGGCCGATGCTGGCGGCTGCGGCGTCGAGATCGGCCTGGGACTGGATATCGGCGAACTCGGGAGTCGGGATGCCGAGGTCCTTGAACATCGATTTCTCGAACCAGCGATCGCGGGCGATGCGCAGGGCTTCGGCGCTCGGGTAGACCGGCACGAACTGCGAGAGGAAGGCCACGGTCTCAGCCGGCACGCTCTCGAACTCGAAGGTCACCAGATCCACTTCATCGGCCAGCTGGCGCAGGTGGTCCTGGTCGCCGTAGTCGGCGCGGATGTGCTCGCCGAGAGCCTGGGCGCAGGCATCCGGTGCGGGGTCGAGGAAGGCGAAGTTCATGCCCAGCGGGGTGCCCGCCAGGGCCATCATGCGACCCAGCTGGCCGCCACCGATTACGCCGATCTTCATGACTCAGGCCTCACGCGGGTCCGGGTTGTCCAGGACCATGTCGGTCTGCTCGCGGCGGAAGTCCTTCAGCGCCACGTGGTATTTCGGGTACTTGCCACCGAGGATGCTCGCAGCCAGCAGGGCCGCGTTGATCGCACCGGCCTTGCCGATGGCCAGGGTGGCGACCGGGATGCCGGCGGGCATCTGCACGATGGACAGCAGGGAGTCGACGCCCGAGAGCATGGACGACTGCACCGGCACGCCAAGCACCGGCAGGTGGGTCTTGGCCGCGCACATGCCCGGCAGGTGGGCGGCACCGCCGGCACCGGCGATGATCACCTCGATGCCACGGCCTTCGGCTTCTTCGGCGTACTGGAACAGCAGGTCCGGAGTGCGGTGGGCGGAAACCACCTTCACTTCATAGGGAATGCCCAGCTTTTCCAGCATGTCGGTGGTGTGGCTGAGGGTGCTCCAATCGGACTTGGAGCCCATGATCACGCCTACCAGTGCGCTCATCGTCGTGCCTCATCAAAGTGCGCCAGTTGGCGCGACCAAAAAACAACAAGCCACGCAATGGCGTGGCTTGTCTGCAATGTGGGGCCGGACAGCGGGACGCGCTGCCGGCCGAAGGCCGCGCAGTATAACGCAAAGCCACGTCTGGCGTGCATTTGCCCTTACCACTCGTCCAGAGCCGAAGCCGGAGAGCCCGAACGCGGCTAAACCTTGCTCCAGCGCAATGCTCGCAAGAGGTAGCGGCGCAGAATCGGAGGTCTCTTCCAAGGAGGTGCATGCCATGAACCAGACCATGAAAGCTGCGGTTGTCCACGCCTTTGGCGAACCGCTACGGATCGAGGAAGTGAAGGTTCCCCTGCCCGGCCCCGGGCAAATCCTGGTGAAGATCGAAGCCTCGGGCGTATGTCACACCGACCTGCACGCCGCCGAAGGCGACTGGCCGGTGAAACCGAGTCTGCCTTTCATCCCCGGCCACGAAGGCGTGGGCTATGTCGCAGCGGTGGGCACAGGGGTCATCCGCGTCAAAGAGGGCGACCGCGTCGGCGTGCCCTGGCTCTACACCGCCTGTGGCTGCTGCGAGCACTGCCTGACCGGCTGGGAAACCCTCTGTGAAAGCCAGCAGAACACCGGCTACTCGGTGAACGGTGGCTACGCCGAATATGTGCTGGCCGATCCTAATTTCGTCGGAATCCTGCCAAAAAACGTCGAATTCGCCGAAATCGCGCCCATTCTTTGCGCCGGCGTCACCGTCTACAAGGGCCTGAAGGTCACGGGTGCGCGGCCCGGCCAATGGGTGGCGATTTCCGGTATTGGCGGGCTCGGCCATGTGGCGGTCCAGTACGCCCGCGCCATGGGGCTGCACGTCGCTGCCGTGGATGTGGATGACACCAAGCTCGAACTGGCGCGCAAGCTCGGCGCCAGCCTGACCATCAATGCACTCGACGAGAACCCTGCCGAGGTGATCCAGCGGGACATCGGCGGCGCCCACGGCGTGCTGGTCACCGCCGTCTCCAACAGTGCCTTCGGCCAGGGCATCGGCATGGCCCGACGCGGCGGCACCGTAGCCCTGGTGGGCCTGCCACCAGGCGACTTCCCGACGCCGATCTTCGACGTGGTGCTGAAGGCCATCAGCATCACCGGCTCCATCGTCGGCACCCGCGCCGACCTGCAGGAAGCCCTGGACTTCGCGGGTGAAGGCCTGGTGAAAGCCACCATCCACCGCGACAAGCTGGACAACATCAACGGCATCTTCGAACAGATGCGCGCTGGAAAGATCGAAGGGCGGATCGTCGTCGAGGTCTAGCCCCATTACCTATCAAGCGGGAACGGGCGGCATTGCCGCCCTCTTCCTGACACCGTTTCGATTCGCGCTTGATCGTTTATAGCAACGATATTTCCTACGTAGCTCTCAGCATTACCCCACTTTTTGAACTACCAAAGTCTGCACTTCGCTTCCAGTAAAATATTTCTCCGTCATTGCCCATGCACTGATCAACCCGTGCAGAAGTAATTCTGGAAATATTTTCGAGGCCTCAAAATGAGAGAGCGTCATTCAAGCCCGCAATCAATCTGCATGGGGTTGATGATTAAATCCCTGCATTCAATTTTTCCCGCGCTAGCAAGAAAGCTTGAGAGCAGCAAAACTTTCAATACGTCTGAAACCTCAAGCTACCGCCAGAATATTCGGGACAAGCACCTGAAGGTGATGTCGGCGGCCCTATTATTGCTGTCTGTATCTTCAATCCAGAAAGTAGAAGCTGCTGTCTGCATTTGGAATGACATTGGCCGGAAAACAAAATACAACAGCATCGCCACCAAGAATCTCGACGTCACACTTTCGGAAGGGCATATCGGTGCTGTCATTGGTCAGGCCACAATCGAATTTTCAAAAGTCCCAAACAGCCACGTTTTTTGCGCCGATAGCAAACTTGATGAGGGTTGGAGTATCGATTTTGCCCCTGGAAAGCAGTTGGAACAAATTGGAAACAAGATCTACAAAAGCGGAATAGACGGCCTTGGCCTGAGATTTTTCATACACCCTAATCGCTACGAATTCCCTTACATCAACAATAAGGGCGGCGGTTTCACATATTTACTCAACTACAGAGCGCTCACGGTCGAAGTGATCCGTACGGGGCACATCGTGGGAGGTAATTCGCTCACGGCAACCCTCGATCTGGACATAGAACTAGTCCTCGACAGATGGCCGGCCCAGAAAATCTCTGGCACGACACAGCTAACCATCAACAACGTCCCCTACTATTCCAGTTGCACGCCAATCATTCCCGTCATCGATGTTCCCCTGGGTGAAACCGAGCCCGCCGATATCCGTAACGACACCACTACCCCCTACAACTTCAACCTGGACATCTTGTGCGAGACCGCCAAACCCGAAGAGGCGCCGACCCTGTCCGTCAAGGTCTACTTCCAGGGCGACAACAACGGCGATGGCTTGCTGAAAATAGCTACATCGCAAGTGGCGGCAACTGGCGTCCAGATTTCCTTGGAGGACACCAACAACAGGAAACTGCCGTTCGACCAGAGCAGGGCCCTGACCGTCCCCAAGGACCGACTCCATGAACGAGGAGTGATCCACAGCCTGCCCATCGTGGCCAGGTACGTCAGCGACGGCACACCGGTTACCTCGGGCCCCGCGGACGCCTCACTCACCTACGTCATCGAGTACAACTGATCGTGCCGGGCGGCCATCATGCCTCCCCGCCCACCCCACCTTCCAACTTGCGCCACAGCAGGCGGATCGCCGCCTTGCGCACCAGGGCACAGCGGTACAGGCGGATTTCCAGCGGCACGTGCCACTGGCTGCCGCCGCAGATCACCAGGTCACCACGGGCCAGCTCGGCCTGGGCGCTGAAACGCGGCACCCAGGCCACCCCCAACCCTTGCAGCGCCATGCTCTTCAGGCTGTCGGCCATGGCGGTTTCATACACCGTGGTCGAACGCAATGCGCGCTGGCGCAGAAGGATGTTCACCGAGCGGCCGAGGAAGGCACCGGCGCTATAGGCCAGCAGCGGCACGCTCTGGCCGCTGTCCAACTCGAAGAGCGGCTTGCCGCTCGCGTCCACCGCGCAGACCGGCAGCATTTCGGTTCGTCCCAGGTTCATCGAGGGGAAGATTTCCGGGTCCATCTGCAGCGCCGCGTCCGGGTCGTAGAAGGCCAGGATCAAGTCGCAGCCGCCTTCACGCAGCGAATGCACGGCCTCACCGACGTTGGTGGCGATCAGGCGGCTGGCGATGTTCAGCCCGTCCGCCCGCAGCCGGGCGATCCACTGCGGGAAAAAGCCCAGCGCCAGGGAGTGCGCGGCGGCGAACTGCAGCACCTCGCCCTGCTGGCCTTCCAGGTGATGCAGGTGACGCACTACCTCACCCAGTTGGTCCACCATGCTGCGCGCGGTGACCAGGAACAGCTGCCCGGATTCGGTCAGTTCGATGGGGGTGCGCGAGCGGTTGACCAGCGTCAGCCCCAGCGCCGCCTCCAGGCTGCGGATACGCCGGCTGAAAGCCGGCTGGGTGACGAAGCGCCGCTCGGCGGCCTGGGAAAAACTGCGGGTGTTGGCCAGGGCGACGAAGTCTTCCAGCCATTTGGTTTCCAGGTTCATCGTCAGATTCCGAGATGCTCGATTTTGGTGCACACGTTCGTGGCCGAACCCGCGTCACGCGGACATTATGCCGATTGTGCATGACCCAGCGAATAACAGCATTGGCCGACAAATGGCCTGAGGCCTAGCTTATTGGGCATCGCGGCACTGGCCGTGTTCCCCCAGAGATGAATTGCATCATGTCCTCCGCTGCATCCTTCCGCATCGAAAAAGACCTGCTCGGCACCCTCGAAGTTTCCTCCGAGGCCTACTACGGCATCCAGACCCTGCGCGCGGTTCACAACTTCCGCCTGTCCGGTGTACCGCTGTCGCACTACCCGAAGCTGGTCGTAGCCCTGGCCATGGTCAAGCAGGCTGCCGCCGATGCGAACAAGGAACTCGGCCACCTCAGCGCCGACAAGCACGCTGCCATCAGCGAAGCCTGTGCTCGCCTGATCCGCGGTGACTTCCACGACCAGTTCGTGGTGGACATGATCCAGGGTGGTGCCGGTACTTCCACCAACATGAACGCCAACGAGGTGATCGCCAACATCGCCCTCGAGGCCATGGGCAAGCAGAAGGGTGAGTACAAGTACCTGCACCCGAACAACGACGTGAACATGGCGCAGTCGACCAACGACGCCTACCCCACCGCCATCCGCCTCGGCCTGCTGCTGGGCCACGACGCCCTGCTGGCCAGCCTCGACAGCCTGATCCAGGCTTTCGCCGCCAAGGGTGCCGAGTTCGCCGACGTACTGAAGATGGGCCGTACCCAGCTGCAGGACGCGGTACCGATGACCCTCGGCCAGGAATTCCATGCCTTCGCCACCACCCTGGGCGAAGACCTCGACCGCCTGCGTCGCCTGGCGCCGGAACTGCTCACTGAAGTGAACCTGGGCGGTACCGCCATCGGCACCGGCATCAACGCCGACCCCGGCTACCAGCACCTCGCCGTCGAGCGCCTCGCCGCCATCAGCGGCCAGCCGCTGAAACCGGCCGCCGACCTGATCGAAGCCACCTCCGACATGGGCGCCTTCGTGCTGTTCTCCGGCATGCTCAAGCGCACCGCGGTCAAGCTGTCGAAGATCTGCAATGACCTGCGCCTGCTCTCCAGCGGCCCGCGTACCGGCATCAACGAGATCAACCTGCCGGCGCGCCAGCCGGGCAGCTCGATCATGCCGGGCAAGGTCAACCCGGTTATCCCGGAAGCGGTCAACCAGGTGGCCTTCGAAGTCATCGGCAACGACCTGGCCCTGACCCTGGCAGCCGAAGGCGGCCAGCTGCAGCTGAACGTGATGGAGCCGCTGATCGCCTACAAGATCTTCGACTCGATCCGCCTGCTGCAGCGCGCCATGGACATGCTGCGCGAGCACTGCATCGTCGGCATCACCGCCAACGTCGAGCATTGCCGCCGCCTGATGGAGAACTCCATCGGCCTGATCACCGCGCTGAACCCGTACATCGGTTACGAGAACGCCACCCGCATCGCCAAGGAAGCCCTGGAAAGTGGCCGCGGCGTGCTGGAACTGGTGCGTGAGGAGAAGCTGCTGGACGAGTCCATGCTGGCCGACATCCTCCGCCCGGAAAACATGATCGCCCCGCGCCTCGTGCCGCTGAAGGCCTGATCAGGCAAACGAACTCACCAGGAGGGGCCTCGCCCCTTCATCCTTCGAGGATGGCGCCAGCCATCCTTTTTTTTGCCTGTGGAAAAGTGCTCCGCTGGCGGCGTCAGGCCTGCGCTCTCGTAGGAGCGAGCTCTGCTCGCGAATGACGGACAAAACCGTTACCCATGTGTCCCGACAAAGCTTCGCGAGCAAGCTCGCTCCTACATATCCACCAGCAGAGTTGAAACGGAGCGCGCGAGCTGTCCGAGAGTCACCCCTCTACCTCTGGGACCGCCCTTGGCGAATGAATTCGCCCCCACAAGATGTGCGCAAGATCGGCGCGTAGCCCTGTAGGAGCGAGCTCTGCTCGCGAATGGGCCTGGCAGAAAGCTTCGCGAGCAAGCTCGCTCCTACAAATTCCAGGCTTTCCTGAGCGTACTGATCGCCTCGGCGATCTGCGCTTCCGGCACGGCGGCAAAGCCCAGCACCAGCCCGGCGCGGTTATCCACAGGCTCCACGCTGTTCTCCAACCAGTATTCGCTCAGGCCATTCAGCTCCACCCCAGCCGCTCGTGCGCTATTCACCAGCTCCCGCTCGCGGGCCAGGCTGTCCACCCGCACGCACAGGTGCAGGCCGGCATCCACCGGCGGCATGGGCGCGCAGCCGGGAATGGATTCGGGCCAATCGCGCAGCAACGCATCACGGCGCGCGCGGGCCGCCAGGCGCATGCGGCGCACATGCCGCTGGAAGTGGCCGGCGGCAATGAACTCAGCCATCACCGCCTGGGTGCCGATTTCCGAATGGCGCATGTCCAGCGCGCGGCGCCGGGCGAAGGATTCGGCCAGCGCGGGAGGCAGCACCATGTAGCCCAGGCGCAGTGCGGGGAAGGTGATCTTGCAGAAGGTGCCGACGTAGATCACCCGTCCCTGGCGATCCAGCGCGGCGAGGGGCGCCAGGGGAATTCCGCTGTAGCGGTATTCGCCGTCGTAGTCGTCCTCGACTATCCAGCCATCACGGCGCTCGGCCCAGTCCAGCAGCTCCAGGCGCCGCGCCAGGGACAAGGTCACGCCCGTTGGGTACTGGTGCGACGGGGTGACATAGACCAGCCGGCAGTTATCCACCGCTGCCAGCGCGGCACAGTCCAGACCGTCGTTATCCACAGGCACGCCGCACAGCTCGGCGCCCGCCACGGCAAACGCATGGCCAGCCGCACGATAGCCTGGGTTCTCGATGGCCACCCGGTCGCCGGGCTCCACCAGTAACTGGGCGCAGAGGCTGATGGCCTGCTGGGCGCCACAGGTGATCACCACTTGTGCCGGATCGCAGGACAGCCCACGGCTGCTGCGCAGGTACGCGGCAATCAGCTCGCGCAGGCCCCAGTCCCCCGCCGGGTCGCCATAGCCCAGGCGCGCCGGCGAAGGCTTGCGCCAGAAACGCGCCTGCAGCCGTGCCCAGGTCTCGAAGGGAAACAGGTCGAAGGCCGGCACGCCAATGCGGAACGCCCGTGGTGCGCCCGTCACCGGGAGCGGCAAGTGATGGCTGGTCAGCCGCTCCAGCGCCGGACCCGGTGCTGGGCCGACGGGCACAGGTGGAGGCACCGGCCGCGCTGTGGATAACTCTGCCACATAGGTGCCATCGCCTACGCGCCCTTCCACGTATCCCTCGGCGTAGAGCTGGTCGAAGGCACGCGTCACGGTATTGCGCGAGACACCGAGCAACGCCGCCAGGTCGCGCGTCGCCGGCAAGCGCGTGCGGCTGCCCAGGCGGCCATCGAGGATGCGCTCGCGCAGGGCTTGGTAGAGCTGGCGCGAAAGCCCCTGGGACGGGTCCAGGCGGATGCCGGAAAGGTCGACGGGCAACGGTGGCATATCAGGCATGTTGGGCCTCGATTGGCTCTATCGAATTGGCGGTTAATGGCTCTTACAACAGACCAATATCCTGCCTAGCATGAAGACATTCCGCCAGGAGAAGCCCTCATGTACGTCCCCTCCAGCTTCCGCCAGGATGACCTCGCCGAGCTCCATGCACAGATGCGGGCCACCGGTCTCGCCGTGCTCACCAGTGCCGGGAACAAGGGCCTGATGGCCAGCCACCTGCCACTGCTACTGGAAACCGGCGAAGGCGAGTTCGGCACGCTCTACGGCCACTTCGCCCGCGCCAATCCGCACTGGCGTGAGCTCGCCGAGGGCGCCGAGGCGCTGGTGGTGTTTTCCGGCCCGGACGCCTACGTCACGCCCACCTGGTACCCGGCCAAGGCGGAGCACGGCAAGGTCGTGCCCACCTGGAACTACATCGCCGTGCATGCCTGGGGCCAGGCGGAAGTCTTCGACGATCCCGAGCGCCTGCTGCAACTGGTCAGCCGCCTCAGCGAACGTCATGAATCCGCCCGCCCGCAACCCTGGGCGGTGAGCGACGCGCCGCGCGACTACCTCGACAGCATGCTCCGCGCCATCGTCGGCTTCGCCCTGCCCATCCGCCGCCTGGAAGGCAAGTGGAAGCTCGGCCAGAACCGCTCCGCGGCTGACCAGGCCGGCGTTCGCGACGGCCTGAATGCCTCATCCAACCCGCGTGACCCTGAACTGGCCGCGCGCATGGCCCTGATCGACTGACCCACCACAGGAAGGAACCCAATGTCGCTTGAAATCCGCCCGCTCAGTGCCGCCGACCACGCTGCCTGGCTGCCGCTCTGGCAGAGCTACCAGCGCTTCTACAAGACAGAAATCCCCGCCGAGACCACTGCCGTCACCTGGCAGCGCTTCCTCGATCCGGCCGAACCCATGCATGCGGCCCTGGCCTGGCAGGACGGCAAGGCGGTGGGCATGGTGCATTTCATCTACCACCGCAGTTGCTGGACCACCGGTGACTACTGCTACCTGCAGGACCTCTATGTGGCCGAAGGCCTGCGCGGCGGCGGCATCGGCCGCCAGCTGATCGAGCATGTTTATACACAGGCACGCACCGCCGGTATCTCGCGAGTGCACTGGTTGACCCACGAAACCAACACCGACGCCATGCAGCTCTATGACCGCATCGCCGACCGTTCCGGCTTCGTCCAGTACCGCAAGATCCTCTGACCGGAGAGCACCATGAGCAATCAGGACCTGAGCCACTGGCAACCCTGCCCCGCTCCCGACCACTCCCCGCTGACCGGCCGCTTCGTCCGCCTGGAAGCACTGGATACCGCTCGCCATGGCGATGATCTCTGGGCAGGCCTGCAAGGCCCCGACCCGGCGCTCTGGGATTACTTGCCTTATGGCCCCTTCGCCGGCCGCGAGCCCTTCGATACCTGGCTTGCCGGCAATGCCGCCAGCCGCGATCCGCTCTTCTACACGGTGGTCGATCTGGCCAGCGGGCGTGCCGTAGGCGTGCTCAGCTACCTGCGTATCACGCCGAAGGACGGCGTGATCGAGATCGGCCATATCGCCTTCGGCAAGGCCATGCAGCGCACACCGGGCTCGACCGAAGCGGTCTGGCTGCTCGCCCGCCACGCCTTCGACGACCTCGGCTACCGCCGCCTGGAATGGAAGTGCAACGCCAACAACGCCCGCTCCATGCGCGCCGCCGAACGCCTGGGCTTCAGCTATGAAGGGCTGTTCCGCCAGCACATGATCGTCAAGGGCCAGAACCGGGACACCGCATGGTTTTCCATCATCGACGGCGAGTGGCCCAAATGCCGCGAGGCCTTCGAGCGCTGGCTGTCTGTGGATAACTTCGATGGGGAGGGGCTGCAGCGCCAATCGCTGGAAGGGCTCAGGCGTTGAGCCGTGGGCCGCTGCGCGGCCCTTTCGCGACTGAAGTCGCCCCCACAGTGTAGGAGCTGCCTTTTCTGTGGGGGCGAATTTATTCGCGATGCAGGCCGCAGGCCTGCCCAACCCTTCACTCGATCTCGAACAACCCGTTCTTGAGCGGCGCCACATCCAGGCGCTGGCGCACGTCATCGTCGATGCGCGGGTCGTCGGGGCGGTAGAGCTTCACCTGACGGTAAGCGGCGACGCGGTTGATCTCCGGGCCGAGGAATTCCCAGACCACGCGGGTGCAGGCGGGGTTGCGCCGGTCGCCGCTGGAGACGCCGGTCTTCAGGCCGTTGAGACGGGTGATGCGGCTCTTGTAGCTGGGGATGAGGATGGTCTGGCTCATCTCGTTCAAGGTGAGCGATTCGTAGTCCATCAGGAACAGCCGGTCCTGCAACTGGAAAGCCGCGCCCAGATAGCGGCAGCGCACCCAGTCTTCGGCTTGTACGACGGTGTTGGTGGAGCGCTCCTGGCGTTCCTGGCGCTCGAAGAGGAAATTTCCGTCCTCCTCCCACAAGTGCACCAGCGACAGGAGGATGGTGCCCGGCACCGACATGCAATTGGAGTATTCGAAGTAATAGCCGCAGTAGCGCGACAGGTTGCCCGACTGATCTCGCAAGGGTGCCAGCAGTTCCAGCAGCGGGTCGCTGCGGGTGTCGCCAGCCTGGCCGGCGGGGCGAGTGCCCAGGAGGCGAGCGAACGGCTCGGGCGGCAGGCCGAGCTCGTAGTCCTCGACACCGAAGAAATCGCAGATGCGCTTGAGGTTGTAGGGCGTCGGTCGGCTCTGGCCACTGAGGTACTTGTTGAACTGCGCGCGATTGATGCCCAGCTTGCGGCAAACCTCCGCAATAGAGCGGTAATGCCCGCAGAGAAGTTTCAGATTGTTGCCGAGATATTCCGCCATGCCGCCGGCCTGCATGATGCGAGTGGCGCGATTCTAGCATCAAGTCGCGCCATGTCGAATACAGCCGCGAAATTGTCGGATATGCCGCATTCCCCCACCCTGCGCCCCACGGACGAGCCCTGCCCGCTCGAAGCCGTTCCCATCACGCGAACAATAAGAATCGAGGTCTCACTCATGCTTGAAGTGATCAACGATTTCCTCTCGGGGAAAGTGCTCATCGTCCTTATCGTAGGACTCGGCACCTATTTCACCCTCCGCTCCCGCTTCGTCCAGTTCCGCCATTTCGGCCACATGTTCAGCGTGTTCAAGGATTCCATCCGTGGCCAGGCCGGTCAGCTGAGCTCCTTCCAGGCCCTGATGCTGAGCCTCGCCGGCCGCGTCGGCGCCGGTAACATCGCCGGTGTTGGCCTGGCCGTTACCCTCGGTGGCCCTGGCGCCGTGTTCTGGATGTGGGTCACCGCCCTGGTCGGCATGTCCAGCAGCTTCTTCGAGTGCACCCTGGCCCAGGTCTACAAGCGCGCCGATGGCGATGGCCTGTACCGTGGCGGCCCGTCCTACTACATCCAGCACGGCCTGAAGCTGCGCTGGATGGCGCTGACCTTCGCCGTGCTGCTGCTGGTGACCTACGGCTTCGCCTTCAACGGCCTGCAGGCCTTCACCGTGACCCACTCCCTGGAAAACGCCTTCGGTCTGCCGGTGCAGTACACCGGTATCGGCCTGGCCGTGCTCCTGGGCCTGGTGTTCATCGGCGGCATCAAGCGCATCGCCTCGGTGTCCGACCTGCTGGTACCGGTCAAGACCCTCGCCTACATCGCCGTGACCTGCTACGTGATCATCTCCCAGATCGAGCTGGTGCCAGACATGCTGGTGACCATCGTGAAGAGCGCCTTCGGCCTGGAGCCGGCCTTCGCCGGCCTGCTCGGCAGCGCCATCGTGATGGGTGTGAAGCGCGGCGTGTTCGCCAACGAAGCCGGCCTGGGCAGCGCGCCCAACGTCGCCGCCGTGGCCGCCGTGAAGCACCCGGCCGCCCAGGGCGTGGTACAGGCGTTCAGCGTCTTCCTCGACACCTTCGTGATCTGCACCTGCACCGCGCTGCTGATCCTGCTGTCCGGCTTCTACACCCCGGGCTTCGAAGGCGACGGCATCGTGCTGACCCAGAACTCCCTGGCCGCTGTGGTCGGTGAGTGGGGCCGCGTGTTCATCAGCGTGGCGCTGAGCCTCTTCGTCTTCACCTGCATCCTCTACAACTACTACCTCGGCGAGAACGCCCTGCAGTTCCTGGTCGGTCGCAGCCGCGCCGCCCTGCTGACCTACCGCGGCCTGGTGCTGGCGCTGATCTGCTGGGGCTCGATGCAGAACCTGGGCACCGTGTTCGCCTTCGCCGACATCACCATGACCTGCCTGGCCTTCGTCAACCTGGTGGCCCTGGCCATGCTGATCAAGGTCGGCCTGCGGGTGATGCGCGACTACGACGACCAGCGCAAGGCAGGCATCGACCAGCCGGTGTTCGACTCTGCCAAGTTCGCCGATCTGGACCTGGACCGCGATGCCTGGCCGACCAACCCGGTCGCCGACGCCTCCAACGTCAACGTCGCTCACGGCCTGGCGCAAAGCCACCGCTGATCGCGCCGTCCGGTAATACCTGGTGCCGCTCCTCCGCTGACGCGGGGAGCGGCACTGTCGTTTCTGCACCTTCGTCGTTCCGAGTTATCCACACCCATGAATGCTGTGAAGAACCTTTTCGTGCTCTATACCGGCGGCACCATCGGCATGCTGCAGACGCCCGAAGGCCTCGCTCCGGCCAGCGGCTTCGAGGCGCGCATGCGCGAGCTGCTGGACGACCAGGGACTGACACTGGACTGGAGCTTCCAGGAACTGCTGCCGCTGATCGATAGCGCCAACATGCGCCAGGCCAACTGGCTGGCCATGCGTGATGCCATCGTCGACGCGGTGGAACGTGGCCACGACGGCGTGCTGCTGCTGCACGGCACCGACACCCTGGCTTACAGCGCGGCGGCCCTCGGTTTCCTGATGCTGGGCCTGCCGGTACCCGTGGTGCTGACCGGCGCCATGCTGCCGGCGGGCAGCGAGGGCAGCGATGCCTGGCCCAATCTGCTGGGGGCCATTCGCGAACTGCGAGCTGGCATCGCACCCGGCGTGCATCTTTTCTTCAATGGCGACCTGCTGCATGGCGCCCGCGCCAGCAAGTTGCGCTCGGAAGCCTTCGACGCGTTCACCGTGCTTTCGCGACCACGGGAAGGTGAGCGCGCCGGCCGGATTCCCGCCGGCCTGAGTTACCGTACCCCGCGCCAGCCGGTGAACCTCGCGGTGTTGCCGCTGTTCCCGGGCCTTGCCGCCAGCCACGTGGAAGCGCTGCTTTCCAGCGGCGTGCAGGGGTTGGTGCTGGAGTGCTACGGCAGCGGCACCGGTCCGTCGGATGACAAGGCGCTGCTCGACGTCCTGCGCGCCGCCCACGAACGCGGCGTGGTGCTCGTCGCCACCAGCCAGTGCCCGGCCGGGCATGTGCAAGCAGGCGTCTACGCTGCCGGCAGCCAATTGTTGGCCACCGGCCTGATACCGGCCGGTGGCATGACCCGCGAGGCGGCCCTGGGCAAGCTGTTCGCGCTGCTCGGCGCCGGCTTGCGGCAGGAAGAGGCGGAGCAGTGGTTCGCCGTGGATCTGTGCGGGGAAATGGTGGAGTGAATCGTGGGGGCAGCGGAGCTGCCCTTGGCGAATGAATTCGCCCCTACAGCGAAAAGGCCGAGCACAATCCTTCGCGAGCAAGCTCGCTCCTACAGAAACGCAGCCAATGGCTCCGCTTGATGGGTTTCGCTTCGCTCAACCGCATCCTACGAAAGCGGTGATTCGTGTCCTGGAGTCAGAACGGCCACCAGCCGCGGTCGTCTTCCAGTTCGGCGCGGCAGCTTGCCAACTGGCTGCCGTAGGCCCTGGACTGCTGGTCGACCTTGCGGGCAACTTGCGTCAGCCAGGGTTTCTGCCAGTAGCTACCACGACGGTACCCACCTCTCCCTTCGTGGTAGGCCAGGTACTGGTTGTGCGCGTCCCATTTCGAGATACCCAGTTGTCGCTGGGTGGCATCGGTGTACCAGCCGATGAAGTCCATCGCGTCGCTGAAGGACGTGCGTGAGCCGCCGGAGCCGGTTGCCTGCTGATAGTCCGCCCAGGTGGCATCCAGCGCCTGGGCGTAGCCATAGGCGGAGGTGACCCGCCCCCAGGGAATGAAGCCGAGGAGGTAATCCCGTGGTGGGCGCGCATCGTGTCGGTAGCTGCTTTCCTGGTCGACGATCGCCATCGCCACCGGGATGGGCGTGCCCCAGCGGACCTCCATCTCCAGGGCGTCTTCGTACCAATCCGGGTATTCGCGAAAGATCGCGCACAGGTTGTCCGGCGCTCGCGGCGGCGCCGTGGCACAGCCTGCCAGCAAGGAAAGCGCGACCAGCAGCGAAGCGATAGCGCACAGCTCGGATCGGGTACGCATGGAACGGGCGCCAGGACGGCCTAAATCCGCGCCGGATGGCCGAGGCGATAGCCCTGGAACAGCTTGAACGGGAGCCCCTTGGCGACTTCATGCTGCCAGCCGGTCTCGATCTTCTCGGCCACCAGGTCCACCTGGTAGCGATGAATGAAGTCGTACAGCCTTTCGCCCAACACGGCGTAGCGCCTGGACAGGAAGTCCCCATTCTCGTGCGGTGGCACGCCCAATCCCGTGAGGTCGAACTTCACGACATCGCACAGGCCCAGGTCGAGTTCCCAGTGGACCGGGCTGTCGAGGTCGTAGTCGTCGAGCGCCACCAGCACGTTTTCCTGCTTCAGGCGCATCAGCCCCTTCATGTAAGACCTGAAGCCGTCGACGCAGGGCACCGGGCGTTCCGTGACTTCGACCACCAGCTGGGCACCGCAACAGCGCAAGTCGGCGGCACCTTCGATGAGTTCATCGATCAGTTCCGCTTCCGCCAGGCTCCGCTTCTCGACATTGACGAAGTGCCTCACCGGCAGACTGCCGGTCTGGGCGTCGTGCAGATATCGAGCGTAGCTGCGGTCGAGCATGCAGCGGATGCGCAGTCCCTGGAGCAGCTCGCGCGTGAGCCGCTGGAGGTCGTCCTGCTGCAGCCGGGTGATGGCGTCTTCGGTGCTTTCGACGAAGGAGTCGAAGACGAACCGGGAGAGACTTTCGAAACCAACGACCCGATCCTGCCGGTCCTTGATCGGTTGCAGCCTGACTTCGCCCATTCGGGCCCCAGTCAAGGGGCGGGCTGGATACAGGGTTCGACCCTGGCGAACGGGCAGGCTTTGGCGAATGGTGCGAAGGGACATGGGGCGGATACCCGCAGCTCGAAAGAGCCGGCAGGCTAGGCGCCCGATTCCTATTGATGAAAATCAGAAATCTTCATTTCGGCCCTGATGGATAGCGGCTACCGGCCCCGAGGGACCGGCTTTTGCCGCGGACTCAGGCCACTTCGCCGCGAATGTACTGCTCCAGATGAAGGATCAGGTCATCCTGCTCGGCCATGGCTTCTTTCACCAGGTCGCCGATGGACAGCAGGCCGACCAGTTCGTCGTCTTCCACCACCGGCAGGTGGCGCATGTGCTGCTCGGTCATCAGCGACATGCATTCACGGATGCTCTGCTTCGACGTCACGGTCAGCACCGGCACGGTCATGAACTCGCGAACTAGCGTCGCCACGGATGAACGCCCTTGCAGCACGCCTTTGCGCGCGTAGTCGCGCTCACTGACGATGCCAACCAGCCGCCCGCCCTCGGTTACCGGCAAGGCGCCGATATTCTGTTCGTCCATCACCCGCAGCGCTTCGAGCATCGGCGCTTCGACGTCAATGGTGTGAACCTTCTGCCGCGGCTTGGCGCGGAGCATCTGTGCGACGGTCTTCATCTGTAATCCCTCCGGTAGCGTTGGCTGGAAGGCCAGAATGCGCGCGGTCCTGCCCGCCGCGCCAAGAAGGGATTTGCATGGTGGCTATTAATAAATTCATTGATGGGCGCTGGCCCCTGTAGGAGCGAATTCATTCGCGAAAGGGCGACGTAGCCGCCCTGTAAGTCGGTGACTTCACAGGGGCTGCAATCGCGATTGAAATCGCTCCCACAGAATTTCCACGCCCATAAAAAAAGGGAGCCTTGCGGCTCCCTATGGGGACTATCGCCGGAGCAATCAGGCGATTTCGATCAGGACTTCGCCCGGGTTCACACGGTCGCCCTTGGCAACGTGGACGGACTTGACGGTGCCGTCGATGGGCGCCTGGACTTCGGTTTCCATCTTCATGGCTTCGGTGATCAGCACGGCCTGACCGGCTTTCACCTGGTCGCCTTCCTTCACCAGCACATCGACGATGTTGCCCGGCATGGTGGTGCTGACATCGCCCGGCGCACTGGCGCTCTTACGCTTGCTGCCGGCACCTGCGACGAACTCGTTGAGCGGCTCGAACACCACCTCTTCCGGCATACCGTCGATGGACAGGTAGAAGTGGCGCTTGCCGTCGGTCTTCACGCCGACACCGGTGATGTCGATGCGGTAGCTCTCGCCGTGCACGTCCACCACGAACTCGGTCGGAGTGCCTTCGCCGCCGACCGGGGCCGCGCCCTTGCCGTTGGGCATGGGCAGCAGTTCTTCCGGCTTCAGGGTGCCGGCGGCACGCTCTTCGAGGAACTTGCGGCCGATGTCCGGGAACATGGCGAAGGTCAGCACGTCCTCTTCGCACTTGGCGAGGCTGCCGATGTCTTCGCGCAGCTTGTTCAGCTCCGGCTTGAGCAGGTCGGCCGGACGAACGTCGATGACTTCCTCGTTGCCGATGGCCTGGCGACGCAGTTGCTCGTTGATCTGACCCGGCGCCTTGCCGTAGCGACCTTGCAGGTAGAGCTTCACCTCGTTGGTGATGGTCTTGTAACGCTCACCGGCCAGCACGTTGAAGAAGGCCTGGGTGCCGACGATCTGCGAGGTCGGGGTGACCAGGGGCGGGAAGCCGAGGTCCTCGCGAACACGCGGGATTTCCGCCAGCACTTCCGGCATGCGGTTCAGGGCGCCCTGTTCCTTGAGCTGGTTGGCCAGGTTGGAAATCATCCCGCCCGGCACCTGGTTCACTTGCACGCGGGTGTCCACGCCAGTGAATTCGCTTTCGAACTGGTGGTACTTCTTGCGCACGGCGTGGAAGTACATGCCGATTTCCTGGATCAGTTCCAGGTCCAGGCCGGTGTCGTAGGGTGTGTCGCGCAGGGCGGCGACCATCGACTCGGTGCCCGGGTGGCTGGTGCCCCAAGCCATGCTGGAGATGGCGGTGTCGATGCGGTCGGCACCGTTTTCCACGGCCTTGAGCTGGCACATGCTGGCTACGCCGGCGGTGTCGTGGGAGTGCACGACCACATCCAGCGGCAGCGCCTCTTTCAGCGCCTTCACCAGTTCGCCGGTGGCGTACGGGGTCAGCAGGCCCGCCATGTCCTTGATGGCGATGGAGTCCACCCCCATGTCGGCCATCGCCCTGCCCTGGGCAACGAAGGCGTCGATGGTGTGCACGGGGCTGGTGGTGTAGGCGATGGTGCCCTGGGCGTGCTTGCCGGCAGCCTTCACGGCTTCGATGGAGGTGCGCAGGTTACGCACGTCGTTCATCGCGTCGAAGATGCGGAATACGTCGATGCCATTGACCGCAGCCTTGGCGACGAAGGCGCGTACCACGTCGTCGCTGTAATGGCGGTAGCCCAGCAGGTTCTGACCGCGCAGGAGCATCTGCAGTCGGGTGTTGGGCAGCGCGGCCTTGAGCTTGCGCAGGCGCTCCCATGGATCTTCCTTGAGGAAGCGCACGCAGGCGTCGAAGGTGGCGCCGCCCCAGACTTCCAGCGACCAGTAGCCGACCTTGTCGAGCTTGTCGCAGATCGGAAGCATGTCTTCGGTGCGCATGCGGGTGGCCAGCAGGGACTGGTGCGCATCGCGCAGGATGGTATCGGTGATCGAAATCTTCTTGCTCATGTTCTGAATCCTTCCCCTACAGGCCGGCGTGGGCGGCGATGGCGGTGGCGATGGCGATGGCCAGGTGCGACGGGTTGCGCTTGATCGAGTACTGGGTCAGCTCCGGATGGCTCTCGACGAAGCTGGTGTTGAACTCGGCGCTGCGGAACTCGGGATTACGCAGGATTTCCTGGTAATAGGGCGCGGTGGTCCGCACACCCTGCACGCGCATGTCGTCGAGGGCGCGCAGGCCACGGTCCAGGGCTTCTTCCCAGGTCAGTGCCCAGACGATCAGCTTCAGGCACATGGAGTCGTAGTACGGCGGAATGGTGTAGCCGGTGTAGATCGCGGTATCGGTGCGCACACCGGGGCCGCCGGGGGCGTAGTAACGGGTGATCTTGCCGAAGGACGGCAGGAAGTTGTTCTTCGGATCCTCGGCGTTGATCCGGAACTGCAGGGCGAAGCCACGATGGATGATGTCGTCCTGCTTGATCGACAGCTCCAGTCCGGAGGCGATGCGGATCTGCTCACGGACGATGTCGATGCCGGTGATTTCCTCGGTGATGGTGTGTTCCACCTGCACGCGGGTGTTCATCTCCATGAAGTACACCTCGCCCTCGGCGAGCAGGAACTCCACGGTACCGGCGTTCTCGTAGCCCACGGCCTTGGCCGCACGCACGGAGAGGTCGCCGATGTAGGCGCGCTGCTCGGGGGTGAGCTGCGGGCTCGGGGCAATCTCGATGAGCTTCTGGTTGCGGCGCTGGATCGAGCAGTCGCGCTCGAACAGGTGCACGGTGTTGCCGAAGGAGTCGGCGAGGATCTGCGCTTCGATGTGCTTCGGATTGACGATGCACTTCTCGAGGAAGACTTCTGCCGAACCGAAGGCCTTGGTGGCTTCGGAGATCACACGCGGGTAAGCCTGTTCCAGCTCCTCGCGGCTGTTGCAGCGACGGATACCGCGGCCGCCACCACCCGAGGTGGCCTTGAGCATCACCGGGTAGCCGATGCGCTCGGCTTCGCGCAGCGCTTCTGCGAGGTCAGCGACGTTGCCTTCGGTGCCGGGGGTAACCGGTACGCCGGCCTTGATCATGCTGCGGCGGGCTTCCGTCTTGTCGCCCATGCGGCGGATCACTTCGGCGGAGGGGCCGATGAACCTGATCCCGCGTTCAGCGCAGATATCTGCCAGCTCGGCGTTCTCGGAGAGGAAACCGTAGCCCGGATGCAGGGCATCGCAGCCGGTCTCGACCGCCAGGTTCACCAGCTTGCGCGGGTTCAGGTAACCGGCCAGCGGGTCTTCGCCGATGCTGTGGGCCTCGTCGGCACGTTTGACGTGCAGGGCGTGCCGGTCGGCATCGGAGTAGATGGCCACCGAGCGAATGCCCATCTCGGCGCAAGCACGCACGATGCGGACGGCAATCTCACCACGGTTGGCGATCAGGATTTTCTTGATCACGAGTTGTCCCTCGACCAAGTGAACAGGCGAACGGCTGGGCCGGTCGTTGGGTGACCGCAGGTCGTGTAGCGGTCGCGTCATTACCCTACGCCGCGAGCGGGAATAACCCCAATCAATAATTATTGGGGTATCCATTAGGATGAGCTTATAGTCAGCAACCTTGCCCACCCCACGAGGCCAAAATCGATGCGCAAGACCCTGCTGCGTATGACGCTGCGCCAGCTCCAGGTATTCCGTGCGGTGTTCGAAAGCCGCTCCTACAGCCGGGCGGCCGAGGAGATGGCACTGACCCAGCCGGCCGTCAGCCTGCAGATTCGCCAGCTCGAGGAGCTGGTGGGCCAACCGCTGTTCGAGTACGTCGGCAAGAAGCTCTACGTGACCGACGCCGCCGAGGCGCTGATGCGTGCCAGCAGCGACATCTTCCAGCGCCTGGCCAGCCTCGACATGCAGCTCTCTGACCTGCAGGGCTCGCTGCAGGGGCAGCTCAACCTGGCGGTGGAATCGAGTGCCAAGTACTTCGTCCCGCACCTGTTCGCCGCCTTCCGCGAACAGCACCCGGACGTCAGCCTGCACCTGGTGGTGACCAACCGCGCGCAGGTGATCAAGCGCCTCTCCGACAACCGTGACGACCTGGTGATCATGTCCCTGGTGCCCCAGGACATGGCCCTGGAATTCCTGCCCTTCCTGAACAACCCGATCGTTGCGGTGGCGCCGCCCAGCCACCCGCTGTGCAACGCCGCGAAGCTGACCCTGAAGGATCTGGAGTCCTACACGCTGCTGGTGCGCGAGGCCGGTTCGGGCACCCGCAAGGCATGCGAGGAGTACTTCCAGCAGAAGCGCGCGCACTTCGCCCAGACCATGGAAGTGGCCTCGCTGGATGCGCAGAAGGAATGCGTCGTGGCCGATCTCGGCATCGCCCTGATTCCACGCCACGCGGTGAGCCTGGAACTGGCGACCGGGCTGCTGCGGGAGTTGCCAGTGGAAGAATTGCCGCTGTATCGGAGCTGGTGCGCCGTGCACGCCAAGGGCAAGCGGCTATCGCCGGTCGCCCAGGCGTTTCTGGCCTTTATCCGCGAAGAACGGGCACAGATCAGTGCACTTTCGCACCGATTTTCCGGCGCGCTGCCTTTGACGACAACAGGTAGTTAGCGGCGATCAATTCGGGATAAGGGTAGTCCGAACACTCCATCTGCAGGCGACGCTGGTCGACGCGGTCTTCAATGGCGCGGCGATACTGCATGCGCCGCTGATCCTCCAGTTTGCGCCGGGTCTTGCTGTCCAGATGGGCGGATTCATCGTGAAAGCGTTGCATGGCATTTCTCCCTGGGCGGGGTTCGGTAGGCGCAGCATCGCCCGCGCCTGTGACGCTTTCGCGAAGGCTCGGTGAATCTGTGGTGAAGCGAAGGTTTCAGGCTATCGGCGCAATAGCTGGACAGACCGGCGCGGCGCGACTTTGCTCAGCAATTACGGGCAACGTCGCTGGAGGACGCCATGAGCAATGCCGTCGAATTCTTCCAACGCTTTCCGATCCAACGGGTGCGCTCCACCATCCTCGATGATGTACTGGCCAGCGAACGCCAACGGCTGGTGCTGCTCTACCTCTGGCAGGACGACTGCCCGCTCTGCGACGTGGCCAAGCACGACCTGCTGCGCACCCAGGAACGCTGTCAGTGGCCCCAGGTGCGCTGGCTGCATGACGAAGTGGACGAAGACCCGGCGCTGGCACTGCGCTTCGGGCTGCACGGCGTGCCGACCTTCATAGCCCTCTATCGCGGCCGCCCCCTGGGACGGATCACCAGCTGGCCGGGCAGCGGGCCGTTCATCGAGGCGATAGAGCGGCTCCTGGTACGACAAGGACTGGTCTGAGCGAAGCAGGCTCTGCGCGGCTCAGTCCTCCGCGCTCTTCACCGACTTGGGCGACAGCCGGAGGCTGCGCAGGCTTCGCTTCACGCTCTTGAGGTGGTTCACCAGGGTCGGGCCACGGGCCATGGCGACGCCCATGGCCAGCACGTCGATCACCACCAGATGGGCGATCCGCGAGGTCAGCGGGGTGTAGATTTCGGTGTCTTCCTGCACGTCGATGGCGAGGTTCACCGTAGCCAAGTCCGCCAGCGGGGTCTGGCTGGGGCACAGGGTGATGAGGGTGGCGCCGGCCTCACGCACCAGGTTGGCGGTGATCAGCAGGTCCTTGGAGCGGCCCGACTGGGAAATGCAGATGGCCACGTCCGAAGGCTTCAGGGTGACCGCCGACATCGCCTGCATGTGCGGGTCGGAATAGGCCGCCGCGGTCAGCAGCAGACGGAAGAACTTGTGCTGGGCATCGGCCGCCACCGCACCGGATGCGCCGAAGCCGTAGAACTCCACACGCTGGGCCTGGGCGCAGGCGCCGATAGCACGCTGCAGCGCCTCCGGGTCGAGCCTTTCGCGGACTTCCATCAGGGTGTGCAGGGTGGTGTCGAAGATCTTCAGGCTGAAGTCCGCGACCGAGTCGTCCTCGTGGATCGCGAACTGGCCGAAGCTGGCACCGGCGGCCAGGCTCTGCGCCAGTTTCAGCTTGAGGTCCTGGAAGCCGCCGCACCCGATGGCGCGGCAGAAGCGCACAATGGTGGGCTCGCTGACCCCGACACCCTGGGCCAAGTCGGCCATGGAGCTGTGCATGACCGCAGCGGGATCGAGCAGGACGTGGTCGGCGACTTTCAGTTCCGACTTGCGTAGCAGATGACGCGACTGGGCGATATGTTGCAGCAGGTTCACAGGGCAGGCTCTGTCTGGAATGGGGGTTTTGCCGGTTTCTTCAGTCATGCAACGAGGCGCGACTCGGTTATGATCGGCGGATCAGGCTGTAGTGGCCTTGTAGTTATACTACATGAACCGCTTTTCCGCCCACTTGAACCACCTTTTCTCAGCGTGCAAGGAAGGGAGAGCGCATCCTTGACCAGCTCCTGCGACATGCTCGTCTTCGGCGGCACCGGCGATCTCGCGCTGCACAAGCTGCTTCCGGCCCTCTATCACCTGCATCGCGAAGGGCGGCTGCATCCGCAGATGCGCATCCTCGCCCTGGCCCGCAACACCCTCGATCGTGACGGCTATCGTGCCCTCGCGGAGCGTCGTTGCCGCGCCCAGGTAGCGCGTTCGGACTTCACCGCAGAAGCCTGGCGCGGCTTCTCAGAGCGCCTCGATTACTTCGCCATGGACGTTTCCCAGAGCGCCGACTTCGTCCGCCTGGCCCGCCACCTCGGACCCGACCCAGGCTGCGGGCGGGTCTACTACCTGGCCACCGCTCCCGACCTGTTCGAGGACATCGCCGCGCACCTGTCGATCGCCCGGATGGCCACGCCGCAGTCACGCATCGTGCTGGAAAAGCCCATCGGCCACTCGCTGGAGTCGGCCCAGGCGATCAACGCCGCCATTGGCAAGGTGTTCGACGAATCCCAGGTGTTCCGCATCGATCATTACCTGGGCAAGGAAACCGTGCAGAACCTCATGGCGCTGCGCTTCGCCAATGGCCTGTTCGAGCCGATCTGGCGCGCCGGGCACATCGACCATGTGCAGATCAGCGTCTGCGAGACACTCGGCGTGGAGAACCGTGGCGCCTACTACGACCGCTCCGGGGCCATGCGCGACATGGTGCAGAACCACCTTCTGCAGTTGCTCTGCCTGGTGGCCATGGAGGCGCCGGTACGCTTCGATGCCGAGGCGGTGCGCAACGAGAAGGTGAAGGTACTCGAGGCGCTCAAGCCGATTTCCGGCCAGGACGTGCGCGACAAAACCGTGCGCGGCCAGTACAGCGCCGGCAAGATCGGCGGCCAGGAAGTGCCGGCCTATTACTTCGAGAAGAACGTCGACAACGACAGCGATACCGAAACCTTCGTCGCCCTGCAGGCGGAGATCGACAACTGGCGCTGGGCCGGCGTGCCCTTTTACCTGCGCACCGGCAAGCGCCTGGCGCGCAAGTACTCGGAGATCGTCATCCAGTTCAAGCCGGTACCCCACCGCCTGTTCGCGGACGGCGAGGCCAATCGCCTGCTGATCCGCCTGCAACCGGAAGAGCGCATCAGCCTGCAATTGATGGCCAAGACCCCGGGCAAAGGCATGAACCTGGAGCCGGTGGAGCTGGACCTGAACCTGGCCAAGGCCTTCAGCCACCAGCGCCGCTGGGACGCTTACGAACGCCTGCTGCTGGACGTGATCGAGGGGGACTCGACGCTGTTCATGCGCCGCGACGAAGTGGAAGCCGCCTGGCGCTGGATCAGCCCGATCCTCGAAGGCTGGCACGAGTACTACCAGAGCCCCCGCCCGTACCCGGCAGGCTCCACGGGGCCGGAACAGGCCCACAGCCTGCTGGAACTGCACGAGCGCGCCTGGCACGACTGACAGACACCCGTTTCCTGTAGGTTGGTCCGAGCGAAGCGAGGCCCAACGTTGCCCGGTCCAACCCCTTCTGTTGGGCTTCGCTACGCTCTGCACCAACCTACGATAAGCGACCGACTGCAACGCCATTGCTCCAGAGCAATAACCGCTGCCACCGCCCTCCCTAAAATCGCGCGTCCTTCGCCCCTGCCTCCGCGAGCCGCGCCATGCACAGCCCCGAACTGCTCTCCCCCGCCGGTACCCTCAAGGCCATGCGCTATGCCTTCGCCTATGGCGCCGACGCCGTCTACGCCGGCCAGCCACGCTACAGCCTGCGGGTGCGCAACAACGAGTTCGACCATACCAATCTGGCCCTCGGCATCGAGGAAGCCCACGCCGCCGGCAAGCGTTTCTACGTGGTGGTGAACATCGCCCCGCACAACGCCAAGCTGCGCACTTTCCTCAAGGACCTGGAGCCGGTCATCGCCATGGGGCCGGATGCGCTGATCATGTCCGATCCCGGCCTGATCATGCTGGTTCGCGAGCATTTCCCGCAGATGCCCATCCACCTCTCGGTGCAGGCCAACGCGGTGAACTGGGCCAGTGTGAAGTTCTGGCAGCAGCAGGGCCTCAGCCGGGTGATCCTGTCCCGCGAACTCTCGCTGGAAGAGATCGGCGAAATCCGCCAGCAAGTGCCGGGCATGGAACTGGAGGTCTTCGTCCACGGCGCCCTGTGCATGGCCTATTCCGGCCGCTGCCTGCTCTCCGGTTATCTCAACCGCCGCGACCCCAACCAGGGCACCTGCACCAATGCCTGTCGCTGGCAGTACGACGCAAAGCCCGCGCTGGAGGATGAACTGGGCCAGGTGGTCCCCACCCTCGGCTGCGGCCAACCGAGCGACCAGGTGTTCCTGCTGGAAGAGGCCAATCGCCCGGGCGAACTGATGTCCGCCTGGGAAGACGAACACGGCACCTACATCATGAACTCCAAGGACCTGCGCGCCGTGCACCACGTGGAGCGCTTGCTGCAGATGGGCGTGCACTCACTGAAGATCGAGGGCCGCACCAAGTCGCACTTCTATGTGGCGCGCACCGCCCAGGCCTATCGCAAGGCCATCGACGACGCCTGCGCGGGAAGGCCCTTCGACCGCGCGCTGATGGATGACCTCGAATCCCTGGCCAACCGCGGCTACACCGAAGGCTTCCTGCGCCGCCACGTGCATGACGAGTACCAGAACTACGAACACGGCTACTCCCTCGCCGAACGCCAGCAGTTCGTCGGCGAGCTGACGGGAGTGATGCGTCAGGGCCTCGCGGAAGTGCGCGTGAAAAACCATTTCGCGGTCGGCGACCGCCTGCAACTCATGACGCCGCAAGGCAATGTGGATTTCAGGCTGGACGCCATGGAAAACCGCTTCGGCGAGCGCAAGGCGGTGGCGCCGGGTGACGGCCATACCCTGTACCTGCCACTGCCGACAGACCTGCCCCTGGAAAACGCGCTGTTGCTGCGCTGGTTCAGTACCGGCAATAGCCGCATTGCCGCAAGCGCTTGATGCCAGGTGGAAATGCTCCATTCGAACCTGTAGGAGCGAGCTTGCTCGCGAACCGCGGTGCCACAAAGCTTCGCGAGCAGAGCTCGCTCCTACAATGCCCCAGTGCCCCAGTGCCTCAGTGCCAGAGCGCCGTCGCCTGTTCCCTGAGCAGCCGCACGAACTGCGGCGCTTCCACCGGCGGGCTGATCAGGTAGCCCTGGATTTCATCGCAACGCTGGCTGCGCAGGAAGTTCAGCTGCTCCTGGTTCTCCACGCCCTCGGCCACCACCATCAGTTCCAGGCTGTGGGCCATGGCGATGATCGCGCGGGTGATGGCGGCGTCCTCGCTGCCGGCGGAGAGGTCGCGGATGAAGGTCTGGTCGATCTTCACGTAGTCCACTGGGAAGCGCTTGAGGTAGCTCAGGGACGAATAGCCGGTGCCGAAGTCATCGATAGCCAGCTTCACGCCCAACTGGCGCAGCTGGTGGAAGGTGGCGATGACGTTCTCGACGTTTTCCAGCAGGTGGCTTTCGGTCAGTTCCAGCTCCAGCAGGCGCGCCTGCAAGCCGGTTTCTTCCAGCACCTGGCGCACCAGGCTCACCAGGTTGCCCTGGCGCAACTGGTGCATCGACAGGTTCACCGAAACGCGGATATCCGCCAGGCCCTGGCGCTGCCATTCGCGGGCCTGCTGGCAGGCCTGGCGCAGCACGAATTCGCCGATGGGGGCGATCAGCCCGGTTTCCTCGGCAAGGCCAATGAAGTCCCCCGGCGGGATCAGCCCCTGCTGCGGATGACGCCAGCGCACCAGCGCCTCGGCAGCATTCAGGCTGTTGTCGGCCAGGCCCAGCTTGGGCTGGTAGAAGACTTCCAGCTGACCTTCCTCGATGGCCTTGCGCAACTGGTTTTCCAGCTGCAGGCGCTCCAGGGTGCAGGCCTGGAGGTTGTCGGTGAAAAACTGGAAGGTGTTGCCGCCCAGGTGCTTGGCGTGTTGCATGGCCATGTTGGCCTGGCTGATCAGGGCGGAAATGTCGCGGGCGTTGTCCGGGAGCAGGCTGATGCCCAGTGAGCCGCTGATGACCAGCTCATGGCCCCCTACGGTGATCGGCATGCGCAGCTTGCCGAGCAGGCGGCTGGCCTGGCGCGCCAGGCTGGAAAGGCTGCCGTAGGCGTCGAGGATCACCGCGAACTCGTCACCGGACAGGCGCGCGATGGTGTCGGCTTCCGGCACCGCCTGGGTCAGGCGGCGGCTGACCTGGCGCAGCAACTGGTCGGCCACTTCATGGCCGAGGCTGTCGTTGAGCACCTTGAAGCGATCCAGGTCGATGTGCAGCAGGGCCAGGCTGCGGCCACTCTGCCGGGCGCGCTGGCTGGCCTCGTGCAGACGGTCCTTGAACAGGGTGCGGTTGGCCAGTCCGGTGAGCTCGTCGTAGTTGGACAGGTAACGCAGGCGCTCCTCGGCCTCCCGGCGGGAGGTGAGGTCGGCGAAGAAACCCACGATGTGGCTGACGTTGCCCCGCGAGTCGCGCACCACGTTGAGTTGCAGCCATTGCGGGTAGAGCTCGCCGCTCTTGCGGGTGTCCATCAGTTCGCCCTGCCAGCTGCCGCTCTGTTCCAGCTCTTCGCGGATCAGGTAGTAGCGGCGACGGGCTTCGCGGTTACCGATCAGGGTGGCGACGCTGCGCCCGATCACTTCGTCCTGGCGATAGCCGGTGACCTGGCTGAAGGCCTCGTTGGCCTGGATCACCCGGTAATCCGGGTCGAGGATGACGATGCCCTCGCTGGCCGCCTCGAATACCGTGGCCGCCAGGCGCTGTTCCTCGTCCTGGTGCTTGCGCGCCGTGACGTCGCGACGGGTGCCCAGCATGCGCAGCACCGTGCCGTCTTCGTCGCGTTCCACCACGCGGCCGCGGTCTTCCACCCAGACCCAGTGGCCATCGGTGTGGCGCACCCGGTAGTCGATGGCGTAGCCGTCCGTGCGGCCCTTCATATGTTCCACCAGGGCGCGACGCAGCAGCGGCAGGTCGTCCGGGTGCAGGCGCGGCTTCAGGTCGCTGAGGACGCGAGTCACGTCGTCGGCGTCTATGCCGAAGATCGCCTTGAGCTGCGTGTGATGGACTTCGTCGGTTTCCAGGTTCCAGTCCCACAGGCCCAGTTCGCTGGCTTCCAGCGCCAAGGCCAGGCGCGCCTCGCTCTTGACCAGGGCATGGCTGGCATCGGCAAGCTCCAGGGTGCGCTGGGCCACGCGCATTTCCAGCTCGCCATGGGCACGGCGCAGTTCCCGCTCGGCCCGGCGGCGCTGTTCCACTTCACGGGCCAGTTCCCCGTTGAGGCCTTCGGCACGGCCCTTGGCTTCTTCCAGGTGGCTGATCAGCGCCTGGTTCTGGAAGCGCTGCAGGAGGCTGCGCTGTACCAGCCGGTTGATCTGCCAGGCCACCACCATGAGCGACGCGGCCAGTATCACGCCCAGCACGCCCCAGCCGCGCAGCAGGGAGGTATCTCCCAGCAGCAGCCAGGTAATGGACGGCAACAGGCAAGGCAAGGCGAAGGTAAGGAAGGCGGAAAGACTGACGGCATAGGCAACGCTGGCGGAGAGGATGGCCGCGGCAATCAATCCGTAGACCAGTGCCTGGGTCAGGAAGGCATCCGGCGGCACCAGCGCCACGGCGGCGAACGCCAGGGTCAGGCCGGAAGCACCGGCCCCCAGCAGGAAAGCGCGGCGCCAGCGCGGGCAGGCCTGTTTCGTCGGCAGCGCCTTGTTGAAGGCAGCCACCTGGGTCAGGCGCAGGACGGCCAGCAGCACCAGCCAGACCAGCCACACGCCGAGCAACAGGCTGTTGCCCGTCCCCCAGAGCAGGTAGGCGCAGGCCAGGCCGTTGAGCAGCATGAACAGGGTCGGGACCTGGGAGCCCTGGTAAAGGAGGCGCGTTCGTTCGGCCGCAATGTCGGTCGCGAACTGCTGGCGGATCTCGCGGCTGTCAACCAGGAATGACGCCTGGTCGGCGGGCATTGAATTGGCGGTCATAGGCGCTTTTTTGTAGTGGTCTGCCTAAGCGAGCCCGGAGCTTACCCGAGCGGTGAATCGCTGCAATAGCTTTATGTGCGAGGTTCCGGATGAGCGTCGCCCAACTTTCGGAGGGTCTCCGCCGTGGGGATCAGCGACCATCCGGCTGACCATCCGGTCATCGGTTTGCCCTCCCCCAGCCGCGCCCCTAGAATGCCGCGATGCATGATGACCTCTCCCTCCTCCTGAATTCCCTCAACGACGCTCAACGCCAGGCCGTAGCGGCCTCGCTGGGGCGTCAACTGGTGCTTGCCGGCGCCGGTTCCGGCAAAACCCGTGTGCTGGTGCACCGCATCGCCTGGCTGATCCAGGTGGAGCAGGCCTCGCCGCATTCGATCCTGTCGGTGACCTTCACCAACAAGGCCGCAGCCGAAATGCGCCAACGCATCGAGCAACTGCTGGGGATCAACCCGGCCGGCATGTGGGTCGGCACCTTCCACGGCCTGGCGCACCGCCTGTTGCGTGCCCACTGGCAGGAAGCGGGCCTCGCCGAGAACTTCCAGATCCTCGACAGTGACGACCAGCAGCGCCTGGTCAAGCGGGTGATCCGCGACCTCGGCCTCGACGAGCAGCGCTGGCCGGCACGTCAGGCCCAATGGTTCATCAACGGGCAGAAGGACGAGGGCATCCGTCCGCAGCACATCCAGGCCGGCGGCGACCTGTTCCTCGGCACCATGCTGAAGATCTACGAAGCCTACGAAGCGGCTTGCGCGCGCACCGGGGTGATCGACTTCTCCGAGCTGCTGCTGCGCGCCCTCGACCTCTGGCGTGACCGCCCGAGCCTGCTGGAGCATTACCAGCGGCGCTTCCGCCACGTGCTGGTGGACGAATTCCAGGACACCAACGCCGTGCAGTACGCTTGGCTGCGCCTGCTCGCCAAGGGCGGCCAAAGCCTGATGGTGGTGGGCGATGACGACCAGTCGATCTACGGCTGGCGCGGTGCGCGGATCGAGAACATCCAGCAATTCTCCAGCGATTTCCCGGATACCGAGGTGATTCGCCTGGAGCAGAACTACCGCTCCACCGCCGGCATCCTCAAGGCCGCCAACGCCCTCATCGCCAATAACCAGGGTCGCCTGGGCAAGGAACTCTGGACCGAGGGCGAAGACGGCGAGCCCATCGGCCTGTATGCCGCGTTCAACGAGCACGACGAAGCCCGCTACGTGGTGGAGAGCATCGAGAGCGCCCTGAAAGACGGCATGGCCCGCAGCGAAATCGCCATCCTCTATCGCTCCAACGCCCAGTCGCGGGTGCTGGAAGAAGCCCTCCTGCGGGAGAAGATTCCCTACCGCATCTATGGCGGCCAGCGCTTCTTCGAGCGCGCCGAGATCAAGAACGCCATGGCCTACCTGCGTCTGCTCGACGGCCGAGGCAACGACGCGGCGCTGGAGCGGGTGATCAACGTACCGCCGCGCGGCATCGGCGAGAAAACCGTGGAAAGCATCCGCGAGTTCTCCCGCGTCAACGAAGTGTCCATGTGGGAAGCGATGCGCCTGATGATCGCCAACAAGGCCCTGGCCGGTCGCGCCTCCAGCGCCCTGGCGGTCTTCATGGAGCTGATCGAGAACCTGACGGCGAAGTGCCTGGACATGCCTCTGCACCTGATGACCCAGACGGTCATCGAGCAGAGCGGCCTGGTGGCGTATCACAAGGACGAGAAGGGCGAGAAAGGCCAGGCCCGGGTGGAAAACCTGGAAGAACTGGTCAGCGCCGCCCGCGCCTTCGAGAACGAAGAGCCCGAGGACGACCTGACACCGCTGCAGGCTTTCCTCAGCCACGCCTCGCTTGAGGCCGGGGAAACCCAGGCCGACGCCTTCGAGGACAGCGTGCAGCTGATGACCTTGCACAGCGCCAAGGGCCTGGAGTTCCCGCTGGTGTTCCTGGTGGGCATGGAAGAAGGCCTGTTCCCGCACAAGATGAGCATGGAAGACCCGACCCGCCTGGAGGAGGAGCGCCGCCTGGCCTATGTCGGCGTCACCCGTGCCATGCAGCGGCTGGTCCTGACCTACGCCGAAACCCGCAGGCTCTACGGCAGCGAGACCTACAACAAGGTCTCGCGCTTCGTCCGCGAAGTGCCCCCGCAGCTGATCCGCGAAGTGCGCCTGAACAACAGCATCAGCCGCCCCATGGGGAGCGGCAGCCGCCACGGCTCCATCTTCGATGGCGCTGCCGTCCCGGAAACGCCCTTCTCCCTGGGCCAGCGGGTGCAGCATGCGCTGTTCGGCGAGGGCACCATCCTCAACTTCGAAGGCGCCGGCGCCCAGGCCCGGGTGCAGGTGAAGTTCGAGAGCGAAGGCAGCAAGTGGCTGATGCTGGCCTACGCCAAGCTGCAGCCGCTCTGATTTATCTGTGGGGGCGAATTCATTCGCTGAGCAGGCCGCAGTGATCAAGGGGCGGCTTCGCTGCCCTTAGCGAATGAATTCGCCCCCACAAAAGCAGCCGCCGCCCCCCTTCGGTATCACCCTCCGCCCGTCCGATGGCCCCGCCGCTGCCGTTCGCTTGGCCATACTCACTGGCGGAGGTAAGTCCATGCCCCGCTCACCCAGCGCCCAGCAGATACTCGATTGCGCCCTGAACCTGGCCGATACCAGTGGCTGGGAACGGCTGCACCTGTTCGAGGTGGCCAACGAACTCGGCGTCAGCCTCGATGCCATCGCCAAGCACTATCAACAGAAGGATGACCTTGTAGAGGCCTGGTTCGACCGCGCCGACCAAGCCTTGCTGGAGCGCAGCAAGGGCGGCGACCTGGCGGGCCTGAGCGCGGAGCGGCGCCTGGAGGAACTGCTCATGTCGTGGCTTGGCGCACTGGCCCCACACCGTTCGGTGACCGGGCAGATGCTGCTCTACAAGCTGGAGCCCGGTCATATCCACCTTCAGGTGCTGGGCCTGCTGCGCGTCAGCCGGACGGTGCAGTGGTGGCGCGAGGCGGCGCAGCGGGAAACCCTGCACCTGTGTCGCATCGCCGAGGAAAGCCTGCTAACCGGGGCCTACCTGCGCACCTTCCTCCACTGGCTGCGCCATCCGCTTGAAGACGAAGCGGAGCTGCGCGCCCTGTTGCGCCGTCAACTGCGCTGCGGCCCGCTGGTATTCCTACTGCGCAGATGAACGGCATGCCCGGAAAAGGCCGACAGAGCTGTATGACAAAATCCCGAAACACTCTGCCCCTAGCTATCGCGCGACTGACTGTGCAGCATGGCGCGCGTAGATTCATAACCAAGAGAAGCCTCTGATGCGCCGATTTCTCAGTATTGCCCTGGCCCTCTGCGTCGGCCTGACGCTGAGCCTGGATGTCAACGCCGCCAAGCGTATGGGTGGCGGCAAGTCCTTCGGCTCCGCGCCGACCCACCAGGCCCGCCAGGCAGCCCCTGCCCAGCAAGCGCCTAACGCCGCTGCCCCTGCAGCTGCCGGCAAACCCGCTGCCGCTGCGAGCGGTGCTTCCCGCTGGCTCGGCCCGCTGGCCGGCATCGCCGCCGGTGGCCTGCTCGCCTCGATGTTCATGGGCGACGGCTTCGACGGCATGCAAATCTTCGACTTCCTGATCATTGGCCTGATCGCCTTCCTGATCTTCCGCTTCCTCGCATCGCGCAAACGCGCCCAGCAGCAGGGCCGTCCTGCCATGGCCGGCGGCCATGCGCCGTTCCAGCGCGAAATGCCGCAGATGCCGCAGCAGCAGCCGTCGATCTTCGGCAGCGCCGCACCGGTTACCCAACCGGCCTTCAACGCGCCGAGCTGGTTCAACGAGCAGCGCTTCATCGAAGCCGGCCGCGAGCACTTCATGGCCCTGCAACAGCACTGGGATGCGGCCGAGATGGACAAGATCGCCGAGTTCGTCACCCCGCAGATGCTGAGCTTCCTGAAGGAAGAGCGCGCCAGCCTGGGCGATGCCTACCAGTCCACCTACATCGACAACCTCCAGGTCCAACTGGACGGTATCGATGAACTGGCCGACAAGACCGTCGCCACCCTGACCTTCAACGGCGTTTCCAAGTCCTCGCGTTTCGACCAGGGCGAAGTGTTCAGCGAAAGCTGGCGCATGGAGCGCGTCAACGGCGACAACCAGCCCTGGCTGGTGGCGGGCATCCGTCAGAACTGATCGCTTCTGCAATGAAAAAACCCGGGCTTGTCCCGGGTTTTTCTTTTCACTGATGGCGACCGCCACCCCGACGCCAGCGACGGCGAGCAAGGGAACGACGGAACCAGAAGGGCGGCGGAACACGCGGACGAACGCCTTTGAGCTTCTTCATGATTTAGCGAGCCCGACGCGCAGCAAATCATCGCCCTTAGTGGCAGAGCTCGCAGACTTCGGCATGAGGCACCAGTTTCAGGTAGTCATCCATGCGCATGTGCACCAGGTTTTCGTGATCGCCGGCCTCCAGGTAGATGTCTTTCTGCCGCGTCAATTGCGGGTCCACCAGCATGTTCATGCCGTAGGGTTCGCCGAGTGCCGGTACAGCGCCCAGTTCGCAATCCGTGAATAGACGGGCCAGGTCGGCTTCGTGGGTGAGCTGCCAGATCCTTGAGTCCTTGCGCACCTTGCCCACGTCCAGGTGTCGGCTGGAGGGAACCACCGCCATGAGGAAGTGGCCCTGGCGGTCGTCCAGGATCACCGGCTTGGCCAGGCGTTCGGCAGGAATATTGGCGACCCGCGCCGACTCCAGGCTCGTGGCCGAATGAGGGTGCGGCACCAGGTCGAACTGGGTACGGGTACTTTCCAGGCTGCGCTGCAGGGTTGCGGCCATTCGCATGATGCACCTCCTGTGGATAGCCAGGGCTTTGCCGGTTGCCGAGGCAGCCGGATGGTGCACACAGTTTAGCCAGCTCATCCCGGTGGGAATAAAGCGGTTGGTGCTGAGCCTGATCTTGCAAAGCAGCGTTGGGACTAAGCGCGGCGCATTCCAATATGGGGAATGCCATCGTCCAGATACACCTCGGTTACTGGGGCGAACCCGTAGCGGCCGTAATAGGCCTGCAGATGAGCTTGAGCCGAGAGATATACAGGCATCCCCGGCCAGCGCTTTCCGGCCTCGTTCACGGCCCGCTCCATCAGCCCGTGGCCAAGGCCGCGACCGCGCGCTTCGGCGGCGCTGACCACGCGCCCGATCACCACGTCGCCATCCTGGGTCGACGGGTCCAGCAGGCGCAGGTACGCCAGCAACTGACCGTCTTCCCAGGCCATCACATGGCAGGTATCGGCTTCGAGGTCCTGGCCATCGACATCCAGGTAGGGGCATTTCTGCTCCACGACGAATACCTGGCAACGCAGCGCCAGGAAGGCGTAGACCTCGTGGGCGTCGAGTTCGCTGTGGTGCTTGCAGGTCCAGGTGATCGCCATGACGGGCTCCTTGGCAAAGAATCGAGGATAAGGCGGGCGGGTCGAACTGTCTGGTGGAAAGCTTCGTTTATCGAACCTGCGATTTTCCCGCCCATGCGGCTACTGTATAAAGCGCATCCCAATGCATGAGGGCCTGCCGCCATGGAAGAAGTCATCGAACAGCTGCGCGAACTCAACGAGCCGGTGCCGGTTCCCCTGGAGCTTCCTGACGAGGAACTGCTGGTGGAGATCGAGGAGCAGTTGCTGATCAACCTGCCGTTCGAGTTGCGCGAATTCCTGCTCAAGGTCAGCGACGTGGTCTATGGCCGCCTGGAGCCGGTGACCGCCACCGACCCGCAATCCCACACCTACCTGCCGGAAGTTGCCGCCGTCGCCTGGGACCTGGGCGTACCGCGCGACCTGGTGCCCCTCTGCCAGGATGGCCGCGACTACTACCTGGTCGACGGCGAAGGCGAAGTCGTCCTGTGGGACGGCGACGAGGGCGAGCTCACCGACGAAAGCTGGGACTCGGTGTGGCACTGGGCGAGAGACGTCTGGCTAGCCAACTGATTCCGCCAGAGTCTGCTGCGCGTCGGCGATACCGCGTCAGGAACAGCCTCGAGATGCTCATTTACAGTCGTAAACTCCGCTTCTCTCGGCTGCTTCTTCCTTGTCTCGCTCTAGCTCGCGAGACTCTTACGTCTCAATGATGGTTGTCCTGGTTCTGCTCCAGGGTCTCCATCAGTGCGATCTGCATCCGTGAATGCACGCGGATCAGCCAGCGCCAGAGCAGCGCGCTGACGCCCGCTGCCAGCAGGCCGACCAGCACCAGCAGTTCCAGCGTCGGCAGGATGCTCGCCGACAGCGCCATCAGCAGCAGCATGATGCCCAGCAGCGAAAGCAACGGGATCACTTCGGCGATGACCTTGCGCACCCGTTCGGTGTGGCGCCCGGCCTTGTCCGGGCTCACGCCCATCTCCGCCAGGAGCATGGAAAGCGCCTTGAGCTTGCGGTAGGCAGCGATCAGGAAAGGCAGCGAGAGCAACAGCGCACCGCCCCAGATCAGCGCCTTCTGCGGGTTGGGAGAAGTCAGCCAGGCGCTCAGGTACTCGGCCAGGGTGCCGGCGAAGTAGGCGATGCCGAGGAAGATGGCCACCACGAGGGCCAGGTTGACCATCACCTGCAGCAGGATCTTGCGGATCATCCCCGCCAGCACCGCACTCTGGCCCTGCGGCTGGATGCTGCGCAGCCATTCGCCATAAAAACCGAAGACCCGCACCAGGGGCTCCGGCATGACCTTGGCCAGCTTGATCGAGAGCGGGTCGGCGGCGCGGATGAGGTAGGGCGTCAGCAGCGTGGTGATGGCCGACACGGCTACCGCCACGGGGTACAGGAAGTCGCTGGTGACCTGCAGGGTGATGCCGAGCGCGGCGATGATGAAGGAGAACTCGCCGATCTGCGACAGGCCCATGCCGACCCGCAGCGAGGTGCGGCCGTCATTGCCGGCGATGAAGGCGCCGAGGCCGCAGGAGATCATCTTGCCCAGTACCACCGCCAGCGTGATGACGACGATGGGCCAGGCGTACTCGACCAGCACCTTGGGGTCGATCAGCAGGCCGATGGCGACGAAGAAGATCGCGCTGAACATGTCGCGTACCGGCTCGATCAGCCGCTCGATCTGCACCAGCTGGCGCGATTCGGCCATGATCGCGCCGATCAGGAAGGCGCCCAGCACCATGCTGTATTCCAGCTTCACCACCAGCAGGCAGAAGCCGAAGCACAGGCCCAGCACGGTCACCAGCAGCATTTCGTTGCTCTCGAACTTCGCCACGTAAGAGAGGAGGCGCGGCACCAGCAGGATGCCGACAACCAGCGCGACGATCATGAACAGGCTGAGCTTGCCGACAGTGGCGAACACCTCGCCGGTTTCCACCGAGCCGCTCACCGCGATGCCCGAGAGCAGCGCGATGATGCCGATACCGAGGATGTCTTCGACGATCAGCACGCCGAAGATGAGCTGGGCGAAGCGCTCGTTCTTCAGCTTCAGGTCGCTGAGCGCCTTGACGATGATGGTGGTGGACGAGATGGCCAGGATCGCGCCGAGGAACAGCGAATCCATGGTGCTCCAGCCGAAGTAGCTGCCGATCTCGTAGCCGATCCAGATCATCAGCACGATTTCCAGGAAGGCGGCGATGAAGGCCGTGGCACCAACCTTGAACAGCTTGCCCAGGCTGAACTCGAGCCCCAGGCAGAACATCAGGAAGATCACCCCGAGCTCGGCGAGGGTCTTGATGGTGTCCTCGTCGTGGATCAGCTCGAAGGGTGGCGTGTGCGGCCCGATGATGAAGCCGGCAACGATGTAGCCCAGCACCACCGGTTGTTTGAACCGGTGGAAAAGGATGGTCACCATGCCCGCGACCAGCATGATCACGGCAAGATCCTGGATGAAAGCAATGGCATGCATGGCGGACGACTCCTTTTCTGCAATGCGCGGCACAGCGGTCCCGCGCGCGGGCAACTCGCTCGGCTCCAACGGAGCTATGTAGGAATTAGGGAAGTTGGTGCAAGGAACGGACGCAGATTATCACTGCGATATGTCTCGCCAGAGCGGAGCAATATGCCGTAACACTTGCCCGAAGCGGCCTACGAGAGCAGGACCGACCTGCCCTCGCAGGAGAGCGGATCAGCCGATGCGGGCCTGGGCGAAGTCCAGTTCCAGCAGGTTGAGGAGGAACTGGCCGAAGTAGGAAAGATCCTGCTCGATGGCGAAGCGTGCGGCCTTGCCGTCGCCTTCCAGCAGTGCCTTGAAGGCGTCCTCGTGGAAGTCGTTCAGCCGCAAGGAAAGGTCCGCTTCGGTGAACAGGCGATTGAAGAACGGGCCGACCTGCAGCCAGAGGTTTTCGATGGTCCGCAGCAGGACCGGATTGCCGCAGGCGCCGTACAGGACCCGATGGAACTGGCTGTTGTCGTTCAGGTAGCCCTGCACATCGCGCTGCTCGATGGCGATGTCCATGCGCTCCATGCAGACCCGCAGGATTTCCAGCTCATCGGCGGTCAATCGTGGGGCGGCAGCTTCCACGGCCATGCCTTCCAGTGCCATGCGCACCTGGAAGATCTGCTTGAAGCGTTCGCGGGTCATGGGCGGCACGCGCACCGAGCGCTGTGGCTCGCCCTCGAGGGCGCCTTCTGCCACCAGCCGCTGCAAGGCGGCGCGTACGGGCATCGGACTCGTGCCCCAGGCGGCGGCGAGATCGCGGATCTTCAGACGCTCGCCAGGTTTGAACTGGCCTGCCAGCAGGCCCTCGCGTAGTCGTTGGTAAAGCAATTCCTGCAGGTTCTCGGCCATGGGCTTGTCACCATGCGCGGGCCGGCGGCGCCGGCAGTTGGTTCAGGGTCAGGCTGCAGTTACGCATGGTTTGGGTCACCTTCTGTTCTGGGGTCGGTGGGTTTGATCAGGATGGGTCGCCAGGCCGGATGGACAGTTTCCATCTAGTCTTTCGTTCATTCCTGTGATCACAAATATGGTTAAACGTTAAATTTCAGGGCCTCTTTTAGCAAGCCTTGACAGAATTGTGATCACAAAACACGATGTGCAGAAATTCGAACGAGGTGTTCAACATGACTGCCAGTGGAATCAGCCAAGCCGCTGTGGAAACTTTCGCCGCCCGCGAGCGCGCCCGTTTCCTTGAGCGCAACCCGAAATCCGTCGCCCTCGCCGAACGCGCGCACAAGTCTCTCTATGCCGGCGTGCCGATGCACTGGATGGCCGACTGGTCCACGCCCTGCCCGTTGTTCGTCGAGCGCGCGAAGGGCGCCCGCTTCTATGACGTCGACGGCCACGAGTACGTCGACTTCTGCCTGGGCGACACCGGCACCATGTTCGGCCACTCGCCGGACCCGATCGCCAAGGCCATCGCCGAACAGGCCAACAACGGTCTGACCACCATGCTGCCCGGCGAGGACGCCGTGGTCTGCGGTGAACTGCTGGCCCAGCGCTTCGGACTGCCCTTCTGGCAAGTGACCGCCACTGCCACCGACTCCAACCGCTACGTACTGCGCTGGGCCCGCGCCATCACCGAGCGCAAGACCCTGCTGGTGTTCGACGGCTGCTACCACGGCACCGTGGACGACGTGATGGTGCGCTACCGCGATGGTGAGACCGTGCCCCGCTCCGGCCTGGTCGGCCAGGCCTACGACCTGACCCAGTACAGCCGCTCCATCCCCTTCAACGACGTCGAGGCGCTGGAGGCCGCACTGGCCAAGGGTGACGTCTGTGCCCTGCTCTGCGAGCCGGCGATGACCAACATCGGCATGGTCCTGCCCGATCCGGGCTTCATGCAGAAGTGCCGCGAGCTGACCCGCAAGTACGGCAGCCTGCTGATCATCGACGAGACCCACACCATCTCCACCAACATTGGCGGCTGCGCCCAGCTGTGGAGCCTCGATCCGGACTTCTTCGTGGTCGGCAAGCCGATCGCCGGCGGCGTGCCCTGCGGCATCTTCGGTTGCAGCGCGGACATGGCGGAGCGGATGCTCGCCTCGCGCAAGAAAGCCCAGGAAGACAGCCATGGCCACGGCCACAGCGGCATGGGCACTACCCTTTCCGCCAACGCCCTGGCCATGCATTGCATGCGCGCCAACCTCGAACAGGTGATGACCCAGGCCGCCTACGACCACATGCTGCCGCTGGCCAAGCGCCTGGCCGATGGTTTCCGCAGTCTGATTGCCAAGTACGAACTGAAGTGGTCGGTGACCGAGCTGGGCGCACGCAGCGAATTCCAGTTCTGCCCGGTATCGCCGCGCACCGGCGCCGAAGCCGAAGCCGCCTTCCACGATGAGCTGCAGATGGCCCTGCACCTTTACCTGATCAACCGCGGCATCCTGATCACGCCGTTCCACAACATGACCCTGTGCTGCCCGGCCACCACCGCTGCCGACGTGGACAGGCTCATCGCGACCCTGGACGAAGCCATCGGCGAGCTGCTGGCGATCCCCGGCGCCCGGCTCTGATCCCGGCACCGAACTGATTCGTAGGATGGGTTGAGCGAAGCGATACCCATCAAGCCCGACGATGGGGCATTGCCCCATCAAAGACAGGCCAACCACCGAGCCCTGACCATGCAATTCGCCGATCCCCAGGAAGCCCGCGACTTCCTTGAACAACATCCGGAAGTACGCAGCATCGAACTGATGCTGATCGACGCCAATGGCATCCCGCGCGGCAAGCTGCTGCACCGTGACGAGTTGCTGGCGATCTTCGAGAACGGCCGCCCGTTGCCCAGCTCCATTCTCTCCCTGACCATCCAGGGTGAAGACGTCGAGGCCAGCGGCCTGGTCTGGGAAGTCGCCGACGCCGACTGCTGGACCTACCCGATCCCCGGCTCGCTGGCGCTGCAGCCCTGGCGCACCACGCCTACCGCCCAGGTGCAGGTGAGCATGCATCCGACCCAAGGGATGCCCGCCACGCCTGGTGATCCGCGCCATGTGCTGGCGCGTTCCATCGAGCGCCTAAAGGCCGACGGCTATCACCCGGTGATGGCCGTCGAGTTGGAGTTCTACCTGCTGGACAAGCAGCGTGATGCCAACGGTCGTCCGCAGCCGGCGCTGCAGGCAAACGGCGTGCGCCCGCAAGCGCCGCAGGTCTACGGTGTCTATGAACTGGAACAGTTGCAGCCGTTCCTCGATGACCTTTACGCCGCCTGCGAAGCCCAGGGTCTGCCCGTCCGTACCGCGATCTCCGAATACGCACCCGGCCAGCTGGAGCTGACGCTGGAGCACCGTTTCGACGCCCTGCGCGCGGTCGACGAAGGCATTCGCTACAAGCGCCTGGTCAAAGGCGTGGCCAACAAGCACGGGCTGGTCGCCTGCTTCATGGCCAAGCCGTTCGGCGACCTCGCCGGCAGCGGCCTGCACATGCACGTGAGCCTGGCCGACGAGCAGGGCAACAACCTGATGGCCAGCGACGATCCGCACGGCACCCCGCTGCTGCGCCATGCCATCGGCGGCATGATGGCGACCCTGAACGATACGCTGGCGATCTTCTGCCCCAACGCCAACTCCTACCGCCGCTTCCAGGCCAACAGCTATGCGCCGCTGGCGAAGAGCTGGGGCGTGAACAACCGTACCGTGTCTTTCCGCGTGCCCGGCGGGCCGGCCAAGAGCCGCCACGTCGAGCACCGCATCTGTGGTGCCGATGCCAACCCCTACCTGGCGGCTGCGGCGATCCTCGCCGGTATCCACAAGGGCATTCGCGAGCAGATCGATCCGGGCGAACCCATCGAGGGCAATGGCTACGAGCAGGCCCGCGAAACCCTGCCGACCGACTGGCTGACCGCCCTGCGCAACCTGGAGCAATCGGCCTGGGCCAAGGAAGCCCTGGGCGAGGACTTCCTGAAGATCTTCCTCGCCATCAAGTGGGAAGAGTTCCGCCAGTTCGTCAGCGAAGTCGGCGAGCAGGATTGGCGCTGGTACCTGACCCACGCCTGATGGCGAAGGGCGCTTGGCCGGCGCCTGGCAAACCGGCCGGGCGCCGACGCTCGCCCCCTGCGGCTGCTAGGCTCACAGCATCTACACCTTTTCTGGCCCGCCCGATGAAGGCTGCGATCCTCACGCTGCTGTTCCTGGCTATCGGCATCTGCCAGGCCGAGTCATTGCGCATCGGCCTGGAAAGCCAGGACTACCTTCCCTATTACCGTGCGATTCCGGGCCAACCCGCTGAAGGCTACGCCATCGCCGTCCTCCAGCGCTTCGCCATCAGCCAGGGCCTGGCCCTGGAGCTGGAACCCCTGCCGATCAACCGCCTGCACCGCAACCTGCAAACCACCGACCGGCTGATGCTGGTATTCCCCGACAACCCCGAGTGGTCGCGCCAGCTCAAGGGCGATGCGCGCCTGCACTACAGCCGCCCGGTGATCCGCATCGTCGACGGCACCCTGGTACTGCGCGAGCACCTGGGGCGGGGCGTCGATTCGGTACGCCGCCTCGGGACGGTGCGCGGCTTCACCCCGGAGGCCTGGCAAGAGCGCTTGCATGAGGGTCAGGTACAGCTAGTGGAAGCCGGCGACATCGGCGGCCTGGTGCGCATGCTGCTGCGCTTGCGCATCGATGCCATCTACGCCAATCCGGAAGTGCTGCACCACTACCTGGAAACCAGTACCAACCTTGGCAGCGACCGGCTGCTGCTGGACCCGCAATTGCCGCTGGAGCGGACGGCCTTCCACGCCAGCAGCCTCAAGTACCCGGAACTTCTGGAAGCCTTCGACCGCTTCCTGGTCGAGCAGAGCGAGGAGCTGGCGCAGCTCCGCCGACAGCATGGCCTGGCCTGCGGCCCCAGTGATCTGGTGGAAGAGCGACCCGCCTGCCAGCAGACCAGCGAAGCCCCCTAAGGCCGGTTATCCACAGGCTGACCTGGAATTGGCCGACCGCCGACTGTGGCGCCCCGGCGCCCGCCCGCGTCTATCCCTGACAGCCCCCCAATACCGATGAGGCCAGCATGGAACCCGGAACCGCACAACTGTCGATGACCGTCCTCATGACCCCGGATATGGCCAACTTCTCCGGCAACGTACACGGCGGCACTCTGCTCAAGTACCTCGATGAGGTCGCCTATGCGTGCGCCAGCCGCTATGCCGGTCGTTATGTGGTGACCCTGTCGGTGGACCAGGTGATCTTCCGCGAGCCTATCCACGTGGGCGAACTGGTGACCTTCCTCGCTTCGGTGAACTTCACCGGCAATACCTCCATGGAAGTCGGCATCAAGGTGGTCACCGAGAACATTCGCGAGCGCTCGGTACGCCACACCAACAGCTGCTTCTTCACCATGGTGGCCCTGGACGATGAACGCCGTCCGGCCCAGGTCCCGCCATTGCAGCCGGAAACTGACGACGAGAAACGCCGTTACGCCCAGGCCAAGCAGCGCCGCCAGATTCGCCAGGAACTGGAAGCCCGCTACCGGGAAATGCGCGAGGACTGACTTTTCCCCTCTGTTCCCCAAAATCAGTGGAAGGGCCTGTGGATAAGGTGTAGACCAACCTCCAGGCCCCGCACCACGCGTGCTTCACCGCGATCAGGTTATTTTCTGAGCGTTTTCAATTACTTGCCTGGATACTGCGCACAGATACTGTGTAGCAGCTTGTGGATAAGCTGTTTGGACAACGCGCAATCCCTCGCCAGCCGTGCCTTTCCCGCATTTGATCATCTTCTGACCAGGCTTTCGTGCCTCGGTGAAGCAGCCACTGCGTCTGCGCGCCTTCTGTAGTGGAAGGCCCATTTCAGAGCCTTTCCCCCCAATTCCGGTGGATGCCCCTGTGAATAAGATGTCGATGAACGCACAGGGGCCAAGCCCCGCGCGGCTTTCCACTGCCTGAGTATTTTTCGAGCAAAATCATAGGGATAACTCCACCATTGCGCACATTATCTGTGTAGCCATCTGTGGATATCTTGTGCGGACAACGCGACGAGCCAAGGCCAGCGCGGCCTCAAGCAGCATGATCAATTTCTGTCCAGCCCAGAGCCAGCTAGGCGAGGTTGTGCATAAGGCATCGCTTCGCTCCCTGTAGGAGCGAATTCATTCGCGAAAACATTGCCCGGTTTAGCCGGAAAATCATCCCCGATGCCTGAACCCCAAAGGATCTGTTCACAGGCAAGCGACACTTCTACCCAAATCCCGTGGACTCATCTGTGGATAAGCTGTAGTTCGCCCTCCAGGAAGCAGGAATACCGCGGCTCCCGCGCATCTGAGCATTTTTCGTTCTATTTCAATTGGTTACGCAAGGTATTGCGCACATTATCTGTGCGAGCATTTGTGGATAAGCTGTTCAGGCATCGCTGCAAGCCAGGCACGCCAGGCCCTCCAGCCATCTGATCAATTCCTGATCAGCGCCGCCTTCGGGGCAACGCCACGGCTTGCCCATCGATACCGCGAGCAAGTAACCCACAACCCCGCGAGTGGTTTTCCACGTTTGTACCCAGATCGCGTGGATGGTCCTGTGCATAAGGTGTCCATGGATGGCTGTAAGCCAGGCGTGGCGCAGCTTTCCGCAAACTGAGCGTTTTTCGCGCAATTTCAATGACTTACACAATCGGCTGCACACAATATCTGTGCAGCCTCCTGTGGATAAGCTGTGCGGCCCATGCCGCATCCCACGATTGGCGCGGCCTGCGCGAAACTGATCAATAAACGATCAAACGTTTGGCAGAGGACTTATCCCCCACAGCAGCCGCAGACCGACATGCTCCCGGGTTCGGTGGTCTTCCAATTGCCGTTCCAGCCACCCTTGCTGTTGCACACCTGTGGGCAGGTCTGCGCGGCCTGGCTGTTGTTCCAGATCGGCCCGGCCTGCACGTCCTGCGGGGTGGCACACTGGCCCAGCATCACGTCGTCGAAGATGTGGCTCAAACTGGCCCACGGAATGGTGTTGCTGCCGCTGCCGTTGAAGTTGTGGCAACCGAAGCAGTTGGAGATGAAGGGTTGCGTCGGGTCTACGTTCTGGAAGGTGGTTTCCATCACCGAATTGGCCAGGCGCATGGAGCCACGCTGGTTGGAGAAGTTGGAAGACGGCTGAGTAACGTCGTTTTCCCAGAGGGCGCCAACATTCATGTAGTTCTGCCACACGCTCATGGGATTGTTACTGCCCAGTGCCGAGAGAAAGCCCTGGATCTGCGTATTCAGGCTGTCGATATCGGCGATGTTGGTGGCGGCTTCGTGGTCGGCGGTATTGGTGCCGTCATGGTAGACCCGGCAGATTTCCGAGGGTGTGCCGGTCAGGCTGCTGCTGGGCGCGGCCAGGTTCATGTTGCAGGTCGACGGTGGGTTATCCACAGCGCAGGTCGGACTGGTGAACGACCACCCGGCAGCCGGAGCGGTGCCTGGATTGCTGCATTCGGGCACATTGCTGCGGTGTTCGAAGGTGGCCCAGATGAACTCCGGGTGCAGCGCGGTGGCGATGGCCATGTGGAAGCCCGCCAACCCCAGCAGCTCGTTCCCGGGCACTCCGTCAACGTTCGCCTCAATCCAGAAGTAATTCGCTTTGTCGGCGTCGGTGATGATCCGCCAGGCGCTCTTCAACTCGGTGGTACCGGCCGGATAGTTCGGCGCGCTCTGAATCTGCGCCACATTGCACAGGCTCTGGCTGAAGCGGATCTCGTAGAAAACCACATTGCCGTTCTGGTCGAAGATGGTATCTCCGCCACCCGCCTGGCCAGTGCGTTCAGGAATCTGGAAGGGCGTACCGGCGGCGATGGGCTTGTCGCGGCGCACGAACATCACTTCGGCCTGCTTGGCCGGATCACAGGAATTGGTGCCGGTCGCCTGGAGGATCGGGTAGTTGGCGTTGACCTGAAAATTGCGCAGGTTCGGATCGCTCTGGGACGGGCTGACCAGCTGGAAGAACCATTGCCAGGCGAACTGGTAGAAGTCGCAGAAGTCGGCATTGCTGCCTTCCGGTATCTCGCTGGGCGGATTGGGGTTGGTGATCCAGTCCTGGCTGGCGCTGCACGCGGGAGTCGCCGCCTGCGCCGAACCGGCGACCAGCAGCGGGCCTGCGCAGAACAGGACGAGCGACAGGAACCAGGCAACACGGAATGTCCTTGCTGTATTCATCTTTCCATCTCCTTGTCTTGGCTCATCAGGCACGGGCCAGCCTGACGCGGCGCGATGCACAGCGCCTGGGCCCGATGCAGTGCATCGCCAGGAAACAGCGGGGGGCAGATGATTCATGCGAGGCCGCGCATTGCGCGGGGGCTGGCGTCCTGCCGGCGGGTGCTCCTTGCGATGGATTCAGGCTAGAAGAGCCATCGCCGCCCGGCAAACCACGGTGCCGAACGGCAGCTGTGGATAACCTGGCAGGAAAGTTCGCGGGGCCGGACGGCCCCGCGGCAAGGCATCAGTGCTGGTGCTCGCCGTTTCCGGCCGGCGCTTCCTTCTGCACATGAACTTCCACTTCCAGGTCGCCCGCCTTCTGGAAGTGCAGGGTCATGGGGAACTTGTCGCCATCGTTCAGTGGTTGCTTCAGGCCGAACATCATCAGGTGGTAGCCGCCCTGTTCGAGGCGCACTTCACCCCCGGCAGGGATATCGAGACCGTTCGGCACCTGCTGCATCTTCATCAGGCCGTCCTTGTGCAGGTGTTCGTGGATTTCGGTCTTGCCGGCGCGGGCGGTGTCGGCGCCGAGCAATTTGTCGACCTCTGCGCCCTTGTTGTGGATAACCAGGTAGGCGGCGCCATTCGGCGATACCGCGGGCACGGCCAGCGCCCAGGGATGTTCGATATGCAGCGAGCCCAGGTTGTAATCATGGGCGGCGGCCAGGGAACCAGAGAAACTCAGCAGGGCCCCCAGGGCCAGCAAGGTCTTGCGCATGTTGAAACTCCGTTCATTTCGATTGACTGGCGCCCACCCCCGGCGGACGCCGATTGCTCTCCATTGCGGACGCGGCGACAGCGCCGCGCCTGCATCGCCGGCTAGCCGGCCACCACCTTGCTGCCACCGATGCGCGACAGCACTAGCCGGTCCAGCGCCCAGATCGCCAGGAGGGACATGCCCACAAGCGGGAACGCGATGCCGAGGCCGATCATGATCACCACCGCGGTTTTCCACAATGGCAGGTCATGGCGCAGCGGCGGTACGCCGAGCGAGCCCTGCGGCCGGCGCTTCCACCACATCACCAGGCCGCTCACGGCACTCAGCAGGATCAACAGGCAGACGCCGAACATCATCAGTTGGTTGGCGAGGCCGAAGAACTTGCCTTCATGCAGCACCACGCCCATTTCGACGCTCTTGGCGACAACGCCGTAGTCCTGCCAACGGATGTCGGCCAGCACCTTACCGCTGTACTGGTCCAGGTGCAGGGTAGCGTCGTTGCGCGGGTCGTCGGCGAACACCGCGACGCTGTACACCCCGGTGGCGTCGGCCGGCAACGTGATGCTGTAACCCGGCACCACACCGCGTTCGCGGGCGGTATCCACCACCTGTTGCAGGCCGACCTGATTGGCACTGGCGGCCATGCTGGCCATGTCATGCCCCTTGTGCGCGGCGTGCGGATCGGACGCCGGCAGTGGCGTGTTCTCAACCGCCCAGGCCACGGTCTGGTCCTCGGCAGTATTCAGGCTGCGGGCCTGCTGGTCAGACTTGGGCACCTCGTTCCACATGGCCGCCGGGAAGGTGTTCCAGACGTCGGCGAATTTCTCGCCCCAGAAGCCCGTCCAGGTCATGCCGGTAAGCAGCATGAACAGCAGCAGCAGCGACCCCCAGAAACCGGTCACCGCATGCAGGTCTCGCCAGAACAGGCGCCCGCGATTGGCCAGCCGCGGCCAGAACACACCGCGCATGCCCTGGCCCCGTGGCCACCAGAGGTAGAGGCCGGAGACCACCAGTACGATCGCCCAGCCGGCGGCCAGCTCGATCAGCCGGTCGCCGACAGTACCGACCAGCAGGGTCCCGTGCAGTGAGCGGGCGACGGCCTGGAGGTTGTTCTGCGCATCCTGGGTGCCCAGCACCTGGCCGCTGTAAGGGTTGAGGAAGAGGTTGGTCTTGCGCCCTTCGAGGCTGACCACGAACTGCGCCCTGTGCTCGGCATCCACCGGCGGCAGGTACTGGCTGACGGCGGCCTGTGGATAAGCCTGGCGCACCTTGTCCAGCTGCTGGTCGGCGGTGAGTGCCTGGCCGCTGGGGCGAACCAGCATCAGGTCGCTGTAGAGCAGGTTGTCCAGCTGCGGTTTGAACAGGTAGATGCTGCCAGTGACCGCCAGCATGATCATGAAGGGGATGACGAACAGCCCGGCATAGAAATGCCAGCGCCACGCCAGGTTGTAAAAGGAGACAGTGCTTTTCGACATTGTCGTGCTCCCTGATGAACCAGTGGCCTGCGCGCACAGGTGCCGGTATGGGCCGGGCCATGCACAGCAGAAGAAGGTTTGCCTGGATCAGGAAAGCGCGGGGGGAGCGCGGGTCAGCGCGCCGGGGAAGATCGCCCGGCCGCCGTGGCCACTCAAGGTCGCCAGGGCCGGATGCGGACTGGCGAGCCCGGCAAGGTCCAGCCCGTGGAGGCTGGCCGGGGTCAGGGCGGGAGAGTTGAACAGCAGGGTGCAGTAACCGCACTTGGCCCAGGACATCTCGTGGCTGGGCGTCGACGGTTCATGACCGGGCGCGCTGTGGTCGGTGGCGCAGGCCAGCTCGTCCATCCACATCGGCACCCCGCCCTGCCCCATGTCCCGTGCCTGGGACACCAACGGCCCGACGAGCACCAGCAGCATGGCCAGAAGGCCAAGCCAGGCGCCGCGATGTCGTGCTCTGCCGTAGGTCACAGGGACGGTTCCATGCCGGTCGAACGGGGGGCGCATATGCTAGCCAAGCGCCTGCTTGGGATGAAGCCTAGTCGCTGGGACAGATGGCCGCAGGCCGGACATTCCGGAATTCACGCCGTTCGGCAGCGAGGCAGATGAATCAGACGGTGCCGATACACTTCAGCCTGGGCATGAGCCTGGCGAGCGTCGGCGCCAACGACAACCTGCACCGCCTGCAGGGCGAAGCCGATGCGGCGCTCTACCGCGCCAAGCAACAGGGAAGAAACCGTATCGAAGTGGCCCTCTGAAACCACTGTGGATGGTTTAAGCTTGGGCCTATGTTTCTGGAGTTCACATGCTGAGCCTGGCTGACGTTTTCCTACTGATACTGTTCACCGCCGGTGCAGCCTGGCTGTGGCGCGGTCATGGTGTGCGCGAGCGGGCGCTGGTGCTGGCAAAACAGCACTGCGCGCGACTCGACGTTGAGCTGCTGGACGGCAATGTCGCCTTCCGCCGCCTGGCATTGGTGCGCGATGGCAAGGGCAACCGGCGCCTGGCGCGCATCTATGATTTCGAATTCACCGTTACCGGTGAGCAACGCCTGACCGGCAGCATTCAGATGTTCGGCAATCACCTCGGCCGCATCGATGTGGAGGCCCACCCGTTCCGCTCCGACCTCGAGATCGCGCAGGACGACAAGGTTATCCACATGAACGAGTGGCGGCGCAATCATCCGAAGCCGGACGAGAAGCGCCGCGTGGACTGACTGCCACTCAATCCAACGGGCCTTCGGGCCCGTTTTTCATGGTACGGATGAATCTGTGGATAACAGCCTGCGGCACCCGCGGAGTTCCGTCACGGTATGCGCAACAGGAACTCGGCCGTGCGCTGGGCGCTGGCCTGGGGATGCTCCTGCATGAAGCAGTGACCGCCCTCCACCACCTGAGCGCTGACGTGGCCATTGACGGCGGTGAGGCGCGCCACCGACTTGGCCACGAAGGGATAGCTGTGCTGGCCGTGGAGGATCAGGGTCGGCGTCACGATGCGTCCCAGCGACGGCCACAGGCGCTTGGGGAAGGAACTGAAGATTTCCGCTTCGCGACTCGGCCGGCACTTCAGCTCGACGCCGTTATCCACAGCCTTGATGGCGTGATCCACGTAGCCCCGCAGCGCCTCTTCAGTCCAGCCCTTGAAGATGCCGCGGCCATGCAGGCCGTTCCACGCTGCCTCGCGGTCGGCCCAGTGGTTGCGCCGGGCACGCGCGCGGCTGGCCATGGTGGTGCGGCGGTGCAGGCCGAGCACTTCGGAGAAGGCCATGGCCCCTACCATGGTCGGGGTGAAGATCACCGGATCGAGCAGGACAGCACGGCTGAACAGTTCGGGATGGCGGGCGAGGATCAGGCTGCTCAACACCCCGCCGAAGCTGTGTCCCAGCGCCACCCGTTTCACGTCGCCGTACTCCCCGCGGCCGGCCTCGAAGGCTTCCACCGCCAGTTCGGCATTGCGGTTCCAGCCAAGGAATCGGCCACCGTGGTCGCTGTCGCCATGGCCCTGGATATCACACAGCCAGAGGTCGAAATCCTCCGCCAGCCATTGCAGCAACGGTGTGTAGGTGCGGCCGCAGAAACCGTTGCCGTGGAGGAAATGCAGGAGCGGTTTGCCAGAAGCGGGTGTTTGCCAGCCGCGCAGGGTGAATCCGGCGGAAGTGGAGTGGGACCAGGGGAGCAATTGCATCGAACGTGCCTTGAAGTTGTCTGCGCGAAGTGTATCCGCAGACGTCCGCCAGGAGCAGGGGCCAGGGCCTGCCGTGCTATCGTCGCCGCCTCTGACCTGGGGACGCCACGCCTTGATTTCCCGCCAACTGCGCATTGCCCTGCTGATCCTGCTGCTGCTCGCCGGTCTGTTCCTCGCGATGCACCTGGCTGGCCGCCAGGCCGAGCGTCAGGCCCTGCGCGACGAAGGCGAGCAGGCCCGCGAGCAACTGACGTTGTATGCCGGCAGCCTGCGCACCTTGATCGACCGTTTCCGCGCCCTGCCCGCAGTGCTGGCGCTGGACCCGGAGTTGCGCACGACTTTGAGCGGGCCTGTGGATAACGCCGCGCAGCACATGCTCAACCTCAAGCTGGAGCAGATGAATCGCGCCGCCGGTTCCACCACGTTGGAACTGCTGGATCGCGACGGCCTCGCGGTGGCCGCCAGCAACTGGCGTCTGCCCACCAGCTTCGTCGGCCACAACTACGGCTTCCGTCCCTACTTCGCCGAGGCACGGCGCCTGGGCAGCGGCCGCTTCTATGCGGTGGGCGTGACCAGTGGGATTCCCGGTTACTTCCTGGCCAGTGCCGTGCGCGGCCCCGAGGACAGCTTCATCGGCGCCATCGTGGTGAAGCTGGAGTTTCCCGAACTGGAACAGGAATGGGGACAGCGCTCGGACATCATCCTGGTCAGCGACGCTCGTGGCGTGGTGTTCATCGCCAACCAGGCAGGTTGGCGCTATCGCGAGCTGCAGCCTATTTCGGCCGAGGGCCGCGCCGAGATGACTGCCACCCGCCAGTACGACAAACAACCCTTGGCGCCACTTATCCACAACACGCGGGTGAATTTCGGCAACGGTAGCCGGCTGGCCCGGGTCGAAGGCCCCGGCGGCGCCGCTGACTACCTGTGGGAAAGCCTGCCGCTGGCCAGCGAGGGCTGGACCCTACACCTGCTGCGTGCGCCCCAGGAAGCCGCCAGCAGCGCCCGCGCGGCCAGCCTTGCTGCCGGCGGGGCTTGGCTGGCGGTGTTCTTCCTGGGCCTCTTCCTGCACCAGCGCTGGCGCCTGGCACGCATCCGCCAGCGCAGCCGCGAAGAGCTGGAGCAGTTGGTTGAACAACGCACGGCAGCCCTGCGGACTGCCCAGGATGGTCTGATCCAGGCCGCCAAGCTGGCAGCGCTGGGGCAGATGTCCACAGCCCTGGCCCACGAGATCAACCAGCCGCTCACGGCCTTGCAGATGCACCTGGCGAGCCTGCGTCTGATGCTCGACAACGGCCAGCTGGAGCAGGCGCGCAAGGCCCTGGGACGGCATGACGAGCTGCTGCAACGCATGGCCGCCCTCACCGGGCACCTCAAGACCTACGCACGCAAGACACCCGGCGGTCTGCGCGAATGCCTGGAGCTGGGCAGCGTTGTGGATAAGTCCCTGCAATTGCTGGCCCCCAACCTGCGTGATGCCCAGGTTCAGATCAACCAGGAATTGAATGTGCCGGCCTGGGTTTCGGGCGATGCCATTCGCCTTGAGCAAGTGCTGGTCAACCTGTTGCGCAATGCCCTCGACGCCGTGGCGGGAAAGCCAGAGCCAAAATTGTGGATAACCCTGCGGCGGGACGACGGCCACTGGCTACTCGAAGTGGCCGACAACGGCGGCGGTATTCGCGAGGACGACCTGCCCAGGGTGTTCGACCCCTTCTTCACCACCAAGCCGGCGGGTGCCGGACTGGGAATCGGACTGGCGGTGTCCTACGCCATCGTCCACGAACTGGGCGGCACGCTGACCGCCGCCAACCAGGGCGAGGGCGCGCTGTTCAGCTTGCGCCTGCCTGTGGATAAAGCCAGAGAGGAGTTGCCATGACTGCCCAGGTGATCTTCGTCGACGACGAAGCGGCCATCCGTGACGCCGTGCGCGAGTGGCTGGAGCTCTCCGGATTCGAAGTGCGGGTGGAGTCCAGTGCCGAGGACTGCCTCAAACGCCTGGACGGGGATTTCCCCGGTGTGGTCATCAGCGACCTGCGCATGCCCGGCATGGATGGCATGGCGTTGCTCCAGGCGGTGCAGGCGCTGGACCGCGAACTGCCGTTCCTGATGGTCACCGGGCACGGTGACGTTCCCCAGGCAGTGGAAGCCATGCGCCTGGGCGCCTATGACTTCATCGAGAAGCCGTTCACCGCCGAGCGCCTGCTGGAGAGCCTGCGCCGAGCCCTGGAAAAGCGCCGGCTGGTGCAGGAGAACCGCCGCCTGCGGGTTCAGGCCGAGCTCAAGGACGAACTCGACGGGCGCCTGCTCGGCGTCTCGCCCGCCATGGTGAAGTTGCGTCGCCAGGTGCCGGATCTGGCCGCCACCCCGGTGAATATCCTGCTGCGGGGCGATACCGGCGCCGGCAAGGAAATGGTCGCGCGCTGCCTGCACGATTTCGGCCCGCGCGCCGGCAAGCCCTTCGTGGCACTGAACTGCGCGGCCATCCCGGAAAACCTGTTCGAGAGCGAGCTGTTCGGCCACGAGAGCGGCGCCTTCACCGGCGCGCAGGGCAAGCGCATCGGCAAGATCGAACATGCCCACGGCGGCACCCTGTTCCTCGACGAGATCGAGAGCATGCCCCTGGCGCAGCAGGTGAAGCTGCTGCGGGTGCTGCAGGAGCAACGTCTGGAACGCCTGGGCTCGAACCAGAGCATCGCTGTGGATATCCGCGTGGTGGCCGCCACCAAGCCGGACCTGCGCGACGAAGTCCGCGCCGGACGCTTCCGCGAAGACCTGCTCTACCGCCTGAACGTAGCCGAACTGCAATTGCCGGCGCTGCGCGAGCGCCGCGAGGACATTCCCCTGCTGTTCGAGCATTTCGCCCGCCAGGCCAGCGAACGCCTGGGCCGGCCGCAACCGACGCTGACCCCTGCCGAGCTGGCCCAACTGCTGGCCCACGACTGGCCGGGCAACGTGCGTGAGCTGGCCAACGCCGCCGAGCGCCATGTGCTGGGCTTATCCACAGGCCAGGCGGATCGAGCCGAAGGCGAGCCTTCCCTTGCCGAGTTGATGGAAGCCTACGAAGCGCAATGCCTGCGCCAGGCTTTGGCGCGCAGCCAGGGCGATATCAAGGCGGTGATGACCCTCCTGCAACTGCCACGTCGCACCCTCAACGAAAAGATGGTCCGCCACGGCCTGGCCCGCAGCGAGTTCCTGCGCGGCGAAGACGACTGACTCGCGCTTTTCTGTAGGGGCGAATTCATTGGTTGTGTCTGCGGTAAGTGTTGCAAGTAGCTGCATTGCCCGTAGGAGCTGGCTTGCCAGCGAATGGCTCCTTTTCGCTAGCAAGCTAGCTCCTACAAGGTGCCTGGACGGCAACAGCTAACGCAGACATAGCCCCCACAAGTAAAACCCCCGCCATCGGCGGAATCTTGCTCATGACCATCCTGGTATCGGCAGGATTCCGCGCATGATCCTCATCTCACAGCGCTGAAACCCCTCTATTCCGGGACTTTCCTCCCCTGGCACAGCTCCTGCTATGTACCCCGTGCCCGAAGCGCGCCGCCACAGAGCAGCGCCTCCACAACAACAACTACGCGTCGAGGAAAGATGATGGATAACTCCAGCACCCTGGCTGCCTCTGCAGAACCCCGCACGACATCGCAACGCATCAAATCGATTTTCAGTGGCTCGGTCGGCAACCTGGTCGAGTGGTACGACTGGTACGTCTACGCGGCCTTCTCGCTGTACTTCGCCAAGGCCTTCTTCCCCCAGGGCGACATGACCGCCCAGTTGCTCAACACCGCAGCGATCTTCGCCGTGGGCTTCCTGATGCGCCCCATCGGTGGCTGGCTGATGGGCATCTACGCCGACCGCAAGGGCCGCAAGGCCGCCCTGTTGGCGTCGGTGCTGCTGATGTGCTTCGGCTCGCTGATCATCGCGCTGACCCCCAGTTACGAGACCATTGGCGTCGCCGCCCCGATCCTGCTGGTGGTCGCGCGCCTGTTGCAGGGCCTCTCGGTGGGCGGTGAATACGGCACCTCGGCCACCTACCTGTCAGAGATGGCGACCAAGGAGCAACGCGGCTTCTTCTCCAGCTTCCAGTACGTGACGCTGATTTCCGGCCAGCTCATCGCCTTGGCGGTGCTGATCATCCTCCAGCAGACCCTGACCACCGAACAGCTGGAAAGCTGGGGCTGGCGCGTACCCTTCTTCATCGGCGCCCTGTGCGCGGTGGTGGCCATGTTCCTGCGTCGCGGCATGGAAGAGACTGACTCCTTCACCAAGAAGAAGGATAAGCCGAAGGAAAGCCTCCTGCGGACCTTGATGCGCCATCCGAAGGAAGTGCTGACCGTGGTCGGCCTGACCATGGGCGGCACACTGGCCTTCTACACCTACACCACCTACATGCAGAAGTACCTGGTGAACACCGTGGGCATGAGCAAGGACGACTCGACCATGATCTCCGCCGCCACGCTGTTCCTGTTCATGCTGCTGCAGCCAATCGTCGGCGGACTCTCCGACAAGATCGGCCGTCGTCCGATCCTGATCGCCTTCGGCGTGTTGGGCACCCTGTTCACCTATCCGATCCTCAGCACGCTGCACACCATCGAAACCTGGTGGGGCGCATTCTTCCTGATCATGGCGGCGCTGATCATCGTCAGCGGATACACCTCGATCAACGCGGTGGTGAAAGCCGAACTCTTCCCTACCGAAATCCGCGCCCTGGGCGTAGGCCTGCCCTATGCACTGACCGTGTCCATCTTCGGTGGTACCGCCGAGTACATTGCCCTGTGGTTCAAGAGCATCGGCATGGAAAGCGGCTTCTACTGGTACGTCACCGCCTGCATCGCCTGCTCGCTGCTGGTGTACGTGTTCATGAAGGACACCCGCACCCACTCGCGGATGGACTGATCCCGACAAGGATCGACATCACACGGGCCCTTCGGGGCCCGTTTTCGTTTCTGGGTGTTGAGGGGCAGCTGCGCCGCTCTTGACGAATGATTTGGCGATGTCTGCGTTAGCTGTTGCCAGCATTCAACAGTCGGTCCAGGCGCCTTGTAGGAGCTAGCTTGCTAGCGAAAAGGAGCCATTCGCTGGCAAGCCAGCTCCTACGGGCAATGCAGCTATTTGCAATACTTACTGCAGACACAGCCAATGAATTCGCCCCTACAGGAAGAGCGGATAGCCATAGCAGTCGTTGGGCCTCGCCGGACCAACCTACCTGGACGACGCCACGCCTTGCCCTGCGCCGCCCGTAGGATCGTATCGAGGGAAGGCGAAACCCATCACCGTGGATCGTCGGCCTCGCAGGCGGCCGACCCAACCTATGTAAGCCGGCAAGCCTCCATTCCCGTCTTCAACGCCGCCTCGTCCTGGGGCCCGGCGAATATCAGTTCCAATCGCGAGTCCTTGCGCCATTCGCTGGCCTGCCAGTGGATCGGCGCGCCCTCCAGCGCGTTGCCGGAAAGCCAGCCAGCGCCCGTCTGCAGCACCAGCTTGGCGCGTCGCCAGGGCAGGCTGGCCAGCCACGTCTGCAGGCGAATCTGATCGAACTTCTGGCTCGGATGCCAGCGCCAGCCAATGCTCCAACCGTCATCTGCAGCCTGTACCTGGCAGATCGGCGCGGCGGGATTCCTCCACAGAACCGCAGGTTTATCCACACCTGTTGGTAAGTCATTGATACCAACAGCTTTCCCACACTGTGTATGAATGCCTGGAAGCTTCTTGATGTCTAGTTTCCCGTGCGTCGTCCACAAGAGCGGAACTGAAGGCAATGCTGCGGAAAGTTGTTCACAGGTAGCCGAATCCAGGCCTTCGGCCTTGTTTAGTAGCACCAGGCCAGCATCCAAAAATGCCTCTCGCTGGCTGTCTGGCAGTAGCTGGCCCGTAGCCAGCGCCGCCGCGTCGAGCACCACGACGCTCGGTTGTAGCGCCAAAACGCGTGCCCAAGGGGGTTCGCGTAGCTGTCGCAGTAGCTCGACCGGGTGTCCAAGTCCGGACGGTTCAATCAGTAGGCGGTCTGGCCGTGCCTTGCGCAGTAGCCGGCCCAGTCCAACCTGGAAGGGCGCGCCGTTGACGCAGCACACACAGCCGCCGGCCACTTCGGCAATGGCGATGCCATCGTCGCTGCTGGCCAGCAGCGCGGCGTCCAGGCCGATCTGGCCGAATTCGTTGATCAGCACGGCCCAGCGTTCGGACGCAGGGCGCTGCGCCAGCAGGTTGCGGATCAGGCTGGTCTTGCCGGCGCCCAGAGGCCCGGCGATGAGATGGGTAGGGATATGAGTAAGCATCGGGATATGGTGCTTGCTCACAACCCGCTTAGAAAGCGCCGTGCTAGAGTCGCTGCCTTCATGTTCTGGAAGACCTCCGATGCGCGCCTGGTTGCTGCCTTTGCTGCTGTTGCTCTCAGTCGAAGCCCATGCCGAAGCCTGTGTTGTCCACAGCCAGGGCGGTGGCCTGGACGTGAAGCTCTGTCAGGAGAACCGTAGCATCCCGAAGCAGCTCTTTCGTGACGGCTTCTGCAAGCCGGAAATGAAAGGGCAGAAAGTGGAGGTGAGCTTTGTGGATAACTGCCCCACCGGTGCTTTCGGGGTGTGTCGCAATGCCAAGGTCAGTAACCAGCTGTACCGCCAGGACATCCACTACTACGGCGTCGCCAGCGACGCGCGCTACCTGAAGCCCTTCTGCGAAACCCAGAGCCAGGGGAAGTGGGAGTAGCCCGGGGTTGTAGGCTACTCCTTGTGGATAATTCGCCCCTTCATTGCGCGATCGCTGACCCACCCTTTCTAAAAACTGACGACGCCCTGCGAAGTGCCACTTATCCGCAGTTTCGGTTTGCCGACGCGATCAGGCGAGTTCACCGGCATGCCACGGATCGAAGGGATCGGGTAACAACGACCAGCTTTGCGGTCCTTCCGCCATTTCATCGACATCCAGCAGACAGGCGTCCAGTTCGGCGCGCAGGCGCGCGAAGTCGATGTCCTGTCCGATAAACACCAGTTCCTGACGGCAATCGCCCACCTCTGGCGTCCAATGCTGCATGACGCTGCGCAATCCTTCGTGATCCTCGGGCCAGCGATCGCGCGGCACGAAGCGCCACCAGGAACCCGCCAGCTCGTAGCGCATCAATCCACCTGCCTGGGACCAGCTGCCCGCATCGCGGTGGCGGCTGGCCAGCCAGAAGAAACCCTTGGAGCGCAGCAGGCGACCGTTGCTCCACGGGCGATTGAGGAACCGGAAGAAACGCTGCGGATGGAAGGGACGTCGCGCACGGTAGGCCGTGGACGCGATGCCGTATTCCTCGGTTTCAGGGGTGTGCTCACCGCGCAGTTCCTTCAGCCACCCCGGCGCCTGGGCGGCACGGTCGAAGTCAAAGCGGCCGGTGTCGAGTATCCGCCAGAGGTCCACCTGGCCCTTCACCATCGGCATGACTTCGGCGCCAGGGTTGAGGCGCCGCAGGATGGCGATCAACTCGTCTCGGTCTGTGCTGGAAATCAGATCGGCCTTGCTGATCAGCAGCACATCGGCGAACTCCACCTGTTCGATGAGCAGGTCGCTGATGGAGCGCTCGTCATCCACCCCGAGGGATTCGCCACGGCTGGCAATGTCATCGGCAGCCTGGTAATCGCGCAGGAAGTTCACCCCGTCGACGACGGTTACCAGGGTATCGAGGCGCGCCAGGTCCGAGAGGCTGCAACCCTGCTCGTCGCGGAAGGTGAAGGTTTCGGCCACGGGCAGCGGTTCGGAGATTCCCGTGGCTTCGATCAGCAGGTAATCGAAGCGTCCTTCGCGGGCCAGGCGGCTGACCTCCTCCAGCAAGTCTTCGCGCAGGGTGCAGCAGATGCAGCCGTTGCTCATTTCCACCAGGCGCTCCTCCGCGTGGTTCAGGCTGACCTCGCGCTGAACCTCGCTGGCGTCGATGTTTATCTCGCTCATATCGTTGACGATCACGGCCACGCGCAAGCGTTCTCGATTGCGCAGCACATGATTGAGCAAGGTGCTCTTGCCGGCGCCGAGGAAACCGGAAAGGAGGGTGACGGGGAGGCGTGTGTCCATGAGGGTGTCCTTCAGGCTTGGCTTGGGGGTCACGGGCGTTGCTTGATTTCGAGGTGAACGTTGAATGCTGAATTTGTTATAACATAACACTCACCATTCACTTCAAGAGCTTACCGATGAATGCCCTCGCGTTGCCGGATATCGCCTCGGACGTCTCCAACCTCGATCTTCCCCTCGACTGGGTCGGCATGTGCGGCATTGCCCACCCCGTCATGCTGGAGGGGCAGCGCATCGCCGCCTATGTGGACGCTGGCGTCAGCCTGGATGACAGCAATGCACGTGGCATCCATATGTCCCGCCTGTATCTGGCGCTGGAGGAGCTGGAGCGGGAGGAGTTGTCCGCGTCGCTGCTTCATCGGGTGCTGCAGCGCTTCCTGACTAGCCATCAGGAATTGTCTTCCAGTGCCAGCCTGACGCTGCACGGGGAGGCGTTGCTGCAGCGCCCCGCCCTCGCCAGCCCGTTGGCTGGCTGGAAGGCCTATCCCTTCGTAGTCTCTGCACGCCAGGATTCATGGGGGTTTCACGTGGAACTTCAATTGCAGGTGGCCTATTCCTCGACCTGCCCATGCTCTGCGGCCCTCGCTCGGCAGTTGATCCAGCAGCGCTTCACCGAGGATTTCTCAGGTCACCCCCTGGACCAGGGGCGAGTACTGGAATGGCTGGGAAGCAGCGAAGGCATCGTCGCAACACCTCACAGTCAACGCAGCACTGCAACGATCTGGCTGCGCCTGGCCTCAGATGGAACCCTGGCACTCCAACGCCTGGCGGACCTGGCGGAAGCCACGCTCGGCACCGCAGTGCAGACCGCGGTCAAGCGCGCAGACGAACAGGCCTTCGCTTTGGCCAATGGCCGCAACCTGATGTTCTGTGAGGATGCCGCCAGACGCCTGGGCAACGCCTTGCGACAGCAGGATGGGCTGGAGGGGTTCCGGCTACGGGTCGTGCACGCGGAAAGCCTCCATGCGCACGACGCCGTGGCCGAATATGCCTGGCGCTACCCTGGGTAGAGGTCAGCCCGGCTCCAGGGCAGTTCATGGGAGCCATCGGCATGAGGCTTGGTCACGAGGATCTGGTGCAGGTTGATCCAGCCCTTCTGGAAGGCATGGGAGCAGCCCGCCAGATACAGCCGCCAGATGCGCAGCGCTTGCTCCGGCACCAGCTTGGAGGCCTGGGCGAGGTTGGCTTCCAGGTTGGTGCTCCAGAACTCCAGGGTGCGCGCGTAGTGCAGTCGCAGGCTTTCAACATCCACCACTTCCATGCCGGCCAGACTCAGCTCCGTGACCATGGCGGCCAGGTGCGGCAGCTCGCCATGGGGGAATACATAGCGGGCGATGAACTCACCGGCGCCCCGGCCTACGGGACGGCCATCGGGATGCCGGGCGGTGATCCCGTGGTTCATCACCAGTCCGCCGTCACGAACCGCCCCGAAGAGGCGCTTGCAGTAGAGCGGCAGGTTAGCGTGACCTACGTGTTCGAACATGCCGACGCTGACCACCTTGTCGAAGCGGCCATCCTGCGGCAGGTCACGGTAATCCAGCAGTTCCAGCTGTACCTGGTCGTCCAGGCCTTCTGCCTTGACCCGTTCACGCCCAAGGGCCAGTTGCTCACTGCTGAGGGTGACGCCAAACACACGGACGCCATACTCACGAGCGGCGAAGCGCGCCAGACCGCCCCAGCCACAGCCGACATCCAGGAGGTACTCGCCCGCCTTGAGGCGGAGTTTTCGGCAGAGATGGTGCAGCTTGGCCTGCTGCGCGCTGTCGAGGTCTTCGGTGCCAGTGGGGAAGTAGGCGCAGGAGTACACCATCTCGCGATCGAGCCAAAGGGCATAGAAATCGTTGGAGAGGTCGTAGTGGTAGGAAATCGCAGCGGCGTCGGTCGCCTTGTCGTGGGACAGACGCTCCGGCACCGACTCATCCTCGTCGCCGACCAGCGCCTCGCTCAGGGCATCCCCAACCCGGATCACTTCAAGGATCGGCCCATCCAGTTCCAGGCGCCCTTCCACATAGGCGGTTCCCAGGGTGCCGAGGCTGGGTCGGGCCAGCAGGGAGACCACGCTGGGATCCTTCACCCTCATGGTCACGGTAGGGTTGGGACCCAGTTCGATCTCCTTGCCGTCCCAGAGCAGTACGCGCAGGGGCAATTTCAGATCGCGCATGACCGGCGGAAGTTGCGCAAGCATGGGAACTCCTCCTTCACCAAGGACACTGGAAAGGTAGACCACCCTACAAAGTTGTCAGGCTATCGAGTTGATAGTTTTCCTCGATAGGGCGGGCGCCAGCACCCAATCCAGCATTTCTGTCCACTCAGGAGATATGACCCCCAGCACCGCGCAACGATTCAAGCAGGTTTCGTTGCAAGGGTGATGACACGGGGTGGCGCGTCTTGCCCACCAGGAAGGGTCAAAAAGAAACGGCGCCCTAGGGCGCCGTGTCGTGCTACCGGAGACCGCGTTATTCCACGGTCACGGATTTTGCCAGGTTGCGCGGTTGGTCGACGTCAGTGCCCTTGAGCACGGCGACGTAGTAGGACAGCAGCTGCAGTGGGATGGTGTAGAGGATCGGTGCCAGCACGTCATCGATGTGCGGCATGGCCACCACGTGAGTGCCCTCGCCGTTGTGGATGCCTGCTTCGCCATCGGCGAAGACGATCAGCTGGCCACCGCGGGCACGAACCTCCTGCAGGTTGGACTTGAGCTTCTCAACCAGCTCGTTGTTCGGCGCAACGGTCACCACTGGCATGTCGCTGTCCACCAGGGCCAGCGGGCCATGCTTGAGCTCACCCGCCGGATAGGCTTCGGCGTGGATGTAGGAGATTTCCTTGAGCTTCAGCGAACCCTCCATCGCCACCGGATACTGCGCGCCACGGCCGAGGAACAGCGTGTGGTGTTTCTCAGCGAAGAGCTCGGCCACTTTCTCGATGGTCTTGTCCATGGCCAGGGCTTCACCCAGGCGAGTCGGCAGACGGCGAAGTTCGTCCACCAGACGGGCTTCGACGCCGGCTTCCAGAGTACCGCGCACCTGACCGAGGGACAGGGTCAGCAGCAGCAGGCCCACCAGTTGGGTGGTGAAGGCCTTGGTGGAGGCGACACCGATTTCCGGACCGGCCTGGGTCAGCAGGGTGAGGTCGGATTCGCGCACCAGGGAGCTGGTGCCAACGTTGCAGATGGCCAGGCTGGTCAGGTAGCCCAGGTCCTTGGCATTGCGCAGCGCAGCCAGGGTGTCGGCGGTTTCGCCGGATTGGGAAATGGTCACGAAGAGGGTGTCCGGCTGGACCACTACCTTCCGGTAGCGGAACTCGCTGGCCACCTCGATCTGGCAGGGAATGCCGGCCAGGTCTTCCAGCCAGTAACGGGCGACCATGCCGGCGTGGTAGCTGGTGCCGCAGGCGACGATCTGCACATTGCGCACCTTGGCGAACAGCTCGGCGGCACGCGGGCCGAAGGCGTTGACCAGGACATGGTCCGCACCGAGGCGGCCTTCCATGGTGCGCTGCACGACCTTCGGCTGCTCGTGGATTTCCTTCAGCATGAAGTGGCGGTATTCGCCCTTGTCGGCAGCTTCGGCACCTTCGTGGTACTGCACAGGCTCACGCTGCACGGCACGACCCTGCTCGTCCCAGATCTGCACGCTGTCGCGGCGGATCTCGGCGATATCGCCTTCTTCCAGGTAGATGAAACGGTCGGTCACCTGACGCAGGGCCAGTTGGTCGGACGCGAGGAAGTTCTCGCCCAGGCCCAGGCCGATCACCAGCGGGCTGCCACTGCGGGCGGCGAGCAGGCGGTCAGGCTGGCTGGCACTAATGACGGCCAGGCCGTAGGCGCCATGCAGCTCCTGTACCGCGGCCTTGAGCGCATCGGCAAGATCCGGGATGGTCTTCAGCTTGTGGTGCAGCAGGTGGACGATGACTTCGGTATCGGTATCCGAGGTGAATACGTAGCCCAGCGTCTTGAGTTGCTCGCGCAGGGCTTCGTAGTTCTCGATGATGCCGTTGTGGACGACGGCCAGGCGGTCGCCAGAGAAGTGCGGGTGGGCGTTGTGCTCGCTGGGTGCACCGTGGGTGGCCCAGCGGGTGTGGGCGATGCCCAGGCGACCGACCAGGGGCTGCTCCGCAAGGGCCTGTTCCAGCTCGGCCACCTTACCGACGCGGCGGCTGCGGTCCAGCTTGCCTTCGTTGGTGAAGACGGCCACACCAGCGCTGTCGTAGCCACGGTATTCGAGGCGCTTCAGGCCCTCGACCAGGATGGGGGTGATATTACGCTCGGCAATGGCGCCAACGATGCCACACATGGCTGGTTCTCCTCTCTCAATCTATGCGCGCGCAGATCAGCTTGACCCCGCGCGCGGCTATCTGTTCGCGCGCTTCGGTAGAAAGGCGCTCGTCGGTTATCAAGGTGTGGATGCTGCTCCAGGGCAGCTCCAGGTTGGGAATGCGTCGGCCGACCTTGTCGGACTCGGCCATGACGATGACCTCACGCGCCACTTCGGCCATGACCCGCGAGAGCCCCAGCAGTTCGTTGAAGGTGGACGTGCCGCGCTGCAGGTCGATACCGTCGGCACCAATGAACAGCTGGTCGAAATCGTAGGAACGCAGGACCTGTTCGGCTACCTGGCCCTGGAAGGATTCGGAATGTGGGTCCCAGGTGCCGCCGGTCATCAGCAGTACGGGTTCATGTTCCAGCTCGCGCAGGGCATTGGCGACACTCAGCGAGTTGGTCATCACCACGAGGCCCGGCTTGTGGCCAAGCTCCGGGATCATGGCGGCGGTGGTGCTGCCGCTGTCGATGATGATCCGTGCGTGCTCCCGAATGCAGCTGACGGCTGCACGGGCGATGGCAAGCTTGTACGAGGAAACCGGCTGGTTGCCTTCGCCGATCAGCTCTTGCGGCATCGGCACCGCGCCACCGTAACGACGCAGCAGCAGGCCGTTCTTCTCGAGCGCGGTGAGGTCCTTGCGGATGGTCACTTCGGACGTTGCGAAAGCTTTGGCCAACTCGTCGACACTCACTTCGCCCTGCTCGTCGAGCAGCGCAAGGATCGCGTGGCGGCGTTGGGGAGTATTGCGTTTCGTCATCAACGAAAGTTTCGTTTCGAAAGATAATGGCGCGAATCAAAACCTAACGAAGCTTTTGCGTCAACCCCAAAAACGACAAAAGGCGGCCTGCGCCGCCTTTTTCGTCTGGGTCATGAGTTATCCACAACCCAGTTTTTCCACAGGCTTACGTCTTGATCTTCACCGGACGTTTCCAGCCTTCGATGTTGCGCTGCTTGGCGCGGCCGACTGCGAGCGCGGCTGCCGGAACGTCCTGGGTGATGGTCGAGCCCGCGCCGGTGGTGACGCCGTCACCCAAGGTGAGCGGAGCGACCAGGGAGCTGTTGGAGCCGATGAACACATCCTCGCCCAAAACGGTGCGGAACTTGTTGGCGCCGTCGTAGTTGCAGGTAATGGTGCCCGCACCGATGTTGGTGCGCGCGCCGATCTCGGCGTCGCCCAGGTAAGCCAGGTGACCCGCCTTGGCGCCCTCGCCCAACACGGCGTTCTTCAGTTCGACGAAGTTGCCCACATGGGCCTTGGCGCCCAGTACGGCACCGGGACGCAAACGAGCGAACGGACCACAATCGGCGCCCTCGCCCAGTTCAGCGCCTTCAAGGTGGCTGTTGGCCTTGACCACGGCTCCACGGCGCAGGGTACTGTCCTTGATGACGCAGTTAGGGCCAATCTGCACGCCGTCCTCGATCACCACACGTCCTTCGAGGATGACGTTCACGTCGATCAGCACATCGCGGCCTACGCTGACTTCGCCACGCAGGTCGAAACGGGCGGGGTCCAGCAGGGTCACGCCTTGCGTCATCAGGCGGCGGGCAGCGCGCTTCTGGAAGTGACGCTCGAGCTCGGAAAGCTGGATGCGATCGTTGGCACCCTGCACTTCCATCGCATCATGGGGATGCTCGGTGGCCACTACCAAGCCGTCTGCCACGGCCATGGCGATGACATCGGTGAGGTAGTACTCACCTTGGGCGTTGTTGTTGGACAGTCGGCCCAGCCAGTCAGCCAGACGCTTCCCGGGCACTGCGAGAATGCCGGTGTTGCCTTCCTGGATTGCGCGCTGCTCGGGCGTCGCATCCTTGTGTTCGACGATGGCCTTCACCACACCTGCGGCATCGCGAACGATGCGGCCGTATCCGGTGGGGTCGTCCAGTTTCACGGTGAGCAGGGCGAGCTGGTCATCCTTCACCTTTTCCAGCAGGCGCTGGAGGGTTTCCACTTCGATCAGCGGCACGTCGCCGTAAAGGATCAGCACGCGCTCGGCGGTCAGCTGCGGCAGGGCCTGGGCGACGGCGTGGCCGGTACCCAGCTGTTCGGCCTGGAGCACGAAATTCAGGTCATCGGAAGCCAGGCGCTCGCGTACGGTCTCGGCGCCATGGCCGATCACCACATGAATGCCCTTGGGCTCGAGTTTACGAGCAGTGTCGATGACGTGGCCGAGCATGGCCTTGCCGGCCACCGGATGCAGGACCTTGGGCAGGGCCGAACGCATGCGCGTGCCCTGGCCAGCGGCGAGGATGACGATATCGAGGGACATGGAGGGATTCACCGAATCAGGCTGGTAAGCGAAAACCGGAATACCGGAAAAGAAAAAGGGTAGCCAAGGCTACCCTTTAACTTGTCTGCAATGAAGCCTTGGGCCCAAGAGCTTATCCACAAGATCGTGAATGAGCTCTTAGCCGCCGAACTTCTTGCGGATCTGCTGGACGGTACGCAGCTGGGCCGCGGCCTCGGCCAGACGAGCAGAGGCGGCAGAGTAATCGAACTCTGCGCCCTTCTCGTGGAGGGCCTTCTCAGCAGCCTTGAGGGACTCCTGAGCAGCAGCTTCGTCCAGGTCGCCGGCGCGCAGCACGGTGTCGGCCAGGACCTTCACCATGTTGGGCTGGACCTCGAGGAAACCACCGGAGATGTAGTACACCTCCTCCTCACCACCCTGTTTGACCAGGCGGATCGGACCCGGCTTGAGGTCGGTGATCAGCGGGGCGTGGCCCGGCGCGATACCCAGATCGCCCAGGTGGCCGTGCGCAATCACCATCTCCACCAGACCGGAGAAGATCTCCGCTTCGGCGCTGACGATATCGCAATGGACAGTAATAGCCATACGCTTGCCTCACGTAAGCGCCCGTCGCCGGGCGCTCAGGGGGTTACAGTTTCTTCGCTTTCTCGATGGCTTCTTCGATGCCGCCGACCATATAGAACGCCTGCTCGGGCAGGTGGTCGTAGTCACCGTTGAGGATGCCTTTGAAGCCAGCGATGGTGTCCTTCAGCGACACGTACTTACCCGGAGAACCGGTGAAGACTTCGGCCACGAAGAACGGCTGGGACAGGAAGCGCTGGATCTTACGAGCACGGTTAACGAGCTGCTTGTCCGCTTCGGACAGTTCGTCCATACCGAGGATCGCGATGATGTCCTTCAGTTCCTTGTAACGCTGCAGAACGTACTGGACGCCGCGAGCGGTGTCGTAGTGGTCCTGACCGATCACCAGCGGATCCAGCTGGCGAGAGGTCGAGTCCAGCGGGTCAACGGCCGGGTAGATACCCAGGGACGCGATGTCACGGGACAGTACGACGGTGGCGTCCAGGTGGGCGAAGGTGGTCGCCGGGGACGGGTCGGTCAGGTCGTCCGCAGGAACGTATACGGCCTGGATGGAGGTAATGGAACCGGTCTTGGTGGAGGTGATGCGCTCTTGCAGAACGCCCATTTCCTCGGCCAGGGTCGGCTGGTAACCCACAGCGGACGGCATACGACCCAGCAGCGCGGATACTTCGGTACCGGCCAGGGTGTAACGGTAGATGTTGTCGACGAACAGCAGAACGTCGCGGCCTTCGTCACGGAACTTCTCGGCCATGGTCAGGCCGGTCAGTGCAACGCGCAGACGGTTGCCCGGCGGCTCGTTCATCTGGCCGTATACCAGGGCCACTTTGTCCAGAACGTTGGAATCCTTCATCTCGTGGTAGAAGTCGTTACCCTCACGAGTACGCTCACCCACGCCGGCGAACACAGAGTAACCGCTGTGCTCGATCGCGATGTTACGGATCAGTTCCATCATGTTTACGGTCTTGCCTACACCGGCGCCACCGAACAGGCCGACCTTACCGCCTTTGGCGAAGGGGCAGACCAGGTCGATTACCTTGATGCCGGTTTCCAGCAGCTCGTTGCCACCCGCTTGTTCAGCGTAGGACGGAGCGTCGCGGTGGATAACCCAGCGCTCTTCTTCGCCGATGGGACCGGCTTCGTCGATGGGGTTGCCCAGCACGTCCATGATGCGGCCCAGGGTGGCAGTGCCAACCGGGACGGAGATGGCTGCGCCGGTGTTGGATACGTCCAGGCCACGCTTGAGGCCTTCGGTCGAACCCATGGCGATGGAACGAACCACGCCGTCGCCCAGCTGCTGCTGAACTTCCAGGGTGGTTTCGACGCCGCTGACTTTCAGCGCGTCGTAGACGTTCGGCACCTGATCACGCGGGAATTCCACGTCGATAACGGCGCCGATGATTTGAACGATACGTCCGCTACTCATATCTGGTTCCTCTAAATATATGAACCGGTCTTAAACCGCGGCAGCGCCGCCGACGATTTCCGAAATCTCTTGAGTGATCGCTGCCTGACGCGCCTTGTTGTAGACCAGCTGAAGACTGCTGATCAGGTCACCGGCGTTGTCGGTGGCGTTCTTCATCGCGATCATCCGTGCCGCCTGCTCGCAGGCGTTGTTTTCAACCACGGACTGATACACCTGGGATTCCACGTAGCGCACCAGCAGACCCTCGAGGATCTCCTTGGCGTCGGGCTCGTAGAGGTAGTCCCAGTGGTGCTTCAACTCTTGATCGGCGTCGGCCACCAGCGGAACCAGTTGGTCCACGGTCGGCTTCTGCGTCATGGTGTTGACGAACTTGTTGGAAACCACGAACAGGCGATCGATACGGCCATCCAGGTATGCATCGAGCATGACCTTGACGCTGCCGATCAGGTCGTTGATCGAAGGCTCCTCGCCGATGTGGCTGATAGCTGCCACGACGTTGCCGCCGTAGTTGCGGAAGAAGGCCGCACCCTTGCTACCAATCACGCAGAGGTCGATCTCCACGCCTTGTTCACGGTAACCCGCCATGTCCTTGACCAGGCCCTTGAACAGGTTGATGTTCAAGCCGCCACACAGACCACGGTCGGTACTCACCACGACGTAACCGACGCGCTTTACTTCACGCTCGATCATGAAGGGATGACGGTATTCCGGGTTCGCGTTGGCCAAATGACCGATCACCTGGCGGATGCGCTCCGCGTAGGGGCGGCTGGCAGCCATACGCAGTTGAGCCCTGCGCATCTTGCTGACCGCCACCTTTTCCATGGCGCTGGTGATCTTCTGCGTGCTTTTGATGCTCGCAATCTTGCTGCGAATCTCTTTTGCGCCTGCCATGTAACACCTTTCGGGTTAGCAGGCGGGGGGCCTTACGACCCCCCGCTGCGGCTTACCAGGTTTGGGTGGCCTTGAACTTCTCGATACCAGCCTTGATGCCGGCGTCGATTTCGTCGTTGAAGTCACCCTTCTCGTTGATCTTCGCCAGCAGTGCGGCGTGATCACGGTTGAAGTAGGCGATCAAGGCTTGTTCGAAGGCGCCGATCTTGGTGAGCTCGACGTCCTGCAGGAAGCCACGCTCAGCGGCGTACAGGCTCAGCGACATGTCGGCGATGGACATGGGCGCGTACTGCTTCTGCTTCATCAGCTCGGTAACGCGCTGACCGTGTTCCAGCTGCTTACGGGTAGCCTCGTCCAGGTCGGAAGCGAACTGCGCGAACGCAGCCAGTTCACGGTACTGGGCCAGGGCGGTACGAATACCACCGGACAGCTTCTTGATGATCTTGGTCTGGGCCGCGCCACCCACACGGGATACCGAGATACCGGCGTTAACGGCCGGACGGATACCCGAGTTGAACAGAGCGGATTCCAGGAAGATCTGACCGTCGGTGATGGAGATCACGTTGGTCGGAACGAACGCAGAAACGTCACCAGCCTGGGTTTCGATGATTGGCAGGGCGGTCAGGGAACCGGTCTTGCCTTTCACAGCGCCGTTGGTGAACTTCTCTACGTACTCTTCGGAAACGCGGGAAGCGCGCTCCAGCAGACGGCTGTGGAGATAGAACACGTCGCCCGGGTAGGCTTCGCGGCCCGGCGGGCGGCGCAGCAGCAGGGAGATCTGGCGGTAGGCTACGGCCTGCTTGGACAGGTCGTCATAGATGATCAGGGCGTCTTCGCCGCGGTCGCGGAAGTACTCACCCATGGTGCAACCGGAGTACGGAGCGATGTACTGCAGGGCAGGCGATTCGGAAGCACTGGCGGCCACGATGATGGTGTTGGCCAGGGCGCCGTTTTCTTCCAGCTTGCGAACTACGTTGGCGATGGTCGATTGCTTCTGACCGATGGCCACGTAGACGCAGCGGATGCCGCTGTCTTTCTGGTTGATGATGGCGTCGACGGCCAGGGCAGTCTTACCAATCTGACGGTCACCGATGATCAGCTCGCGCTGGCCACGGCCGATCGGGATCATGGCGTCAACGGCCTTGTAACCAGTCTGTACCGGCTGGTCTACCGACTTACGCCAGATCACGCCCGGCGCTACTTTTTCCACCGCATCGGTGGCAGCAGCGTTGATCGGACCTTTGCCATCGATCGGGTTGCCCAGGGCGTCAACGACGCGACCCAGCAGTTCCGGACCAACCGGGACTTCCAGGATGCGGCCGGTGCACTTGGCGCTCATACCTTCGGCCAGGCCGACGTATTTGCCCAGGATTACGGCACCAACGGAGTCTTGCTCCAGGTTCAGCGCCATACCGTAGACGCCGCCCGGGAACTCGATCATTTCACCGTACATCACGTCGGCCAGGCCGTAGATGCGCACGATGCCGTCGGAAACGGAAACGATGGTGCCCTCGTTACGGGCTTGGGAAGAGACGTCGAGTTTCTCGATACGTCCCTTGATGATTTCACTAATTTCGGAAGGATTGAGTTGCTGCATTGCTCTGCTGCCCCTTCAAACTCAAGATTTCAACGCTTCGGCCAGTTTCGCGATTTTGCCGCGAACCGAGCCATCGATAACCAGGTCGCCGGCGCGGATGACTACACCACCAATGAGGCTGGAGTCTTCCACGGCGTGCAGACGCACTTCTCGGCTGAGCCGTGCGCTGAGAACCTTGGCGAGTTTGTCTTGCTGTTCATCGTTCAATGCGAAGGCACTGGTAACTTCTACGTCCACCGACTTTTCTTGCTCGGCCTTGTACAGCTCGAACTGTTCGGCGATTTCCGGCAGCAGCACGAGGCGGCCGTTCTCGGAAACTACGTGGATGAAGTTCTGTGCCAAAGCATCGAACTTGTCGCCAACCACCTCATTGAAGGTGTTGGCTTTCTCTGCGCTCGTCAGACGCGGGGCTTTGAGCACGCGCTGCATGGTGTCGTCCTGCGACACCGCAGCGGCCAGGCCTAGCATGGCCGACCAGGCGGCCAGCTGCTGATGGGCCTGGGCGTACTCGAAAGCAGCCTTGGCGTAAGGTCGGGCCAGCGTGGTCAGTTCTGCCATGATCGCCCTCGCTTAGATTTCGGCAGCCAGTTTGTTAACCAGCTCCGCGTGCGCGTTTTGATCGATAGTGGCACCCAGGATCTTCTCGGCACCATTGACGGCCAGGCTGCCCAGTTGGGCACGCAGGGCGTCTTTGACGCTGTTCAGTTCCTGTTCGATCTCAGCCTGAGCTTGCGCCTTCAGGCGCTCGCCTTCAGCACGTGCCTGATCGCGAGATTCGTCGACGATCTGGGTAGCGCGCTTTTTGGCTTGCTCGATGATTTCAGCTGCCTGAGCCTTGGCTTCGCGCAGTTGCTGACCCACTTTTTCATGGGCCAGCTCCAGGTCACGAGCCGCACGGTTGGCAGCGTCCAGGCCATCAGCGATCTTCTTCTGACGTTCACGCAGAGCAGTGATGACCGGGGGCCACACGAACTTCATGCAGAACAGTACGAAGATGAAGAACGCAACGGACTGGCCGATCAGGGTTGCATTAATGTTCACGCCAACACCTCGCTCGTTCGTTGTCAGTCGAATCCTCGAAAATCGAGGATTACTGGGCTACCTGAGCAATGAACGGGTTAGCGAAGGTGAAGAACAGAGCGATACCAACGCCGATCATGGTTACGGCGTCGAGCAGACCGGCCACGATGAACATTTTAACTTGCAGCATCGGAACCATTTCCGGCTGGCGAGCAGCGCCTTCCAGGAACTTGCCACCCAGCAGACCGAAGCCAATGGCGGTACCCAGGGCACCCAGACCAATCAGCAGAGCTACGGCGATCGCGGTCAGACCTACTACAGTTTCCATTTTTCCTCCCGACTTTATGTCGTGTTGGTTAAGGTTTAAGTGAAGCGGTAAAGCGAAATCGTTTTTTCCCACTGCCCTTGCGGGCTTTCCGGCCTGAAGCCGGAACCATCGCAAACAGTCAGCGCATCCCCTGGCCCGTCGGGCATCAGTTGATGCGCTGCGCGTTATTAATGGTTGTCCTCATGCGCCATCGACAGATAGACGATGGTCAGCATCATGAAGATGAAGGCCTGCAGGGTGATGATCAGGATGTGGAACACAGCCCACGCCCACTGCAGTGCAACACCCAGGCCGCTCAGCAGCAGGATGCCTGCGCCGAACATTACGGCGATCAGGATGAACACGAGCTCACCGGCGTACATGTTGCCGAACAGACGCAGAGCCAGAGAGATCGGTTTGGCGATCAGGGTGACGAATTCGAGCAGGAAGTTGACCGGAATCAGCAGGATCTGAACGAAGATGTTCTTGCTGCTGAAGGGGTGCAGGGTCAGTTCGCCGAGGAAGCCGCCGATGCCCTTGACCTTGATGCTGTAGAAGATGATCAGGCCGAAGACCGAGAAGGCCATGCCGAGGGTGGCATTCGGGTCGGTGGTCGGAACGGCGCGGAAGAACAGGTGTTCATTGCCAGTGATCTTGGCAGCCACCATCGGGATCCAGTCGACCGGGATCAGGTCGATGGCGTTCATCAGGAAAATCCAGACGAAGATGGTCAGCGCCAGCGGAGCGATCAGCGGGTTGCGGCCGTGGAAGGTGTCTTTCACGTTGCTGTCGACGAAGTCGACCATCACTTCGACCAGGTTCTGCAGGCCGCCGGGAATGCCGGAAGTGGCTTTCTTGGCCGCCATGCGGAAGAGGAGTACGAACAGCAGACCGAGGCCGATGGACCAGCCCAGGGTGTCCACGTGGAAAGCCCAGAAGCCCATTTCCTTGGCTTGCTCGGCGGTGTGGGCAAAGCCCCAATCGCCATTGGGCAGACGACCGAAGGTCAGGTTCTGCAGGTGGTGCTGGATATAGCCCGAAGCGGTTTGCTCTGCCATGTTTGCCTCAAACGCCCTAAGGTTTCGAAAGTCTTGTTCTCATCAGCAGGGGCGCGAACCAGCTGACCGACTGGGTCAGCAGGAAGACGCCGAAAACTGCCGGCGCATCCAGGGGTTTCACACCTGCAAACGTCAATGCAAACAGCACTGCCGTCAGAATCAGCTTGCCCATTTCGCCCGCATAGAAAGAGCGGACTATCGCCTGGGCTGCACGGGCTCCGCTGTAACGGAACGCCTTGCGGGCGAAATACAGGTTCGGCACCCAGGCGATCAAGCCGCCGCACAAGCCAGAGTATCCAGCTACCGTTCCGCGCCACTGCCAGAGAACGACAGCAGCGAACAGCAGGACGACCAGTTGGACCAACAGCACCGGAAAGACCGGTAGACGATGGATGGGCAGGCGGTTTGGCGTGCGGGTATCCATCGCAGCAAGTCCTCTGGAGTCGGCCGCTGGAATCAACGACTTGGCATACTTTGTGCCGACAAAATTGCGCGCAGAGTATAGGGGGGGAACCCCCCCCGTTCAACTGCCGGGTAGTGAAATCCGACCGTCGCTACAGCGCCATATGTATCAGCGGATGTGGGCGAGGACACCCTGCAGTTCATCGAGGGAGTTGTAACGGATGACGAGTTGGCCTTTGCCTTTCTGACCGTGCTTGATCTGCACGGGAGCGCCCAACCGCTCAGCCAGGCGCTGTTCGAGCCGACTGATGTCCGGGTCGGCCTTGACCACCTCGACAGCTTTTTCCTTGCTGTGCATCCACTGCCGAACCAGTGCCTCGGTTTGGCGCACGGTGAGGCCTCGTGCGACAACATGTCGCGCCCCTTCCACCTGACGTTCCAGGGGTAGGCCGAGCAATGCGCGGGCATGACCCATTTCCAGATCGCCATGGGAAAGCAGGGTCTTGATCTCTTCCGGCAGGCCAATCAGGCGCAGCAGGTTGGTGATGGTCACGCGGGACTTGCCAACGGCTTCGGCGACCTGCTGCTGGGTGAGCTGGAACTCCTGCTGCAGGCGCTGAAGGGCAATGGCTTCCTCGATGGGATTGAGGTCTTCGCGCTGGATGTTCTCGATCAGCGCCATCGCGATGGCCGCTTCGTCCGGAACTTCGCGGACCATGGCCGGAATCTTGTCCAGTCCGGCCTGCTGGCTGGCGCGCCAGCGGCGCTCACCCGCAATGATCTCGTAGCGACCGGAACCGATCGGGCGCACCACGATGGGCTGCATGACGCCTTGAGCCCTGATCGACTGGGCCAGTTCTTCCAGCGCGGTGGGGTCCATGTCACGGCGAGGCTGGTACTTGCCACGCTGGATCAGGTCCAGGGGCAGGTGCTGCAGCTCGCGGGTATCGACCTGGACGGCTTCTTCTTCGAGTTTGGTGACGGTACTGCCGCCTAGCAGGGCGTCCAAGCCACGGCCCAGACCTCGTTTTTTCGCGGCCATGCGGATTCCTTATGCGGTAGCGGTTTTGGCTTTGGCACGCTGGCGGCGGACCAGTTCGCCAGCCAACGCGAGATAGGCGATGGCGCCACGGGATTGCTTGTCGTAGACCAGGGCCGGCATGCCGAAACTGGGCGCTTCAGCAAGACGCACGTTGCGCGGGATGACAGCATCGTAGAGCTTGTCGCCGAAATGCGCCTTGAGTTGTGCCGAGACGTCGTTGGTCAGGCTGATGCGCGGGTCGTACATGGTGCGCAGCAGCCCCTCGATCTTCAGATTCGGATTCAGCAACTGGGCGATACGCTGGATGCTGTTCACCAGGTCCGACAAGCCTTCGAGTGCGTAGTACTCGCACTGCATGGGAATGATCACACCGTCGGAGGCGACAAGGGCGTTGATCGTCAGCATCGACAGCGAAGGTGGGCAGTCGATGAGGATGTAGTCGTAGTTCTCGCGAATCGGCGCCAGGGCTTCGCGCAGGCGATGCTCCTTGCTCGGCATGTCCAGCAGGGCCACTTCCGCCGCGGTCAGGTCGCGGTTGGCGGGCAGCAGCTGATACCCACCATGCTCGGAGTACTGCATGGCGGTCGCCAGATCGCACTCGCCTGTCAGCACGTCATAGACGGAATGCTCCAGGGCGAGCTTGTCGATGCCGCTACCCATGGTGGCGTTGCCCTGGGGATCGAGGTCGATCAGCAGGACGCGCCGCTTGGTGGCGACCAGCGAGGCTGCGAGGTTGACACAGGTGGTGGTCTTGCCGACCCCGCCTTTCTGATTGGCGATTGCGAATACCTTGGCCATGGCCACCTTCCCCCTCATAGCGTGCGGCGCAGTATCAGCAGATGGCGCTGACCTTGGCAACCGGGAACATCCAGCTGATGCGCGGTCTCGACGTGGAAGTCGGCCGGCAGTGCCTGGAGCTCGTCATCCGGGTGCAATCCCTTCATGGCCAACCAGCGGGTTTCGCCGTCGCCCAGGTGTCGGGTCCAGTTGCTGAAATCCTCCAGGGAGCTGAAGGCACGAGAAACGATACCGTCGAACGGCTGCTCCGGTGTGAAGGCCTCGACTCGGCTGTGGACAACTTCGAGGTTGGCGAGTTTCAGCTCCAGCTTCACCTGGGTGAGGAAGCGGGTCTTCTTGCCGTTGGAATCGAGCAACGTGAAGCGCCGTTCGGGGAACAGGATGGCCAGCGGGATGCCGGGCATACCACCGCCACTGCCGACATCCAGCCAGTTATCCCCAAGCGCGGCCACATGGGAGACCACACTGAGGCTGTCGAGCAGGTGACGCGAGACCATTTCATTAGGATCGCGCACAGCGGTCAGGTTGTAGGCCTTGTTCCACTTGATCAGCAAGGCCAGGTAGGCAAGGAGCTTTTCCTGCTTCTCCGGGGACAGTTCGACAGCAAGCTGCTCGGCGCCATGGGACAGTTCGTCGGCATGGCGTTGGGTAACCAGGGACATCAGGCGCTTTGCTCCAACTGACGGCCAGCGCCGCGTTTCTTGAGGTGAATCAGCAACAGGGAAATGGCTGCCGGGGTGACGCCGGGTATGCGACCTGCCTGGCCGAGGGTTTCCGGCCGGGAGTTACCGAGCTTGTGCTGGATCTCCTTGGACAGACCGGAAATGCTCGCGTAGTCCAGGTCATCGGGCAGACGGATGTCTTCGCTTGCGCGCAAGCGGGCGATTTCGTCCTGCTGGCGATCGATATAACCGGCGTACTTGGTCTTGATCTCGACCTGCTCGGCCACTTGCGGGTCCTCGGCGCCACCTCCGGTGACTTCGATCAGGCCGGCGTAATCGATTTCCGGGCGGCTCAGCAGGTTGAGCAGATTGTATTCATGGGCCAGGGGTGTGCCGAAGCGCTGGGCGATGGCATCACCTTCCGGTGTACCGGGGCGTACCCAGGTGGACTTCAGACGCTGTTCTTCAACGGTGATGCCTTCGCGCTTGGCTTCAAAGGCCGCCCAGCGCTTGTCGTCGATCAGTCCGAGCTCTCGGCCCTTTTCGGTCAGGCGCAGGTCCGCGTTGTCTTCACGCAGGATCAGCCGGTACTCGGCGCGCGACGTGAACATGCGGTAAGGCTCCTGGGTACCCAGGGTAATCAGGTCGTCCACCAGCACGCCGATGTAGGCCTCGTCACGGCGCGGGCACCAGGCGTCCTTACCCTGGGCACGCAATGCGGCGTTGGCGCCTGCGAGCAAGCCCTGGGCGCCGGCTTCTTCGTAGCCGGTGGTGCCGTTGATCTGGCCAGCGAAGAACAGGCCAGCGATGACCTTGGTTTCCAGGCTGTACTTCAGGTCGCGGGGATCGAAGTAGTCGTATTCGATCGCATAACCCGGGCGCACGATATGGGCGTTCTCCATGCCACGGATGGAGCGCACGATCTCCAGTTGCACATCGAACGGCAACGACGTGGAGATGCCGTTGGGGTACAGCTCGTGGGTAGTCAGCCCTTCCGGTTCGAGGAATACCTGGTGGCTGTCCTTGTCGGCGAAGCGATGGATCTTGTCTTCGATGGACGGGCAGTAGCGCGGGCCGATGCCCTCGATCACCCCGGAGTACATCGGCGAACGGTCGAGATTGCTGGCGATGATCTCGTGGGTGCGCGCGTTGGTGTGCGTGATCCAGCAGCTCACCTGGCGTGGGTGCTGTTCCTTGGAGCCAAGGAAAGACATCACCGGGATCGGCGTGTCGCCTGGTTGCTCGGTCATCACCGAGAAATCCACAGAGCGGCCATCGATCCGTGGCGGGGTGCCGGTCTTCAGGCGACCGACGCGCAACGGCAGCTCGCGAAGGCGCTTGGCCAAGGCAATGGATGGCGGATCACCGGCACGGCCGCCGGAATAGTTCTGTAGACCGATGTGGATAAGTCCACCGAGGAAGGTTCCGGTGGTCAACACCACGGACTCTGCCATGAAACGCAGACCCATCTGGGTCACTACACCTTTCACCTGATCGTTCTCGACGATCAGGTCATCGCAGGCCTGCTGGAATATCCACAGGTTCGGCTGATTCTCGAGGATTTCGCGAATGGCTGCCTTGTAGAGGACGCGATCCGCCTGGGCACGGGTAGCACGTACCGCTGGGCCTTTGCGGCTGTTCAGCACTCGGAACTGGATGCCGCCCAGATCGGTGGCCGTCGCCATGGCCCCGCCCAAGGCATCGATCTCCTTGACCAGATGACTCTTGCCGATACCGCCAATGGCCGGGTTGCAGCTCATCTGGCCGAGGGTTTCGACATTGTGGGTAAGCAGAAGGGTCTTCACGCCCATGCGTGCGGCTGCCAAGGCGGCCTCAGTGCCGGCATGGCCGCCACCGATCACGATCACGTCAAAACGGGAAGGAAAATCCACCGCGCACCTCGTGCCTGTTCAAGGCTGGGAAATAGAGAAAGCCGCACAGTATAGGGGAATTTCCCCATTCGCTTGAAGCCGTCTGGCCAAAAAATAGCCAACGTGTCCGGTTCGAGCTTTTCCAGGAAAGTTATCCATCTGTGGAAATGTCCCTGTGGGTAAAAGAAAACAAAAGAGAAGAATTTTTTAAAAAGCTTGTTCTTATGTTTATTCCTTAGGGAAGACCTTTTCTGTGGATAAGTCATTCCAGACCATCAACGACGGTGGTTGTAGGGAATGATAAGCCTGTTACATTCCTGCCAGTAGCCGTTGTGTATGCCGTCAGAAAGCTGTGCACGCAATGATGGGTTATGCACAGGGGATTTATCCCTTGGGTTTTCACCAGGGTTATGGACTGGGTTATAGCTTACTTATCAACAGGGTTCAGGAAGGGGATTTTTCGTGCGGACAGGCAGCGACGGACCGCCCGGAGTGCGGGCAGTCACGTCGTCTGTGGATAAGAAGGGAAGGACCTTCGGCATCGAGTGCCAGCCTGGCTACGCGGACGGGGGCGACCATATTGCGCTCAAGGGCAGCTGAACCAAGGCCGAGCGCGAGCGCACCGTTCCGATCACCAGGGCCGAGCAGCGGCGCGTGCTCGAGCACGGGCACCAGCTGGCGTTGTGAAGCGCTGACTGGCTGGAAGGCACCGGCCGCTGGCGGGCCCGCGGCACGATCGCTGACACCCGGGCAGCGTGCCCTGGATGCGCAGGCTCGGCAGACCATCAGCCGCGAGTTGGGGCACGAAAGGACGCAGATTACGGAGGCGCATCTTGGGCGATAGCGCTAAGGGCCGGCTGCGTAGATAGAACGGGGTGGAGCAACAGGAGATGCGAATGAACTAGCGTGCATGATGCGATCGCACAAATTAATGCCACTCTTGTGGCACTCAGATTTTGCGGCCGCCCCGACTCACCTCTAGCGATGGAGGCTCTTGGTTTAGGCAAGTCTATATGTCACCTTGCTTGAGTTTATTCATTCTGGGGATTCGCTTATCCCAAGCTCCTTTCGGGAATAATGAGATCGCCTTCTGGTCAATATCACCGTCATGAAAGCCGGTCAGTGAAATTCCAAGCTTCAGAAAGACCACGTAGCCCAGATAGATATATGGAGAGTCGTCTAGGAGAGTTAAGTCTGAGAGTACATTTTGAGCGGGATCCATGAAGATATTTGTACTTCCCAAAAACACATTTTCCATTTGCCGCCCCAAGCCAATATGGGCTAGCTCTTCAGAGGATACTGAATAACCAAAATTCGCAAATGAGCGAGATTCGACAAGCTGACCAAGATGGTTCTTCGTTGTGCTATCAGCCTCCCCAAGCTCTTTCCCTACAGCAGATGCCTGCATCCCGAAAGTAACCCTACTGACTCCAGCGAACGGTCTAATTTCTAGCAGCGTTTTTTCGTTCATTAGACCATGCTTCTCCAAGCAGGTGACGCTGCCGGGCTGGCCAAGTGATGAGCCTGCCACCTCCCAGCCAGCCTGTGTCGTAGTAGGACTGCCTAGGGTTACTTCATCAGCTTTTCGAGTTCGACACTGGAGAATGGCAACGTCGGGGTGTCGAAGTTACGCAGAATGAGTAAGTGCGGGTCAAGCTTTAGGCGGTGCAGGTTTTCCAAGACGGAACTGCCGCCCAGCACCAGAGCTGGCTCGAAGCCGTACATCTCATCTGGCTCAAGAGGACCATACTTCTTCACAGCTCGGTCGAAGAGCTGCCGTCCATGGATGTCTGAATAGTCAAAATCATTTGGCTCACTACTACCAAATAATGACTGTATTGTTACGTTCTGAGCAGTCAAGGTCTTGGGCTTTAACCTGTTCTTTAGTGCGAGAATCTCATTGTGGATGCAAATAATTGATACACAGCGTCCCGTTCTTTCTCCGCACAAATAAAGATTGCCAAAAGCACTTCGGGCAATCACGTGAAATTTATCAAAGGACTCCAGTGACGTACCTTGTAGCCAAGCATCTTTAATGTGTTCAAAGTCGTCTGGGTTAACCGTCCACAGCAGCCCGTTTGCATAGCCAGCCCACCCCTCATCTTTCCAGTAGTCAAGCAATACTGGAGGCAGCACATTGTCCCATTGTTTAAGGATTGACTCTGGAACTGGCGTGCGGTGAGTAGCCTCGCCAAAGCTATCAATAAACAGAGCAAGGTCTTCGTCTCGCATTGTTACTTTCCCTTTTTTCCTGGCGGGCAAATAGTCAATTCAACATTCATCATATCCTTACCGTCACCGCGTTCAACAGCTCTTTTGGCCGCATCTTCCAGCATTTCTACTCTTTCCTTTTGACCCCAGCTTCCACCAATTGCGCTATTTGCCCTCTTGTCTCCTAGTCCGGTGGGGGCCGGGCTATGCCACCCACCTGCAACCATGTCGGGTTCGTGTAATGCAGTAAGTTTATCCATGATGCCTTTGCTCTGTGCTTTCGCTTCGGCTCTTGCAACTTCTGCACTTACCCCTCTAGTTCTCATACTTTCATAGATACTACTTTCAATTTCTTTTCCCCGCTGCTTGCGGTACTCGCTTTGTGCCTTATCAGCCAGTGGATTCCGTCCAGAGCCTCCGCTCGCGTCTTTAGTCCTCTCGAACATTGCTCTTGCTTCGGCAAATTCCTTGGCCGACATACTGTTGATTGCATCCTCTTGCCGCTTGAGCTGGCGGGCATATTCCTTCAGGTACTTCTGTTTCTCAGCCTCGCTCATTTTCTTGTAGGCCTGGGACTGACGCGGGTCGAAGCACTCTGGCTTTTTCTTGGGCGTCCTCTTCGCATTGACCTTCCCGCCTGAATCTTGCTTGCGGGCGGCTTCTTCCTTCGCTTTTTTTGGGGGCGCTTCCTTAGCCTCTTTCGCCGTCTTGGACGATGCTTCCTCAACAGCCTTCGCGCCTCGTCGCCCCATCTTGCCCGCAGTGCCGAGCCAGCCCGCGAAAGGAGCTGCCGCTGCTAGAGACAGCGTTGCACCTGCGTAGTCACCACGCGCCAGGCTGATAGCGGCGTTGGCCAGATCGGCAGCTTCGCCGAAGCCGGGTAGCAGGCCCACGATATCCAGACCGGTCTGGAGTCCGTCCAGTACCTTATCGTTAACGGTCTCTTCGGTTGCCGGGTTGGCCCCCTGAGCGGCGACGCTGGCTGCCGGCGTTTCCCCTACCACGCGGCCGATGGTGTTGCCGTTGGGATTGGTCGTCTCGGCTATCACCGGTGGCTGATAGTTCGGCAGGATGACACCGAACTTCCCGAGAAAGTCATCGCGCAACTGGGCGTATTCGGGATAGGTCAACTCAACCTGGGTTGTGACGGTGTTGTCCTGATAGTTCTGTACCGTCACACCGCTCGCTGAGCGGAAGGTGCCAATGGTTCTGCCATTGCCTACATCGGTCCAGCTTTTACTGACGGTGATCTCCAATGCCATAAGTCAGAGCCCGTTCATCCAGAACCGGTCGCCATGGCGAACCAGGTAACGGCCCTCGGCCGGCACGGTGCCGCTGTGCTCCAGCGGGTGGCATTTGCCTTCCACAGTTCCGCTCTTGACCCCCTTGGTCTTGCCGGCGGCATCGCCAATGGTGCTAGGCGTGTAGCTGCGCTCGTATAGGACCACCGGAATGCCCTTGGCGCGCATGCTTTTCGCTATACCCAAGCGGGTATCGAGTTCCGCGGTAACTGGATAGGGAACCGGGGGGATGCTGCTGTGCACAGAACTGGTGCCTGGCTCGCCATAGTAGGTGTCGGCCATGCACAACGGCAGCGAGTCCTGGTCGATGACCACGGCGCGGCATCGGCCGGGCTGGTCCGCGACCGATTCCACGCGGTGGCTGACCTTCAGAGCAATAACGGGGTGTTCTTGGCCGTTCAAGTCCGGCGAGCGATAGCACGCCGCGCTGAAGGGCGTGAGGTTGCGGAATTCCATGGCGGCGCTCCCTGCGCGATGAGCATGGTGGATATCCACCGCAGCGCCGCCCCAACTATCTACCGGCAATCAACCGCAGTGGACTTCCATAGAGTTCCGCCCAAATCTTGAATACCTGCTCATGGCCGGTACATCAGGCATTTCTTACTCATGACCGCGAAACGATCATATTGGCTGTAGGCACAAGCGAATCGATGGTGTCGGCCCACCCCTGGAGTAATACTTTCAGCGCCTTGTTGGGCGCGTTGTGTGCAAATGGCGTGGTCAGGGAACCACGGCCCAGCAAAACCCATTCGCTATCGCCGGCCAGCATGAGCAACTTTTAGAAGAGCATTACCGCTTGCTTCGACCGATAGACGATATGTGTGGCTTGCCGGTCTTTGAGCTCTCTTGAGGAATGTGCCACTCGGCCTCTTCGAGATATGCGTCCTTTTTCTTGGCCAACACAGTTCCGATTTCCGAACCAGCGTCATGAGCTGCAGGCTAATTTTGAACTGACGACGGAAGTTCGACAGGGGGATGCCTTGTAGATGTGCATTTCCCTGAAGAAGCGTTCGGCGAACTGCCTGAGGGTGGTGTCTCAGAGCCTGCGACTTTGGCGCGCGGCTTCTTCTGCGCCGGCGATTCACCCACTGTCTTCATCTGGAGGCGCCGTCGCGCCTGAGCCTGGCGTTCTTGAGGATGAGCGCGGGGTATTTGCCCAGCGTGAGTTTTCCTTACCTGCCATTCAGCCGGTAACGCCAGACCATCCCCCCGTTGGAAACATATGTCCACGTAGAGGAAGGCTCCGGCCAAAATCGCTACATAAAATCAGACGGCTTTCAGTGTGCTTCAACAGAGCTTGAAACCCATTATTCATGCGGGTTTCAAGGGCTTCAGTAGACCTTGATAGAACCCCGTATAAGTGACGTCATTTGCCGATGCAGAAGCTGGAGAAGATGCGACCGAGGAGGTCGTCAGAGCTGAATGCGCCGGTGATCTCTCCCAGAGCCTGCTGGGCCTGGCGCAGGTCTTCTGCCAGTAATTCACCGGCGCCCGCGAGAGTGAGTTGAGAGCGGCCATGATCGAGGAATGAGCCTGCCTGGCGGAGGGCTTCCAGATGGCGACGGCGAGCGCTGAAGCTGCTTTCTGAGGTCTGTTGATAACCCATGCAGTCCTTCAGGTGCTCACGCAGGAGTTCCAACCCCTCACCGGATCGAGCGGAAAGGCTGATGGTGACATGGCCATCTTCGCTGACCTCCAGGCCAACGGAGTCTCCGCTGAGGTCCGCCTTGTTGCGAATCAGGGTGACTTTGCCTGGGTCAGGAGTCTGATCCAGGAATTCAGGCCATAGGGCAAAGGGGTCTGTGGCCTCCGGGGCTGTAGCGTCTATCACCAGCAGTACGCGATCCGCTTCGCCAATGGCCTTGAGCGCACGTTCCACGCCGATCTTTTCCACATGGTCGTCCGTGTCGCGTAGGCCGGCAGTATCCACAACGTGGAGAGGCATGCCATCGATGTGGATATGTTCGCGCAATACGTCACGGGTGGTGCCGGCGATGTCCGTGACGATGGCCGCTTCGCGTCCTGCCAGGGCGTTCAGCAGACTCGATTTACCGGCGTTCGGACGTCCGGCAATCACCACGGTCATGCCGTCACGCAACAGCGCCCCTTGGCCAGCTTCTCGAATAACTGTGGATAAGTTATCGCGCACGCCATCCAGCAAGCCCAGAACGTGTCCGTCGGCAAGGAAGTCGATTTCCTCCTCCGGGAAGTCGATCGCGGCCTCCACATAAATGCGCAGTTCGATCAGCTTCTCCGTAAGGAAATGCACCCGCCGGGAAAACTCCCCCTGCAGGGAGCGCAACGCATTGCGCGCTGCTTGTTCGGAGCTGGCTTCGATCAGGTCGGCGATCGCTTCGGCCTGGGCCAGATCGAGCTTGTCATTGAGGAACGCACGCTCGCTGAACTCGCCCGGGCGAGCCTGACGAGCCCCCAACTCCATGCAGCGACGCAGCAGCAGGTCCATTACCACTGGCCCACCGTGCCCTTGCAGCTCAAAGACGTCTTCACCGGTAAAGGAGTTGGGGCCGGGGAAGTAGAGGGCGATGCCCTCATCGAGGGTTTGACCGGAGGCGTCGAGGAACGGCCCGTAGTGTGCGAAGCGAGGCCTGGGTTCCCGGCCACTGATGGCCTCGGCTATTCGAGCCGCGTGTGGCCCGGAAACGCGGACGATACCTACGCCACCGCGTCCCTGGGCGGTGGCGACAGCGGCGATGGTGTCACGGACAGGATTCATTTGTGTGTACCCAAGGATCTGCGGATGGCGGATAGCAAGACGCCCCCAGAGGGGGCGTCTTGTTCAAGCTGACTGGCGTCGCTGTCAGGCTGCTGCCTTCTTGCTGGCCGCCTCGATCTGCCGGGTAATGTACCACTGCTGCGCGATCGACAGGATGTTGTTGACCACCCAGTAAACCACCAGGCCGGCCGGGAACCAGAGGAAGAAGAAGGTGAAGATGATCGGCATCAGCTTCAGCACCTTGGCCTGCATGGGATCCGGCGGAGTCGGGTTCAGTTGCTGCTGGATGAACATGGTGGCGCCCATGATGATCGGCAGGATGAAGAACGGATCCTTGATCGACAGGTCGGTGATCCAGAACATCCACGGGGCCTGGCGCATTTCCACGCTTTCCAGGAGCACCCAGTAGAGGGCCAGGAAGACCGGCATCTGCACGAGGATCGGCAGGCAGCCGCCAAGCGGATTGATCTTCTCCTTCTTGTACAGCTCCATCATCGCCTGGGACATCTTCTGGCGATCGTCACCGTGCTGTTCCTTCAGCGCCTGCAGCTTCGGCGACACGGCACGCATGCGTGCCATGGACTTGTAGCTGGCCGCCGAGAGCGGGAAGAACGCGGCTTTGATCAGGATGGTCAGGACGATGATCGACCAGCCCCAGTTACCCAGCAGGCTGTGGATATGTTGCAGCAGCCAGAAAATCGGCTGGGCGATGAACCACAGGAAGCCGTAGTCGACGGTCAGTTCCAGGCCAGGAGAAAGCGCCTTCAGGTGGCTCTGGACTTTGGGACCGGCATACAGGGTGGCGGAAGTTTCGGCGGAGGCACCTGCCGGAACGTTCAGCGCGGAACCCACGAAACCAACGATGTAATTACCCTTGGAATCCTTGCGGGTCTGTACAGCGCTGTTCTGGTCCTTGTCCGCGACCCAGGCGGTCACGAAGTAGTGCTGCAGCCAGGCAACCCAGCCGCCCTGGACGTTTTCCTTGAAGGACTGCTTATCCATGTCCTTCATGGAGATCTTTTTGTACGGCTCATCCGGGGTCCAGACAGCCGCGCCCAGGTAGGTGGATACGCCGGTTGCGGTGGTGGTGGACGGGTCGGCGCTGGCATCACGCTTCAGCTGGGCGTACATGCTGCCGGTCCAGGGCTGAGCGCTCTGGTTCTCGATTTTGTACGACACCTGCAGCTCGTACTTGCCACGAGTCAGGGTGAAGCGCTTGGTGTAGTTGACGCCGGCTTCGCTGAAGCTCAGGTCCACTACCAACTGCTCCTGGCCGTCGGCCAGCTTGTAGCTGCGTTGGCTCGCGCTATAGAGCGGACGACCATTGGCGCGGGCATCCGGACCGTTGGCGCCGACGAGGCCGCTTTGTGCCTGGTAGAGGCGCTCGCCACCGTTGTCGAACAACTGGAACGGAATGTCCGGATGGTCCTGGCGACGTGGGTACTTCGGCAGGGTCAGCTGGACGATGTCACCGCCGTTCGGGTCGATGGCCAGGTTGAGCACATCGGTTTCAACGCGGATCAGGTCGCTGCTGGGGGCAACCTGGGTGACGGCTGGCTCGTTGCGCTCCGCTGTGGAGGCAGTCGGCACATCGTCGCTGGTCTTGGCGCTTGCGGTGTCGTCCGGCAGGGTCGCTTGCGCGGTGTTCGCGCTGGTGCCCGCGGTCGGCAGGGCGGCCTGGCCGTAGTCCTGGTTCCACTGCAGAACCATCAGGTAGGACACGATTGCCAGGGCGACGATCAGGATCGAGCGTTGGATATCCATGATTACTCGGCCATCGAAGAGGATTGGGATGTGTTGGCGGGTGGCACCGGGTCATATCCGCCCGGATTCCACGGATGACAGCGGCCCAGCCGACGCAGGGTCAGCCAGCCGCCACGCAGGACGCCATGCTGTTCGATGGCTTCCTGCGCGTAGCAGGAACAGCTGGGATAGAAACGACAGTGACTGGCCATCAGCGGGCTGATGGCATAGCGGTAAAACTGGATCGGTACGAGGGCCAGTTTACGCATGGGGACTGTCGGACACCCCTGATCCGGTTGATGGTTCAGGGCGAGTCCGGCTGCGCGCCAGGCGCTTCCAGAGTTTGCCGAACTGATGCTTAAGCTCGGGATTCTCCAGATCGCCAATGCCTTTGCGCGCCACGATCACGATGTCCCACCCGACCAACAGCTCGAGGTTGTGGCGGAAGGATTCGCGTATCTGGCGTTTCAGGCGATTGCGCTCAACGGAGAGCTTGACGCTCTTCTTGCCGATCACCAGACCCAGGCGGGGATGATCGAGACCGTTGTCACGCGCGAGGAGCAGGACGTGCTTGCCGGGAACCTTCCCGGTCGGTGAGTCGAAGACTGCCTTGAATTGTCGGGGAACCAGCAGACGCTTTTCCCGACCGAAGCCCTGACTCACCACCCGTTCCGGATAATCAGACGGTCAGGCGCTTGCGGCCCTTGGCGCGACGACGCGACAGGACTTGACGGCCGTTCTTGGTGGCCATGCGGGCACGGAAACCGTGGGTGCGAGCGCGCTTGATGGTGCTGGGTTGGAAAGTGCGTTTCATGATGCTTTACCTGGTGGTCACTACGGGCCGGAAGTGGCCCCCGTTTAAAGAGACCGGCAATTCTAGTGAAACGCGGCGGGCAGGTCAATTTCCAACCAGCACCGTCGAGCAAAAGAATATAGAAGGAAGGAAAATTTAAGAAAAGCTTGGTTGTGTTTTTAGAAACTGGTGGGCGGCCTTCCTGTGGAAAACCTCGCAGAAGGCGCATTCTGCCTGTTGATGGGCGGTCTAACAACCTTGTCGAAAAGAGGTGTCCTGGCTGTGCGGTTGCCGTGCAGAAGCTGGGGGTGAAATGGCCTTTTACCCACAGGCAGGTTGTCCAAGGAGTTTTCCCCAGGGAGAACAGCCTGGTTAAACCAGGGTTATCCACAAGATTCATGCCAATCACAGGGCTGTTTCGGGTGGTGAATAAGATCTTGATTTTATTCAACCATTCGCCCTTTTTCGTGTGGATAACTTTCCGGGCGGCCGCTACAATGACGGCTGTTTTTTGCGTCCGGCACCTTTCCGACTTGGGGGATATCCGTGTCAGTGGAACTTTGGCAGCAGTGCGTGGAGCTCCTGCGCGATGAGCTGCCTGCCCAGCAATTCAACACCTGGATCCGCCCATTGCAGGTTGAAGCCGATGGAGACGAACTGCGCGTGTATGCGCCGAACCGGTTCGTGCTCGATTGGGTCAATGAAAAGTACATGGGCCGGCTTCTCGAGTTGCTTGGCGAGCGAGGCAATGGCCTGGCACCAGCCCTTTCCTTATTAATAGGTAGCAAGCGCAGCCCTGCTCCGCGGAAGGCACCCCCGCCTCCGCCGCCTGTCATGGCGCCGCCGCCAGCCCCTGCACCTGTCGCACCTCCGCAGATGCGCATCGAGACCGTGGAGGAATCCCGCGACAATCTCGATCCATTGGCATCGGTCGTGCCCGCGCCGGCGATTCGTACCGAGCGGTCCGTGCAGGTCGAAGGCGCGTTGAAGCACACCAGCTATCTGAACCGCACCTTCACCTTCGAAAACTTCGTCGAGGGCAAGTCGAACCAGTTGGCGCGCGCCGCTGCCTGGCAGGTCGCGGACAATCCGAAGCACGGCTACAACCCGTTGTTCCTCTATGGCGGCGTCGGTCTCGGTAAAACGCACTTGATGCACGCTGTGGGTAACCACCTGCTGAAGAAGAATCCGAATGCCAAGGTGGTTTACCTGCATTCCGAGCGCTTCGTGGCGGATATGGTGAAGGCGTTGCAGCTGAATGCGATCAACGAGTTCAAGCGTTTCTACCGTTCGGTGGACGCATTGCTGATCGACGATATCCAGTTCTTCGCCCGCAAGGAGCGTTCGCAGGAGGAGTTTTTCCACACCTTCAACGCTCTGCTGGAAGGCGGGCAGCAGGTGATCCTTACCAGCGACCGGTATCCCAAGGAAATCGAAGGCCTCGAAGAACGTCTCAAGTCCCGCTTCGGTTGGGGCCTGACGGTGGCTGTCGAGCCGCCGGAACTGGAAACTCGCGTGGCGATCCTGATGAAGAAGGCCGAGCAGGCCAAGGTCGATCTGCCGCACGATGCCGCGTTCTTCATTGCGCAGCGCATCCGTTCCAACGTGCGTGAGCTGGAAGGTGCGTTGAAGCGTGTGATCGCGCATGCCCACTTCATGGGACGCGACATCACCATCGAGCTGATCCGCGAGTCGCTCAAGGACCTCCTGGCCCTGCAGGACAAACTGGTCAGCATCGACAACATCCAGCGCACCGTAGTCGAGTACTACAAGATCAAGATGTCCGACATGCTCTCCAAGCGCCGCTCGCGCTCGGTGGCTCGGCCGCGTCAGGTCGCCATGGCGCTGTCCAAGGAATTGACCAATCACAGCCTGCCGGAAATCGGCGACGCATTCGGCGGAAGAGACCACACCACGGTGCTTCACGCCTGTCGTAAGATTGCGCAATTAAGGGAATCCGACGCGGATATCCGCGAGGATTACAAGAATCTGCTGCGTACATTGACCACCTGACCGCAGCCCAAGAGGCAAGGGACTAGACCATGCATTTCACAATTCAACGCGAAGCCCTGTTGAAACCCCTGCAACTGGTCGCCGGCGTCGTAGAGCGCCGCCAGACCTTGCCGGTCCTCTCCAACGTACTGCTGGTGGTCGAAGGCCAGCAGCTGTCGTTGACCGGCACCGACCTCGAGGTCGAGCTGGTTGGGCGCGTTGCCCTGGAGGAGCCGGCGGAGCCAGGTGAGATCACCGTACCCGCGCGGAAGCTGATGGACATCTGCAAGAGTCTGCCGAGCGATGCGCTTATCGATATTCGCGTCGATGAGCAGAAGCTCCTGATCAAGGCAGGCCGCAGCCGATTCACACTTTCCACTTTGCCAGCCAATGACTTCCCGACTGTGGAAGAAGGTCCTGGCTCGCTGAATTTCAGCCTGGTACAGAGCAAGCTGCGTCGTCTGATAGAGCGCACCAGCTTTGCGATGGCGCAGCAGGATGTTCGCTACTACCTGAACGGCATGCTGCTGGAAGTGAATGCCGGGGTTCTGCGTGCTGTCGCCACCGACGGCCACCGTCTGGCGATGTGTGCCATGAATGCCGGGATCGAAGCTGCAGAACGCCATCAAGTTATCGTTCCGCGCAAGGGCATTCTGGAGCTGGCACGTCTGCTGACTGAACAGGACGGCGAGGTTCGCATCGTTCTCGGCCAGCACCACATTCGCGCCACGACCGGCGAATTCACCTTCACCTCTAAACTGGTGGATGGCAAGTTCCCGGACTACGAGCGTGTGCTTCCCCGCGGCGGCGACAAACTGGTCGTTGGCGATCGACAAGCTCTCCGCGAGGCGTTCAGCCGTACTGCGATCCTTTCCAACGAGAAGTATCGTGGTATCCGTCTGACCCTGGCGGCTGGTCTGCTGAAGATCCAGGCAAATAACCCGGAGCAGGAAGAGGCAGAGGAAGAAGTTGCTGTGGAATACGGCGGCAGCAACCTGGAGATCGGTTTCAACGTCAGCTACCTGCTGGACGTACTGGGCGTCATGTCTACTGAACAGGTTCGCTTGATCCTGTCCGATGCGAACAGCAGTGCTCTGGTGCAGGAAGCCGACAACGACGATTCCTCTTACGTCGTAATGCCGATGCGTCTGTAACGACTCAATGTCCTTAAGCCGTATCTCGGTCACCGGAGTGCGCAATCTGCACCCGGTGACCCTCTCCCCCTCCCCCCGCATCAATATCCTGTACGGCGCCAACGGCAGCGGAAAAACCAGCCTGCTAGAAGCCATTCACCTCCTTGGCCTCGCGCGTTCATTTCGCAGTACCCGCCTTCAGCCCGTCATCCAGTATGAACAGCCAGCTTGCACCGTGTTTGGTCAGGTAAGCCTTGGCGAAGGTGGGCAAGCCAATCTTGGTGTTTCTCGTGATCGTCAGGGCGAATTCCAGATTCGCATCGACGGACAGAACGCGAAGAGCGCGGCCCAACTTGCCGAAGCGCTGCCATTGCAGCTGATCAACCCAGACAGTTTCCGTCTGCTCGAGGGTGCTCCCAAGATCCGTCGACAGTTTCTCGACTGGGGAGTGTTCCACGTGGAACCTCGATTCATGGGAGCCTGGCAAAGGCTCCAGAAGGCCCTGCGGCAGCGGAACTCGTGGCTCCGGCATGGTACACTTGACGCCGCTTCGCAGGCGGCTTGGGACCGTGAGTTGTGTCTGGCCAGTGATGAAATAGACCAGTATCGACGAGCCTACATTCAGGCGTTGAAGCCGGTCTTTGAACGGATTCTTTCTGAGCTTGTGGAACTCGATAGTCTCACACTCAGTTACTACCGCGGCTGGGACAAGGACCGAGAACTGTCCGAAGTGCTGAGCACTTCCCTCCTCCGCGACCAGCAGATGGGGCACACCCAGGCAGGGCCGCAACGTGCCGACTTGCGATTGCGTTCAGGTGCACATAGTGCGGCGGACATTCTGTCGCGCGGTCAGCAAAAGCTGGTTGTTTGCGCGCTACGTATTGCGCAAGGCCATTTGGTGAATCAGGCGAAGCGCGGCCAGTGCATCTATCTAGTTGACGACTTACCGTCAGAGTTGGACGAACAGCATCGGCAGTCACTGTGCCGGTTGCTGGAAGATTTGGATTGCCAGGTGTTCATCACCTGTGTTGACCATGAATTTCTGAGGGACGGCTGGCGCACGGATACGCCGGTCGCCATGTTCCACGTGGAACATGGCTGTATCAGCCCTACGATCATCGGGAGTGAAGCATGAGCGAGAACAACACGTACGACTCTTCCAGCATCAAGGTGCTGAAGGGGCTGGATGCCGTACGCAAACGCCCCGGTATGTACATCGGCGACACCGATGATGGGACAGGTCTGCACCACATGGTGTTCGAAGTCGTCGATAACTCGATCGACGAAGCCCTTGCCGGCTTCTGCTCGGAAATCAGCATTACCATCCACACCGATGAGTCCATCACCGTTCGCGACAACGGGCGTGGCATTCCCGTGGATATCCATAAGGAAGAAGGGGTCTCTGCTGCCGAGGTCATCATGACCGTGCTCCACGCCGGCGGTAAGTTCGACGACAACACCTACAAGGTCTCCGGCGGTCTGCACGGCGTGGGTGTGTCCGTGGTGAACGCCCTCTCCGAAGAACTGCGGCTGACCATTCGCCGCGCGGGCCAAGTCTGGGAACAGATCTATCATCACGGTGTTCCGCAGTTCGCGCTGCGCCCCGTTGGTGAAACCGAAGGCACTGGCACCGAAGTGCACTTCAAGGCTTCCGCTGAGACCTTCACCAATATCCACTTCAGCTGGGACATCCTGGCCAAGCGCATCCGCGAACTGTCCTTCCTGAACTCCGGCGTCGGCATCGTGCTGCGCGACGAGCGCAGCGGCAAAGAGGAAATGTTCAAGTACGAAGGCGGTTTGAAAGCGTTCGTCGAGTATCTGAACACCAACAAGACCGCGGTCAACGAAGTGTTTCACTTCAATGTCCAGCGCGAAGAAGATGGCGTTGGCGTAGAAGTTGCCCTTCAGTGGAACGACAGCTTCAACGAAAACATCCTCTGCTTCACCAACAACATTCCCCAGCGTGATGGTGGTACCCACTTGGCAGGCTTCCGCTCTGCCCTCACTCGTCACCTGAACAACTACATCGAGCAGGAAGGCCTGGCGAAGAAGTACAAGATCGCCACCACCGGTGACGATGCTCGTGAAGGCCTGACCGCCATTATCTCGGTCAAGGTTCCGGATCCCAAGTTCAGTTCCCAGACCAAAGACAAGCTGGTCTCCTCCGAGGTGAAAACTGCGGTGGAGCAGGAAATGGGCAAATACTTCGCCGACTTCCTGCTGGAGAACCCGAACGAAGCCAAGGCTGTGGTCGGCAAGATGATCGACGCCGCGCGTGCCCGTGAAGCAGCCCGCAAGGCTCGTGAGATGACTCGCCGCAAGGGCGCCCTGGACATCGCGGGTCTGCCAGGAAAACTGGCCGACTGCCAGGAGAAGGACCCGGCTCTTTCCGAACTCTACATCGTGGAGGGTGACTCCGCGGGGGGCTCGGCAAAGCAGGGGCGTAACCGCAAGACCCAAGCGATCCTGCCGCTCAAGGGCAAGATCCTCAACGTGGAAAAAGCTCGTTTCGACAAGATGCTGTCCTCGCAGGAAGTCGGCACCCTGATCACCGCATTGGGATGCGGGATCGGCCGCGAGGAATACAACATCGACAAGCTGCGTTACCACAACATCATCATCATGACCGACGCCGACGTCGACGGTTCGCACATCCGTACCCTGCTGCTGACCTTCTTCTTCCGGCAAATGCCTGAGCTGGTCGAGCGCGGCTACATCTATATTGCCCAACCGCCGCTGTACAAGGTGAAGAAAGGCAAGCAGGAGCAGTACATCAAGGATGACGAGGCCATGGACGAGTACATGACCCAGTCGGCCCTGGAAGATGCCAGCCTGCACGTCAACGAGAATGCCCCTGGCCTTTCTGGTGAGGCACTTGAGCGACTGGTGAACGAGTACCGCGGCGTGATGCGTACCCTGAAGCGTTTGTCGCGTCTGTACCCGCAGGAACTGACCGAGCACATGATCTATCTGCCTCGCGTCAGCGTCGAGCAGCTCTCTGACCAGGCCGTGATGCAGGCTTGGCTGGAAGCGTTCCAGGCGCGTCTGAAGGCTGCCGAGAAATCCGGCCTGACTTACACCGCCAGCCTGCGCGAAGATCGTGAGCGCCACCTGTGGCTACCGGAAGTGGAACAGACTGCCCATGGTCTCTCCCACTACATCACCTTCAACCGTGACTTCTTCGCGAGTAACGACTACCGCCAGGTGACTGATCTGGGCAGCCAGCTCAACAACCTGCTGGAAGACGGTGCCTACGTGCAGCGCGGCGAGCGCAAGAAACCGGTTGCCAGCTTCAAGGAAGCCCTGGCCTGGCTGATGACCGAAAGCACCAAGCGTCACACCATCCAGCGCTATAAGGGGCTGGGTGAGATGAACCCGGAGCAGCTGTGGGAAACCACAATGGACCCGAACGTCCGTCGTATGCTCAAGGTCACCATCGAAGACGCAATTGCCGCGGACCAGATCTTCAACACGCTGATGGGCGATGCCGTGGAACCGCGTCGTGACTTCATCGAGAGCAACGCCTTGGCGGTGTCCAACCTCGACGTCTGACGAACTGTAGGCGGGCAAAGTTATTTGCGACTTCGGCCAAAGTAACTAGCTCCTGCTAAAAGCCCCTGCTGGCCTTACGGCTAGCAGGGGCTTTCTGTATAGCAGGAAAGATACCAGCTGCTTCAGTTGGTGACCTTCACCTTCACTATGGTGCTGCATGTACGAACCTTAAGCATTTTGGTCTGGCTTTCGTATCTGTTGATACACCGCCCTCATCAGATGGCTCGCAGCAACATTCCTAAATGCCTCATCGTTCATTAGACGGACAAATATTTCTTCGTTGCCATCCATGCGCTCAATGAACAGGTTCTCAAGCTGCTTGTTGAACACTGGCTCGAAGTTTTCGATGCTGTTTGCCATGACGGCCTGTCGTAACTGCTCATTGGCTACGGCGGTTTCACGGACTTGATCGAAGAAGAGCTGGTCTGCCGGGGTAAACTCTGTGCCGAAGCGCTCATTGAGCTTGCCAACCAAAGTTGAAAGCTGCACGTCTTCGTCCGCTTGGCCTGTACCCACGTCACTCGGGCCCTCAAGCGCATCCGCCTCGCCCGCCTTCAGATCAATTGCACCCTCGCTTATTTTTTGCAGGCGGTAGTATTTGAGCTCGACTTCATCGTCGACCTGCACCGTCCGATTGTCCGTAGTGCGCGGCAATTTGGTCAGCAGGAAACGGGCATAGGTGTACAGCTTCTCGTGATCGGAGTCCTGGTAAGGGACGATCTGAGAAACAAAGCTGTACAGATTGCGGAAACTGACCAGCTGCCCCTTGAACAGATTTTGGTCTTCTTCCCCGAGCTTCTTGAATCGCTCAATCGCCAGATCGAGCAGGCCATTCAATTTCTTGTGCTCGCCACCGGTAGGGTTCAGGCGGTTGCGGAACCAAATCTCGCACCAAGCGCTGACCTCTGCCCCGGTGTAAATTTTCCAGCTAGCCAGAGTATGTGCCAGCGTGTTGAGTTGTTGCGGATCGGTGTCGTCGCCCTTGTCCGTTGTCTCGTAATAGGGCTTGAAGGCGGTGTAGATGTCCGCAGGTTCGTTGACAAAATCGAGCACGAAAGTGTCGGTCTTACCTCGTGTCGTGCGATTCAGGCGCGACAGTGTCTGTACAGCCTGGATGCCGGATAAACGCTTGTCGACGTACATGCTGTGCAACAGTGGCTGGTCAAAGCCCGTCTGGTACTTCTCGGCCACCAGCAAGACTTGGTATTCCTCAGTGTTGAACTTCTCAGGGAGCTCAGATTCCTTGATGCCGTTGTTCATGTTCACTTCGGTGAATTTCTTATCGGCGAACTCTTTGAGCGTGATTTCGCCAGAGAATGCCACCAGCGATTTCACGTCGGTGTAGCCATTGTCCTTGATGTACTTATCGAACCCCAGCTTGTAGCGCACGGCGTGCTCACGCGAGCCGGTCACTACCATCGCTTTGGCACGACCGCCAATCTTGTGGCGACTATGGGTGCGGAAGTGCTCCACGATCACTTCGACCTTCTGCGCGATCTCGTAGTCATGGAACTCGACGAAACGCGCTAGTGCGCGCGCGGCCTTGCGGCGTGGTACCTCCGGATCAGCATCCACCTTCTGGATCAGCTTGTAGTAGCGCTTGTAACAGGTGTAGTGGGCCAACACGTCATGAATGAAGCCTTCCTCGATGGCTTGCCGCATGCTGTAGTGGTGGAACGGCGCTTTACCGTTAGGGCCGGGCTCGTTGAAAACGGCCAGGGTCTTGAACTTGGGTGTAGCCGTGAAGGCAAAGAAACTCAGGTTGGGTTGTTTGGCACGTTTGAGCTGTTCACGCAGCAGCTCTTTCTTCGCCTCTTCGCTCAAGGCATCGTCGTCCATATCCAGCAATTGCTCGGCAATGGCGGATTCAATGCCATCCTTGTTCAGGATCTTGCGCAGCTCCATCGCCGTTTCGCCGCTCTGCGAGCTGTGCGCCTCGTCCACGATCACCGCGAAACGCTTGCCCGCCGTCGAGATGGCCACCCCTTTTCCGTTGGCCTCCATGGTGCGAATGGCTTGGGTGATGAAGGGGAACTTCTGGATGGTGGAAATGATGATCGGCACACCATCGGCCAGCGCTTTGGCCAACTGCTGCGTGTTTTCGTCGATCTTCTGCACAACACCCAGCTTGTGCTCAAACTGGAAAATTGTGTCTTGCAGCTGTTGATCCAGCACACGACGGTCGGTGATCACTACCACTGAGTGAAAGATTTTCTCGTTGTTGGCGTCATGCAGGCTGGAGAGGCGATGTGCTAGCCAGGCGATGGAGTTAGATTTGCCTGACCCAGCGGAATGCTGGATCAAGTAGTTGTGCCCTGAACCATGCACTTGCGCGTGGTCGGTCAGTGTCCGCACCGCATCCAGCTGATGGTAGCGGGGGAAAATCATCGACTCCTTGCTATGGCGCTTGATGCCTTTTTCGGTGACGACGGTCTTTTCCTCGACGTCCAGGTGAATGAACCGAGCAAGGACGTCCATCAAGCTGTCGCGCGTAAGCACCTTGCGCCACAGGTAGGCGGTACGCACATCGCCTTCAACAGGCGGGTTGCCGGCACCGTGGTCATGTCCAAGGTTGAAAGGCAGGAAGAATGTGTCCTTGCCCTCCAGCTTGGTCGTCATGAAGACCAATTCGGTGTCCACGGCAAAATGCACCAGGCAACGCTGTTTGAAGGCGAACAACAGCTCCTTGGGGTCGCGCTCAAAGCGGTACTGGTACTTTGCGTTTTCCACGTTCCAGCGCGTGGCCGACATCGGGTTCTTCAGCTCCAGCGTGGCCACGGGCAAGCCATTCACCGCCAACACCACATCGGGGATGGCCCCGCTCTTGGTGTTGACCTGCCGCACGATGGTCAAGCGGTTGTCGTCGTAACGCTCGGTACTTGCTGGGTCGAGCCCGGTGTTGGGCGCAAAGTAGGCCAGCCGCACCGTCTTGCCCACGCACTTGAAACCCTCGCGCAAGATCGCCAGGGCGCCTTTGGCGGCAAGCTCCTTCACCAAGCTGTCCAGCAGCATCGCAGGCGCTTTGGCTGCGTCGAGCTGAATTAGGCGCGTCCAGATCTTGGGCTGGGTCTTCTGCACAAAGGCAACGACATCTGCCGGAAACAGCGCGGCTTCCGAGTCGTAGGTGTTGGGATCCCCTTTTACGTAGCCGCCGTGCTCGATGAGCTCATGCTCGATGTCGTTTTCAAAGTCGATTTCTTTGTGCATTTTCCTCGGCCTTTCAATACGCTGGATTCGACTTGTTAGCAAATCAACTCAATTTGGATAGAACTTAGGGCAATTGAAGTAATCCCGTACTTAAGCCCGCTTCTATTTATGAGGTCACCCCTTCTGGGGGCTGCGGAGTCTCAAAGCCTCGTACGTCAATCTTTCCCGTGACCGCGGCAGTAATGAGAGCTGAGCGGTATTCCGTGAGCCTTTCTATAGCAGTCTCAATTGCCTGAAACTGGGGCGAAATTGCTCTAAACTGCTCTTCTATGTATGTGGTGATTGCTTCTTGTTCGCCCTTTGGGGGGAGGGGCATGGTGAGCGTTTTCACATCAGGCATGCCAATAGTTTTAATGGTGGCGCCAAAGGTGAATGAGTCGAGAAATCCCTTCATCGCGCTGAACACCCGAAGCAAATACAGGGCGGTGATTTCGAATCCGGGAATCCAAGCAATCAGATGTTGCGATACTGCCATTGGGCGGGTAGTGATGGCGCATAATCCTATGGTGGCGTCGCGTGTGAATACCACGGCGTTGGCCGGTAAAAGACGCGCCGATGAGTTGGCTAGCCCAAGCGAGTTGATCTGAATCGCTGTTTCCGAAATATAGTCAACAGCGGCCAACTGCTTGGAGTCATTGAGTGACACCCAGGGAATGTCACAATCTTCCCAATACTCGGGTACCTGTTTGGATGGGGTATGGCCACTTTCTAGCTTTGCGGCGAACTTAACCCGTCGAATCGTCCAGTGTCGGGGGATGTCACCGATCCACTCTACACCTGATCTTTTCATTGGCGCCGATTGATCAAGTCCCTTGGTGACGGCATGACTAATGAGCGCCGTGCGCTTTTCAGCCAACTTGTCGAGCAGAGTTTTTTTCTTTGCGATCAGGGCATCGATTTGCGCGGTTTTAAAATCGAGAAAACGGACGATGGCTTGTTGCTCTGGAATATCTGGAATTGGTATCCAAAGTTTCTTCAGATCGTCTTGGCTAAGATTGGGTTGGCCGCCACCGTTAGATAGTGAAATCAGTATTGGACGACGCATCCAAAGCCAGTAGTAGACAAAACGTGTATCGAAAACGGTTGGCTCTGCAAATACACAGCAAGCTTGATTAAATGCCGCGTCCACTCCGAGCATGCCCAGACGCCCGATAGTGGCTCCATACATCGCAATAGCCAAGCTGCCCTTTGGGTAAATTTTCAAAGCCGAATATGAAGCAACTGCTTCTTCAGTAACCTTTTGCGTAGTATCGGTAATGATGGTTTCCCTAAGCTCCGACGTAGTCACCCAAGGCACATTTCCATCATAGAAAACAGGGTTGTCGCTCTTTGGAGTCGTACCACTGCCGATTCTGTTAAAGCCGTGAGTGACCTTCCAAACGTCCCAATGCCCCGGAATGTCGCCAAGCCAAGCCACATTCGATGGTTTGTATGCGGGATAAGCCCCGTACTTTGTCATCACACCACCTCACTCAGCATGGCCATGATGTCTTTTTCAAGCTGGCTTATTTCGCCTGCAATCTCTTCCAGCGGGCGCGGCGGCTGATAAACGTAGAAATGCCGGGTGAGTGGAATTTCGTAGCCGACCTTGGTCTTGCTGTGATCGATCCATGCATCTGGAACATGCAGCAGGACTTCGGCCTTGAGATAGTCCTCGCAGCGGTCTTTCACCAAGGCCAACAGCTTGTCGTGGCCAGTTTCGTTGTCGTAGCCCAGCGGCAGCGGCAATTCAATGTCGTCAGGCAGTGCCACGATTTCGGTATCGCGCAGATCGGCATCGGGTTCCGGATTGCCTTTGGCATCCAGACAAATCTCAGCCTTTGGGTCACGTTCGGACAGCGCGGCCAGGATGGCTTTCTTCACTGGCGCACCGACCTTGATGCCTGCCTTCTTCAAGGCGGCTTCCAGCACTGTCTCGAAAGCAGGGCGACTACGGTACAGCGTTTCACTGTCCATACCTTGCAGAGCGACCTTGATAGCCGTCTGCGTTTCTTGGCCTGCTGAAATCTCCGCGAGGTAGGCAGCCTCATCCTTGCGCTTCTTGCTGCTTGCCAGATTGGCGAAGGCACTTTGCTCGTCCAGCTTGGCGATGCGCTCAGCACTGGCCTGGAAGTTCAAACGTAGCGGACGCTCTACGGTGATCTTGAGGAAGCCAAACTCGCGGTTATCGAAAATCTTGCTGCAAACCCGGCGCTCGGGCTTGCCGTCCACCAACACTTCACTTTCCGCATCGTGGTCGTGCTCGGCGTACAGGCGCACCAGTTCCTTGATGTGGTCATCAGAGAGTTCGTTGCGCTTGTTGCCCAGGCTCTTGTCCATTTTCTTGAAATGGCGGGTGCCGTCGATCAACTGCACCTTACCTTGGCGGTGTGCGGGCTTCTTGTTGGTGACGATCCAGACATAGGTATAGATGCCGGTGTTGTAGAACATCTGATCTGGCAGAGCGACGATGGCGTCTAGCATGTCGCGCTCGATGATCCAGCGGCGGATATTGGACTCGCCTGATCCGGCGTCACCCGAGAAAAGGGGGGATCCATTGAACACGATGGCGATCTTGGAGCCGTCGCCACCGACGTTCTTGCCATCGACCAGCTTGGGCGGCTGGTGCATCTTGGAGGCCATGTGCTGCAAAAAGAGCAGCGAGCCGTCGTTGATGCGTGGCAAGCCTGCGCCGAAACGACCATAGAAACCGTGGGTGCTGTATTCCTCTCGGACATAATCTTCTTCAGGCTTCCACTCCACCCCAAACGGTGGGTTGGCCAGCATGTAATGGAACTTCTTGCCCGGATGCCCATCGTGCGGCACAAACCCGTTGGTCTTGTTTTTGGCATCTTTGATGCCCAGAGTGTCACCGTAGATCAGGTTATTGATTGGCTCGTCCTTGATCAGCAAGTCTGAACAGCAGATGGCGTAGGACTCGGGGTTGTATTCCTGGCCGAATAGCTCGATGTGTGCATCCGGGTTCAGGCCGTTAGTGAAGCCGTCTCCACAGATGAACTTCTCTGATTCGGACAGCATGCCGCCGGTGCCGGCTGTGGGGTCATACACGCTGCGGTAGATGCCTTTTTCGTAGATGCCGTCTTCGCCGGTGAACAGTAACTGCACCATCAGACGGATGACTTCACGCGGAGTGAAGTGATCCCCTGCTTCTTCATTGGCCTGCTCGTTGAACTTGCGCACCAACTCTTCAAACAGGTAGCCCATCTGCAAATTGCTGATGGCCTTTGGCGAGAGGTTGATGTCTGCGGAGCAGAACTCCTTGATGATTAGGTAGAGCCGGTTCGCCTCGTCCAGCTTGGCGATCTCGGTCTCAAACTCAAACTTGTCGAAGATGTCGCGGGCGCGCGGCGAGAAGCCCTGGATGTAGGCGATTAAGTTGCCAGCAATGTTGGGCGCATCGCCCAGCAGCTTCTCAAATGTGAAGCCACTGGTGTTGAACAGTTCTTGCTTGCGGTCAGTAGCGGCGATGCGTGAGAGCGCCTTCTCCAGCGCAGGGCCGGTGATGCCTTTGTCTTCCAGGCGTTTCTTTTCGTCCAGCACCTTCTGCTTGTTCTCAGCCAGCACCAGATCAAAGCGACGCAGCACAATCAGCGGCAGCATCACTCGACGGTACTGTGGCGGACGATAGGGCCCACGAAGCTTGTTGGCGATATTCCAGATGAAGCCGACTAGGTTTTGATGTTGAGTGTTTTGCATGATCAGTTCCTAAAGGTGTTCGATTCGTTACGGATGTCTTAACGCCATTAGCAGGTGGCTGATCCGTTCTTTACGTAGTAGCGATCTATTGGAGTGACCAGAACTCTTTGGTTAACTCAGCTTGCTGGATGCGTAATTGCTCAATTTCCATCTGGATCTTTGCTTCCTTGTGGAAAACATGAGCCATCTGTTGCATCTCTTTTAGCGGAGCTACGGGAATTTCCATGTCTTTAAGTGCAGAGAGCTGAATCGAGGGTATTGAGGCACTCACTGCCATACGGCTTAGCACTCCTTGCCCTATTGGTGAGCGCAGGTAAATCAACAACATCTCAGGGGGATAAAATTCAGGTAGTCGGCTGCGCAATACGACAAGTGATTGCCCTGCAAGCCACCCGTTTTCTCCTGGTGTGGGAACAGGGCCGGCGATGCCTGCTTTGCCCACGACGCCTTTGAAAGTCATCAAAATATCGCCGGTTCGGATGAAGTAGCTGTCTGCTTTGGGGGAGCCCAGTTCAAATAGGCTTTCCTTGCTGCCGCCTTGGATATAGCCAAACTGGGGAATGTCCTGAGCCAGCACTTCCAGCACTTTGGCTCCCGATGAGGCGGTGGAATGCTGACGAGGGCGGATAATCTCGAAAAATTCGCCCAATTTTCGCGTCTCATAGCGCGCTAGAGCGTCTCTCAGTTGCAGTGCCGATTCGTCTAATACGTAGCGGCTGACTTCTAGACTGAAGTCGTTTGCGGCAATTTCCGCTTCCGCGACTTGTGCCGTCATCGCAGAAGTCGTTTTGTCTTCAATGAGGCGTACCAGTTCAGGGATGTTCGTTATCTCGCAGCGCTTTCTTGCCGCCTGCTCGCGAAACATTTTGTGGTTGGCATCCACGAAGCGGATGGTATTGCTCCGGATGTCAGTGTTTAGGATGAGAACACTTACCAAGACGCTGGAGTTCAGTAAGCCCTCAGGCGGGGTGATGACTGTTTGTATCTGACCATGTCTGATGAGGTCTTCGCGCAGCAGTTTTTCAGCGCCTTTTCCAAAGAGCACCGAGTTCGGCACCAGTACGACGATGCGACCACGGGTTTGCGCCAGCAGGTGACGAATCTGGAGCACGGTACTGGTGGTGGTCTTCTCAATGAAGCGTTCCCACAGGTCGCTTTCGAAAGCCCTTTGGTTATAGTTTCGAACCAAGGGAGGGACGCATACGGCAGCATCGAACTGGATCAGCTTGCCGTGCTGAATCGCTCTTGGAGCGCTTATCGGATCTGTGTGGTGTATTTCCCAGCCAGTGAAACTGGTGAGGTTTAGCACTTGTGATACGAAAAATGGTTCTTGGGATTCCACCCACACTGTTGCCCCTGAGCGGATGGCTCTTGCGGCAATTTGCCCCGTCGTTTCCCAGGGGATGTACACCCGTTTCTGGCTATTTATGTGGGTTAGTGCGATCAGCAGGTCACACAGACTGGGCGGGTAACAATTGGCATCCAAGCGCAACTCGTTCAACCACAATATGGCCGCGTCATCTAATTGCAGCGCATCCAACAGGCCTTGTGCCGCCATCTCACGGATTTTCTGGATGAGGGGGGAGATATCCGGTGTATCACCAAGGTTTTGCCATGCCCACTCTTCTATAAATGGATGCCGAGCGCTCGCTTCCGAGCGGCGCAGGGCATTCAACTGTGCGGTCACTCCCTGCTCTACGAGTGACTCAAAACGGATCTCCTCCGGAATGAGCTGTTCCTTCGAGAGCTTCCACCAACACAGGAGTTGGAGAGTGATGGACAGTGCTTTATTGCCATCTGTGCCCAGGGGGCGGGCCACATCCAGCAACTGAGGAAGTATCTTGTCGTTCATGTATGTTCCTAAAGCGAGATGGGGCTACGTATCAATCGCGATGAGTACAGTTGTAGGTCGTGATCAAGGCTTCGCCTTCGGCTACCACCACCACTCCCCCCTTGTCCGCGATCTTCATTAGCAGACGCTTTTCCCGCTCTAGATCTGCTAGGCGTTGCTTGGCCTCTTTCATTCCAAGCACGAATTTGTCGTTCTCTACAGCGCCATGAGTGAGGACGTAGTCGACCAATTTGAGCGGAATACCGCGTTGGGCTTGCCGTGCCTTGCCATGGTGTGTGGTGTGCATGTGCTGGCTCCAGGGCGAGTGACCATGTGCTCACTGTAGTAAAAAGCTGTAGATGCGTCAAGAAAGCAATTGATGCGTAAATTAGGCAGCGCTTTTATAAAGCTTTCAGATGATCGACTAAGGGCTTTCCGTGGGCTGGTGTCGGTAGGATAGATAGGCTCTGTAGTAGACGCTGTAGGCGTAGTAGACAGTGTCAAAGCTCCACCGTCAGCGCCTTGATCCCCACCCCTGCACAAAACCGCCCCACTGCCGTCAGAGAGCGCCAGAGTCTTACCGGCTCGCGCCGCGAGCGCACCGGCAGCCATTTCACCCCGAGGCGCAGCTCCAGGCGCCAGCCCTCCCCTTCACGCAGAGCGCGAAACTCTCGTGCGCGCTGGTCTCCACCAGTGCCTGCAATGTCTCCTGCTCAATGGCGCGTTTCATGGCCTAGCCCTGCATCCGCATCCCACCAGTACCCAGGGTTTTGGTATAGCGCAGCAGGGGGAATTGGTGGCCAGTCCTGCGACGGCAGCCACCAATACCGGGCCAGGTGTGGGGGTGGATTTAACCAAACGTCCTATTACGTGCAGTCCGGGGCCTGCCGATCTAGCCCGCGCGCCACGAAGCAGGCTAGGCGCAGTCATCGAGCAGCTCCGCCAGCGCGCGTTGCTCAGTTTCGCCGAGCAGCGCCACCGGCTCCTCGTCGGCGTCGAACCAGATTTCAAAGGTGCCCGTGCGCCCGTCGGGTGATTCGGCGCTGTTGCAGTAGTCCAGAGAATCGCAGTCATTGAAAAACTGCAGCCGCCAACCCGCGACGCGGAAAGCCACCAGCCCGCAGTAGGCGCCCTGCCAGGTGTTGGCCGGGTCGTCTAAGCGAAGCTCCAGCCGCCCCGCTATCGCTTCACGAAGCAACTGTGCCACCTCATGGCCGGAGAGCTGCTGGGGATGCGCGGTGGGGGGCATACAGGGGCACCAGGTCGATCCTGGGAGGTCAGTGTAGTTGCTCGTGAACCGCTGTTCACTCAGCCAAGGACAGGCCAAGCTGAGCCAGCGCCACCGTCGCGGCAGACATGCGTGCTGAACAGCCAGTCAGGTTCGGCATTGCGCACCAGCGAGGATGGCCAGGTGCCATCGAACTGGTTAAGGTAGACGCGTCGCGTAGCTGAACGCGGTATGGCCGATTCGAGTCAGGGCAGACCGCACAGCGACGTCGTGACTGGCAGGGAGCTGGTAAATGATTGACATCGATCTGTTTGACGAAACGGGTGTACTGAACCTGCCCAGATGCAAGGCTATTTCTGGCGCAGTGCTAGGGAATCCGGTGTTGGCGTACCGTAGCGATTTACCTTGTGTCCGCCAGGTCACGGTGGGCCGCTATCGGAAGACTGGGGTGAATGGATTTCTCGCCCGCGATGACATGGGCACGCTTTTCATCTCCCCGCGTCCGACCGCAGCCAAAATTCCCGCAGACGGCTGTTTGCTGATGGCTGCGGTCAGCGAGCCCAGTGAGTGTTTCGATCCGGCGCGCTTGCAGGACGTCTCCTGGCTCATGCCGCGCCCCACCAATCCCAACCTAGAAGCGCCTGAAGTCAGTGAGGCGCGTTGCCGGGATATCGTCGAGAGTTGGGCGGATAGCTTCGAGTTTCGTGAGGAGAACCGCGACGAAGGCCGGAAGGGCCTACGACGCCCTCAAGTTGGGGCGTTGTATGCCGCATTGGCGCATTGGAGTACCACCGAATCGCCAGCAACGATAGTCATGCCAACGGGGACTGGTAAAACTGAAACCATGCTGGCGCTCTTGGTGCGCGCGCAGTTGCGCAGACTGCTTGTCGTGGTACCCAACTCGGCATTGCGTGATCAGCTTGTGGAGAAGTTTGCCACCTTGGGCAAACTGGCGGAGTGCGGTTGCGTACCCTCCTCTCTCAAAACCCCGGTGGTCGTGACGCTGAGGCACCTGCCCAAGTCGGCGGATGAAGTCGACCAAATCTTCCGCCGGGGGAATGTGATTGTTGCCAATATGAATGTGGTGGGGCAGTGCGAGCCGGACGTGCAGGCGCGTATGGTGGATCTGTGCTCGCACCTGTTTATCGATGAAGCACATCATATTGCAGCCCGTACCTGGAGCGAGTTCAAGCGCCGCTTCGAGGGTCACAGGCCAATATTGCAATTCACTGCGACGCCATTTCGAACAGACGGAAAGCGCGTTGATGGACGCTTTATCTATTCCTACCCGCTGTCCCGCGCCCAGGAGGAAGGGTATTTCCGCCCGGTTAGATTTCTGACCGTGGAGGAATATGGCGGAGGGACGGACTTGGCGATTGCCAGGCGCGCGGTCAGGCAGCTCGAGACGGATCTGCGCCTGGGCCTCGATCATTTGCTGATGGCGCGTACTGATGATACCGCGCGAGCCGCCGAGCTCGAGCTGATCTACTGCCAAGCATTTCCCCAATATGCCCCGGTAGTCATCCATAGCAAGTTGCCGCGTCAGCAACGGGATACCCGGTTAGAGGCGTTGCTGAAGCGCCGTAGCCGCATTCTGATTTGCGTCGATATGTTCGGTGAGGGTTTCGACCTGCCGCAATTGAAAATTGCAGCGCTGCATGATCGCCATAAAAGTCTGGCCATCACGCTGCAGTTTGTCGGCCGATTTACCCGAGATTTCCCCGTCGATGTGGGGGACGCCCACGTGGTGGCCAATATCGCGGATGAGACCACCAACAACGCTTTGCGCAATCTCTACGCCGAGGATGCCGATTGGAATTTTCTGCTGAGAATGCTGAGTGAGGCCGCGACGGGGCGCGCGCGGAAGCGCAACGAAATGCTGGAGGGTTTCACCAGTCGACTTGATGACATCCCGTTGCAGACCCTGTTTCCTCGGATGAGCGCGGTGACTTACCGGACGGCCTGCGAACAATGGGATCCGCTCAAAATCCTTGAGGCAGTCGCCGGCGCACGGTTGCATGCCGGGCCCGTTGTGAATCCGCAGAGTAATGTGGCCATATTTGTAACGCGCGATGAAGAGCCGATTCGCTGGGGGGAAGTCAAGCAGATCCAGAATATCGAGTGGAATCTGCATGTCCTTCACTGGAACGAGGAACTGCAGCTCTTGTTCATCAACAGCTCGAGCAAGGACTTCCACGAAAACGTGGCGGAAGCCGTCTGCGGTACAACAGATCGAGTGTGGGGTAAGGACATCTTCCGTGTTCTCGGGCGGATAAACCGCTTGTTGCTCACGAACCTGGGTATCAGCCATGCCTTTGGCAAGAACATTCGCTACACCATGTTCATGGGCTCAGACATTGCGGAGGGCTTAAGTGCCGCTTCGCTTGCTAACCGGAAGATGTCGAATGTGTTTGGTCTGGGGTACGAAAACGACGACATCACGACTATTGGCTGCTCATTCAAAGGACGAGTGTGGTCGCAGAGAATTGCGTACGACCTCTCGGAATGGGTCGATTGGTGCTCCCATGTTGGCCGAAAGATGCTGGATTCAGCTATTGAAGTAGAGGGTATTTTCAATAAGTTGATCAAAGCGCGCCGTGTACAAGAACGCCCGCCGTTAGTGCCCGTGATGATCGTCTGGCCGGAGGATTTTCAGCATGAGGCAGAAGATCGCGTTGAAATCGAGATCGGCGAACAAAAGGAACCACTATTCGTCTGTGAGTTACGGCTGGCTAACCATCAAGAGGACGGGCCGTTAGTCTTTACTGTGGAAGTCGGCGAGGTGGCTGCCACGTTCCACTATGTGTTTGCCGAGGATATTGCGACTATCCATCAACTGACCGGAGATGAAGCATTCGCCACCATTCGAGGCAAGCGCAAAACTTTGGCCGAGTGGTTCAATCAATCCCCGCCGATTATCCATTTCCACACCGGGGACTTCTTGGTGTTCAATGAGTTGTTCGAGCTTCCGAAAGGCACAGAACGAGTCAGTTTTGATGTGAATAAAGTCACCGCCTGGGATTGGGGCGGGATTGACCTGAGGGTGGAGTCCCAAGGGGCCGAGAAAAAATCAAACTCAATTCAACGCCGGGTAATTGACACGGTGCTGACCGACCCCGAAGAGTTTGACTTGGTTTTTGACGGGGATGGCAAGGGCGAGGTGGCAGACGTCGTTGCGCTCAAAAAGATTGATGAGAAAATTTTGGTTCGACTGTATCACTGCAAATATTCTGGAATGGCTAAGCCAGGCGCACGGATCGATGATTTTTATGAAGTCTGCGGGCAGGCTCAGAAAAGTGTGCAATGGCGGGAAAGTCCACGACGTATGCTCAAGCATCTCCTTCATCAAGAGAACAGGCGTATCGAAACTGGCAAGAAAAGTCGAATAGAACGAGGGGGGCGTGGCCAGTTGCAACAGTTCTTCAATATCGCTCGTACGGCGGCTTTTGCTTATGAAGTAGTGATCGTTCAACCTGGCTTAGATATAAAACGTCTAACGCCAGCCTTTCTCGACGTGCTTGGCGCAACCGAACTGTTTCTCAAGGAGACCTTCTCCATCCCCTTGACCGTAGTGGTTAGTAAGTAGTCTCGCAGTAGGCTGGATGGGTATTTTTGGCAGTCTTGAAGCTAACCTTTATCGGGAGCACTTTTTAGCGTGACAAAGAAAACCATTGAGGACTTCCTCAACAGGAAGGTGGCGGATGCCTATTCAATCAAAAACCACAGCCTCTTCAGGGTGCTGCTGGAAATTTATGCCGGGGGGAAGCGTCTAAAATGTCTCTATGACAGTGAAATAATGAGAATTAGCGATTTTAGACAGGATCTGGCCAGCGCATTGGCAACTAACCAGGAGTCTCAAGCACGAATTGCAGGAAGTTGGATTTCGTTTCTTAAACCCAGAATTGATTTCCTCGAGTATTGGTCGTGGCTATTTGGCGCTCTTGCCACCGTGCTGGCAGCCCTGGTGACCATGATGAATCTTGCAGGGCAGAGCAGTCTTGTGGGAAATACCGTTATGGCGGTGCTGGCCTTGATATTTGCCATGATTAAATTCTCGGTAGATAAAAAGAGATATTGGTATAAATATATCGTTAGCCATCTGGATGCAATAAAGGTTGGGAGTTAGAAAGCCATGGTTGGTGAGCGGCATATAACCGGAGTATAAACAATGCTTGCTTCGCAAAGGGTCTGCCAGACGTGCACTTGCGTACACTTCCAATGTTAAGACTCTTTCCCTGCCATGCCGGGGTTAATACGTCCGCTGGGCTGGTGATCTGAATCCAAGGCACGGCCTACACTGGAGGGGCTTATGCAAGAACAATATGACCGAGCACTTCTACTCAATGAAGTCTGGTCTGAGCCTTTGAGCGTGGTAGCCCCTCGATATGGTCTGTCTGACGTCGGCCTTAAGAAACTGTGTGCCAGGTTGCAGATTCCAACGCCATCGCGCGGCCATTGGGCGAAACTCAAGGCAGGAAGGCCGGTTACCGCCACTCCGAGTTTGCAGGCGTACACCGGACTGCCAGTCCACTTGTTCAGGCCTGAAGCGGCCGCCATGGTTGCCTCAAGCCGTCCTACACAGAGCGTTGAGCTCGAAGACCCTCGTCTTCAGGCAATTCTCGAATATGAGAAACATCCTGATCATCGAATCGTAGTACCCGAAAGCCTGCGAAATCCCCATGCCTTGGTGGTTAAGACCCAAGAGGCTTTAGCCAATCCGTACCGGGATCAACGCGACTTCCCGAGGCCACACGGGGAGGCCCTAGATCTTCGAGTCTCCAAGGCGATGCAATCTCGAGCACTCCGGGTCGCGGACACCTTGATCAAGGCGCTTGAAAAACGCGGCTATCCCGTCACAGTCGAAAAGAAAGTTACCCATGTAGGCATCTTAGGAATGCAGATCGAGCTGACGTTTTTTGAGTCCGCCCGACGCTCCAAGTACGCGCCGACCGCGCAGGAGATGGCGAAGCTGGCGCGCAACCAATGGGTGAGAATCCCTGATTGGCAATACCACCCAACCGGGATTCTTCAGGTGCTAGTCAACGAGGGATATGGCGGAAAGGTGACTGACTCCGCCAGAGCAACCGTTGAGGAGCAGCTCAATCAGGTGATCTGTGACATCGCCCGTAGGGCGGTGCATTACTTGGTAAGTCGTGAGCGGCAAGCCAGTGCCGAGGCGGAGCACCAGCGCAAGCGCGAGGCCGCATTCGCTCAGAAAGCGATCCAGGATGCTGAGCGCAAACGACTGCTTGGACTATTAAAACAAGCCAAGCAATGGCAACGCGCATGCTTGCTGCGCCACTACCTTGACGAGTTCGAGCAGACCGCGCGCCGTCGCGGTCAGTTGACCCCAGACCAGCTGGAGCAGTTGTGTTGGGGCCGGGCAAAAGCCGATTGGCTCGACCCGTTCACGGACGCTCGTGACGAATGGTTAGACAAGGTTATCGAGGTACCGAGTCGATACTCGTGGTGAACGAGCAATGCCCCCTGGGGTAGCTCGCCGCTCGCTGGGGCTGCACGACGGCAGGATTTGTTCTGGAGATCTCGCGAGGGATGGCAATTGCGGCAATCCCGGTGACGAAGCGATAGTCTCACCTCGACTCTGGGGTTGTGCGGAGCACAAAGTTGCCGCGAGCGGGACGCCGCTCCTTCAGTGCGATGCCTTCCCAGCCCAGCGGACTATCCCCTTGTAGGCCTCGTTCGAGGTGTCGTTCGAGGTTGTCGAAGCACTCGATCGTGGCAGTCTCGGAATTCAGCGTCCCGAGGAATAACCACTTTTCAAAGGCGCCCATGGTATAGGCATCGCCGGCGAGTTCATGAATCAGCGACGAATCCGGTGGGAAGAGGATCCAGACCTTCTCAAAATAGGCTTGCGCCAAGCACGCCAGTTTCAACAAATCGGCAGAAGCTTTCTCTTCCTTTCGCGATGTGTCGCCCACCCGCGCAAAGATCGCCACCTTCGGCTGTTGCCCTTCCTGAACGATGAAAAACTGGCTGAAAAAGTTGGAGTGGGTGACTTTGATCAGCTCGCCTTCTGGGTAACCGAAGAAGGCGGGCCCGGCATCTAGGAGCGCTGCTTGGCATAGACGCTCGTGCTCCACCACCCGCGCGCGGGCACGTGAGCGCAGCGTTGCGGGGCCTCCACCGGCTTTTTCCACGCTGGCCTCAATGGCTTCACGCAGCGCCTTGAGGGTCATTTCGTTAGACAGGCATCCGGGCACGGACGCTTCCGCGACGGCGGCATCGTGGTGGTGGAGACGCTCCAGAAGTTCGATATGCGCGTAACCGCATCGGACTTGCTCTGCGGTGAGGGGGCCAACCAGCGAGTCAAGGAACTGCCCCGCCTTGAGCATGCGGGTGAGCATCTTCGCGTCATAGTTGACCTCCTCTGCTAATTGGCGGAGGAACAGATTGAGACTCGAGCTGCCCTGATAGCTGTCCACCTGCGGCTGAAGCTGCTGGTACAGGGCGTACCAATGCTGCTGAGCTTTGCGTCCCATGCACCCTCCCGTGCAGGCCTTGCCAGAACCGGCGTGGGAGCATAACTTTTTTGCTGGACTTCACCAAAATTTGACAGGTCGGTAACGGCGGGATATATCTCTGTAAAGATTGATTTAGTGAAGTGTAGTATGAAGATCGACACTCAGAGCCCCCCTGCCAGCCGCGACGTGGCCAGAAGGACGCGCAGGGCTCGGCGCGCTTTTGTGATGTGCTCGCCGAAGAATGGTTTCGTCGAGATCCGCATGGAGTCCTGGTTGGAGCAGTCCTGTGCCCAGGTGCTGGAGCGGGATCCACGCGTCCGCTGGTACCGCGCGAATCCCTTTACCCTTGACCTCTCCACGGGCGCGATTCTCGAGAAGAAGCCTCTCCGTAAGCCACAGGGGGCGGTGTACTACACGCCGGACTTTGTCGCGGGCGTTGACCATCTCCAGGTAGCCATCGAGGTCAAGCCAGCCGCCTGGGTGGAAGAACATGCCGCCCTGTTTCAGCAAGTGCGCGAAGTGCTCCTGGCAAAGGGGATGCGCTTCATTGTGGTGACGGACGAACATTTCTCAGCGGCCTATCTGCGGAATGTCCAGTTGCTGAATCAGTACCAGGCCCAGGCTTTCGATGCCTTGCCGGGGTGGTCGACCGAAGTAGAAGCAGTCCTTCAAACGTCCCAACCGATGCCAGTACGGGAGCTGTTACAGGGCCTCGAGCCGGCCAATCACTACTTGGCCGCAGCCGTGCTCTCGGGTGTGCTCCGCTTCGACATGCAGCGGGATCTGTTCGAGCGCATGGATTTTGAGGTGCAACCGGCATTCGGCAGCCTCAGTGAGTTCGAGGTACTGCGCTTTGACTAGTCCAGTGGCTACGGGTACCGCAGTGATGCTTGATGGGACGCACTTCCTCATCAAGACCATCAAGCCGCTGCTCGGCGATATCGTGCTGGAAGGCAAAGGTGGGATTGAACTTTCCATCGACACCCGTGAGTTCTACAACAAGATTGCCGACGGCGCGATTCAGCTACCGCAACATGAGGTGCAGGCAGCGCAGCGAGCCTGGTCAGCCTCTGAAAGTGCGGCCGCCGACTTTCGCCTCGCGCTGTTAGAGTTCGCTCAACAGCTTGACGTACAAGGGCTGGAGGGGGCCGTTCGCCAAGAGCGGTTGGAGGTGTTTTGCCAATCACATCGACGCAAGCGGCCCTGTGACAAAACGATCAAGGCCTATAAGCAGCGCTATCAGCAATTTGGTTACGAGGGCCTGATTCCCAATTTCAGTCAGCGTGGTGGGGCGGGTTGGCGCTCCAAGAAAGTTGCCAAGGAGATAGCCCGTAACGCATTGATTGAATACTTCATGGAGGACGACAAGATCAACTTGACCTCCATGAAGGATATTGTCGATGAGTTGCTGAAGCAACACAACGAAATACACGGTGTCTCGGAGAGTATTGACCGGAAGACCATTTCCAGAATCCTCCTGAAGCTGCCGAAATCGCTGGTCAAGGGTGGGCGATTAGACCCACGAACTTACGCGCTCTGGAATAGGCAGGCAGTTGAGTGCTATCAAGTCCAGCTTCCCTTTGAGTTGGTAGAAGTCGACGCCAAAACGATTGATCTATATAGCCGCGACGAGTCTGGTGTGGTTCATACCCAGCTCACGCTTTATGCAATGGTCTGTGCGCGGACTTCTTATCCAATTGGGGTCTACGTTACTGCGGGGAAACCTAGTCAATACGCTTTGCTGAAAGTATTTGAGTTCTTCTTTACCCCCAAAGACGAAGTATTCAATTCAAGATTTGGTATTAAGACCGACTGGGTTTCGCCGTGTGGAATTACCGGCATTACGTATGATAATGGCCCCGAAACGAGCGCAGACTTAGCCTTGAGTTTAGTGCGGAAAATGGGCATTTCGACCGACTATGCCCGCATTGGTCGCGGGGATGACAAGCCACATGTTGAGTCATTTTTTAAGGTGTTAGACGAGCGCCTTCTAAATAAAATGCCTGGTGCCCAAAAGAGCCAGGATACGCGTGTCAAAAGCCGCCATGCCCGGGCCGAACAAGAGGCCTGTTACTCGGTCGATAAGATCTATCAGGAGATCGTTCAATTCATCGCCGATGTCTATATACATGAACCGTGTGCTGATTTGGGCTTCCTTCACGGAAAACGCATGTCAATCAAACAAGCCATGGATGAAGACCTGAAACGCTTCATGCCGCTACCTGCGCCGTCGTTGCAGCGTGTCCAAAATCTAATTTTGGATGTGTATCGAGACAATCGTAAGCTTCAATACTATGGCGTGGACTTCGAAGGTTTTCGCTTTTATTGCGCCGAGTTTGCGCAGTTGGCGCGAGATCGAGAAATTCAGCGCGTCGATATCCGGTTTAATCCGGAAGACTGTACCGCTATCTATTTTGTGCATCCGGACAATCAGAGCTTGATTCGGGCCGACAATAAGATGGTAGGTATACCAGCGGTGTCATTTGATGTGGCCAAGCAGTTGAAGAAGGCCTATACGGGTGATCCTGAGCAGATGACCGGGCATGATTATCAACGCGAGTATGCACGGACGCTCATGCGGTATGCGGCCGATAGTCGGAAGCGCCCCAAAATCAGGGATAACAACAAGAAACTCCGCGAGCAAGAACGACTCCGGCAGAAAGCCGATATTGCCGAACAGCTGGATAAACTCTCACCGCCCGTGTTTTCGGCGCATCCGCTGGCGGCGGACGATGATGATGATTTTACTCCGGCACCGCGTGTGGATCTGAGCAATGACCCGAATTAGCGAGCAACTGGTTTGCCATGATCGCTTCAACTACGTCAAAGCGGAAATCGAGGCGGTATTGGCGCGGGCGCGAGACGGTGATCCCCAGTTGCTGGCGGTTATCGGCCCGCCGCGTGGCGGAAAAACCAAGGTGGTAGAAACCTTTCTTAACGAGCATCAAGTTTCTGCCTCCGGCCGGACTCGCGAGATCCTCGGTATCGTCAGTCCAAAGCACCTCACGGGGCGGGCACTGCCGGACGCTTGCCTGGCAAGCCTGGGAATGGCCACCGAAATGTTCAAGAACCAGACAACAGCGACCGATGCCTTTATCAAAGTGGTGAAGCGGAGCGGTACCAAGCTGATCATTTTCGATGAGACTCAACACATGCTGGAGCGCGGCAGCTCCACGACGGTGCGGGCGGCTGCTGATTACCTGAAAGCTCTCTTCGACCAAACCGGGGCAAGTATCGTGTTGGTCGGCCTCCCGGCTCTGATCGGCTTATTCCAAGCCAACGAACAGCTTGCAGATCGGGCTCGCAGGCCCATCGAATATTTCCCGTACCGATGGGAAGGGAGTGATTACAAGAGCTTTAGGAGCGCACTGGCCGGTGCCCTGGAATATCTCCTGGAGAACTCTTGGGAGACATTTGATTGTAAAGACAGCGAGTTTGCCAGGCGTATGTATGTCGCGTCCGCTGGGCGTTACGGCATCATCAATAAACTCTTCATGGAAGTTCAGAGTATGGTCAGGAGTACTTCGAATAAGGTCGCTTCATACCGCGAGTTCTCTCAGGCATACGAAAAAACCATCATTGGCAGATTTATCGACTTCAATCCGTTTGACTTGACCGTCGAAATCAAACCCGAACACATGGCCCTGGTTTACATGAAGGTCATGCAGGAAGTCGGGGTCGAGGTTTAAGGAGAGGATGATGCTGACATTCACGGTTGAGCAAGAGTTTCATGATGAGAGTTTGAATAGCTATTTGGCGAGACTCGCTGGTGAGAATTTTCTCGGTTCGGTAAGTGCCTTACTCCGACCGGTTGGGGTCAGGTACAAGTCCACTTATTCCCAGGATGAATTGGCGGCGACCGCGCTCTGCCATTCTTTGGAGCTTCCCCTATTAGAGCGCTTGGCAAGGTTTCAGACGGTACTTGGCGCACTGGGTGGCGGGCAGTTTCTGCGGCGACATGGTGTGCCAGTGTGCCCGGTATGTCTGAGCCATCAGGCCTATGGTCGCCAGGCCTGGCATCATGAGTTGGTCACTGCCTGCTCAAAGCATCGCATTATGCTGGTAGCAGCCTGCCCCGACTGTCTGGAGCCGGTTGCACTGAACGGGGGTACGATTGGTACCTGTCAGTGTGGGTTTGATTTGGCAGCGGCCCCAGCAATACCGGCTGATCGCGCGAATCTGTTCGTCTCCGGGGTGTTGGCCGGATCGCAAATGCATGTGGCCACTTTGACCGGGCTGAATATTACAGCGGGCGTCCCAGCGGATGTCGATCGGTTCTTTCTCTTCCTGGCCAATCTGACCCTCTCCGTGAAGCAACGAAAGAATGCGGCGATCAGCGTGGATCGGGCCATCGAAATTAACCGCGCCTGTTTCCTGCTGGCCGAGAACTTGGAAGAGCGTTTTCGCGCGTTTGTGGTGGAGCAGGTAGCCAAGGCAAATGAGCTGGCGTCCGGTCGCTACATGCATAGCTTGGGCGACTGGTACCGAGAACTGAACGCCACGTTTGCTTCAGATGCTTATGCCGGCCTTCGCGAAATGGTCTACAGAATCCTGCTCAGGGAAGCCAAGGCGCCGATCAATCGGAAGATGAAGCAGATCGGCGCCGCGTTGCTGGAGTTCAAGGAAACCCTGACCGCAGCCGAGGCGGCCAGGGCCCTTGGCACATCGGCCGAGCGTTTAGTGGCATTTGTGCGTTGCAAGAAACTGAAAGGCACGATCATCAGCGGGAGCTCCAACGAGTACTGCCTGGTCGCGCGCCGAGAGGTCGAAGCATTGAAGGAGGCGGCCGCTGAGCTGATCACCGGAAAGGACTTGCTGGCGATGCTCAACATCACGCGCCGGGTTCGGGAGCGACTGATTGAAAGTGGTGTTTTGCAGCGAATGCCTGAGTGTGAACGGCCATTGTTCGCCAAAGGCCAATTTCGTCGGCACGAAGTCGAGGGCCTGCTGCAGCAGCTGGATCAGCATTACGACGAGCGGGTGGTCGAAAGCACTCTCGGTCTGGACGAACTCAGCTCCAGACGCTTTTCCGATCAACAGGCCTTAGATCTCTTCCGCCGAATCTTCAGCGGCCAACTCAAACCGGTGCAGAAATCGACCGGCATGCAGGGTCTGCTCGCCTTTCGCTTCGATGCCGATGAAGTCAGAAAGAGCATTAGGCAGGATGCTGGGCTCTTTGAATTGACCATTACCGATTTGACCAAGCTCACCCGTTGGAAACACGAAACGATCAAGGCGTGGATCGAACAGGGGCTGCTCCCGGCTCGCTCGGAAAGTAAACCAGGTGGAAGGCGAGTTTATATCTCTGTTGCCAATCTGATCTCGTTCCTTTCACAGCATGTCGTTGTGGCGGATGCTGCTGAGCGCCTTGGCAGCAGGTCAGTTTGGTTGACCAAGCCACTACAGACGAGGCAGGTGCTGGCAAAAACTGCCCTGATCAACAGTGACGGTAACCAACGGGGGTTACTGGTTTCCATTGATGCCCTGATCAACGTGGTCTCTTCGCGAGAGCCGCAATGGCGACGGGGTGGTGCGGCTGGTGATCCTGCCTCTGTCGAGGACGGGGGGGCAGTGCCCCAGGCGGGCTCCGAGCAAGGGCTGGCGAATCACTGTCATGGTGCGCACGCGGCATCCCGTTGCTGGCCAGTTGGCAGAGGCATTTCATGAAGCCGCTGAGTGCAGTCGAGGCACGTCGATTGGCCGAGGCGGTGCGGTATCCCTTTGCCGAGTCGGTTACCGCATACGTCACCGACGCACAAATCGTGGCCTGTTGTTGCTTAGGCATTGTGTATCGGCATTTGCGTGCGGATCGCTATGGGCGCTTTCAGGATGGCCATCGGATTCGGACTTCTGACATCCACTGTGTGGTCAAGGAAGGCCCGTACTGGATCCTCCATACGGTAAACAAGAGTCGCTATGTGGTGGTCACCTTTAGCCGACCCGGCGGACGCAAGTCCTTGGATGATTTCTTGAACGTGCTTGTCGGCGGCTTCCATATCACGCCGAAGCGACTGCAGTAGCACACGAGGCCGCCACGATGTCATCGACTGCCCTGAATCAAGCCTTGGATACGCCGGAGTTGCTGCGGTTGATGACGGCTTTGCTCACCAATGTTCGAGTCGAGTGTGGCTGTGCTGTCGGATCGATCCATGCGGATGTTTTGGAGCGCTTTGCCGACGGGACGCGAATTCGAACGACAGATATCGAACGCATTCAGCGATATCGCGGCTACTGGACGTTCTGGACGAGCAGTTACAGCCGCTACCTGATTATCAGTTTCGACGGTAGCGCGGGTTACATGTCGTTTACCAACTACGTGCTGCTGTTGCTGAAGGGTATTTACCCGGCGCCTACCACCCGACAGTGATCTGCCCACAAGGAGGCCACAGATGCGTCGCATTCAGGTGTCCCTTGAATTGACTGAAGGAGATCAAGGCACGCTGCTGTTCCTCGGGCTGCAGGCACGTGCCGTGGGCCAACTGTTATATCCCGGTGATGAGCTGAATGCCGTGCGCGCCGCTGAACTCCTGGGGCAACTTACCGCACAGCTGATGCGCCCCACGGAGAGTAGGCTCCTGGCCGCACGGGCTCAGGTGACTCGTCGTTTGTACGCGGAGGTTGGGCGTGCCGCCCTGTTTGTGGCGGATTCTGCAGAGCGAGAGCGACTGTTTGGTGCCGTGTATCCGATCGTCGCGGGCGACCCGTTTGCGCACAAGCGCCTTACCGAGATCTGCCTAGACCCGGGACTTGATGGGCTCAGCAACGCACCCGATAAGAGGGAGTGGTGATGGATATCGCCCAGTTTTTGTCGAGAGTGGCGGAAGTCTTCTATGGCAAGGGTGAACCGCTACCGGGCTGTGCCCTGACCGAGGCTGAGGCAATCGCTTGGGTGCAGCAGGTCTTTCCCTATAAGCCTTACTGCCTGGTGCGGGAGTGGCGCTGGCTTGATCTGCAGCTGGACGGGGCTGCTCTGGAGGAGGTCGAAAGTTCAGGCCGTCGCCCCGCCCTCATGTTTGCTGAAACGGTTATTTTTGACAGTCGTAGGCGTTTTCAGCCGGGGCACTGGGTTCGCAGCACACTGCTGGTGTCGTACACCGAGGGCGGTCTCTTCGAGACCCGCAATACCATTTATGTATTGCTTGGTGACGGCTGTCGGCTGAGTGCCGATGCAACGATCGTGCTCAGCCTCTTCCAATGAGGTGGGTTAGGAGGTGGCAGATGACATTAGCCGCTGATGACTCCAGTCCAGACGTCCATTGCGACGTGTGCGGCTGCGCTACCCGGGTGCCGGGCTATGGACAGCAATTTGGCACGTTGCAGGCGCACTGGGGGTATGGCGCTGCCCACGATGGTGGGCGCTACAAAGTGCATCTCTGCGAGCGCTGTTTTTTCCTGGCGTTGGCGACCCTGCGCCAGGAACATCGAATCCAGCACATGTTCGATGAGGAGGGGCCGGGCTTGGCGGACGACCATGAATTTGGCTTGGTGGCCCGGGATGATTTCTGGGGCGAGCGATGACGACACGGGTGGCGGTGATGGGATACGTGGTGGGTGTTTGTTCCATAGCGCGCTGTGGCTAACTGCCCCGTCCGGGGCTGCAGTCCAAGGAGCCGAAGATGGCGGTCATGCGGAAAAACCCTGACCCAGTTGCTCCAAGCGTTCCTGAACCGCAGTGAACCCGGGGGTCGTCGCAGCGGCTTCCAGCGGCGTCCGGTCGCCGAATGCAGACTGGCATTTGCTCAACCAGAGGGTCGCTTTGGCCGGGTCAGCGAACACCTCTTCGGCCAGGAGAACGAGCCGACATACTCGATAGAGTCGATCACTTTCGTCGAGCGATAGACGTTGGCCCATTGCACGACGTTGGCGCAGCGTCCGGGCCGTGATGATGCCCGCGCGGACTGCACTAATGCCATGGTGACCCAGGTTTTCGACGGCCTCAAGCGGGATTCCGTTTCGTACGAGCTGATCCAGCCGATCACCTGACGTTCCGCATAGGAGTTTCAGCAGCTCGGACTCTGTCGACTTTGTCATGCTCCACTCCGTCGAATGCCGGTGTGCTGGGCAGTATGCGGCGAACTGGCGAAAGCTTCACGGCCAGGATGCTGAACGCTCCACCCCCTCCAATGGCTCGGCTCAAGTCGCAGGAGATGCCAGATACAGGTGGTCAACTCCAGCCTCCACCCAGCTTGGGGCGATGTCAGCCAAAAACGAGGTGTCTTGATATGCGCATTCACCTGCTGTCCGATCTGCACAACGAGTTTAGGGTTTTCCAACCTGCGGCAATCGAGGCAGATGTGGTCATCTTAGCGGGCGACATCGATACCGGAGTGCGCGGCATCACCTGGGCCCGGCAAGCTTTCTCCTGTCCAGTGCTGTACGTGCCAGGCAACCACGAGTTCTACGGGGGGCACTTGGGTAGGACTTTGCTCAAGCTGCGTCAGGCCAGTTGTCAACACGTGCAGATCTTGGATCGCGATGAAATCATCGTGGAGCGGGTGCGCTTTCTCGGTGCGACGATGTGGACGGACTTCGCCGCGACCGGCAACGCCCCGGTAGCGTCAGAGCATGCTAGGTCGGTGATGAACGACTTTCGACAGATCCGCACCGACAACTTTCGACGTATCCGTCCCGACGATCTGCGTCGGCAATCGATGAAAACCCGCGATTGGCTGCGTGCTCGCTTGGCTGCGTCACATGACGGGCCGACCGTAGTAGTGACCCATCACGCACCTACCCTGCGCTCACTGCAGGGAAACCCCCACTCTGGGACGCACTTGGACGCCGCCTTTGCGAACCGGTGGGACGACTTGATGGGTGATCCGATCACTCTGTGGGTTCACGGCCACGTGCACATGGCAGTTAACTACGACGTTGCCGGGACGCGGGTGGTGTGTAACCCGCGTGGCTATCCGGGAGAGAGCACCGGGTTTGATGCTGGCCTGATCCTTGAGGTCTAGCCGGCAGCTCAGCTGGTCACGACCCGCGCGTGCACGGGCCAAAGCTTTTTTTTGGGGGGGGACTGGTAGCAATTCTCACGCGGTGAGATGGGGATGGAGGTGACGATGCAAACACTCGAATTTGATCAGGTGCGGCAGCAACTGGAGCAGCTCCTCAATCAGGTCGGCAGCGGTACACCGTTGCTGATTACTCAGGGTGGCCAGCCGTTGGCCAAAATCATACCGGTCGGTAAATCCGAGGTTGCGTCGGGGACGCGACTGGGTTTCTTGGCCGGGTCGATCAGCGTGCCGGACGACTTTGACCAGATGGGCGTCGCCGAAATCGAACAGCTCTTCCACGGCAAGGAAGACCGCGCTGCTCTACCCGAGCGAGCGGAGTGTCAAGTCTGTGGCGGCCGTTTGGGGTCAGCTCCAGGGCGGCAATTCGGAGAACTGTGGGCTGACTGGCGGAGCGGTGAGCACCAAGGCCAGCGCTATTCGGTAATGCTCTGCGAACCGTGCTTCTTTGGCGTCTTGGCCGATCTTCGCCGCCAGCGCATGGTGAGTTTCATGTTCGAGGAAGACCGTGACGTACCCGATGAGAGTTTCGGCTTGGTTCAGGTCGCCAAGCCGTAATAGATCGACATGAGTCCCCCCGACTGGGCACTACCCGCTAGAGGGGATGCAGCGACCTAAGCATGTGCCATCAGGTCGAGGCGGCGGAGCGCCTGCTCCCATGGTAGCCGTCGTGCATTGGCGCGCATGCGTTCATAGGCGGCTCGGGCCATGTCGATACTGATGATCTGGTGATGGATCAGTTCTTCCACCACCCAGACGGTGCCTCTGACCTCAACTGCCTCGCGCTCTGCCGTTTTCCGTAGCGCTAGGTCACCGGAAAGCAGTGGACACTGCTCCTGTCGGGCCAAGGCCAATGCAAAACAGTCGTTGCGGCTTGGGCCGGCCACGCGGGCCGTGAGCTCCAAGGCATAGCGCATCGAGGTCGGATTCAGTTCGCCTAACCTGAGTCCCCTGTCCAAGAGGTGGCTGTGCTGATCCTCCAGTTCTTCGGCGTACAAGATATCGGGAACACTGAATTGGTAAGGGAGCTGGAACAGCTGCTCGAGGAGCTGCCCTTCTTCCAGATCGATCAGGATGTTGGCATCACTGATGAGCAACCGCATCCAGCAACTCCAGCTTACGCGCCTGATGGAACTGGAACACCGGAACACCTAACAGTTCGGCAGCTTTGGACTCGCCAACGATGCCTTCGCCCAGGGCCCGATAAACCAATTGCTGGAACAGCAGGGTGCTTTCCTGGCGATACGGCTCGCCAGGTTCACGCTTGCGCCACCCTTGTTTGCCAAACACCATGAACAGGCGTTCGCGCGTCGACGGGGGAATGATCCCGAGATCCGCCGCGCGGTACAGGCAGCTTTGCATGCTGATGCCGTACTCCAGCTTCAGCAGATACAACTCCCGCACTTCCAGCATATGGCGCTTCGGGCCCAGTTGTTGGCGGATGGCGCTGGCCGGGAGCAGGAGTGCCGAGGCAAAGCGGTGACAGGCTTTCTCTTCATCTAGGGTGTCGGCCAGGCGTCCATGGAGCAGCAGGTGCCCGAGTTCGTGAGCCAAGGTGAAGCGTTGGCGGTCGCCAGGCCAGTTGGCAGAGATGACGATGACTGGCTTGCCGGCCACGCTGGCCTGCAGGCCGTCGAACTTCGCCTGCACATCCACCTGGGTAATGATCACCAGGATGCCGTGGGACTCCAGGACATCAATGAGGTCGGGAATGGGGTTGAGGCCCAACTCCCAGGCGGCCCGTAGTCGATCGGCCTGCTCATCGACTTGCTCCAGGTTGTCGATCCGAGCGGGGAGCCACGCGGGCACCGCGAATTGTTGGACGGGGAATGTTGGCCACAGGTTGGCCAGTTCTTGCCAGCGCTCGGCCTGGTCGAGGACATCGGCCTCGATCTGCTTGAGGAGGCTTTGTGGCGTATTGGAGCGCTTGCGGTATTCCACCCCTTGCAGCTCCACTTTCACCGGCCGGAAGAAGTATTCAACGCGCACGGACAAGGCCTTGCTCAGGCGAATGAGGATGCCCGAGCTGGGCATGCTTTCATCGTGCTCGTATTTCTTGACCATGTTGGCACTGACGCCAACCTGCTGCCCCAGGGCTTGCATCGACAGGCCAGCGGCGGCACGTGCGCGCTTGAGGCGTTCGCCAATCATGCTGTCCTCCTGTCGGTTTATAAATTTAATAAAGAGTTGAAAATTGTAAACCGAAGGCACCGATCCGTCGAGTTCGCGCCGGCCGGTTTCCGGCCTCGCGGTAACGCCTCCAAGACCACCGGGAATAGTCGAATCGGCGTTCGTTAGCGTGCCCCTTGGCGGCCAAACATCGGTCGCAGCCGGCGCCAAAGACTGTCCTCGATGGCCTGGATAATGGAGGGCGGTGTATCCGGCGCAAAGCGCCACGCGTGCAGTTCCAGACTGCCCGGCAGTGCCGTCGGTAACCAATGGCACAGCTGCAGGGCATAGGTTCCTTGAGGGCCATAGCCCAGGTGCTGTTTGACCCGGTCGAGCAACGCCAACGAGCTCCCGACATACAGCGTGGCCGACGGCGCTTGCTGGCGTGCATAGGCCCGTTGACCGCGTCGACTGGTTTTAGCCTCGGTAAAGGCCGCGTGCAGCACCGGTACTAACGCGTGGTCGGCAACGGAGAACTGGTACAGGTACGGCGTGGTCGACTTGCCTCGCCCCGCCCACTGCTCAAGGGCCTGCAAGGTCTGCTCAGGATTGCCTTGAGGGATAGTGGCCAACGGCACGTTGACCTGGTGACTGGCGGCAATGCGGGCGCCCCGCACGGCAGTGGCTTGGGCCTGCAGGTCGTCGGCGATCAGGTTCAAGACGGTGCCATCGAGCATCGCGAGTCTCCTCAAAGCAGCGTGGTGGAAACGGGTGGGCAAGCGAATGGCGACCGAACAGCCGAGCTGGGGTTACTTTTTCGCCCGCCTCGCCGACGAGTGTTCCTCAAGGAAGGCCTGGGCTTTGACCGGGTCGATCTCCAGCGCCTTGACGCTACGGCTGAACAACCCCGCGTAGAGCTTGCTGCAGCGGCTGAACACCCCCGTGGCGACCAGGGCGTCGACCACCTCGGTGGTCACTTGCATGGTGTTGCGGTAGCCGTCGGACTGCAGAAACTGCGTGCGCACCAGCGGATCCAGGGTGCAGCGCTGCTGTTCCGGCGGGAAGCGATCGAGGGTTTGCGCGCGCGAGTTGATGGCCATGTGAGCCTCAAGGGTCTTGGATTCAATGCCGGCGAGCCAATGTTCAATCAACTGCACGACGTCCAGCTTGGCGTCGGAGCCACCATGGGGCAGGCTGACATAGCGGCCATCGGCCGAGAGCAGCGGCGCAGTGACCGGCACCGTGCCTTGCCCGTTGAGCAGTTGCCGGTACTGGTCGATCGGCAGCACGGCGAACAGCGGGGTGCCATCGGCGGCATGGAGGTATTGGACAGTCATGGTTGAGTTCCTTAGTTTTTCTTAATTTAGCATTATTTTCCTTTATTTCAATTTTATTTTTTGGGTGGCACAGAGCCGAACCGCGCTGCGCTTAACCCGTCTACGGTTCAATCGTGGTTCGCGGGCTAGCCTCAACCTTCGCTCACTGTTTCCCGACGGAGGTCGCGATGTTCATCACCTATGACCGTGAAGCGCTGTTCCGCGAGGTTTGGTCAGCGCCCCTCCAGGCCGTCGCGCCGCGCCACGGCTTGTCCGATGTTGGCCTGAAGAAGCTCTGCGCGCGCCTGCAGATTCCCACCCCAGGGCGTGGTTATTGGGCCAAACAGCGCGCCGGCCACCGTGTCCCCGAGGCCCCTGCGCTCCCGCCCTTTACCGGCTCGCCCCGGCTGTTGCGGCGGTTCGTGGCGGCGCAGCCCAGTGAACCAGATCTGAGCGGGGAGCCGCGCCTACAAGCGATGCTGAGGTATGAAGAAGATCCGGCGCATCAGATCCAGGTCGCGGCCCGGCTCACGCGCCCGCACGTGCTGGTGGCGCAGTTGCGCGCGGCGCTCGAAAAACCCTTTCGCGATCGGCGGGATTTGCCGCGTCCGAGCGTCAGGGCCCTCGACGTCAAGGTGTCCGAGGCCATGCAGCCGCGTGCCTTGCGGTTGATGGACGTGCTCATTAAGGCGCTGGAACAACGCGGCTATAGGGTGCGCGTCAGCGATCACCGCACCGAAGTCGAGCTGCTGGGGGTGGCGATGGGGCTGCAGTTGAACGAGAGCACCACGCGCCGCAAGTACGTACCCACGGCGAAGGAGCAGGCCAAGCTGGCACGTGGCGAACGGGTCTACCTCCCCGAGTGGCAGTATGTGGCAACGGGCAAGCTAACTCTCCAGGCGGCGTATGGGTATGCCGGGCGCATCACGGATAGCACGCGGGCGCCGGTAGAGGCGCAGCTCAATCGGCTGATCGTGGCGATGGGGCGCTGGGCCGTGAAGACCCTGGTTGAACAGGAAGCGCGCGCGCAGGCTGAAGCGGAGCGGCGGCGCCAGCGCGAGGAAGCCCTGGCCCAGAAGGCACGGCAGGACGCCGAGCATAAGCGTCTCCGGCAGTTGGAGCGCGATGCCCGGGCCTGGCGGCGCGCCATCGGCATTCGCGCCTATCTGCACGCCATCGAACGCTTCGCCGTGCAAGCGGGCGGCCTGTCAGGCGAGCAGCAGCACTACCTCGACTGGGCACGGGCGAAGGCCGACTGGCTTGACCCCCTGGTGCGGGCGCCGGATGACGTGCTGGATCAGCAGATTGAGCTCCCGCCAGGGTGCGGGTGACCCCCACCCGGAAACGCCAGCCAGCGTGATCGTCATTTCGCCGCCGGTGTTACGGGGCGTTCGCGCTGCCGTAGCAGGCCGGGTGAGATGGGAACAAAAACCAGCGGGCGTCGTCTGCCGTGTTGGCAGTGCATTTCAGCAAGACATTGAAAAATATGTATTTTTTATTTTTGGCATGAACTGTGCTTTATCGAGCGCACAACAAAAACAATAGCCACAAGAACATCGCTTCGACTCTGGCACAACAAGAACAAGACGACAGAGCGGACGCAAACCGATTTTTTTGGAGAGGGTGGGCCGTTTCGGGCCCCGGCGACCAGCGCAACAGAATAAAACTACCTGAAGGTAGCACATGCACTGGTTGGTTCAGTTCATGACAATGGCAAGGCCAGCGTCCAAAAAAATCTGTTTGCCTTCGACCCCGCGTCGGGTTGGCCAAGACTGGCGCAACGCGCCCGGTCGCTAAAAACAACAACAGATCGATCAAGAAGAACAACAACGCACGCAATGATCTTGAGAGGGGAGCTTCGGCTCCCCTCTGTGCTTTCTGCTGCCTCGCTACCCGGTGTTCGCAGCGTCTACTCCTACCAGGTCATTAGTATCCCTACGCCCCATTGCCAGGGCGTAGCTCCACCACCGCCTGCAAGATCTCCTGCTCACGCCCTTCGAGGCTCTCATCCTTGGTTCGAGGAAAAGCTGTCCTCGGAAAGAGGTTTTCTGGGGCAACAATTCTTGGTCGTTGGTCGTTGGTCGTTGGTCGTTGGTCGTTGGTCTGAGTTCTGACCCTGCAAAGCTCCTTGCAGCTAGAGCAGCACCAGCAGCGGAAGGCCCTCACAAATTCGAAGGATCGCCCCTCTGCTACCAGCCATGCTTGTTAGGATAAAAAAGGGCTTTCTGCGCAAAGCTCTACAAAAGGTACTTGTACCTAGGGAGAAGAAATTTCATTTCCTATGGTTACAGGGCAGCAAAAAATCATGGATTCACCCGCTATTAGGAAGCAGCTGAAACCTCACTGGCAGCGGCTTCGGGAGCGTATATCCGAGGCCCAGGGGGCGTAGGCCTATTCCCTCGCCAGGTGACGGGCATCAGAGCTCACAGCTTCCATTATGGAAACCAGCTCTTCCAGCAGATCCGAATGGTGGCGCTGCAGGTAACCAGCGATTGCCTCGTTACGTAGCACTCGCGCCAGGTACCCTTTGGCAACCACCAAGACCAGCATGGTCTCTCCCAGCGTGTCCTCCACTTGCTTGTAGTCATGCTGGAGGTTCTCCATTTCCCGCTCCATGCGGGCAATGTCGACAGAGCTGATGTCGCCGGTTGGTTTCTTTTTCTTTTCTCGGAGCATTTCTGGCCGCGTGGCAGCCAACACCATGCGTGCGTAGTTGTGGGTGAAGCAGTTGGCCGAGATCATCATCTCGGCCGTTTCAATTTGCCGCATGGGCTTCATCTTCCGCAGCACCCGAAACACGTCATGGGCAACCATCTTGACCTTGAGCAGCTCAACGACTTCGGGGGCTATGCCGTCCAACAGGTTCTGGCGAGCATGGATGCGATCTACATTGACCCCTAGTACCTGGGCGATGCGAGCGGGCTCAATCCCCTTTTTCAAGGCAGCCAGGATCATCTTGTGTTCTTGAATCGGGGTTAACCGATTGATCTGTCGGTTGTAGGTGAACCCTTCGTCATCCGTCGAAATCAGGCATAACGCTTCGGTTCCGCCCAAGGACTTCAAGGCCTCGAGTCGAAGATGACCGTCCAGCAGGATGTAGGAGGACACACCACCAGAAATGACCGGCTGAGGATGCACCGCCAAGGGTTCGATCACCCCTAGCTCCCGGATTGAGGTGAGGATGGTCGAGAATTTCTTGCTGTCGTGAATCCCTTTGTCGAGCTTGCGTGTGGGCAGGATTCGCTCCAGCGGAATGGCGATGACCCGTTGTTCGAACGCCTGCTTGACCTGGCCCATTACGAAACCTCCCCGTGGATGCGGTCTGCCAACGGCTTGGGCATGTCCAGGAAGTCTTCGGTACGCAGCAACGTGCAAAAGTAGTCATCAGCCAGGAGTTGGCGCATGGCTGTGACGATGATGAGCAGTCGTTGCTCATTGATGTCGGCCTTCTTGATCATGACCTTTTGCCGGCGGACTTCTGACTGATAAGCATTGAGCAGCTTCTGCGGCGTGGTCAGGCGCTCCGCGTTTGGTTGCTGGCCATAGCGTTTGCCCACGGCTTTGCGTCGGTCGATAAGCCGACGAACCCGGATCAGCTGATCGCCTTTCAGCACGCCTGATTCATATGCCTCGACCATCGCTTGCTGGAGCTCGCTGTCGTTCGAGCGAGCGATTTCGGTCGCTACCGTTATGGGTAGCCAGCCCTTCTCTACGGCGGCGATCAACCGCTCCTCTCCATTGCGCAAGAGCAAGAGAATGCCGTTGACGTAGCTAACATCGAGGGAGGTTTTGCTCGCGATTTGCCGATTGGTGTAGCCGCGATCTGACAGCACCTGAATGGAGTACAACAGATCCCGGTTGGAGTGTTTTCTTCGCGCCAGATTCTCCACCAGGCTGATGAGATACCGATCCGCTTCGCTGGCGCTTACGACAATGCAGGGAATTTTTGTTTCGCCTAGCGCCTGAAACGCTTCGAAACGTCCCTGGCCACACACGATCTCAAATGTTTCCCCGAGGCCGTCGGCGCTGGGCGTTACAGTGATGGGCCGCTTCAGCCCGATGGCGGCGATGTTCTCCACTAGCTTGGCGAAAATCTGCCTGTTACGCGCTCGAGGATTGAGCACACGGATTCGCTCAAGGGGAATCAGGCGGATGGCGGATTCCTCGGCGACATGTAGCGCCGCTTTGCGGTGAGTGGGGATTGCCGTCATGCTGCCCTCCGATACGCAGAGCGGCGCGACAGCTCCGCCAGGATGTCCAGGGTGTCGAACCGGTATATCTCCAAGCTCGACGGATTACTTTCGGCGAGCCGCAGGTGTGGTGTCGTCATTTCTACGGTGGGCAGGATGTAGTAGTCCAGGGCGGACTCCTCCCCTTCGGCCATCCTCACCGCAACGCTGATGTCCGGGCCCAGGCCTAGGTCGATGCGAATCATCCAGCGCTTGGTGCCGGCCAGTGATACCTGGCAACGGCATAACACCAGTGAGATCAGCAGCTCCTGATTGACCGTCATTAGGTCTGTCGCCGGATCTACGATCACGCCACCCCCCACTTCGGCAATCTTCGTGATCGTTTGCTGGAGGAGCACCGGGTGCATCTGGCGAAGGCGCCGGTTGGCCTCTATGTATTGGTAGTCGCGTTCCGGGGTGTAGCCGATCAGTGCATAGCAGCGGAGCAAGCTGCCGAACCGATGCTGGTATGCACTGCTCGAAGGACACCTCTCTGACTCATCGATGAGCAATCCGGATAGATAGCCATGGCGCTGGTAAATCTGTTTGAGCAACCCGAGCATCTCGTCATCGGGCATACGATAGGAGCGTGCCTGGATGATCTCTTGGGCGGCGCGGAACAGGATGGCGTTCACTATGGGGTCAAAGGCCCCGTCCGCCCGAACCCAATGTTCCGGACTATTGCGCGTGCGTTGCTGCTTTAGCTTGAACGAGCTGCGATTCCAAACGTTGTTCCCGATGTACTTTTCATTGATCAGTACCTGGTGAACGGTGCCCCTTGTCCAAGGCCGGCAGTGGTCAGTGACTACACCGCGAGAATTCAACCAGTCAGCGATTTCGCTTTCGCTTCTGCCCTCCTCGACGAAGAGCCGATAGATCCACTGAACGGCCTCCACTTCCTCCTTGGGCCCGGGCACCAGGATGACGCGGTCAGTCTGGATGCTCTTGTGCTCCCCCTGACCTAGCTGCTTCTTGCGTGCTCCAGTTGCGTCGATCAGCTGACGCCTTAGGCCAAATCCGGCTGGGCCACCTTGCCGGTACCCCAATTCGATAAGTCGGGACTGCCCAGCGAACACCTTCACCGACAGTTCCCGGCTGTATTCCCCCGCCATCATCCGCTTCAAACTCTTAATGATGTTAGAGACCGGAGAACCATCATTGCTGAATTGCTCGGCGCAGTACTGAACCGAAACCCCTGCCTGACGGCAGCGCACCTCATAGCTGGCGCTCAGGTCAGGATCCTGGAAGCGCCCCCAGCGACTCACGTCATAAACCAGGATTGTGGAGTAATTGGCTCGCCCATTCTCGACGTCGTTGAACAGCTGCTTCAGCGCATCACGCCCCTCCAGACGCAGACCGCTTTTACCCGCGTCGGTATAGACCTTGACGATTTCCAAGGCGTGAGTCGCGGCATACAGCCGAATCGTGTCGAGCTGGTTCTCGGTTGAATACTGCTGGTGTTCCGTGGACATCCGCACATACGCCGCCGCCAGCGTCGCGTTATCTGCGGGTTGATCTACACCGGAGCCCACGAGTGTTCGCATCAGCATTGCCCCAGCCTGGTGAACCGCTACCCAGCGCAACTGAAAGAGTGGTCATGGGCCGCTAGCCGCTGGAATGGTTCTAAAAAGGTAGAAGACAGGGGACGGAAAAATGTTGACGAAAACGGGCAAAACTTTTCTCGACGCGGAGCAATACGCGCTCTACATCGCCAAGGCTTTGCGCACGGAACTCGGGACGACTCACCAGGCCACGAAGACTCTAATGCGTTGGACGAATGCGAAAGAGAGAACGGTCAAGAACTGGCTTGCCGGAACCAATGGGCCGCGAGGCGAGCATCTGGTGGCCTTGGTCAAGCATTCCGACCTGGCCCTGTCGGTACTTCTGGATATGGCTGACCGGCCTCATGCAGTAACGGCGTCGGAATTACCCCTGCTCAGGCAGAAGCTTCAGGCTGCCATAGTGGGAATCGATGCCATTCTTCACCCGAGGGAAGTTGAGCTGTAGCGTGTAATCCGGCATCGATTCCGTAGTCGCCGCGCCGTCGTGGTCACTCGCCGATAGACCGCCGTATGTCCTTCACGATTTGGTTCGGGGCCTTGTCTTGAAGCGCCAGTAGGGCCATACGAAGATTGGGTTGAAGTTGTGCATGGAAGTACCAAGGCCCCGGTTTGGACTCCGCATGACCTCGATAGATTTTGCAGAGGGTCGCCAGCAAAGTCTGGATGGTGGGGTTACTGCCCGCGTAGTGAACGAGTACCGATCCAGTCGACTGCTGGTGCACATCGATAACCTCGCCGAGGATGCGCAAACGTTGGTTCCAAGGCGCTGCGGGGGACAGCTCCATGAAGGCATCAAAGCGTGGCTTTTGCGGCGGCTCGTCCAGCCGATTTTGGTCGTTCATGGGTGACTCCTTTGGATGGTCAGGGCCTTCAATCTGCTGCGACCACCGCACGGAAAGGAGTCATAAAGGGGGTGGAAACGGTTATCCGCCGTTATCCTACGGCGCTCGATGGTTTAAGAAATGGAGGTTCGAGCCTTGGATTTGCTGACTGAACTGGAAGTCGTCAAAAAGGGCCTGGAGGTGGCGCCATCCGATGGAAAGCCGGCGGAAATCGTTTTATTCCTGGTGGGGAAGACGCTTGATGCGCTTCGGCGTGGCGTGGAGTGTGCTGATTTCGAACGCCGGCAGATTGTTTACGGGTGCCTACCCGCTAGCAAAGCCGAGGAGACTGATCCTAAAAAATGGGTGCCGCACATCAGTCAGCTTCAGCGGGTGTTGGCGGCTCATTCCGAGCGGGTCGAATTGCTTTACAGGAGTCGTGGTGGGCGTGGCAACCCGAGTACCTACCGTCTTCAGTTGGTGACGACAACCGGTGAAGAAGATACAGCGCCAGCAATCGCAGCAGGGGCACCTGCCTGGTCGATCCGTTACGTCCGCTCGTCAATCAACGGCATCAAACCGTTTTTTCTCGTCCGCCCCTTCCTTAATAAAGAGCTCAAGAACCGCAGCTGGCGCGGATTAGCATTCTTGTTTGGCGTCATTTTTCTCGGAGCGCTGGTCACGGCGGCGGTACCGTTACTGCTTCTGCTGTCGTTGGTGTATGGCACCACCACGATCGAGTTGAAACAGATCGTGAGCCTTGCCTTTCTATTCGTCGTTTCCTGGCTGGTATGGCGTCAGGTGTATCAACCCTTCTTTCAACTGATCGACGACCGTGTCGTGAAAGCGCCGGCTTGGGTCATTGGATTGATGGAAGATCCGTGCGAGTTGGAAATGCATCGGCAGGAGGATGGGCAATGGACACGGCTGGTGCGCTTCCAGGCCGAATGCGCGCTATGCGGAGGAGCCGTTGAGCTCAGGCCTGGCAGGCCCGATCATCAATACCCACTGGTGGGGCGGTGTGGGAATAGTCCGCATGCCCACGTCTATTCCTTTGATCGTATGCTGTTAAGTGGCACCTACCTGGGGCCACCCCTGGCATGGGAGGCGAACCAGTGAGCCGTCCTGAAATTATGGAGTTGCTTGGCCAGGCAAAAATCCTGGCGCAACGCTACCGCGCGCTAACGAACAAGCCACTGGGCATCACCGGCGAAGTGGCCGAGTTTGAGGCGGCCCGCCTGCTGGGCCTGGAGCTCACGGCCGCACGCCAAGCAGGTTATGACGCCACTGAAGTGTGCGACGGCGCTACGTGGCGGGTGCAGATTAAGGGGCGTTGTGTCCCATCGCTGCGCGAGGCCAAGGGGCGGCTCGGTGCGATCGACATCACCAAAGAATTTGACTCCGTGGTGCTGGTGCTGCTGGACTTTGAGTTTGAGGCGCTGGCCATCTATGAGGCGCCCCGAGCCGCTGTGGTCGAGCGACTTAATCGGCCAGGTTCCAAGGCTCGAAACGAACGCTTTTCGCTGGGCATCCCGCAGTTCAAGTCGATCGCAACAGTCCGCTGGCAGCGCCCAACAGTTGATTGCTGATCAGGCTGAGCTGGCATGTGAGCAAATTCGCAAGGCTTCAGGTTCCATCGCCTGAGTGGGCGTAGAAAGTGATGGGAGGTGGGCTTCAGCTCGGAGAATTGTGTGCGGACTGTCAGTACGGTCGACATCAAGGCGAACAATACTCGGTACGGCTCTGCGAGCCCTGCTTCTTTGGCGTCTTGGCTCATCTGCGCCGCAAGCGCAGGGTGAACTTCATGCTCGAAGAAGGCTTTGATTTGCACGATGAGACCTTCGGTTTAATCCCGAGTCGCAGGGAGTCGTAGGCTCAATCGCCTGTTGCAGTAATGCGAGTGGCCAAACCTCTTGGCACTCCGGTGAGGCGCAGCAGGCGACCCACCATGGCTCAGCCCTTGGGGGGACGGGAGAATACATCCATGGTCAAGCCCACTGGCAGCACCGGCCTCTTTCGGTGAGAGCGCTGGTGACCGGTTTCTCGCAACCGCCACGATCAAACCCATTGCACCTAATCACCTGAATCGCCAGTTCGCTTCGGATAGCGCCAACCGGCATTTGGTCTAGGACATGACCTGTGTAAGAACCGCCACAGACGGTCTACAGTAAATTTCACTATTCGCCACTTTCTGTGCATCATTTTGGTCATGAAAGAGACGCAAACACCCCGCCGGCAGCCACTGAGAAGGCTCTACGACGGTCTGTCCTCCCTGGCAACGCCTGAGCGATACCTATTCACCCCGTCCGATTTGCGTACCTTGGTGCCGGATATATCGGATGAGGCCTATCGATCGTTGCTCAGCCGGGCTTCGAGGGATGGCAAACTGGCTCGGATCTGTCGCGGCCTTTATCTTTACGTGCCAGCGAAAGCAAATCTTGGCGACCTGCTCTATCACGCAGCGGCTCGCCTGCGGGCTAATGAGTTCAACTACATCAGCCTGGAGACGGCACTGAGTGATGCCGGGGTGGTCTCCCAGATTCCGATCAACTGGATCACCCTCATGTCTTCTGGGCGTTCAAATAAAATCGACTGTGGTCGGTTTGGCACCATTGAGTTCATTCATACGAAGAAAAAACCTGCAGAGCTTGCTTCGCAGCTGAATTACGACAGCCGCTGTCGTCTGTGGCGGGCCAAACCAGCACTCGCGCTTCGGGACATGAAGGCTGCAAAAAGAAATCTCGACCTAGTCAACTGGAGCATGGTCAGTGAGCTTGTCTGATCAATTGGTCGACCCGGCCCTCCTGGATGCCCCGGGTTCTCACCGCTGCGGGTGTTCGTGGAGCGGGAGATGCTGCATCGCAACATTCTGCGGGTACTGAGCGAGACCGGCAGGAGCGACAGCTAACTGTGCCCAGGAACCCATGGTGTTGATCCTTTCGCTATGTCGGGTGCATAACTCGCCAGGTACATAGACTGTTACTGGCTGACCTATGAGCGACGCTGATCTGCTGACGCAACTACAAGCCGAAAACGCCCGCTTAATTGCGTTGCTGGAGGCCAATGGTATTCAGTGGCGCGGCCCTGTCGCCCCTGTCAATCAGGCTTCTGTCCCGGTGGGCGAACCCGTAGCACTGAGGCTGGATACCGATGCGAAGCTGGAGTTGTTCAGGCGATTGTTCCAGGGCAGAGCCGATGTTTTTCCGCTGCGCTGGGAAAGCAAGGCGGGCAAATCGGGGTATTCCCCGGCCTGTGCCAACGAGTGGCGAGTCGGCGTTTGCGAGAAACCCCGGATCAAATGCGGCGAGTGTCCGCATCGTCAGCTGATACCGCTGAGCGACCAGGTGCTGTATCGGCATCTGGCCGGCGAGATCGTCATTGGCGTCTATCCACTGATGCCGGATGACACCTGCCACTTCCTGGCCGTGGATTTCGACGAGGCCGATTGGCGGAATGATGTCCGAGCCTTCGTGCAGTCATGCCGAGAATTGGAGGTGCCGGTTGCGGTGGAAATTTCACGCTCCGGGCAGGGGGCACATGCTTGGATTTTCTTCGCGAGCTATGTACCAGCGTCTGAGGCGCGTCGCCTGGGTACCGCGATCATCAGCCATACCTGCGAACGCACACGGCAGCTGGCCCTGACCTCCTATGATCGGCTTTTTCCAAACCAGGACAGCATGCCGAAAGGCGGCTTCGGAAATCTGATCGCCCTGCCATTGCAGAAGCAAGCGCGTGCGCGAAATGCCAGCGTGTTTGTCGATGAGGAGCTGATGCCTTATCCCGACCAGTGGGCTTTCCTCGCGAGCATTTGTCCGATGTACCGCGACGACATCGAGCCGGCAATAGTCAGGGCCATTGGGCACCGCCATCCCCTGGATGTGATCGGTGGAGGTGATGATGAAGAGCGACAGCCTTGGGAGCAGCAGGCACCCGCGTCACGGAAACTGACCTGTCCGCTGCCCGTCGCGTTGAATGCGACCTTGGCCAATCAGGTCTATTTCAACAAGTCCGAACTGCCCCAGCCGTTGGCCAATCAGCTCATCCGGTTGGCGGCGTTTCAAAATCCGGAGTTCTACCAGGCTCAGGCCATGCGCCTGCCAGTGTGGAACAAGCCACGCGTGATTGGTTGCGCCGAGAATTTTCCCAAGCACATTGCACTGCCGCGTGGCTGCCTGAATGCCGCCCAAGAATTGCTCCAGGAAAACGGTATTGCCCTGGTGCTGCACGATGAGCGTTGCCGGGGTGAGCCCATCGATATCCGCTTTGCGGGTACGTTGCGGCCGGATCAGGAGACTGCCCTAAAGGCCGTGCTGGAGCATGACACCGGAATCCTGTGTGCGCCGACGGCCTTCGGGAAAACCGTGACGGCCGCTGCGCTGATTGCCAGGCGAGGCGTGAATACGCTGGTGCTGGTGCATCGCATGGAGCTGCTTCAGCAATGGAAGGAGCGCTTGCAGACTTTCCTGAGTGGTGAGAAGGGCATGATCGGCACCATCGGGGGCGGTAAAGCCAAGCCGAGCGGGCTCATCGATGTCGCGGTGATGCAGTCGTTGTCGCGCCAGGGTGAAGTCAGTGAGCAGGTGAAAAAATACGGACAGATCATCGTCGACGAGTGCCATCACCTATCAGCCATTTCATTCGAAGCCATCCTAAAGAGCTCCGCCGCCAGGTATGTGCTCGGATTGACCGCTACGCCGATGCGCCGGGATGGCCAGCATCCGATTATCTTCATGCAGTGCGGGCCCATCCGGCACATTGCGTCGAGGCCGGCGAGCGCTCCCGTTGATCTGGTGGTAATGCCTCAGTGGTTGCGTCAGCCGATGGCGGTGGCCGAGAACGTCGGCATTCAGGAGGTCTTCCGACAGCTCGCTGACGATGGAGAGCGAACAGACAAAATCATTGCGGCGGTCGAAGTGGCATTCAGGCAAGGTCGGAAGATCCTGGTGCTGACGGAGCGTACCGACCACCTGGGAGCTATCGAGGAGCTGCTGGTTGGGCGGGTGGAAAACTTGTTCGCGCTGCATGGCCGGCTATCCAAGAAGCAACGGGCTGCGCTGATTGGAGAGCTGGAAGCGTTACCACCCGAGACCCCACGGGTACTCCTGGCTACCGGCAAACTGGTCGGTGAAGGTTTCGACCATCCGCCGTTGGACACCTTGATCCTGGCCATGCCGATTTCCTGGAAGGGCAACCTTCAGCAGTATGCCGGGCGACTGCACCGCGAGCATGCCTGCAAGGCTGACGTCCGCATCATCGACTTCGTCGATGCCGGACATCCAGCGTTGTTACGGATGTGGGGCAAACGTCAGGCCGGTTACCGGGCAATGGGCTATCGCCTCGCGGATCCGTCGAGTTCAATGGAGTTGCTTGAGTCAAACGAGTAGCCAAGGATGCGCTGCATGACCCGCAATTCTGCCTATTTGTCCTAGTCAGTACCGTCGGAGTGTAGAAACTCGGGCCGATTCACAGGTCGCCTTCTGCGTACTGGACTCGACTTGTTCCCGCTCGCTAGAATCTTGCGCAGGCGCCCGCCCAACTTGCACACGAGTTAAAAAAGGCGCGTTACCCCTCCTCCCTGCTGTCTGAAACCTTCCAACGCCTGATCGTCTGGGGCTTAAACGTGTGCCGCGTGCTCCATACGGACAGGTTACGAGGATGGTTTCATGGCTATGAAAGAACTCGCCTACACCGCCAAGCGTCAGCTTGAGTCTGCAACCCAGCAGTCGTTCCGGCACGCGCATGTTCATGAGCTGCTGGCGGCGTGTTTCGGATTCAAGTCCAGTGCCGCACTTCATTCGCACCACCTGCTGGCCGTACTCGACGCCAAGCCAGTAATTCCGGCTGAGCATCTCCTTTGCCTCAATGGCCGACTGAGTGAGCTTGGTTACTCGCATGTCGCAGATTCGGCAGGTGCTGTGTTGTTGCAGCTCATCCAAGACCGACGGCTCGGTGCGGTTTCCCTGGACGAGGTGCTCGCGTCATTGAATGGAGAGGATTGGCCCGATCAGGATGATTGGGACTGGGAAGATGATGAGCAGGCATCGCCTGCGCAAAGCACGCCGCGTATAGATCTCGACCAGGTGGAGCTGCTCATGCACAGTTTGGCTGAGGTGGCCCAGCGCGGGGATGCCAAGGCTCACTTTGCCCTTGTGCTTCTATATAGAGGAGATGAGTTCGAGGAAGTTGAAGGCTCCGAGTACTGGCACTCCTTGTTGGCGCAAGGTCGCGAGCTGACCGGAATCGAGCTGGAATGGGCGCTGGCATACAAAGAGAACACCTCGAAGGAAGAGCGCCAAACTTTCCATCTCCAGGAGGCCGCGCGTCTTGGATATGGCGCAGCACAACTGGAGCTCGCCTTGGATGCTGCGCAGGAGGCCGAGGCGAAAGGCGATTTCGAGGGTGCCAAGCGTTGGTACACCGAGGCCGCCTCCCTGGGCGATGTCGACGCCATGCGGGCTTTGATTGACGAATACGACGAACACAACCTGTTTCAGAATTGGGTGTGGGTCTTCCTATCCGAACTGCTGGGTCATGACCTTCGGGAGAGCTCGCTGAGGGCCTATCATGATGGCGGACTGTATGCCGACCAGGATTACGACGATGACCAGGGGGGGCCGTTGTACGTGGCGGGTGATGAGGGGGTCGACTTGCCGGCAATCAGTGAAATGCAGGAGCAGGAGGCTAGGCAGCTAGCAGAACAGCTATTTCGCAGGATCACTCAATAGCTATGAGTTGTCCGCCAGCCCACTCCCAGCTGGGCAGACCGCCCTCACGTGGCGGCGGTTGGCTGATCCGCCGACAGCTATAGCGAATGGCTTACATCAGGTGAAGGTAACGACTGCTACCGAACCTTACGCCTCATTTGTAACCTTTAGGCATCGACTGAGCGAAGGAGTCGCTCAGAATCAAGGACGATGAACACGGATGTGCCGACAGGATGTCGGATCGTTGCAAAGAACCCGCTTCGGCGGGTTTTTTGTTGTCTGGAGGATGTGCAGACACTGCAGGACGGGTGAACGGCCAATGCGTTGGATGAACGCCACCGCGTGCGAGGGAGGTGCTTACCCAGCTAGGGGGGTGTATCCCGAAAGGGTGGTAACAGATAGCGTTTGGGGGAGAGTCTAGCGGGCCCTTGAATATTGAGCGTTTTAGCGTAACCTATTCATATATCTTGACTTTTTGTCAATTTTGCGAGCGGATAACTTTGGCCGAAGGTGGGAAATGGGCGGATAACTTTGGCCAAAGGAGAAATTTTCTTTGTCCGAACGGCTGTCTACCCCAGTTTTTCGGGAGCGTCAAAGTCGGTTTACTTTTCCCACCTCCACGAACGCAACGAAGCCCTTCCAGGAGCCCCGGCCAAAAGCCGGGGCTTCTTTTTTGGGGGAAGCTATACAGATAGAAATCGCCGAAACGGTTAATGAGGCGATGCTTCAAAATTGCCGCGAACGAGGGAAGTGCGTTGCGCATTATCCTGAGCCGAAAGGGCTTCGATTCATCCGCAGGCGGATTTCCCAGCCCGATCCTGCCTGATGGAAGCCTCTGTTCGCTGCCGATCCCGGACGAGCGCTCGCCGGTTCGATACGGCGACATTGCTTATGAAGGCATCAATCTTGGGGAGCTGGTTAGCCAGCTGGGAGGCAAACCAGCATGGAGTTGCAGGGGCGCCCATCTTGATCCCGATCTTCGCTTCGACGCCCTGCCGCGTGCCTATGGCTGGCGGCCTGTCTTTGGGCAAAGTGGCAGTGCCCAAGGGCATCTTCGTAACGAAGGCGTGGTGGTCGGAGATCTCTTCTTGTTCTTCGGTTCATTTCGACCTGTGGAGAACGTGCAGGGAATGTGGCGATTCATTCCTGGCCAGATGACTCGGCAGATCATCTGGGGCTGGCTGTGCGTAGGCGAAGTTCTAAAGATCGACGAGTTGCCATCCGACGCATTGCCCTGGGCGCGATATCACCCGCACTTTGCTTATGCGCCCGATCCGCACAACACACTCTACCTTGCCGCAGAGCAGCTATGCCTGGACGGGATAGCGAACAGCGGGGCAGGAATATTTCCCGGCGTCGACAACCGCCTGGTGCTGACTGCTCCGGAGGCGAAGGTACAGACGCATTGGCAGTTGCCAGCTTTCTTCGCACCGAGTGCGGAAAGCCCTGGGCTGAGTTATCACCGGAGACTGGATCGATGGGAGCGTGCGGGCGAGATTTGCCGGTTGCGGAGCGCGTACCGTGGGCAGGAATTCGTATTCGATGTCGGGGAAATGACGGAGCCTAGGGATTGGCTCCGCTCGGTGCTGGCGGCAAGTTCGAAATGAACCTTCACCGCGTTTTTTCCTTTATCAGCAACGGGTTACCTAGCAGAAACAGTGGGTAACACTATGCCGGGGAACTGGCACCAGGAGTGTTACCCCTCCCTCCGTCGAGGCTTATCCGGACGGGTCGTAAGGGAACAGATTGGGGCAATGAACCCGCTCTAGAAAATACTAAATTTAGCTAAGACTCTGATTTATAAGGGTTTTGTAAAAGTTGGCACGCGGCATGCATTCTATATGGCACAACAACAATAAAAAGCTTCAAAAAGAACGTTTTCGACTCTGACAGAACAAAAACAACAGCACAGAGAAGAAGCAAACCGATTTTTTTGGACAGGGTGTGTCGTTCCATACCCGGTGACTAGAGCAAAAGAACAATAAAACTACCTTGAGGTAGCGGCGCTCTGGTTGGTTCAGCAATGACGATGACATGATCAGCGTCCAAAAAAATCCGTTTGCCCTCGGTCCAGTTGGGACCAGCCATTTCTGGTTGCGCTAGTAGCCAGGAGCGAAGAACAACAACGAATACTTGATAAAAACAACAACAATAAAATGAAATAAACATTTGAGGGGAGCTTCGGCTCCCCTCAGTGCTTTCCGGCTTCTGCAAAATTCCCTTCTCCCCCTGTTTGTCGAATACCGCCTGGCTCAAGCGTTCCTGTGCGTTCCCAGTGGTGGGGACGCTTCGCACCTGCATAGAGAGGGCGTAGCCTGGGAGCGCTTGCAGGGGCCCTGGAGGCCGTACAGGAGCAATTGGATGGATGAGAGCAAGGGTGATGCATCAAGCATCACTGACGAAGAGATAAACGCATACATGATGCGCCAGCTGCGCTCCGGCAGGGTCAAGCCAGGGGTTCTGGTGGTGCTGACCGAAAAGAATTTTCCAGGCGTTGCGCGCGAGCGGATCATCCAGTGCTTCAACGGGCTGGATTCGCGCTATCTGAAAGGCTAACGAGGAAGGCGAGAAAGCGTTATGCACTTTCTCGCTAAGACTTATTGTGAAACGAAGGCCCTTGTAAATCAGGGCCTTGAGCCATGAAATCGGCAATTCGCCAAAATTTTGTTCACAGCTTATCCACAGTTCAGGCCGGATGCTCGACTTTGGCAGTGGTCTGCGGACCTTCGATCTCGCGCTGAGTGGCTTCCACCCAGGCAAACGCCCTGTCATTCAATTCGGCAATGGCTCGGGGACCCTCGCCTTCCGCATACATGACCGGACCGAGCACGACCTGGATGGTGCCCGGGCGCTTGGCCCAGCCTTCCTTCGGCCAGAACTGGCCGGCATTGAGCGCCACTGGAAGGACCGGCAGTCCGGCATTCACCGCCAGGGCCGCGCCACCGCGAGAGAATTTGCCCATCTGGCCGACCGGCACACGGGTGCCCTCAGGGAAGATCAGTACCCAGGCACCTTGCTTGAGGCGCTCATCGCCTTGCGCTGCGAGCTGCTTGAGGGCCGCCTTGGGGTTGCTGCGATCGATGGCGATGGGCTTCATTAGCGCCATGGCCCAGCCGAAGAAGGGAACGCGCAGCAGCTCGCGTTTGACCACCTGGCTGAGAGGCTCGAAAGCGCCGGAGAGGAAGAAGGTCTCCCAGGTGCTCTGGTGCTTGGCGAGGATCACGCAGGGTTGGGTCGGGATGTTCTCCTCGCCTTTCACTTCATAGCGAATACCCACCATCACCTTGGCCAGCCAGACAGCGAACCGGCACCAGCGCCAGACGATGAAGCGGTAGCGCGCGCGAAACGGCATGAATGGCGCGAAGAAGAGGCTCAGCGTGCCCCAGATGAAGGCGCTCAGCGACAGCAGCAGGTAGAAAAGGAAGGTTCTGATGGCCTGCACTGTCGTCATGGGAGCTGTTGACCTTACTGAAGTAGATGTGTGGCGACTGCCGCCAGATCGTCGAATACCAGGGTGCCCGCTGGCAATTGCTTGGCCAGGGTTCGTTCGCCCTTGCCGGTCTTCACCAGAACGGGCTGACAATCGACGGCCCGCGCGGCTTCCAGGTCACCACTGCTGTCGCCGACGAACCAGATGCCAGCAAGGCCCACGCCATAGTGCGCAGCGATGCGCCTGAGCATGCCGGGCTGCGGTTTGCGGCAATCACAGCCGTCGTTCGGGCCATGCGGGCAGTACTCGATCACGCCCAATTCGCCGCCCTGCTCTGCCACCATCTCGCGCAACCGCGCATGCATCGACTCCAGCGTCGCGAGGTCGTAATAGCCGCGGGCGATGCCGGATTGATTGGTGGCCACGGCAACGGTCCAGCCGGCCTTGCTCAGGCGCGCGATGGCGGCGATGGCGCTGGGAATGGGGATCCACTCCTCGAGCGATTTGATGTACGCGTCGGAGTCTTCGTTGATGACTCCATCGCGGTCGAGAATGAGTAATTTCATGAACGACGCCTGAACGCCGCGCCTGACCCGAAGTGCTCTGCCTTGGGTCAGGCGCGCGCTATCACTTAGCCCAATACCGAAATGTCAGCCACGCCCAGGAACAGGCCGCGCAGCTTGGCCAGCAGGGCATAGCGGTTGCTGCGTACGGCGGCGTCTTCGGCGTTGACCAGTACCGCTTCGAAGAAGCTGTCCACCGGCTCGCGCAGGCTGGCCAGGCGCTCCAGGGTTTCGCGGTAGCTGCCGGCGTTCGCCAGGGCCTGCTCGGCGTCGCCCACGGCCTTGGCCAGGGCTTGCTCGGCGGCTTCCTGCAGCAGGGCGTTGTCGACGCTGCCGGGAACATTGCCTTCCGCCTTGCTCAGCAGGTTGGACACGCGCTTGTTGGCGGCGGCCAGGGCAGCGGCTTCCGGCAGCTTGCGGAAGGCCTGGACGGCCTGCACGCGCTGGTCGAAATCCAATGCCGAGGACGGCTGCACAGCGCGTACCGACAGGTAGACGGCGACGTCCACGCCTTCGTCCTCGTAGCGGGCGCGCAGGCGGTCGAAGACGAACTCCAGCACCTGCTCGGCAAGACCCTCGGATTTCACCTTGGAACCGTAGAGGTCGATGGCGAAGGCGACGGCTGCCGCGAGGTCGAGGTTCAGCTGCTTCTCGATCAGGATGCGCAGGACGCCCAGGGCCTGACGACGCAGGGCGAAGGGGTCCTTGCTGCCGGTGGGAAGCATGCCGATGCCGAAGATACCCACCAGGGTGTCCAGCTTGTCAGCCACGGCAACGGCGGCACCGGTGAGGGTCTGCGGCAGCTCGGCGCCAGCGCCACGGGGCATGTACTGCTCGTTCAGCGCCTTGGCGACGTCTTCCGGCTCACCGTCGTTGGTCGCGTAGTAGTAGCCAGCGATGCCCTGCATTTCCGGGAATTCGCCGACCATTTCGGTAGCCAGGTCGCACTTGGCGAGGATGCCGGCGCGCGCAGCGCGGGCCGGATCGGCGCCGATCTGCTCGGCCACGAAACCCGCGAGGCGGGATACGCGTTCGGCTTTCTCGTAGACGGTACCGAGCTGGGCCTGGAACACCACGTTCTTCAGGCGCTCGTTGAAGACTTCGAGCTTCTGCTTCTTGTCCTGCTTGAAGAAGAACTCGGCGTCGGTGAGGCGCGGGCGAACCACTTTCTCGTTACCGGATACGATCTGCGCCGGGTCCTTGCTGACCACGTTGGCTACGGTGATGAAGCGCGGCAGCAGCTTGCCGTTGGTATCCAGCAGGCAGAAGTACTTCTGGTTGTCCTGCATGGTGGAAATCAGGGCTTCCTGGGGCACGGCGAGGAAGCGCTCCTCGAAGGAGCACACCAGCGGCACCGGCCACTCGACCAGGGCAGTCACTTCGTCCAGCAGGTCGGCGGGCACCACGGCAGTGCCGTTCTGTTCGGCAGCCAGTTCGGCGACACGCTTGGCGATGATCTCGCGGCGTTCGGCGAAGTCGGCCAGCACGTGGGCGCTGCGCAGGTCTTCCAGGTAGGTGGAAGGCTTGCTGATGCGGATGTTGTCCGGGTTGTGGAAGCGGTGGCCACGGGATTCACGACCGGCCTTCCGGGTGAGGATCTCGCAATCCACCACGTCGTCGCCGAACAGCATGACCAGCCACTGGGTCGGACGCACGAACTCTTCGCGGCGAGCGGCCCAGCGCATGCGCTTCGGAATCGGCAGGGCAGCCAGCGAGGTTTCGACGATACCGGGCAGCAAGCCTGCGGCCGGCTGGCCGGGGATGGACTGGCTGAACTTCAGTTTCGGACCGCTCTTGTCGATCTGCTCCAGGTCAACACCGCACTTGCGGGCGAAGCCCAGTGCCGCCTGGGTCGGCTTGCCTTCGGCATCGAAGGCGGCCTGGATCGGCGGACCGTCGAGGTTGATGCTGCGATCGGGTTGCTGGGTCGCCAGTTGCTCCACCAGCACGGCCAGACGGCGCGGGGCGGCGAATACCTGGGCCTTGGCATAGCCCAGGCCGGCGGCCTTGAGGCCTTGCTCGATGCCGCCGAGGAAGGCGTCACCCAGGGATTTCAGGGCCTTGGGAGGCAGCTCTTCGGTGCCCAGCTCTACCAGGAAATCTTGTGCACTCATTCTTGAGCCTCCAGCTTGGCCAGTACTTCGTCACGCAGTTCGGGAGTGGCCATGGGGAAGCCGAGACGCGCGCGCGCCTGCAGGTAGCTTTGCGCCACGGCGCGGGCCAGGGTGCGCACGCGCAGGATGTAGCGCTGGCGCTCGGTCACCGAGATGGCGCGGCGGGCGTCCAGCAGGTTGAAGGTGTGGGAGGCCTTGAGGACCATCTCGTAGGTCGGCAGCGGCAGCTGCAGCTCGATGAGGCGGTTCGCTTCGCTCTCGTAGAAGTCGAACAGCTCGAACAGCTTCTCGACGTTGGCGTGCTCGAAGTTGTAGGTCGATTGCTCCACTTCGTTCTGGTGGAACACGTCGCCATAGGTGACCTTGCCGAAGGGGCCGTCGGCCCAGATCAGGTCATACACCGAGTCGACGCCCTGGATGTACATGGCCAGGCGCTCGAGACCGTAGGTGATTTCGCCGGTCACCGGGTAGCACTCGATGCCACCGACCTGCTGGAAGTAGGTGAACTGGGTGACTTCCATGCCGTTCAGCCAGATTTCCCAACCCAGGCCCCAGGCGCCAAGGGTCGGCGATTCCCAGTTGTCTTCGACGAAGCGGATGTCATGCACCAGCGGGTCGACCCCGATGGCTTTCAGCGAGCCGAGGTACAGCTCCTGGAAGTTCTCCGGGTTGGGCTTGAGGACCACCTGGAACTGGTAGTAGTGCTGCAGGCGGTTGGGGTTCTCGCCGTAGCGGCCGTCGGTCGGACGGCGGGACGGCTGCACGTAGGCGGCGTTCCAGGTCTCCGGGCCGATGGCGCGGAGGAAGGTGGCGGTGTGGAAAGTACCGGCGCCCACTTCCATGTCGTAGGGCTGGAGCACCACGCAGCCCTGCTCGGCCCAGTACTGCTGCAGGGCGAGGATCAGGTCTTGGAAGGTGCGCACGGCGGGCGTAGTCTGGCTCACGAATTTCACCTGTGCTGGGTCTTCGACGGAAAATGCCGGAGTATACCCGATCCGACCCCGCCGCAACCGCATGGAAAGCCTTATGCCACGCTGCTTCTGGTGCAATGACGACCCCCTCTACATCGCCTACCACGACACCGAATGGGGCGTACCGCTGAAGGACTCTGCGGCGCTTTTCGAACTCCTCCTGCTGGAAGGCTTCCAGGCCGGCCTGTCCTGGATCACCGTACTGAAGAAGCGCGAGCGCTACCGCGAGGTTCTGTTCGGTTTCGATCCGCAGCGCCTGGCGGTGATGAGTGACGAGGAGATCGAGAAGCTGATGCAGGACCCGGGCATCATCCGTAACTTCCTCAAGCTCAAGGCAGCCCGGCAGAACGCCCAGGCATGGCTGCGCCAGGAAGACCCGGTGAAGCTGCTCTGGTCCTTCGTCGGCGGCAAACCCAAGGTCAACCACTTCAGCGCGCGTGGCCAGGTGCCGGCGGTCACACCCGAGGCGGAGGCCATGAGCAAGGCGTTGAAGAAAGCCGGCTTCACCTTCGTCGGCCCGACCATCTGCTACGCCTTCATGCAGGCCGCCGGCATGGTCATGGATCACACCACGGACTGCGACCGTTATCGCGAGCTGACCCTGTGATCCGGTGCGAGGGTAGAATGCGCGCTTTCGAACGTCCTGGAGTTGCCTGTGGATAAGTTGAAAGGTGCGCTGATTGTCGGCTTCCTGCGCCTCTTCGCGATGTTGCCCTGGCGTGCCGTGCAAGCGGTTGGCGCGACCATTGGCTGGCTGATGTGGAAGCTGCCGAACCGTTCCCGCGATGTGGTGCGGATCAACCTGTCCAAGTGCTTCCCCGAATGGTCGCCGGCGGAACTGGAGCAGCGCGTTGGTCAGAGCCTGAAGGATATCGGCCGGACCTTCACCGAAAGCGCCTGCGCCTGGATCTGGCCGGCGGAGAAGTCCATCGGACTGGTACGCGAAGTGGAAGGCCTCGATGTGCTGCACGAGGCCCTGGCCAGTGGCAAGGGCGTGGTGGGTATCACCAGCCACCTGGGCAACTGGGAAGTGCTCAACCACTTCTACTGCGCCCAGTGCAAACCCATCATCTTCTACCGCCCGCCGAAGCTGAAGGCGGTGGACGAGCTGCTGCAGAAGCAACGAGTGCAGTTGGGTAACCGTGTGGCGCCTTCCACCAAGGAAGGCATCCTCAGTGTCATCAAGGAAGTGCGCAAGGGCGGCGCCGTGGGCATCCCCGCCGACCCTGAACCGAGCCTCTCGGCTGGCGTCTTCGTGCCCTTCCTCGGCACCCAGGCGCTGACCAGCAAGTTCGTTCCCGGCATGCTGGCTGGCGGCAAGGCGCGCGGCGTATTCCTGCATGCCCTGCGCCTGCCCGATGGTTCGGGCTTCAAGGTGATCCTCGAAGCCGCGCCCGAAGGCATGTACAGCGAGAACGTCGAAGAAGGCGTCGCCGCCATGAGCCAGGTGGTGGAAAGGTACGTGCGGGCCTACCCGACCCAGTACATGTGGAGCATGAAGCGCTTCAAGAAACGCCCCGAAGGCGAGAAGAAGTGGTATTGAGCAGAAAGGCGCCGGAAGGCGCCTTTTTTCTGGCCGGGTGAGGGTTGTTCCAGATCTGATACACCGTTAACGTCGGCAGCTCACCGGCTCAGGATGATGCGATCCCATGGCGAACCAGCGGCAATTTCCCCGAACTCCGATGAAGTGCAGGATCAAGATCAGCCACCCGAGCTTTGGTGAGCTGGTTGCCCAGACCCGCGATCTCTCCGATGGCGGCGTCTATGTCCGTCATCCCGATCTGGCTGCTCTGACAGTCGGCAGTATCGTACGCGGCCAGGTCCAGGACCTGCCGATCGAAGCACCCATCCTGGAAATGGAAGTGATGCGAGTGGATGCCGAGGGCGCGGGCCTGCGTTTCATGGAGTCCTGATCAGGGCTCAGGCGGAACAGTAGGACAAACCCGCGCGGTCACCTCTACCTCGCCCTTCGCCACCGTCCTGATCCATTCCGCGGGTGGGCAACCCACCAGGCTCGCAAAGGTCCGGGAGAACGATGCCTGCGAGCTGTAACCCACCGCGTTGGCCACCACCTTGATCTGAACCCCTTCACGCAGCAGATCCTGCGCCGTCTTCATGCGCCAGGCGGTGAGATAGGCCATGGGCGATGTCCCCAGGATCTGATTGAAGCAGGCGGAGAATTTCGAACGGGACATCAGCGCCAGGTTCGCCATGCGCTCCACGCTCCATTCCTCTTCCGGTTCTCGGTGAATCTGGCTGAGTACGGCCCCCAGCCGGCCATCCTGCAGGGCGTAGAGCAGGCCCCCGGAAATCCGACCGTCCTCGACCGCCCGCCGTACCAACAGCACGAACAGGTATTCGAACAACAGATTGAGGGCCTTGGCCCTGCCGGGCGCCGCGCCCTGGAACTCGCCTACCAGGGTGCGGATCACTGGTAACGCATGGCCCAGCGCGTCCAGAGGAAACACCAGGGTTTCTTCCAGTCCGAGGGGAAACGGCTGGACCAGACCACGGCTGAACTGGAAAGAAGCACAGATCAGCTCGGCCCCCTCGATGGAGTTGGAGCGCAACTGATAACGGCAGCTGCTGGGGCAGAACAGCACGCTGGGTTCGCTGATCGATACCTTCGGCAGTCCTGGCTGGACCATGTCGATGCCGCCCCGCTCCACCAGGTGGATGAACGCCATACCCGGCGGCTTGTCGAGCACCAGCGCTCCGTCCACGCGGCCGGCGAAGAACAGCCGCCCCTGGAGGCTGGTGCGCTCGAAGAATTCGGAAAGGACATCCATCGGAGACAACCTGGCAAAGATCCTGTACGTCCTGGCAAAAGCCGCGGAGGGCGCGGCCATAGGATGCAATCACGCCGATGGTAGTCAGCCCCGGGCCGGGCTGCCACGGCAATCCGTGATTTCATCCCGCCCGCAGGAGTCCATCGAAATGAGCCATGAACCTTCCCGCCCCTCCACGGCCTACAACGACCCGGCCGAGCCTGCACTGCCCAACCCGGGCATGCGCCTGGACCTGTCCCGCGCCGCGCTGGTAGTGATTGACCCGCAAATCGATTTCCTCAGCCCCGAAGGGGTGAGCTGGAGCGTATTCGGCAAGAGCATCACCGAGCACGATACGGTTCGGCATATCGGCCAGCTGTTCGCCGCTGCCAAGGAGGCCGGCATCACCGTTGCCGTGTCGCCGCACTATTACTACCCCTGCGACCACGAGTGGCACTTCGGCGGGCCGCTGGAGAAGGTCATGCACAGTATCTGCATGTTCGACCGCAAGGGGCCATTGAGCCTGGAAGGTTTCGAGAACTCCGGCGCGGACTTCCTGCCCGAGTACAAGCCTTTCATCCTCGATGGCAAGACCATCATCGCGTCCCCCCACAAGGTCTACGGCCCGGAGACCAACGACCTGGCGTTGCAGCTGCGCAAGCACGGTGTGTCGCAGATCATCCTCGCCGGCATGGCCGCCAATCTGTGCGTGGAATCCCACCTGCGCGAACTGCTGGAACTGGGCTTCGAAGTGGCGGTGGTGCGCGATGCCACCGCAGGCCCGACGACGCCCGAGGGTGACGGCTACCTGGCCGCATTGATCAACTACCGCTACATCGCCAATGCGCTGTGGAGCACCGAGCAGACCCTGAGCTATCTGCGGGGAGAGTGAACCGCTGGCCCCGTCGACTTTGTGCGACGGGGCCATCTGCATTCAGCGCAAGGTGTAACCGCTGTCGACGACCAGGTCCTGGCCGTGGACGCCGCGTGCAGCCTGCGAGAGCAGGAAGAGGATGGCATCGGCCACGGCACCGGGTTCGAGGAAGCGACCACCGAGCAAGCGTTGGTTGACGCTATCGGCTACTGCGGAGAGCTCGTCGTCTGCCAGTCCCAGGCTGGACCAGATGGGCGTGGCGGTCGGGCCGGGCGACACCATGTTCAGGCGTACGCCACGGGGTGCCAGTTCCACCGCGAGGGTGCGCATGTGCGCTTTCAACGCGGCCTTCGAGGCAATGTAGGCGGCGAGACCGGGAAAACTCACCCCTGAAAGGAAGGTGCCGATGAACACCACCGAGGCAGACGGCACCAAGTCGCCGTTCAACGCCGCCAGCGTGTCGATGGCACCCGCGCCATTGACCGCCCATTGCGGGTCGAACGCAGTGGCATCCAGCCCGTCTGCGAGGCGGGCGATCCCGGCATTGGGCACCAGGTAGTGGATGGGACCGAGGTCGCGCGCCGTCTGCGCCAGCGCGGTCAGATCACTGGCTTGGGTAACGTCGCCGGCTTGCCAATGCAGCTGCTCGCCGAAGCGCGCTTGTAGCCCGTGGAGTTCTCCCGGTCGCCGGCTCATCGCCAGGACCCGGGCGCCATGCTCCAGCAGGCGCTCTACAACGGCAAGGCCGATCCCGGAGCTGGCACCGGTGACGACCGCAAGGCGATTCTCGAATTCGTGTTGTGGCATGGCAGGTTCCTGTTTCTGTAAGAGGCCGACGTGGCAACACCACGACGTGCTTTACAGGAACAAGAAACGGGCCAGGAATTCAGGCTTTATAAATCAATGATTTATTGGATAAGGCTGTCAAAATGACTTTCACGGGAAGAGTCACTTGGACCCGGCATCGAGTCATTTTGACCTTGATGAATTGATCAGACCGGCGAGCCGCCGCGCTTGTCCAGGCGCTTGAGGAACACCGTCATCTCCTTCTCTGCCTGCTTGTCGCCATGGGCCTGGGCGGCCGCGAGGCCTTCGGTCCAGGCGGCGCGGGCGGCGGCGAGGTCGCCGTCAGCTTCCAGGGCCTTGCCCAGCAGCTTCCAGGCGGCAGAGTACTTGGGGTCCTGCTCGACGCAACGGCGCAGGTGCTCGGCGGCCCGCGCCGCATCGCCCTAGTCGAGGTAGCCCTTGCCCAGGCCAAAGCGCAGCAGGGCGTTGTCCACGCCCTTGGCCAGCATCTTTTCCAATCCTTCGAGCATGGGGTGCTCCCTTTAGAAGAAGGTCAGGCCCACCTGGAACAACCGCTCGGCGTCGCGGATGTACTTCTTGTCCACGAGGAACAGGATCACATGGTCGCCCGACTCGATGATGGTGTCGTCGTGGGCGATCAGCACTTCCTCGTCACGGATGATGGCGCCGATGGTGGTGCCGGGCGGCAGGGCGATGTCCTCGATCATCTTGCCCACCACCTTGCTCGACTTCGCGTCGCCGTGGGCGATGGCTTCGATGGCCTCCGCTGCGCCACGGCGCAGGGAGTGCACGCTGACGATGTCGCCGCGACGCACGTGGGTCAGCAGGGTGCCGATGGTGGCCAGCTGGGGGCTGATGGCGATGTCGATGTCGCCGCCCTGTACCAGGTCCACGTAGGCCGGGTTGTTGATGATGGTCATCACCTTGCGCGCGCCCAGGCGCTTGGCCAGCAGCGAGGACATGATGTTGGCCTCGTCGTCGTTGGTCAGCGCGAGGAAGATGTCGGCGTCGTTGATGTTCTCTTCCACCAGCAGATCGCGGTCGGAGGCGCTGCCCTGGAGCACGATGGTGCTGTCGAGGACTTCCGAGAGGTGACGGCAGCGCGCCGGGTTCATCTCGATGATCTTCACCTGGTAGCGGCTTTCGATGGCCTCGGCGAGGCGCTCGCCGATATGTCCGCCGCCCGCGATGACCACGCGCTTGTAGCTGTCTTCCAGACGCCGCAGCTCGCTCATCACCGCGCGGATGTGAGCCTTGGCGGCGATGAAGAAGACTTCGTCGTCGGCCTCGATCACGGTATCGCCCTTGGGCAGGATCGGCCGATTGCGACGGAAGATGGCGGCCACGCGGGTGTCCACGTTGGGCATGTGCTCGCGGATCTGGCGCAGCTCCTGGCCCACCAGCGGACCGCCGTAATAGGCCTTGACCCCCACCAGCTGGGCCTTGCCCTCGGCGAAGTCGATCACCTGCAGCGCACCGGGGTACTCGATCAGGCGCTTGATGTAGTTGGTCACCACTTGTTCCGGGCTGATCAGCACGTCCACCGGGATGGCTTCGTTATCGAAGAGGCCAGCACGGGTGAGATAGGCCGCTTCGCGTACCCGGGCGATCTTGGTGGGAGTGTGGAACAGCGTGTAGGCCACCTGGCAGGCGACCATGTTCACCTCGTCACTGTTGGTCACCGCCACCAGCATGTCGGCATCGTCGGCGCCAGCCTGGCGCAGCACGGTGGGGAAGGAGCCACGGCCTTGCACGGTACGGATGTCGAGTCGGTCGCCGAGGTCGCGCAGGCGGTCGCCATCGGTGTCGACCACGGTGATGTCGTTGGCTTCGCCCGAAAGGTGCTCTGCCAAGGTGCCACCAACCTGCCCCGCGCCGAGAATGATGATCTTCACTGCTAACTCCGTTAGCCGCGTGCTGAAGCGGCGATCTTGATCAGCTTGGCATAGTAGAAACCGTCATGGCCGTCTTCCTGCGCCAGCAATTGGCGGCCGTGGGGTTGTTTCAATCCGAACGGTCCGGGGATGTCCAGCTCGCGGGCGCCAGGGGTGCGGGCGAGGAAGGCGGCGATGTTATCGCTGTTCTCCCGTGGCAGCGTGGAGCAGGTGGCATAGAGCAGCACGCCACCGACTTCCAGAGTCGGCCAGAGGGCATCCAGCAGCTCACCCTGGAGTTCGGCGAGCGCGGCGATGTCTTCTTCCTTGCGGGTCAGCTTGATGTCCGGGTGCCGACGGATCACCCCGGTTGCCGAGCAGGGAGCATCGAGGAGGATGCGCTGGAACGGCTTGCCGTCCCACCAGCCGGCGGTATCGCGGCCATCAGCGGCGATCAGCCTGGCTTCCAGGCCGAGTCGCGCGAGGTTCTCGCGCACACGCACCAGGCGGCTCTCTTCCAGGTCGACAGCCACCACTTCGGAGAGACCGGGTTCTGCCTCGAGGACGTGACAGGTCTTGCCACCGGGCGCGCAGCAGGCGTCGAGCACGCGCTGCCCGGGCGCCAGCTCCAGGAGGTCGGCGGCCAGTTGGGCGGCTTCGTCCTGCACGCTGACGCGACCTTCGGCGAAGCCCGGCAGGGTCTTCACGTCGCAGGCTTCGACGAGGCGGATGCCGTCACGGCTGAAGGCGCAGGGCTCGGCAGCGATCCCGGCTTGCTGCAACTCGGCCAGATAGTCGTCGCGGCTGCCATGGCGGCGATTGACCCGCAGGATCAACGGCGGATGGGCGTTGTTCGCCGCGCAGACAGCCTCCCAGTGTTCCGGCCAGGCCGCCTTGAGGGCCTTCTGTAGCCAGCGTGGGTGGGCGGTACGCGCTGCCGGGTCGCGTTCCAGCTCGGCGAAGATCGACTCGCCCTGGCGCTGGGCGTTGCGCAGCACGGCGTTGAGCAGGCCCTTGGCCCAGGGTTTCTTCAGCTTGTCCGAGCAGCCGACGGTTTCACCGATGGCAGCATGGGCGGGAATGCGGGTGTAGAAGAGCTGGTAGAGGCCGACCAGGAGCAGGGCTTCCACATCCTTGTCCGCGGACTTGAACGGCTTCTGCAATAGACGCTCGGCCAGGGCAGAGAGGCGCGGTTGCCAGCGCGCGGCACCGAAGGCCAGATCCTGGGCCAGGGCGCGATCACGTGGGTCCACCTTGTCCAGCTGCGGCGGCAGGCTGCTGCCCAAGGAGGCCTTACCGGAAAGGACCGCGGCCAGCGCGCGGGCGGCGGCGAGACGCGGATTCATGCGCCGAGCACCTTGCCCACGGCGAACTGCTCGCGGCGGCTGTTGAACAGGTCAGCGAAGTTCAGCGGTTTGCCGCCGGGCAGTTGCAGGCGGGTCAAGCGCAGGGCGCCGTCGCCACAGGCTACGGTGAGGCCGTCCTTGCTGGCGGCGAGGATCTGCCCGGGCGTGCCCTTGCCATCGCCCAGCGCGGCGGCGAGCACTTTCAGCGGCTCGCCGTCGAGGGTGCTGTGGCAGATGGGCCAGGGATTGAACGCGCGAACCAGAAGTTCCAGCTCCACCGCAGGGCGGCTCCAGTCGAGGCGCGCCTCATCCTTGTTCAGCTTGTGCGCATAGTTGGCCAGGGCGTCGTCCTGGACTTCACCTTTCAGGGTTCCGGCGGCCAGGCCTTCGAGGGCTTCGAGGACCGCTTGCGGGCCAAGCTGTGCGAGGCGGTCGTGCAGGCTGCCGCCAGTGTCTTCCGCGCTGATCGGCGTGGTGACCTTGAGCAGCATCGGGCCGGTGTCGAGGCCGGCTTCCATCTGCATCACGGTAACGCCGCTCTCCGCGTCGCCCGCCTGGACCGCGCGCTGGATCGGCGCGGCGCCACGCCAGCGAGGCAGCAGCGAGGCGTGGCTGTTGATGCAGCCCAGGCGCGGCGTGTCGAGCACCACCTGCGGCAGGATCAGGCCGTAGGCGACTACCACCATCAGATCGGCGCCAAGGGCCTTGAGCTCGGCCTGGGCGGCCGGATCACGCAGGGTCGGCGGTTGCAGCACCGGAATCCCGTGTTCGACCGCCAGTTGCTTGACCGGGCTCGGCATCAGCTTCTGGCCGCGACCGGCCGGGCGGTCCGGCTGGGTGTAGACGGCGATGACCTGGTGGCGGGAATCGAGCAGGGCTTTGAGGTGCTCCGCGGCGAACTCCGGGGTGCCGGCGAAGACGAGGCGCAGGGGCTCAGTCATGTGAAAGTCACCAAAAAGAAAAGGCTTGCCGGGGCAAGCCTTTGGTATCGGGGGAATCAAGCCTGCTGGCGATGTTGCTTTTCCAGCTTCTTCTTGATGCGGTCGCGCTTGAGGGAAGACAGGTAGTCGACGAACAGCTTGCCGTTGAGGTGGTCGCATTCGTGCTGGATGCACACGGCGAGCAGGCCCTCGGCGATCAGCTCATAAGGCTGGCCATCGCGGTCCAGGGCCTTGATCCGGACCTTCTGCGGACGATCGACATTCTCGTAGAAGCCGGGTACCGAGAGGCAGCCTTCCTGGTACTGGTCCATCTGCTCGGTCAGGGATTCGAACTCGGGATTGATGAAGACCCGAGGCTCGGAATTGTCTTCCGACAGGTCCATCACCACCACGCGCTTGTGGACGTTCACCTGGGTTGCGGCCAGGCCGATACCCGGGGCGGCGTACATGGTTTCGAACATGTCATCGATCAACTGGCGGATGGAGTCGTCGACCACAGCCACCGGTTTGGCGATGGTGCGCAGCCGCGGATCGGGGAATTCGAGAATGTTCAGAATCGCCATATGCGTTTGTGATGCACTTGTGGAATATGTTGAAAATCCGCTGCTAAGATGGTGAGCAGCATAAAAAAACGGCTGAAGAGCCCGGTTGGGGCGGCTCTCAGGGCGTTTCATGTGAACGGACATAATAAAGGGATTCACCGCATGAGGAAATCACTACTCGCCCTGCTGCTCCTGGCCGCCAGTGGCCTGACCCAGGCTGCGGTGGAACTCAGGGACGGGCATCCGGAGCGCTATACCGTCGTCAAGGGCGACACGCTCTGGGATATTTCCGGCAAGTTCCTGCGTCAGCCGTGGAAGTGGCCGGAAATCTGGCATGCCAACCCGCAGATCGAGAACCCGCACCTGATCTATCCCGGCGACGTGCTCAGCCTCGTCTACATCGATGGACAGCCGCGCCTCATGCTGAATCGCGGTGCGTCACGCGGCACCATCAAGCTGTCGCCCCAGGTGCGCAGCACGCCGATGGCCGAGGCCATTCCGGCCATTCCGCTGGAGGCGATCAACGCCTTCCTGCTGACCAACCGCATCATCGACGATCCCGAGCAGTTCCAGACCGCACCCTACATCGTCGCCGGCAACGCCGAGCGCGTGGTCAGTGGTGCCGGTGACCGCGTCTACGCCCGCGGCAACTTCTCCCACGAGCAACCGGTCTACGGCATCTTCCGCCAGGGCAAGACCTATGTGGACCCTGAGACCAAGGAATTCCTCGGCATCAACGCCGACGACATCGGCGGCGGCGAGATGGTGGCCGACGAAGGCGACATCGGCACCCTGGAGCTGACCCGCTCTACTCAGGAGGTCCGCCTGGGCGACCGCCTCTTCCCCACCGAGGAACGCGCGATCAACTCCACCTTCATGCCCAGCGCACCGGAGCGTGATGTCAGTGGCGTGATCCTCGACGTACCGCGCGGCGTGACCCAGATCGGCCAGTTCGATGTGGTCACCATCAACAAGGGCAAGCGTGATGGCCTGGCGGAAGGCAACGTGCTGGCGGTCTACAAGACCGGCGAGACTGTGCGCGACCGCGTCACCGACGAGTTCATCAAGATCCCCGATGAGCGTGCCGGCCTGCTGATGGTGTTCCGCACCTACGACAAGCTCAGCTACGGCCTGGTACTGGCCGCCACCCGCCAACTGGCGGTGCTGGACAAGGTACACAACCCGTAACACCTCCAAGCCCCCGCCCTGCGGGGGCTTGTTGTATTGATGGCCGTTCTGCCGCGGTTGCGGCGCGATCAAGGACTGATCGACGTGCCATCAATCTCCCCCGCCGAGCTGGAAGCTCGCCTGCGTCTGCATCACCTTCCCGAACTTGGCCCTGCCCGTTTTCGTCGCCTGCTCGAAGCCTTCGGTTCTGCTTCCGCGGCACTCAGTGCGCCGGCCGCTGCCTGGCGATCGCTGGGCCTGCCGGAGTGTTGCGCCGACCCTCGGCGCAGTCCGGAAATCCGTGATGCCGCGGCCCGCGCCCTGGCCTGGCAGGAGCAGCCCGGCCGACACCTGTTGTGTTGGGATGACCCCGGTTACCCGGCCCTGCTGACCGAGATCGGCAACACGCCACCGCTGCTGTATGTCGCTGGCGATGCCTCGCTGCTGGAGCGTCCGCAACTGGCCATGGTCGGCAGTCGCCGGGCTTCTGCGGCGGGTCTGGACACGGCGCGCGCATTTGCCCGCAGCCTGGCGGGAGGTGGCTTCGTCATCACCAGCGGGCTGGCCCTGGGCATCGACGGCGCCGCCCACCTGGGCGCGCTGGAAGCCACAGGCAAGACTGTCGCGGTGCTCGGCACCGGGCTGCAGCGCATCTACCCCAGCCGTCACCGCGGCCTTGCTGCGCGCATCGTCGAAGAAGGAGGTGCGCTGGTGTCCGAACTACCGCTGGACTGCCCGCCTCAGCCGTCCAACTTTCCCCGGCGCAATCGCATCATCAGCGGCTTGTCTCTGGGCGTACTGGTGGTGGAGGCCAGTCCCTCCAGTGGCTCGCTGATTACCGCACGGCTGGCGGCCGAGCAGGGGCGCGAGGTCTATGCCATTCCGGGCTCCATCCACCATCCCGGTGCGCGCGGTTGTCACCAGTTGATTCGCGAAGGCGCGGCGCTGGTGGAAAAGGTGGAAGACATCCTCGAAGCATTGCGCGGCTGGCAGGCCATGGCGCCCGATGCGCGAAGCGAAGCCATGGCGATAGAGCCCCATCCCTTGCTCGACCTGCTGCGCGCTGCCCCCTACAGCAGCGAAGGGCTGGCCGCGGCCAGCGGCTGGGAGCTGCCGCGCCTGCTCGCCGAACTCACCGACCTGGAACTGCGGGGGCGCGTCGCCCGCGAGGCCGGCTGCTGGGTGCATCGCCAAGGTTGAGCCCTGTACACTTTGCCGATCCAGTTTTGCGGGGAATGGGGAATGGTCAGTCGTTGGCGAGTGCAGCAAGTGGCGCGGGTCGTGCGCGAAGGTGGCGTGATCGCCTATCCCACCGAGGCGGTGTGGGGCCTGGGCTGCGATCCCTGGAACGAGGACGCGGTTTATCGCCTGCTGGCGCTCAAGGAACGCCCCGTGGAAAAGGGACTGATCCTGGTGGCGGACAACATCCGCCAGTTCGATTTCCTCCTCGAAGGTTTTCCCGACGCCTGGATCGACAAGCTCGCCAGCACCTGGCCCGGTCCCAACACCTGGCTGGTGCCGCACCAGAACCTGCTCCCCGAGTGGGTCACCGGACAGCACGACAGTGTTGCCCTGCGTGTCAGCGATCACCCATTGGTACGTGACCTTTGCGCCCTCACCGGGCCATTGATATCCACGTCAGCCAATCCCACCGGTCGTCCCTCCGCCTACTCGCGCCTGCGGGTACAGCAGTACTTCGGCGACACCCTGGACGCAGTGCTGGGCGGCGCCCTGGGGGGACGCCGCAACCCCAGCGTGATCCGCGACCTGGCCAGCGGGCGCGTGCTCAGGGGATAAGCACGGTAGAGCCGGTGGTCTGGCGGCTGGCGAGGGCGGTGTGTGCCTTCGCCGCCTCGGCCAGGGCGAATCGCTGACTCACCTCCACCGTGATGCGGCCGTCGGCGATGAGCCCGAACAGCTCATCCGCCATGGCCTGCAGGCGTTGCGGTGTGCTCGCGTAACCGAACAGCGTCGGCCGGGTGACATAGAGCGAGCCCTTCTGCGCCAGGATGCCCAGGTTCACCCCGGTCACCGGCCCTGAGGCATTGCCGAAGCTCACCATCAGGCCGCGCGGTGCCACGCAGTCCAGCGAGACTTCCCAGGTGTCCTTGCCCACCGAGTCGTAGACCACCGGGCACTTGGCGCCATCGGTGAGCTCCAGCACCCTTTGCACCACGTTCTCGTGGCTGTAGTCGATGGTCGCCCAGGCGCCGTTGGCCTTGGCCAGTGACGCTTTTTCGGCTGAGCTGACCGTGCCGATCAGTTTGACGCCAAGGGCTCGCGCCCATTGGCAGGCGATCTGCCCGACCCCGCCGGCGGCGGCATGGAAGAGGATGGTCTCGCCGCCCTTCAGCTCATAGGTCTGGCGCAGCAGGTATTGCACGGTCAGCCCCTTGAGCATCACCGCCGCCGCCTGCTCGAAGCTGATGCTGTCAGGCAGACGGACCAATTTTTCCGCTGGCAGTACGTGCAGCTCGCTGTAGGCCCCCAGCGGCCCGGTGGCGTAGGCGACCCGGTCGCCCACCTTGAACTGGCTTACCGCGCTGCCCACGGCCTCCACCTCGCCGGCCCCTTCGGTGCCCAGGCTGGTGGGAAAGTTCGGCGCCGGGTAGAGGCCGCTGCGGTAGTAGGTGTCGATGAAGTTCAAGCCGATGGCGCGGTTGCGCACGCGCACTTCCTGCGGTCCCGGTTGCGCCGGTTGGTAGTCCGCATATTCGAGGACCTCCGGGCCACCGTAGGCGGAGAACTGGATGCGTTTGGCCATGCTGGCAACCTCCTGGTTGGAAAAGCTCCCATCCAACGCCTCGCCTTGATTCCCGTCAAGCCACGACGGCCCCCGCGCGGTGGTATGCTTGCCTGCTCATTTTTCCGCCACTTAACCGCTGCCAGGGTTGACCACGTGACTGACCGTATCGAGGCCGTGAAGGCCTATCTGCTCGATTTGCAAGACCGCATCTGCGCCGCCCTGGCGGCCGAGGATGGCAAGACCGGTTTCTACGAGGACGCCTGGACCCGTCCCGCTGGTGGTGGCGGTCGTACCCGGGTGATCGAGAACGGCGCGCTGATCGAGAAGGGTGGCGTGAACTTCTCCCACGTCTTCGGCGCCAACCTGCCACCGTCGGCCAGCGCCCATCGTCCGGAGCTGGCTGGCCGGGGCTTCCAGGCCCTCGGCGTGTCCCTGGTCATCCACCCGGAAAACCCCCACATCCCCACCTCCCACGCCAACGTGCGCTTCTTCTGCGCAGAGAAAGAAGGTGAAGAGCCTGTGTGGTGGTTTGGCGGCGGCTTCGACCTGACGCCCTATTACGCCGTCGAAGAAGACTGCGTGCTCTGGCACCAGGTGGCCCGCGACGCCTGCGCGCCCTTCGGTGCCGATGTGTACCCGCGCTACAAGGAATGGTGCGACCGCTACTTCCACCTCAAGCACCGCAACGAGCCGCGCGGTATCGGCGGTCTGTTCTTCGACGACCTGAACCAGTGGGACTTCGACACCAGCTTCGCCTTCATGCGCGCCATCGGCGATGCCTACCTGGAGGCCTACCTGCCGATCTTGAAAAAGCGCAAGGACACTCCCTTCACCGAGCAGCAGCGCGAATTCCAGGCCTTCCGTCGTGGTCGCTACGTGGAGTTCAACCTGGTGTTCGATCGCGGCACCCTGTTCGGCCTGCAGTCGGGTGGTCGTACCGAGTCCATCCTCATGTCGCTGCCGCCGCACGTGCGTTGGGGCTACGACTGGAAACCGGAGCCGGGCAGCGAGGAAGCGCGCCTGACGGAGTACTTCCTGAAAGACCGCGACTGGCTCGGGGAGGCAGGGCTGTGACCGACCGCTACTGCGTCTTCGGCAACCCCATCGGCCACAGCAAGTCGCCGCTCATTCACCGCCTGTTCGCCGAGCAGACCGGCCAGTTGCTCACCTATGAAGCCGTGCTGGCGCCACTGGACGACTTCACCGGCTGCGCACGGCAGTTCTTCGAAACCGGCAAAGGCAGCAACGTTACCGTGCCCTTCAAAGAACAGGCCTACCAGTTGGCCGGCAGCCTCAGTGCCCGCGCCCAGCGCGCCGGTGCAGTGAACACCCTGAAGCGGCTGGAAGATGGCAGCCTGCTCGGCGATAACACCGACGGCGCAGGCCTGGTACGCGACCTCACCCGCAACGCAGGGCTCGACCTGACCGGCAAGCGCATCCTCCTGTTGGGTGCGGGCGGCGCCGCTCGGGGTGTGATCGAGCCGTTGCTGGCCGAGAAGCCGGCAGCCCTGGTGATCGCCAACCGAACCGTGGAGAAGGCCGAGGCGCTGGCTCAACTGTTCGCCGATCTCGGACCGGTGTCCGCCAGCGGCTTCGACTGGCTGGAAGAGCCCGTCGACCTGATCATCAATGGCACCTCGGCAAGCCTCGCCGGCGACCTGCCGCCGATTTCGCCGAGCCTCATCAAACCGGGCCACACCGTCTGCTACGACATGATGTACGGCAAGGAAATGACCGCCTTCAACCGCTGGGCCGCCGAGCATGGCGCCGCGCGTACGCTCGACGGTCTGGGCATGCTGGCCGAGCAGGCAGCCGAAGCTTTCCTGCTGTGGCGCGGCGTATTGCCGGACAGCGCACCGGTACTGGCCGAACTGCGTCGCCAGCTGGCTCAGGGCTGAGCCTTCCCTCCCCTTGTGGGAGCGAATTTATTCGCGAATGAATTCGCTCCCACGGCATGGCCTTCGCGAGCAGAGCTCGCTCCTACGAAATGCTCCCCTCGATCACCAACTGGCTGTCCGCACCTTCCAGCTTGCGCAGCTCCCGCTCCACTTGCGGCCGGGCGCGGCGTAGCACCAGGCTCCGCCCTTCCCCGCCCAGCCGCCGTGCTTCGTCATGGAGCATGCTCACCCCGGCGTAATCGATGAAGTTCACATGGTGCGCATCCAGCACCAGGCGCCCGGCGCGGCTGCGCTGGATCAGCTTCTGCAGGTAGGGGCAGGCGCCGAAGAAGATCGAACCCTCGATGCGCAGCACCTCGGCATCGCCCTCCCGCGCTTGCAGGACCCGTGGTTGCGACGTGCGCTTGAGGTAGAAGAACAGCGACGCCAGCACTCCGGCGTAGATGGCGGTTTGCAGTTCCAGCAGCAGGGTGGCCGCGCAGGTCATCGCCATCACCGCGAACTCCGCCCGGCTGACGCGCCATAGCTGGCGGACGCTGCGCCCATCCAGCAAACCCCAGCAGATCAGCAGGATGCTCGCCGCCATGGCAGGCAGCGGGATATGGGCGATCAGGCGTGCACCCAGCAAGGCGAACAGCGCCACCCAGAATGCGGAGAACACCCCGGCCAGGGGCGACTGTGCACCAGCCTGGAGATTCAGTGCGGAGCGGGTGAAGGAGCCCGCCGAGAGATAGCCGGAGAACCAGGCACCCATCAGATTGGACAGACCCTGGCCACGGGTTTCCTGGTTGGCGTCCAGCACCTGCCGCGACTGGCTGGCCAGGGCACGGGAGATGGACAGGCTGGTGACCAGGCCGAGCAGGCCACAGGCAACGGCCGACGGCAGCAGGCGCAACACGTCCTCGGCATCGACGCGGATCGAGGCCAGTGGCGGCAGGCTGCCGCTGAAGGGATGTACCAACTCGACACCCGCGAAGGTGGCCGGCATCGTCAGCACCAGCAGGCTGCCGCCAATGATGCCGATCAATAGTGCCGGCAACCGTGGCCATAGCCTGCGCACGAAGACCGACAAGCCAAGGGTGAATGCCGCCACCCAAAGCGAAGGCCAGTGCACTTCGCGTACATGCCCGACCAGTTCCAGCGCACTCTGCCAAGCGGTGGCGCGCCCTTCCAGGTTGGTCAACCCGAGCAGGTTGGGCACCTGGCCAAGGGCGATCACCAGAGCCGCGCCCAGGGTGAAACCGAGTACCACCGACTGCGAGACGAAGTTGGCCAGTGAGCCGAAGCGCAGGAACCCGACCAGCCACTGGAATGCTCCGGCGAGCAGGGTCAGCAAGAGGACCAGGCTGATGTATTGCTGACTGCCCGGCAGGGCCAGTGGGCTGACGCTGGCGAAGAGCACCACCGAGATCGCCGCCGTCGGCCCGCAGATCAGGTGCCGCGATGAGCCCCAAAGGCAGGCGATGATCACCGGGACTACCGCTGCATACAGCCCGTACTCTGCGGGCAGTCCAGCAATCAGTGCGTAGGCGATGGACTGTGGCAGGGCCAGGATGGCGCCGGTCAGACCCACCAGCGCATCGCGGCCCAGGCTGCGGGGGCGGACGGCTGGGAGCCAGGCGAGGAAGGGGAAGAGGTTAGAAGGACGCATGTGAGACTCGCGGTGGTGCCGGGGCGGCACTTGTGGGGGCGAATTCATTCGCTAAGCAGTCCGCAGGACCGCCCAAAAATTTCCATGGGGCTGCTTCGCAGCCCTTAGCGAATAAATTCGCCCCCACAGGGATGTGTACCCAGAGGGCGAACCGTCAGAGCTTCGCCTTCACCGCCGCCAACCCATCGCCGCCGTCGCGGGTGGTCACGCCTTGCAGCCAGCCGTCGACCACCGCCGGATTGGACTTGAGCCAGGCCTTGATGGCCGCGTCGTTGTTGCTGCTGCCGTTGAGCACCTGATCCATGATGGCGTTCTCCATCTCCTGGGTGAATTGCAGGTTGGTCAGCAGCTTGCCCACGTTCGGGCATTGCGCGGCGTAGCCCTTGCGCGCCAGGGTGTTCACGCTGCCGCTTTCGCCGAAGTACTTCTCGCCGCCCTTGAGGTAGGCCATGTCGTACTGCACGTTCATCGGGTGCGGGGTCCAGCCGAGGAAGACCACGAACTGCTCGCGTTTCACCGCCCGGCCGACCTGCACCAGCATCGCCTGCTCGCTGGACTCCACCAGCTTCCAGTCGCCGAGGCCGAACTCATCCTTGGCGATCATCTGCCGGATCGACTCGTTGGCCGGTGAACCGGACGCGATGCCATAGAGCTTGTGGTCGAATTTGTCGGCGAGCTTGTCAAGGTCGGCGAAGGTTTTCACGCCGGCGTCATAGGCGTAGCGCGGCACTGCCAGGGTGTACTCGGTGCCCGAGAGGTTCTGCGCCACCTTGTCGACGCTGCCAGCACCGACGAACTTGTCGTAGTTGCTCTGCTGCGCCGGCATCCAGTTGCCGAGGAAGGCGTCGATCTGGCCCTTGTGCAGGCCGGCGAAGATGATCGGCACCGCAAGGGTCGGGGTTTCGGTGCGGTAGCCCAGTCCATCGAGGAGGAAACGCGCCACACCATTGGTCACGGCGATATCGCTCCAGCCCGGATCGCCCAGCTTCACGGTTGCGCAACTGGCGTCCTCAGCCTGGACGTTGAACGCAAGGCCGGTCAGCAGCGCGCTGCCGGCAAGTACCGCATTGATCGTCTTCATGCCGTGGTTCCTCGCAAATGGTCAGGGTTGGGGAAAGCGCGCGCGGCGTTCCAGGTCGTCCAGGTCGATGTGATTGCGCATGTACTGCTGGCTGGCGTCGACGAAGGGTTGGTGGTCCCAGCTGGCGAGCTTGCCATGGGTCAGGGCGTCGGCCACGAAGCGGCGTCGGCGCTGGCTGGCCAGTGCGGCTTCGGCGATCACCGGGATATCCCAGCGGGTGCGGGCCTCGTCGAGGAACGCCGTAAGCAGGGCCTGGTGGTCCGGTGAGGTCGCGAGGTTTTCCAGTTCCTGCGGGTCGTTGGCCAGGTCGAACAGCAGGATGGGGTCTTCTTCCGAATAGATGAATTTGTACGGACCACGGCGAATCATCATCAACGGGCTGGTGGTGCCCTCGGCCATGTACTCGCCCAGCACCTCGTCGTGGCCCCTCTGACCTTGCAGGTGCGGCAGCAGGGAGCGGCCATCCAGCGGTAGATTGCGCTCGACCACGCCACCGGCCAGCTCCACCAGGGTCGGAAGCAGGTCGACGGTGGAGACGGACTGGCTCACCCGGTGCGCCTGGAAGCGGCCGGGAGCGTGGACCAGCAGCGGAACACGGGCGGCCATCTCGAACCAGTGCATCTTGTACCAGAGGCCGCGCTCGCCAAGCATGTCGCCGTGGTCGCCGGAGAACACGACGATGGTGTCCTCTTCCAGCCGGCACTCGGCCAGGGTCTTCAGCAGGGCGCCGATCTGGTCGTCTACATAGCTGCAGGCGCCGAAGTAGGCGCGCCGCGCATCGCGGATCTGCTGTTCGGGCAGCGGCTTGCCCCAGAGGTCGATGACCTTGAGCAGGCGCTGGCTGTGCGGGTCCTGCTCGGCGTCGGCGAAGTGCACGCGGGGCAGCGGGATGTCCGCTTCGTCATAGCGGTCCCAGTACTCGGCCGGGATGGTGTAAGGGTCGTGCGGATGGGTCAGGGACACCGTCAGGCAGAAGGGTTGCCCGGTGCCTTCTCGCACATGGTCGTAGAGATACTGGCGTGCCTTGAACACCACCTCCTCATCGAAGTCCAGCTGATTGGTCCGCACGCAGGGCCCGGCCTGCAGCACCGAGGACATGTTGTGGTACCAACTCGGACGCACGTCGGGCTCGTCCCAGTTCACCGCCCAACCGTAATCTGCCGGGTAGATGTCGCTGGTCAGGCGCTCCTCGTAGCCGTGCAACTGGTCCGGGCCGCAGAAGTGCATCTTGCCGGAGAGCGCCGTGCGGTAACCCAGGCGACGCAGATAGTGGGCGTAGGTCGGCACGTCGGCAGGGAAGTCGGCGGCGTTGTCGTAGGCGCCGATCTTCGACGGCAGTTGCCCGCTTACCAGGGTGAAGCGCGAGGGCGCGCAGAGCGGGCTGTTGCAGTAGGCCGAATCGAACACCACGCCTTCGGCGGCGAGCCGCGACAGGTGCGGCACCTTGATGGGGGAGGCCGCGTAGAAAGGCAGCATCGGTGCGGCCATCTGGTCGGCCATGATGAAGAGGATGTTGGGGCGTTTCATCGTTCGCTTATCCATACCGTCGAATTATGCGAAAGTGCGTGGAGCGATGATTGCGCCAGCGATCAACCCGGTAAACCGCACGGCGGAACATGACTCGGATAAGCAATCGTTATGGCAGAACTACAGTCTGAGCTGTCCCTGGACCTGCTGCGGGTGTTCGAATCCGCCGCCCGCCATCTCAGCTTCACCGCCGCCGCTGTCGAGCTGGGGACGACCCAGCCAGCGGTGAGCCAGCAGATCCAGCGCCTCGAGAAGCAACTGGCGACCCGGCTGTTCGATCGCGTTTATCGCGGCATCGAACTCACCGACGCCGGTCGCTTGCTGTTCCTCCACGTTCAGGAAGGTTTGCAGGCCATCAGCGCCGGGCTCGAAGCCATCGGCTCGCGGCCCCAGCACGAGGTGCTGCAGGTGGCCACCGACTTCGCCTTCGCCGCCTACTGGCTGATGCCGCGCTTGCACCGCTTCCACGAGGCGAACCCGGAAATCGACGTCAGCATCGTCACCAGTGACCGCACCATGAACATGCTTCGTTCCGAAGTGGACATCGCCATCGCCTTTGGCGACGGTCGCTTCAAACATGGGGAAGCGATGCTGTTGTTCCGCGAGGAAGTCTTTCCCATCGCCAGTCCGCGTCTGCTGGCCGGGCGTGAGCAGCCGTTGCCGGTGGCGGCTCTCGCAGAGCTGCCGCTGTTGCACCTCAAGCCAGAAGTACGCACCCGCTGGTTCGACTGGAACGCGTTGTTCCGCGAGCTTGGCATCGCCCAGCCGCCGGGTTCGGGCATGTTGCGGTTCGACAACTACACCCTGCTGATCCAGGCCGCCATTGCCGGCCAGGGCGTGGCCATCGGCTGGCGCTACCTGGTGGACGATTTGCTCGCCCAGGGCCTGCTGGTGCCCGTGCTGGAGACCAGTGTCAGTTCGGATTTCGGCTATTACCTGGTGCAGCCGGAACGTAAGCGGCGAGCGCGGCTGATGAAGTGCTTCGTCGACTGGTTGCAACAAGAGTTGGGCGACGAGGCCCGCCAGGCGCAACTTATCCGGCATCGGGAAGGCATCGCCATCTGAGACCCGGCTAGAGGGCCGGCGCAGGCCCTACTATCGGTTGGTTCTGCGCAGATATGAGACTTTCGTGCCGAAATCTCACCTCGCTGTCATGCAGCGGGAAAGAACCTCGGCTATCAGTTCTGGCTTCATTCACTTCATGAGCGTTGCCGATGAAAGTCTTCACCTGCCTGGCTGCCGGTCTTGGCCTATGCGCCCTTGCCGGCCAGGCAAGCGCCTGGTCGCAACCGACCCACAAGAACATCGTCAAGGATGCCCTGGCCTACATGAATTCCCCCTATGCAACGGCGGAAATGCGTGAGGCCTACCAGTTCTACGTGAGCGCCGCCGGCAGTGAAGCCAAGGCTGGGGAAGTCCTCGGCCAGGCCGCCTACGACGTGGATGACTTCAAGGACACCCGCCTGGGCGGCTGGTGGGTCGGCTACGAGTACGCGCCGCTGTGGAACGCCGCCGCCGGCCTGGTGAACTACACCTCCTACTGGCACTTCCTCAACCTCACCCGCGACGGCGACGCCCATGGCAACGCCCATGGTGGCTACGACTATCGCTATCACAAGGTGGACGGCGGCATTGCCGACGTGGACTGGTACGCCATGGTCTATCTCTACAACCGCGAGTTGAAGCGTGGTGACTTCGACACCACCGAAGCCCACTATCGCCGGGGCACCCGCTCCAACTGGCAGGAGCACTACGGCGACTTCCAGACCGCCGCCTTCCAGCCCATCGATAACCTCGCCGGCTACTGGTTCGACCAGTTCCGCGCCGCGCCCTCGCTGCAGACCATCGGCTACGCGCTGCACGCCACCGGCGATGTGGCACAGCCGCACCACGTGTGGGTGACCTCGGCCAACGGCCACTCCGGCTGGGAGGGTTGGGTCGACGACCATTACGCCAGCGAGCAACTCAATGACCAGGCCGCAGTGGCCAACCTCATCGGCCGCTACGACGCCAACCGCAGCATCCGCGAACTGCTGACCCAGACCGGGCAGGTCGCCTATGCCCACCCCGAGCCGCTGTATGACACCAGCTACGCCACGCGCCTGCGAGTGGCGAGGGAGTTGATCCCGGAGTCCATCGCGCTGACCGTCACCGTGCTGACCAAGGGGGCCGACAGCTTCAATGCGCCCGAAGGCATCTGACGTGCTCAGGATGATCGCCGGCTTGGCGCTGGGGCTGTACCTGGGGGGCGCGCAGGCCATGCCGGCCGCGCCGGACTTGCGGGTCGATGGCGAGCTGCTGCCGGGCAAGAGCATCGCCCTGCTGGAACAGGTGCTCAGCCGGGTGAAGTTCAACACCGACCCGCAACAACTGCGTCGCGGGCTGCTGGAGAACCACCTGCTGGCCCGCGAGGTGGCGAGCGAGTTGAACGCCCAGAGCCGCGCCGACCTGGACGCCAGCGTCGAGATGGAAGCCGGCAACCTGCTTGAGCAGTACTACGGACGTGCCGGCCAGCAGGACCTGCGGCCCTTCCTGCGCCAGCCGCAACCGCTCAGTGCCCAGCGCCTGCGCGACGTGCTGGCTCCCGCTTCCCGCGGATTGGTGGAGAACAGCCTGCAGCTCAGCCCCGAGCAACAGCGCGAAGCGGCGCAGGTGGAGCTGATCCGCTGGCAGTTTCCCGGCCAGCCCGAGCAGCGCCTGGACCTGTTGTCCCTCTACCAGGGCGACAACATCCAGGGTCAGGTGGAACTGCAACAGGGCAACCTGGAATACCTGGCGCGCCAGGTGCAGACCCGTGTGCAGCGTGACTACCTGTGGTTCCGCCTGGCCCAGGACGGCTTCACCCCGGCGGAACGACAGGGTCTGAAAACCCTGGTGCGGGATCGCCTGGTGCGCCAGCGCTATCTGCACCAGATCGGCCTGTACAGCGACTTCCACCATGAGTCGGAAGCCCTGCGCGAACTGGCAGCCAAGGTCACCGACGCCGAGGCGCAGGCCTACTACCAGCGCAACCAGACGCGCTACCTCAATGTTGCGGGCGTACAGGCGGCGCATATCCGCCTGCCCGACCAGGCCAGCGCAGATCGCGTCTATGCCGAACTGCAAAAGGGGCTGGCGTTCGATGAGGCAGTGCGGCGCTATTCCCTGGCGCAGGATAAGGATCGGACACCACCGGGCGATCTCGGTCTGATCCGTCCAGAGGACGGCGAGCTCGACCTGCTGCGCAAGACGGCGCTGATCCAGAAGGCCGACACCCTGTCGCAGCCCATGCGCATCGACGGCGTCTTCGAAATCGTTCGGGTACGCAGCCGTGAAGACCGGCAACTGCCCCTCAGCGACCGCAGCGTGCGTTATGAGGTGAACCAGGCAGTGGCGCGGGAGAAGCTGGCTGCCGAGTTCGAAGAGCGCCTGAGCCGCCTGCTCGCCAGTGCACAGGTGGAAGGGCTGTGAAGGCCTGGCTCGGCGTAGCCCTGGCCTGCAGCACGGGCGTTGCGGCGTTGGCCTGTGCGACCGTGTTGCTGACACCGGTGCCGGAGCCGGTATCCGCGCCCAGGCCCATGCCGCCGCCGACCTTCGCCCCCGCGCCTTCGTTGCCGGTGGCGGCTCCTGCGTCTGCTCTGCCTGCAGAAGGTCGAGGCAGGCCCCCGGCTGTCGCTGCGCCGGAACGTGAAACATCGCGGCTGGACCAGGCCGAGGCTACCGAGCTCATGCAGTTGATGGCTGAGAAGGGCGACCCGCGCAGCCCGACCCTGGGTGGCCTGAAACCGCGCCAGGGTGCCACCGCCACCGAAATGGCCGACCCGCGCCAGTACGCGGCCCTGGAGGAACGCCAGACCCGCGAGCTGCTCCAGGCCTATGCTGGCGGCGTGCAGCAGATTCCGGAGATTCGTGCGCGCATCAAGGCGGCGGAACAGAGTGGCGAACGCAGCGTCAGTGAACTGGACGAAGCCCGCGCCGCCCTGGAGCAGCTGGAAGCCATGAAGGGCCGGCTCGAAAGCGAGGCGCCGCAGTTGCTCCCCGACGCTGGCGCCCAGGCCCCGGCCAAGGACGGATAGCGGCGGAAACCTCGCGGCCAGGCCGGCGCTTGCAGGTACCATGGAGGCCTTCGGCATTCCGGGAGGCGCGACATGCAGGACTTCTCCACACCCCGCATCAAGGGCTTTCACGCCCACGTTTACTTCGACTCCACGACCCTCGAGCAGGCCCGCACGCTCTGCGAGGAAGCCGCGAGGCGCTTTCCGCTGAAGATGGGGCGCGTGCACGAAAAGCTCGTCGGCCCGCATCCGGACTGGAGCTGCCAACTGGCGTTCAAGCCCGAATTGTTCGGCGAAGTGATTCCTTGGCTGGCGCTGCATCGCAATGGACTCACCGTGCTCATCCACCCCATCACCGGCAGTGACCTCCGCGACCACCGCGACTACCCCCTGTGGATGGGCGCCGTGCGGCCGCTGGATCTTTCCTGCCTCGAAGATGGCGAAATCGAATACGACTTGTGAGTCCGGCGAGCCTTTGGCCCGCTTGGGGAATGAATTGGCTGTGTCTGAATCAAGCATCGCCCGTAGGAGCTGGCTTGCCAGCGAATGCCCCTTTTCGCTAGCAAGCTAGCTCCTACAAGGCCCCTGGATCTCTGGCAACAGCTAACGCCGCACAAAAGAAAGCCGCTGCTCCCCTGAGGGACAGCGGCTTTCTTGTGCTGTTGGCGTGAATCAGGCGCGAGCGCCGCGTACGCCTTCGGCGAGGGTCTTGCAGAGGCTGAGGACGCCGTCCACGGCTTGCTCCGGGGTTGCGGCGTTGGTGATCTGGTCCACCAGGGCGGAACCCACCACCACGCCATCGGCCAGCTTGGCGATGCTCGCGGCGTGCTCGGCGGTACGGATGCCGAAGCCGATGGCCACCGGCAGGTCGGTGTGGCGGCGCAGGCGGGTGACCGCTTCCTGCACGTGCTCCAGGGTGGCGGAGCCGGCACCGGTCACGCCAGCCACCGAGACGTAGTAGACGAAGCCGGAACTGCCTTCGAGCACGACGGGCAGACGCTTGTCGTCGGTGGTCGGGGTGGTCAGGCGGATGAAGTCGAGGCCAGCGTCCTGGGCCGGCTGGCAGAGGTCTTCGTTATGTTCCGGCGGTAGGTCGACGACGATCAGGCCGTCCACGCCAGCTTCCTTGGCATCGCTGATGAAGCGGTCCACGCCGTAGTAATGGATGGGGTTGAAGTAGCCCATCAGCACCAGGGGAGTGGTCTGGTTGCCGGCGCGGAATTCGCGAACCATCTGCAGGGTCTTGGCCAGGTTCTGCTTGGCGCCCAGCGCGCGAATGTTCGCCAGCTGGATGGACGGGCCGTCGGCCATCGGATCGGTGAAGGGCATGCCCAGTTCGATCACGTCGGCGCCGGCGTCCGGCAGGCCCTTGAGGATGGCCAGGGATGCGTCGTAGTTCGGGTCGCCAGCGGTGACGAATGTCACCAGGGCGGCGCGGTTCTGTTCCTTCAGTTCGGCAAAGCGGGTCTGCAGGCGGCTCATGCTTTCTGCTCCTGTTGCATGTGGTGCATTACGGTCTGCATGTCCTTGTCGCCACGGCCGGACAGGTTCACCACCATCAGGTGGTCCTTCGGCAGTTTGGGTGCGCGCTTGAACACTTCAGCCAGGGCGTGGGAACTCTCCAGGGCCGGGATGATGCCTTCCAGGCGGCAGCAGGTGTGGAAGGCTTCCAGGGCTTCATGGTCGGTGATCGAGGTGTACTCGACGCGGCCGATGTCATGCAGCCAGGCGTGTTCCGGGCCGATGCCGGGGTAGTCCAGGCCGGCGGAAATCGAGTGGGCGTCAATGATCTGGCCGTCTTCGTCCTGCAGCAGGAAGGTACGGTTGCCGTGCAGCACGCCCGGTACGCCGCCGTTCAGGCTGGCGGCATGCTTGCCGGTTTCGATGCCGTGGCCGGCGGCTTCGACGCCGACGATGGCAACGCTCTTGTCATCGAGGAAGGGGTGGAACAGGCCCATGGCGTTGGAGCCACCGCCAATGCAGGCGACCAGCGAATCGGGCAGGCGGCCTTCCTTCTCGGCCAGCTGCTCGCGGGTTTCCTTGCCGATCACGGCCTGGAAATCACGGACCATGGCCGGGTAGGGGTGTGGGCCGGCGACGGTGCCGATCAGGTAGAAGGTGTTGTGGACGTTGGTCACCCAGTCGCGCAGGGCTTCGTTCATCGCGTCTTTCAGGGTGCCGGTGCCGGCAGTGACCGGGATTACTTCGGCGCCGAGCAGCTTCATGCGGAAGACGTTGGCTTGCTGGCGATCGATGTCGGTGGTGCCCATGAAGATCACGCATTCCATGCCGAAGCGCGCAGCCACGGTGGCGGTGGCCACGCCGTGCATGCCGGCGCCGGTCTCGGCGATGATGCGCTTCTTGCCCATGCGCTTGGCCAGGAGGATCTGGCCGATGCAGTTGTTGATCTTGTGCGCGCCGGTGTGGTTCAGCTCTTCGCGCTTGAGGTAGATCTTCGCGCCGCCGCAGTGTTCGGTCAGGCGCTCGGCGAAGTAAAGCGGGCTCGGACGGCCAACGTAGTCGCGCTGGAAATAGGCCAGCTCTTTCTGGAATTCCGGATCATCCTTGGCCTTTTCGTACTCGCGGGCCAGGTCGTGGATCAGCGGCATCAGGGTCTCGGCGACATATTGGCCGCCGAAGGCGCCGAACAGGCCCTTGGCGTCCGGGCCGTTGCGCAATGAGGTCATGGTGGAACTCCTGGGAGTGGTATCCGATGCCGGCCATTCTACCGCTGGCTGGCCGGGGGAAAAGCGATTAGATTGCTTTCATCTGTCAGTAAAACTCACGGATAAACATGAGCCGAGACCTCCCTCCCCTGAATGCCCTGCGCACCTTCGAAGCGGCCGCCCGCCTGCAGAGCATCAGCCGTGCGGCCGAGGAACTGCACGTTACCCACGGCGCGGTGAGCCGCCAGGTGCGGCTGCTTGAGGAGGAATTGGGCGTTGCACTGTTCAGCAAAGATGGTCGAGGCGTAAAACTCACGGATGCCGGGCAGCGCCTGCGGGATGCGACAGGCGAAGCCTTCGAACGCCTGCGCAGCGTCTGTGTCGATGTCGCCCGCCGCGCCGAGGACGCGCCCTTCGTTCTCGGCTGCCCGGGCAGCCTGCTGGCGCGCTGGTTCATTCCCAGGCTGGATCGGCTCAACCGCGAGCTCCCCGAACTGCGCCTGCAGCTCTCGGCCAGCGAAGGCGAACTGGACCCGCGCCGCCCCGGCGTCGACGCCACCCTGTGCTTCGCCGAGCCCCCCTGGCCGGCGGACATGCGGGTGTTCGAACTGGCGGCGGAATCCATCGGCCCGGTGCTGAGCCCGCGCTATGCCGGTCACGAGGTACTTGCCGAGGCCACACCGGCTGCGCTGCTCAACGAAGCCCTGTTGCACACGGTCTCGCGGCCCCAGGCCTGGCCACAATGGGCGGCGGCCCAGGGGCTGGACGCGGGTCGCCTGCGTCATGGCCAGGGCTTCGAGCACCTCTACTACCTGCTGGAAGCGGCAGTGGCCGGCCTCGGTGTGGCCATCGCCCCGCAGCAGCTGGTCGCCGACGAACTCGCTTCAGGCCGGCTGGTGGCACCCTGGGGCTTCGTCGAAACCCCGGCGCGCCTGGCGCTCTGGGTGCCGGCACGTCAGCTGGATCGCCGTGCCGAGCGACTGGCCCTGTGGTTGCGTGAGGAGTTGGCGGGCCGATAGCGGCAATCTTGGCTAGCCTTGCTGGGGAACCCACTCGTGCCCGGCACAGGAGATACACCATGTCTGATCACCGTACCTACAAGAAGATCGAGATAGTCGGCTCCTCACGCACCAGCATCGACGACGCGATCACCAATGCCGTCGGCGAAGCGTCGAGGACGATCCGCAACATGGACTGGTTCGAAGTCGTGGACACCCGTGGGCATATCGAGAACGGCAAGGTGGCGCACTTCCAGGTGACCCTGAAGATCGGTTTCCGCATCACCGACAGCTGAGTCCCGCACCGCTCCCGAGGCGGGGACAGCGAGGTGATGCACATCTTCCGGCAGGCGATTTCGGTTAGCCTCTGGCCGTCCGCTCCTGGCCTTTGGAACCCGGCAGGAGCGCATGGCTCGTGCGAGCCAACCATTCATTACGAGGGAGCGTTATCCATGAAGAAACTGTTGTTGGGCCTGGGCCTGTTCACCCTGGCCGGCTCGGCCTTTGCCGCCGTGAAACCCTGCGAGGAGCTCAAGGCCGAAATCGACGCTAAGTTGAAGGCCAAGGGCGTTGCCTCCTACAGCCTGGAGATCGTCGACAAGGGCACCGCTGCAGGCAAGCAGGTGGTGGGCACCTGCGACGGCGGCAGCAAGGAGATCGTCTACCAGCGCAATTGATCGCCCCGCATTGCCCGGGCCGGCGAGCCCTGCCGGCCCAATCCTTACCTTCTGGTGCCCTGGTTACCGAAAAGTGCCTTCTAGCGGCCTTGGACGCCAATCCCTAGAGTAAGACCTACTGATTCACTCGGATAAGGCCTCGCGCCTGTCCCCTGCCAAGGTCTTGCCCATGTCTGCCCTTACCAACCTGCCCCTCTCCGTTCTCGATCTGGCGCCTGTCCGTGATCACGGCGGCGCTACCCAAGCCTTGCACAACTCACTGGAGCTGGCGCGCCACGTCGAGCGCCTGGGTTTCTCGCGTTTCTGGGTGGCCGAGCACCACAACATGGACGGCATCGCCAGTTCGGCCACCGCCGTGCTGCTCGCCTATCTCGCGGGTGGCACGTCGCACATTCGCCTGGGTTCCGGCGGCATCATGCTGCCCAACCACGCGCCGCTGGTGGTGGCAGAGCAGTTCGGCACCCTCGCAAGTCTCTATCCGGGCCGCATCGAACTGGGCCTCGGGCGTGCGCCGGGGGCTGACCATATGACCGCCCGCGCCCTGCGCCGCGACCGTCTCGGCGACGCCGATGACTTCCCGCGGGACGTCGAGGAACTGGAGGCTCTCCTCGGCCCGCGTCAGCCGGACCAGAAGGTGATCGCCATGCCGGGGGTGGATACCAATGTGCCCATCTGGCTGCTCGGTTCCAGCCTGTTCAGCGCCCAGCTCGCGGGCCAGAAAGGCCTGCCCTATGCCTTCGCCTCGCATTTCGCGCCGCGCTACATGCATGAGGCGATTCGCGTCTATCGCAACCACTTCCGCCCTTCGGCGGTGCTCGACAAGCCCTATGTGATGCTGGGCGTGCCGCTGGTGGCGGCGCCTACCGACGAAGAGGCAGAGTTCCTCGCGACCACCGTGTATCAGCGGGTGCTCGCCCTGATGCGTGGCGAAAGCCTGGTGCTGCGCCCGCCGGTGGAGACCATGGCCGGTCGCTGGTTGCCCCATGAGAAGGAAGCCGTCGGTAGCTTCCTGGCCCTGGCCATGGTGGGCGGGCCGGAGAAGATCCGCGCGCGAATGCAGGTCCTGCTGGACCAGACGGACGCCGATGAGCTGATCTTCACCTGCGACCTCTACCAGCATGAGCATCGGCTGCGGGCGTTCGACATCCTGGCCAGCCTGCGGGATTGAAGCCGGAGGACGAAGCCGCTGATGACGCGGCTTCGCCAGGGCAAATCGCCTTTCTGCCTAGAAGGGACCGCAGCGCGGGAATATCTTGTGACGCGCCAGCACGTTGCGGTTTGCGTCGTAGAGCCAGGCCATCGGCTGGTTGGCGGCGTGGCGGGCTTCCACCCGGTAGCGCTTGCCCGCTTCGAAGCCGTCGTAATGCAGCTCCATGTAGCAAGTGATGCGCGAGGGTTCGGCGTTCATGCCGAATCCGCCGCCTGCGCCACCCACCTCGAACTGGTAGCGCAGTTCCAACTCATGCCTGCCGGGCATCACCTGGTAGTAGCGGCCGTCGTTCCAGCGCTTGTCGTCGAGGCGGTTGGCCATGAGGGTGTCGCTGGGGTCGGCAACGATGTCGATCCAGGCAAACCGTGGATCGGGTTCGGGCAGCTTGCTGGCACAGGCGGTGAGGCTGGCCAGCAGCGTCAGGGCCAACAGCGTGCGCATGGCGAGGCTCCTTGTGGGGTGAGGCGTTCAGCATAACCCCATGTCGGAGAATTCAGACATCGCCGCAGCGACTTTCCTTGGCCTTGGCGACCTCACGGCTCTGCCCGTCATACAGCCGTGCCCAGGGACGGAAACCGATGCCACCGGCCGCGAGTTGGTAGCGCTCACCGGCGGCGAAATCGCTGTAGGCCAACTTCAGCAAGCAGGTGCGCCGGTAGCCGGAGCTGCCCTGGCCGATGTCCTTGCCGCCCACCTCGAACTCCAGGCGTACCTCCAATTCGTGCCGACCCGGGGAAACCTGGAAGTAGCGCTGGTCGGTCAGGGTTTCGTTATCCACCCGGCTCGCCTGGATGTGCTGGCCTTCCTGCTTATGCAAGGAAATCCAGGCTTGGCTCGGGTCGTGGCTGGGCAGGAGCATGGCGCAGCCGCCAAGGCTGAGCAGCGGCAGGAAAAGTAGCAGAGGGCGCATGGAAGGCTCCAACAGGCCAGTAGTGGTGGGTGGCTCCAATGCGCTAGTGTCGCGGCATGCCGACCACCCTTCTTATCGAACTGCTTGACCGCATCCGTCGCCCCTGGGTTCCCCTGTTGGGCATCTTGCTGCTGAGCGGTTGTTCCAGCCTCGACTATTACAGCCAACTGGCGCGTGGGCAGATGGCGCTGCTGTATGCCCGGCAACCGGTGCAGGCGCTGATCGACGACACCTCGCAATCGCAGGAACTGCGCCAGCGCCTGGCCCTGACCCAGGAAGCGCGGACGTTCGCCAGTGGTTCGCTGGGGCTGCCGGACAACGGCAGCTACCGCGTCTATGCCGATATCCAGCGGCCCTATGTGGTTTGGAACCTGTTCGCCACGACGGAGTTCTCGCTGCAACCCGAGACCCACTGCTTCCCCGTCGCGGGCTGCGTCGCCTATCGCGGTTACTACCAGTTGGGGCGTGCCCGTGGTGCCGCGGCGTTGCTCAAGCAGCAGGGGCTGGATACCTGGGTGGGGGGCGTGGAGGCTTATTCCACCCTCGGCTGGTTCGACGACCCGCTGCTCAACACCATGTTGCGCTGGGACGACGACCGCCTCGCCGCGCTGATCTTCCACGAGCTGGCGCACCAGCAGCTCTATATCCCGGGTGACACCGCCTTCAACGAGTCCTTCGCCAGCTTCGTCGAGCGCGAAGGCCTGAAGCAGTGGCGTGCCAGTCGCGGCCTGTCGATCGAGGCTGATGACGCGTCCGACCGCCGCGACGCCCTCACCCGCCTGGTGCTGGATACCCGCGAGCGACTGGAGCAGCTCTACGCCAGCGGCCTGCCTGCCGAGCGCATGCGCCTCGCCAAGGCCGAGGCGTTCGAGCGCATGCGCCGTGACTACCGCGTCATGCGTGATCGGGACTGGGGGGGCTACAACCGCTACGACGCATGGATGGAGGGCCCGATGAACAATGCCAAGCTGCTGCCTTTTGGCCTCTACGACCAATGGGTGCCGGCCTTCGCGGCGTTGTTCGGCGAGGCAAGTGGAAACTGGGCGGCGTTCTACCAGCGGGCGCGTGAACTGGGCGAACTCCCCCTGGAAGCGCGCACGCAGGCACTGGAAAGACTGATGGCAAACCGCTAGAACTTGCCTGGCCGGTCGTCAGTCCAACGGTCGGGACATCAAGGAAATGGAGTAAGCGATGAAGAGAATTGCTGTAGTCCTGATGCTGGGCATGCTGACAGGTACCGCCCTGGCTGCGCCCAAGCCCTGCGAGGAACTGAAGCAGGAAATCGAAGTGAAGATCCAGGCAGCCGGGGTCACGACCTATACCCTGGAAATCGTCCCCAACGCCGAAGTGAAGGACCAGAACATGGTGATCGGGAGCTGCGAGGGCGGCACCAAGAAGATCATCTATCAGCGCAATGGGGATTGACGGGGCTGGTCGCGGACCCTGTGGGGGCGATTTCAATCGCCAAGCAGGCCGAAGGCCTGCCCTGCTCGCCTCATGCGCCGCTGCGCGTTCCCTAGCGAATGAATTCGCCCCCACAGGGGATCATTAGACCCCAGCCCTTTCAACCAAACGCCCGACTCAGCTCATCCAGGCTGGCGAAGTAGTAGGCCGGCGCTTCCCCCATCAACTCCTCGCGGCTGCCGAAGCCATAGCCAACCCCAGCGCCATGCAGGCCATTGCGGCTGGCACCGATCAGGTCGTGCTTGCGGTCGCCGATCATCAGCGTGTCGGTGCGCTCCAGGCCTTCCTCTTCCAGCAGGTGCGCGATCAGCTCCACCTTGTTGGTGCGGGTGCCGTCCAGTTCGCTGCCGTAGATGTGCTTGAAGTGCCGGTCGAAGCCGAAGTGCCGGGCGATCTCGCGGGCGAACACAGTCGGCTTGCTGGTGGCAATGAACAGTGTGCGGCCCTGTTCACGCAGGCGGCCGAGCAGCGCGTCGATGCCGTCGAACACGCGGTTCTCGTAGAGTCCGGTGACCTTGAAACGGTCGCGGTAATGGTTCACCGCATCCCAGGCGCGCGCCTCGGTCAGGCTGTAGGTCTGCATGAAGCACTGCAGCAGCGGCGGGCCGATGAAATGCTCCAGGTTCGCCAGGTCCGGTTCGTGGATATCGAGCTTGGCCAGCGCGTATTGCACCGAACGGGTGATGCCCTCGCGGGGGTCAGTGAGGGTACCGTCGAGGTCGAAGAGGATGTTCTGGTAGTGCATCGAGTCAGACCCCGTAGCCTTCGGCGATGTGCAGGTCCTTCAGCTTCACGTAGTTCGCCGCGCTGTAGGTGAAGAAGGCCTTTTCCTTGTCGCTGAGCGGGCGGGCCTGCTTCACGGGGCTGCCGACGTAGAGATAGCCGCTTTCCAGGCGCTTGCCGGGCGGCACCAGGCTTCCGGCGCCGAGCACCACGTCATCCTCGATCACCGCGCCGTCCATGACGATGCTGCCCATGCCGATCAGTACCCGGCTGCCGACCTTGCACCCGTGCAGCAGCGCCTTGTGGCCAATGGTCACGTCGTCGCCGATTTCCAGCGGATAACCATCCGGGTTGAAGGGGCCAGCGTGGGTGATGTGCAGCACGCTGCCGTCCTGCACGCTGGTGCGCGCGCCGATGCGGATGCGGTGCATGTCGCCACGAATGGTCACCAGGGGCCAGACTGAACTGTCGTCACCGAGGTGCACGTCGCCGATGACCACGGCGGAGGCGTCGACGAAGGCCCGCTCGCCGAGCTGCGGGGTGATGCCCTGATAGGTTCTGATCGGGTTCATAGCTTTTCCTGAGGCTGCGTCAGCCGGCGATTGTAATTAAGATGGCTCCCATCCGGGTTATGTCTCGTCTCCGTAGCCAGCCCGCGTCCCTTCCCGAATACAGGTGAATGCCGTGACCCTGAGCAATCCCCTCCTGCAGGACTTCGACCTGCCGCCCTACTCCACCATCCGTCCGGAACATGTCGAGCCGGCCGTCGACCAGGTCCTCGCCGACAACCGTGCCGCCATTGCCGACCTGCTGGCGCGCCAGGATGGCACCCCCACCTGGAAGGGCCTGGTGCTGGCGCTGGACGAACTGGGCGAACGCCTGGGGCGCGCCTGGAGCCCGGTCAGCCACTTGAATGCCGTGTGCAACAACGCCGAGTTGCGCAATGCCTATGAAGCCTGTCTGCCCAAGCTCTCCGAGTACTGGACCGAGATCGGCCAGAACCGCGCGCTGTTCGAGGCCTACGAGGCGCTGGCCGCGAGCCCGGACGCCGCAGGCTACGAGGTGGCGCAGAAGACCATTCTCGATCACGCCCTGCGCGATTTCCGCCTGTCCGGCATCGACCTGCCGGCGGACAAGCAGCAGCGCTACGGCGAAATCCAGATGAAGCTGTCCGAGCTGGGCAGCCGCTTCTCCAACCAGTTGCTGGACGCCACCCAGGCCTGGACCAAAGAGGTTCACGACGAATCGGCCCTGGCCGGCCTCACCGACTCGGCCAAGGCGCAGATGAAGCACGCCGCCGAGGCCAAGGGTCTGGACGGCTGGCTGATCACCCTGGAATTCCCCAGCTACTACGCGGTGATGACTTACGCCAACGATCGCGCCCTGCGCCAGGAGGTCTACACCGCCTACAGCACCCGCGCCTCTGACCAGGGCCCGAATGCCGGGCAGAACGACAACGGTCCGGTCATGGGCGAGATCCTCGACCTGCGCCAGGAACTCGCCCACCTGCTCGGCTTCGCCCACTTCAGCGACCTGAGCCTGGCCACCAAGATGGCCGAGTCCACCCCCCAGGTACTGGGCTTCCTCCGCGACCTGTCCAAGCGCAGCAAACCCTTCGCCGCCAAGGACCTCGACGAACTCAAGGCCTTCGCCGTCGAACGTGGCGTGGCGGACCTGCAGAGCTGGGATGTCGGCTACTTCAGCGAAAAACTGCGCGAGCAGCGCTACAGCATTTCCCAGGAAATCCTGCGCGCCTATTTCCCCATCGATAAAGTGCTGTCGGGCCTGTTCGCCATCGTGCAGAAGCTCTACGGCATCGAGATCCGCGAGCTGTCCGGCTTCGACACCTGGCATCCGGATGTGCGGCTGTTCGAGATCAGCGAGAACGGCCAGCACGTCGGCCGCTTCTTCTTCGATCTCTATGCCCGCGCCAACAAGCGCGGCGGTGCCTGGATGGACGGTGCTCGCGACAAGCGTCGCAACGTCGGCGGCGAGTTGATCGCACCGGTGGCCAATCTGGTCTGCAATTTCACCCCGGCGGTGGGCGACAAGCCGGCGCTGCTAACCCACGACGAAGTCACCACGCTCTTCCACGAGTTCGGCCACGGTCTGCACCACCTGCTGACCCGCGTCGAGCATGCCGGCGCGTCCGGCATCAACGGCGTGGCCTGGGATGCCGTGGAGCTGCCCAGCCAGTTCATGGAGAACTGGTGCTGGGAACCGGAAGGTCTGGCGCTGATCTCCGGTCACTACCAGTCCGGCGAGCCGCTGCCCCAGGACCTGCTGGACAAGATGCTCGCGGCGAAGAACTTCCAGTCCGGCCTGATGATGGTGCGCCAGTTGGAGTTCTCCCTGTTCGACTTCGAGCTGCATGCCATCCACGGTGACGGCCGCAGTGTGCTCGAGGTGCTGGAAGCGATCCGCTCCGAAGTGGCGGTCATGCGTCCGCCGGCGTTCAACCGTTTCGCCAACAGCTTCGCGCACATCTTCGCGGGCGGTTACGCGGCCGGTTACTACAGCTACAAGTGGGCGGAAGTGCTGTCTGCCGACGCCTTCTCGCGTTTCGAAGAAGAAGGCGTGCTCAACCCGGCCACTGGCCGCGCCTTCCGCGACGCCATTCTTGCCCGTGGTGGTTCCCAGGAGCCCATGGTGTTGTTTGTCGACTTCCGTGGTCGCGAGCCCTCCATCGACGCCCTGCTGCGCCATAGCGGCCTGTCGGAGGACGCAGCATGACAGCGACGCCGAAACGCTTCATCGCCGGTGCCGTGTGCCCGGCGTGCAACGAAATGGACAAGATCCAGATGTGGGACGAAGACGGCGTGCCGCACCGCCAGTGCGTGGCCTGCGGCTATGCGGACACCCTCAACGCCCAGGGCCAGTCCGTGCCCAAGGAGCTGGGTACCCGCGTCAATCAGCCCAAGCCCAAGGCGGCCGATCCCAAGGTGCAGGGGGTGCAGTTCTTCCCCAATCCGAAGCTGAAGAAACCCAGCGAGTGATGTGAAGGCCACGGACGGCGCATGCGGCGAATTCATTCGCTGAACAGACGGCAGGCCTGCCCAGCAGCCTGCGTTAGCGGTCTCCAGGTGCCTTCTAGGAGCTAGCTTGCTAGCGAAAAGGGCCATTCGGTGGCAAGCCAGCTCCTACGGGTAACCGCCCGGCAGAATCTGGCTAGGCGTAGGACAATTCTCCATATACTGTATGAATATACAGTTAGTGGAGTGCTCCCCATGCCAGCGCCCCTTCCCCCTCGTGGCCGTGGTACCGCCAGCAACCCCTTCAATCGGTTCGCTCCGACCACCTCGGTGGCCATGGATGACGGTTGGTTCCAGGAGGTTCCGCCGAGCCGCGCGACCGAGGTCCGGTTGGAAACCGCCAAGAGCATCATCACCCGCAACCAGTCGCCGGACCTGCCGTTCGACCGTTCAGTGAACCCCTATCGCGGCTGCGAGCACGGCTGCATCTACTGCTATGCGCGGCCCAGCCATGCGTATTGGGACATGTCGCCGGGATTGGATTTCGAGACGCGGCTGATCGCCAAGACCAACGCCGTGGCCCTGCTCGAACAACAGCTTTCCAAGCCGGGCTACCAGTGCGCGCCGATCAACCTCGGCTCCAACACCGATCCTTACCAGCCCATCGAGCGCGAACACCGCCTCACCCGTCAGACCCTCGAAGTGCTGCTGCGCTACCGCCACCCGGTGACCATCGTCACCAAGGGATCGCTGGTGTTGCGCGACCTCGACCTGCTCACCGAGCTGGCGGAGCAGAACCTGGTGGCGGTGATGATCAGCCTCACCACCCTCGACGACGAACTGAAACGCACCCTGGAGCCCCGCGCCGCCGCTCCGTCGGCACGCCTGCGCGCGATCCGCGTGTTGAGCGAGAACCGAATTCCGGTGGGTGTGCTCTGTTCGCCGATGATCCCGATGATCAACGACATGGAGCTGGAAAGCCTGCTGGAAGCGGCTCGCGATGCCGGGGCGCGGCAGGCGAGCTACATGCTGCTGCGCCTGCCCAGGGAGGTGGGCCCGCTGTTCGAGGAGTGGCTGGAGGCGTACTACCCACAGCGCGCCGCCCACGTGATGAGCATCATCCGCCAGTGCCGCGGCGGGGAAATCTACGACAGCCGTTTTGGCCACCGTTTCAAGGGTGAGGGCCCCTTCGCCGAGCTGCTGGCGCAGCGTTTCGCTGTGGCCATTCGCAAGCTCGGGCTCAATCGCCGACGCGATTACGAACTGGACTGTTCGCGCTTCTGCCCGCCCGGCGGACAGATGGCGTTACTTTGAAGTGTGACTCGGCGGGCTGTAACGACAGTCCTGTAGGAATTCAAATGCCGACAATCAGTGGATAATGGGCGGCATAAAAGACAATTCCTACGATGACCGAGGTTGGCAGCATGAGCAACGAGCACGACAAGCTGGGCAGTGAAAGCGCCGAAGAAGCCCTGCGGACCATAGTCGAGGGCTTCCAGCGCTTCCGCGATGAGGTCTTCCCGCAACAGGAAGAACTGTTCAAGAAGCTCGCCCATGAACAGAAACCCCGCGCCATGTTCATCACCTGCGCCGACTCACGCATCGTTCCCGAGCTGATCACCCAGAGCTCGCCGGGCGACCTGTTCGTTACCCGTAACGTCGGCAACGTCGTGCCGCCCTATGGCCAGATGAACGGCGGCGTCTCCACCGCGATCGAATTCGCGGTGATGGCCCTCGGCGTGCACCACATCATCATCTGCGGCCACTCCGACTGCGGCGCCATGAAGGCGGTGCTGGACCCGCAGACCCTGGAACGCATGCCGACGGTAAAAGCCTGGCTGCGCCATGCCGAGGTGGCGAAGATCGTGGTGCAGGAGAACTGTGGCTGCGCCAACCACGAGACCCTGGAAGTGCTCACCGAAGAAAACGTGGTGGCTCAGCTCGATCACCTTCGCACCCACCCATCGGTGGCGGCGCGACTGGCTAGCGGCCAGTTGTTCATCCATGGCTGGGTCTATGACATCGAGACGTCGGTGATCAAGGCCTACGACGCCGAGCAAGGTCGCTTCCGTCCTATCGGCGATGGTCCCCTGCCGATGGCCACGCCGCGGCCGCGTTACCTGTCGGAGTGACAGAAAAAAGGGCTGCTGGTGCAGCCCTTTTTCATTTCCGGGATGAATCGCCTTTCACTCAGCTTGCCGCGCGCTGGCCCAGGTTGAGCTCCAGCCCGACGCCCAGTTGCTCGGACATGCACGGCCAGCGTTTCCAGGCTTCCTCCACCTTGGGGTCATGCAGTTGCTGGCGATAGGCTTGCGCCGAGGGTTGGCTGAACACGTCCTCGTCCAGCAGTCCGTCCACGGCATGGTGCACGGCTTCGTCCAGCTGGTTGGCGAAAGGTTCGCCGATCAGTTGATGGGCGATCAGGTTGGCCACGGTGGTATCCAGCGGGATCAGCGGCTGGCCAAAATGGACGATGTAGCGGTCGTTGACTTCCTCCACCAGGCGATGGGCCAGGTAGGCCTCGTCGAGCAGGCCTTCCAGGCCATCGTGGCCCGCCATCAGGGCAGGAGGTTGCAGGAAGAACTGTTCCGCGACCTTGAGGACCGGCTTGATGCGGGACTCGATGCCGGCTTCGCGGGCGACGGTGGCGGCGGCGTCCAGTACATCGGGAACCTGTTCCACATAGGCAGCGATGAAGCGGGCGAGCACGCCCTGGGCGTCTTCTTCTGGCAGGCGGATGGCGGGGTGAAGGCTGGCGATCTGGGTTTCGAGGATCTGGCTGAGTTGCGTCGAGGCAGCTTCGTTCTCAAGGGCGCGCTGAATGACTTCGCGCAGTGCGGCGGTGTTCATGACTGCTCCTGAAAAGGACATGGCGTGGTGAAGGTGAAGACAAGACCTTAGCTTGCCCGGAGAAACTGCTAAGACCGGATTGTCATAATCGCTTAACAGTTATTCGGGCTCGCTATAAAAGCACTTTGCCATCCGCTGAAGCCCCGCGCCAGCCGTGGCGTTTAGGACAAGGCTTACGCGCCTTCAGCCATTTTCTCCAGCGCGTTGCGCAGCCGAAGTCCCTGTCTATACTCCGACTCGAAAGGCATTACCTGATGGAACCCGACTGTGCACCTGCGTGCCGAGGTCGGCGGTCTGAGTGTGGTAGTCCGGACAGCCGTCCCCAAGCCGTTGGCCCAGCCGGCGGGATAACAAGAACGAGAAGGGGAACCCGCAATGATGCGACATCCACGAGTCTGGATGGGACTCCTGCTGCTGTCTGTTCTCAGCCAGGCGGAGGCTGCCTGGACAGTCAATATGGCGCCCGGTGCTACCGAGGTCAGCCGCACCGTTTTCGATCTGCACATGACCATCTTCTGGATCTGCGTCGTCATCGGCGTACTGGTCTTCGGTGCCATGTTCTGGTCGATGATCATCCACCGCCGCTCCACCGGTCAGCAGCCCGCGCATTTCCACGAGAGCACCACGGTGGAAATCCTCTGGACCGTCGTGCCCTTCGTCATCCTCGTGCTGATGGCGGTGCCGGCGACCAAGACGCTGATCGACATCTATGACACCTCCGAATCCGGGCTGGATGTGCAGATCACCGGCTACCAGTGGAAGTGGCATTACAAGTACCTGGGCCAGGACGTCGAGTTCTTCAGCAACCTGGCCACGCCCGCCGACCAGATCCACAACAAGGCGCCGAAGGACGAGCACTACCTGCTGGAAGTCGACCAGCCGCTGGTGGTGCCGGTCGGCACCAAGGTGCGCTTCCTGATCACCGCCGCCGATGTGATCCACTCCTGGTGGGTGCCGGCGCTGGCGGTGAAGAAGGATGCGATTCCCGGCTTCGTCAACGAATCCTGGACCCGCATCGAGAAGCCCGGCCTCTACCGTGGCCAGTGCACCGAGCTGTGCGGCAAGGATCATGGCTTCATGCCCATCGTGGTCGAGGCCAAGTCCCAGGAGGACTTCGCCAAGTGGCTGGCCGCGCGCAAGGAAGAGACCGCCAAGCTCAAGGAGCTGACCGACAAGGAATGGACCCTGGACGAACTGGTTGCGCGAGGCGACAAGGTCTACCACACCACCTGCGCCGCCTGTCACCAGCCTGAAGGTCAGGGCATGCCGCCCATGTTCCCGGCGCTCAAGGGCTCGAAGATCGCCACCGGGCCGAAGGAAGACCACCTGAACATCGTCTTCCACGGCAAGCCGGGCACCTCCATGGCCGCCTTTGGCAAGCAGCTCTCCGAAGTCGATATCGCCGCCGTCATCACCTACGAGCGCAACGCCTGGGGCAACAACAAAGGCGACATGGTGACGCCCAAGGAAGTGCTGGCTCTGAAACAGGCGGAAAGCCAATGAAGAAGACACCGGCCTATATGGAGACTGACATGAGTGCAGTGATCGACCACGATCATGCCGGGCATGATCACCACCACGGTCCGGCCAAGGGCCTGATGCGCTGGGTGCTGACCACCAACCACAAGGACATCGGCACGATGTACCTGTGGTTCAGCTTCGCCGCGTTCCTGCTGGGTGGCTCGATGGCGATGGTGATCCGCGCCGAGCTGTTCCAGCCCGGCCTGCAGATCGTGCAGCCGGAATTCTTCAACCAGATGACCACCATGCACGGCCTGATCATGGTGTTCGGCGCCGTGATGCCGGCATTCGTCGGCCTGGCCAACTGGATGATCCCGCTGATGATCGGCGCGCCGGACATGGCCCTGCCGCGTATGAACAACTTCAGCTTCTGGCTGCTGCCGGCCGCCTTCGGTCTGTTGGTCAGCACGCTGTTCAGCGCAGGCGGCGGACCGAACTTCGGCTGGACCTTCTACGCGCCGCTATCGACCACCTATGCGCCGGAGAGCGTCACCTACTTCATCTTCGCCATCCACCTGATGGGCATCAGCTCGATCATGGGCGCGATCAACGTGATCGCCACCATCCTCAACCTGCGTGCCCCGGGCATGACCCTGATGAAGATGCCGCTGTTCGTCTGGACCTGGCTGATCACCGCCTTCCTGCTGATCGCGGTGATGCCGGTGCTGGCCGGTTGCGTGACCATGATGCTGATGGACATCCACTTCGGCACCAGCTTCTTCAGTGCCGCCGGTGGCGGTGACCCGGTGCTGTTCCAGCACGTGTTCTGGTTCTTCGGCCATCCCGAGGTGTACATCATGATCCTGCCCGCCTTCGGTGCGGTCAGCTCGATCATCCCGGCCTTCAGCCGCAAGCCGCTGTTCGGCTACACCTCGATGGTCTACGCCACCGCGTCGATCGCCTTCCTGTCCTTCATCGTCTGGGCGCACCACATGTTCACCGTGGGTATCCCGTTGACCGGTGAGCTGTTCTTCATGTTCGCCACCATGCTGATCGCCGTGCCCACCGGGGTGAAGGTGTTCAACTGGGTGACCACCATGTGGGAAGGCTCGCTGACCTTCGAGACGCCCATGCTGTTCGCCGTGGCCTTCGTCATCCTGTTCACCATCGGCGGTTTCTCCGGGCTGATGCTGGCCATCGCCCCGGCGGACTTCCAGTATCACGACACCTACTTCGTGGTGGCTCACTTCCACTACGTGCTGGTGCCCGGCGCCATCTTCGGCATCTTCGCCTCGGCCTACTACTGGCTGCCGAAGTGGACCGGCCACATGTACGACGAAACCCTTGGCAAGCTGCACTTCTGGCTGAGCTTCATCGGCATGAACATGGCGTTCTTCCCGATGCACTTCGTGGGTCTGGCGGGCATGCCACGGCGGATTCCGGACTACAACCTGCAGTTCGCCGACTTCAACATGATCTCGTCCATCGGTGCCTTCAGCTTCGGGGCGACCCAGTTCCTCTTCCTGTTCATCGTCATCAAATGCATCCGGGGCGGCAAGAAAGCTCCGGCCAAGCCTTGGGACGGCGCCGAAGGGCTGGAATGGACCGTGCCGTCGCCGGCGCCCTACCACACCTTCTCCACGCCGCCGGAAGTGAAGTGATATGAGCGGAGAACTGAGCACTCGCCGCCTGATCCTGCGCCTCCTGGTGCTGGTGGTGGCGATGTTCGGCTTCGGTTTTGCCCTGGTGCCGATCTATGACGTGATGTGCCAGGCGTTCGGCATCAACGGCAAGACCACCGGGTCGGCCTACGAGGGCGCCCAGAACGAAGACCAGCAGCGTCAGGTGCGAGTGCAGTTCCTCGCCACCAACGCTGCCGGGATGAGCTGGGAGTTCCGTCCCAAGGCGGACGATCTGGTGGTGCATCCGGGGGCGAGCAACGAGATGCTGTTCATTGCCTACAACCCCACCGACAAACCGATGACGGCCCAGGCCATTCCCAGCGTGGCGCCGTCCAAGGCGGCGGCGTTCTTCCACAAGACCGAATGTTTCTGTTTCACCCAGCAGGTCCTGCAGCCCGGCCAGCGCATCGAGATGCCGGTGCGCTTCATCGTCGATCGCGACCTGCCGGCCGATGTGCATCACCTGACCCTCGCTTACACGCTGTTCGATATCACCGCCCGCAAGCCACCAGTCGCCAGGAATGACGGCTGACGGGCCGATAAGGAGAACAACAACGATGGCTAGTCACGAGCAGTACTACGTCCCGGCCCAGAGCAAGTGGCCGATCATCGCCACCATCGGCCTGCTGACCACGGTCTACGGCCTGGGCACCTGGTTCAACGACCTCAAGGCGGCGCGGCCGGATTCAAACGGCCCGATCATCTTCTTCGTCGGTGGGCTGATCGTCGCCTACATGCTGTTCGGCTGGTTCGGCAATGTGATCCGAGAAAGTCGCGGCGGCCTCTATAGCCCGCAGATGGACCGGTCCTTCCGCTGGGGCATGAGCTGGTTCATCTTCTCCGAGGTGATGTTCTTTGCCGCGTTCTTCGGCGCCCTGTTCTACATCCGCATGTGGGCCGGACCCTGGCTCGGCGGTGAGGGCTCCAAGGGCGTCGCCAACATGCTCTGGCCGAACTTCGAATACACCTGGCCGCTGCTGAACAACCCGGACTCCAAGCTGTTCCCGCCGCCCAAGGCGGTGATTGACCCGTGGCACCTGCCGCTGATCAACACCCTGCTGCTGGTGACTTCGAGCTTCACCGTGACCTTCGCGCACCATGCACTGCGCAAGAACAAGCGCGGTCCGCTCAAGCTGTGGTTGGCGCTGACCATCCTGCTGGGGGTGACCTTCCTGGGCTTCCAGGCCGAGGAGTACATCCACGCCTACAAGGAACTGGGGCTGACCCTCGGCTCGGGCATCTACGGCGCCACCTTCTTCATGCTCACGGGCTTCCACGGTGCCCACGTGACCATGGGGGCGCTGATCCTGACGGTGATGCTGGTGCGCATCCTGCGCGGCCACTTCGACCCCGAGCATCACTTCGGCTTCGAGGCGGCGGCCTGGTACTGGCACTTCGTGGACGTGGTCTGGATCGGCCTGTTCACCTTCGTCTACGTGCTGTGAGGAAGGCGGCCGCAAGCGGGGGCTTGCGGCTTACCAGGTGACTTGAGAAACGAACTGACCGCTATAGAAACCCCAGGCAATGAGCGCAAGGGTGATGGCGGTCAGGATTACACGAACCGTTAGCGCATTGACCACGCGGGAGCTGCGACCTTCGTCCTTGACCAGGAAGAAAAGGCCGCTGAACAGGCTGACCATCGTGGCAAGCAACATGAGGACGATCGCAGCTTTGAGCATGCGTGACTCCGGGGGAAGGGGGATGTTGTGCAGTATAGCCAGCCCTGTTCAGCGTCACGGACGACGCTCATGAGTGGCTTCCGGCCTGGCCTGGCGCCCACCCTGGTGGTGCTCGCGCTGCTGCCGGTGCTCATTGGCCTGGGCTTCTGGCAGCTTTCCCGTGCAGACGAAAAACGCCAGCTGCTGGTGGCCGCCGAGGCCCGCCGCATCGCCGCCCCAACCACCATCGATGCGCTTCTCGCCAGTGCCGACCCCGCCTACTTGCGGGTGCGTCTGCACGGCCATTTCGACGCCGCCCACAGCCTGCTGCTGGACAGCCGCATCCGCGACGGCAAGGCCGGCGTCGAACTGCTGCAACCCTTCCAGGACGACGCCAGCGGCCAGTGGCTGTTGGTCAATCGTGGCTGGCTGCCGTGGCCGGATCGCCGGGTCGCGCCCGTCTTCAGCACCCCGGACGGTGCCCAGGAATTGACCGCCTGGGCCTACGTGCCGCCGGGCGCGGCGTTCGAACTCAAGCATCTGGAAGCGAGCGGCTGGCCTCAACTGGTCAACCAGGTGGATGCCGACGCGCTCTGGAAACACCTGGGCCGCAATGGCGTACCCCTGGAGCTGCGCCTGGAGGAAAGCCCGGCGGCCTATCGCAGCGATTGGCCAGTGGTCGCCATGGGCCCGGAGAAACACCTTGGCTACGCCGTGCAATGGTTCGCCCTGGCGATCGCGCTGCTCGGCCTGTTCATCTACTTCGGATTGCGCAAAGGACGGGAGAACAATAATGAACCCAGCACTCGCCATGCCTGAGACCGCACCGCCACGGCGCCGTGGACGCATCCAGCTGCTGCTGATCCTGATGGTGGTGATCGGCCCGATGATATTGGCCACGGCCATGTACAAGTTCAGCTTCTGGGTGCCCGAGGGGCGCAGTTTTCATGGCACGCTCATCGGCAATGGCCAGACCCTCGTCGACCTGGGGGTGCAGGACACGACGCCGGGGCAGACCTGGCAACTGCTGGTCACCGCGCCGTCCGGCTGCCAGCAGGATTGCCAGCAGATGGTGTTCGTCGCGCGGCAGATCCACATCGGGCTCGGCCGCGACGCCTCTCGTGCGACCCACGCCCTGGCGGTAACCGAGGTGTCGGCAGACTATGCGGACAAGCTCAAGCAGGAATATCCGCGGCTGAAACGCTACGGTCTCGATCAGACCACCTACAGCAAGGCCACCGACAACCTCGGTGGCGCCCAGCTGTGGATCGTCGACCCCCACGGCAACCTGGTGCTGCGCTACGACGGCACCATCAAGGGCAAGAAGATCCTCAACGACCTGCGTCACCTGCTGAAGCTTTCCAATATCGGTTGAACGACCCCTTTCTCCGGAAAGGTGAGGAGCGGCTGCTGTGGACACGTACAAGAACCGGCCCGGATACCGCCTCGCCCTGTTCGCCACCCTGCTGGCGGTGGTGGTCGTATTGCTGGGCGCCTACACCCGCCTGACCCACGCCGGACTCGGCTGCCCGGACTGGCCCGGCTGCTACGGCTTCATCAGCGTGCCCCAGTCCGACGCTCAGTTGGCCCATGCCGAGGCCAATTTCCCCCACGCACCGGTGGAAGCCGAGAAAGGCTGGAACGAGATGGTCCACCGCTACTTCGCCGGGTCGCTCGGCCTGGTGATCCTCGGCCTGGCGATCCACGCCGTACGTCTGCGCGGACGTGACGGTCAACCCCTGAAACTGCCGCTGCTGCTGGTGGGCGTGGTCACCGCCCAGGCCGCATTCGGCATGTGGACGGTGACCTTGCAACTCTGGCCCCAGGTAGTCACCGCGCACCTGCTGGGAGGCTTCACCACGCTGTCCCTGTTACTGCTGCTCAGCCTGCGGTTGTCCAACGCCTTTCCGGCGCTCCAACTGCCGGCGCGGCTACGGCGCCTGGCAGCGCTGGGGCTGGCGCTGGTCATCGGACAGATCGCCCTGGGAGGCTGGGTCAGCTCCAACTACGCGGCCGTGGCCTGCGTCGACCTGCCCACCTGCCACGGGCAGTGGTGGCCGGCGATGGACTTCGCCAACGGCTTCCACCTGACCCAGCACATCGGCCCGAACTACCTGGGCGGGCAACTGGACAGTGACGCCCGCACGGCCATCCACATGACCCATCGCCTCGGCGCCCTGGCCGTGACCCTGGTGCTGCTGGTCCTCGCCTGGCAGTTACGCGGCGCCGGCCTGCCGCGTCTCGCCGGACTGCTGCTGGCGGCCCTGTGCCTGCAAGTGGGGCTGGGCATCAGCAACGTGATCTTCCACCTGCCGCTGCCGGTGGCGGTGGCCCACAACGGCGGCGGCGCCCTGTTGCTGCTGGTGCTGGTCTCGGTCAATTACCGGGTTCGCAACCCGGCTCTTTTGGTAGGAGCGAGCTCTGCTCGCGAACCTGAGATCACCGGGGATTCGCGAGCAGAGCTCGCTCCTACGGTGATCGCTTCGCACAGCAAATAAGGAGTACACGCCATGGCCACTCTGCTCAGCCAAGGACACAGCCAGGCCCGTGCCAGCTGGCGCGACTACCTGGAACTGACCAAACCCAAGGTGGTGGTGCTGATGCTCATCACTTCCCTGGTCGGCATGTTCCTCGCCACCCGCGCCGGCGTGCCCTGGACGGTGCTGCTGTTCGGCAACATCGGTATCGGCCTCTGTGCCGGTGCGGCGGCGGCGGTCAACCATGTGGTGGACCGGCGCATCGACTCGATCATGGCGCGCACCCTGAAGCGTCCCGTGGTCAACGGCCGCGTCTCGCCGACTGCGGCGCTGGGATTTGCTTTCATCCTCGCGGTGCTCGGGCAGGCCCTGCTGCTGGCCTTCACCAACGAACTGACCGCCTGGCTGACCCTGGCCTCGCTGGTGGGTTACGCGGTGCTCTACACCGGCTTCCTCAAACGTGCCACGCCGCAGAACATCGTCATAGGCGGTCTCGCGGGCGCCGCTCCGCCGCTGCTGGGATGGGTCGCCGTCACCGGCCATCTCACCGCCGAGCCGTTGCTGCTGGTGCTGATCATCTTCGCCTGGACGCCGCCGCACTTCTGGGCGCTGGCCATCCACCGCAAGGAGGAATACGCCAAGGCCGATATCCCCATGCTGCCGGTGACCCATGGCGAGCACTACACCAAGGTGCACATCCTGCTTTACACGCTGGTGATGTTCGCGGTCAGCCTGCTGCCCTATGCCATCCACATGAGCGGCGTGCTCTATCTGGTCTGCGCGGTGGCCTTGGGCGTGCGCTTCCTGCAGTGGGCCTGGAGGCTGTACCGTGACAGCCGACCGCATGCGGCGATCAAGACCTTCAAGTACTCTATCGCCTACCTCTTCCTGCTGTTCATCGCCCTGCTGGTGGACCACTATCTGATGCTGAACCTATGACCAGAATCCAGAAAACCGTCTTCGTCCTCGTTGCCCTCGTGGCGGTGGTGCTTGGCCTCACCGTGCACCGGGTCCTGACCAGCCAGGCCCAGGCCGACCCGACCAAGCTGCTCGATGCGGGCATCGTGCTGCTGCCGCAAAGCCGCACGCTGCCGACCCTGGAAATGGTCGACCAGAACGGTGCGAAGGTCGCGGTGGACCAGTTCAAGGACAAATGGAGCCTGGTGTTCTTCGGCTACACCTTCTGCCCGGACATCTGCCCCACTACCCTGGCGCAGATGCGTGAGCTGAAAGGCCTTCTGCCGCAGGAGGCGCAGAACAACTTGCGTTTCGTCTTCGTCAGTGTCGACCCGAACCGCGACACGCCGCAGCAGATCAAGCAGTACCTGGGCTATTTCGACCCGAGCTTCGTCGGCATCACCAGCGACCTGCCCACCCTGCAGAAGCTGGCCAATGCCGTAAGCATCCCGTTCATCCCGGCCGACACCAGCAAGGAAAACTACACCGTCGACCACAGCGGCAACCTGGTGGTCCTCGGCCCGGACGGCACCCAGCGCGGCTTCATCCGTTCGCCTTTGAACAATCAGAAGCTCAAGGAGCAACTGCCGGGGTTGGTGACGCCGAAGAGCTGAATAGGCAGTGCGCAGCGAGCTCAGGTTTTAGGTGTGCCTGGGCTGCGCTAAGCGGAAAAGAAGTATCGAGTAAGGTGAAAGAAGACAGGCGCCGCAAAGCACACCGAGTCCATCCTATCCAGCATTCCGCCGTGGCCCTTGATCATGGTTCCCCAGTCTTTGGTGCAAAGGCTGCGTTTGATCGCTGACATGACCAGGCCACCTAGGAAACCCATTGCCACGATAGCGAACGACATTAGCAGTGACTGCCAGAAATTGAATGGCGTCATCCAGAACATGCATCCGCCGATGAGCGTCGCCGAGAGTCCGCCACCCACTAAGCCCTCCACCGTCTTGGATGGGCTTACATTCGGCGCCACGCTGCGTTTGCCGAAGAGTTTCCCAAATACATACTGCAGCACATCGCTCATCTGTACGACGAATATTAAGTAGAACAGCAGAAGTGCGTTCTTGTCTGTGAATTCTGCCAAGTCGAGAAGCAACAGGGCTGGCGCGTGACTGATGCAATAAATGCAGATCATTATGCCCCACTGAATCTTGGCCGCTCTTTCCAGAAAACTTTCAGTGTCCTGACTAGCTACAGCGATCGCTGGTAGCAGCAGAAAGGCATACACCGGGATAAGCAGTGTGAACATCGAGTACCACTGCGTACTGATCAGGATGTACTGCAGTGGGATCAGAATGAAAAATGCCGCAAACAGCGTGTTGTGGTCGCCGCGTGCTGTAGGTGTGAGGGTAATGAACTCTCTGAGTGCGAAAAGTGAAATGAAGCTGAAGAGTACAATCGTCGTATTACTACCCAGCTGGTAGGAGACGAAAAATATAATCACCATCCCCCACCAGGCATTTATTCGCTGTTTCAGGTTGTCGATAGTAGAAATTGCGCTTTCGGTTTTTGCTCGTTTCCCCAAGAGCCATCCGACCAATGAGGCAATGGCGAGCAATCCAGCGATCGCAGAGAAGAACTTCGCGTCCAGATTCATTTCGACAGTCTCACGATTTCATTCCGCGCACGTTCCAAGAACGCCTGTTTGTCTTCACCTTCAATTCGTGGCATCGGATCGCCAATGCGAATCGTGCAGGTAATAGGCAGCGGGATATGTTTGCCCTTGGGCATGGAGCGATGCAGGTTTTTCAGATAGATCGGTACCAAGTCAATGTCAGGGAAGGATTCTCCCAGGCGATACAGCCCCGACTTGAACGCGCACGGAAGGGCGTGGTTTGAGCGCGTACCTTCTGGAAAGATGATGATCGAATGGCCCGTTCGAATTGCATCCAGAATTGGTTCGAGTAAGTTTTGGCCAGGTGTTGGGTTGCGTTCGATAAGAACGGCGTTTAGCCCTTTTTGGGCCAGGAACAATAGGAATCGGTTCTTGCCCCAGTAGTCGGCAGCGGCGACTGGTTTCACGTTCTTCCTCGCTTCAGGCGGCAGCGCTGCAACGATGGCGAGGGTATCCATATGACTGGTGTGATTGGCGAAATAGATTCGCTGACGCGAGAGGTCTGGTGGGCTTTCCCATTTAGCCGTCGCGCCAATGAGGAATCGAAGCACAGATGTAAGCGCGTTACTGATCCACATGAGGCGTCCCCTTCAACTGCCTGGAGATCGCCAGGGTCCTCGTGATGCAGGTAACGACTGATCCAACGGCAATGACAACCAGCGAAATCAGCAAAGCCTGGTGAGTCCCCAAAACGCTGGATTCGATGGCATTCGCGATCAGCCCTGCTGTCATTACCGCCATTCGATGCTGCTTGGCCATGGGGCCGCTGAAGTTCTGCCTGAGAGCGAGGGAACCGCCAAACACCCTGACATAGGCTGTAAGCGTCGCGCCCAACGCGGCGAACCACCCGAGTTCAACGAAACCGATGGCATACCCCAGTCCGACTATCAGTAGGGTGTCGGCAATTCGATCCGGGAATTCGTTGTACAGGCTACCGATGGGGGATTTTTTACCACCCTCCACCGCTACCATCCCATCAAGCAAATTGCACAGCAGGCGCAATTGGATACCGGCTGCGCAGCAGATTGATCCGATGATGCCGTGATCAAGGTTGAGGGCGGCGGTGCCTGCAAATGCGAAGACGACGCTTGCGATAGAAATCCGATTGGGGGAAATCCCCTTATCTATAAAGATTCCGGCAATTCGTTTTGCCCAAGTTGCGGAGCGCGTCTTTATGGGCCTCCTACAGCTATCCATTAGCCAATCTCCTTTCTATGCCTGGGAAGTTGTCGGGCTCCAGCGTGCCCGATAAGACGAGGCCTTCTCTGGGGCTTTGGAAGGCTGACATGGCAGCGCTCGGGGGAACTATCAGAGGCTTCTTAATCGGGAGAGTGCTTTTTCCGTTTATGCTGTGCTGGCGTTTCCAATGAAATGGGTGGGCGCAACACGCGCGGCTTCATCCGTTCGCCGTTGAGCAACCAGAAGCTCAAGGAACAACTGCTGGGGCTGGTGACGCCGAAGAGCTGAGCGGTTTATTCGACTCCCTGCAATATCCCACTGCCCTCACCCCAACCCTCTCCCAGAGGGAGAGGGGGCAGTCCGCGCAGGTGGTGGGGTCTGTGTCACCCCTCTCCCTTCGGGAGAGGGGCCGGGGGTGAGGGAAGTCTGACCAGGCAGGGACTCCCAATCGCCCACAAAAAAGCCCGCTCATTGAGCGGGCTTTTTCATTCAGCACGAAGCGATCAGAACGCCGGAACCACGGCACCCTTGTACTTCTCCTCGATGAATTTCTTCACCTCGGGGCTGTTCAGGGCCTTGGCCAGTTTCTGCATGTCGGCGCTGGTCTTGTTGTCCTCACGGGCAACGAGGATGTTCACGTAGGGCGAGTCGCTGCCTTCGATCACCAGGGCGTCCTTGGTGGGGTTCAGCTTGGCTTCCAGCGCGTAGTTGGTGTTGATCAGCGCCAGGTCGACCTGGTTCAGCACGCGCGGCAGGGTGGCGGCTTCCAGTTCACGCACCTTGATGCCCTTCGGGTTCTCGACGATGTCCTTCGGGGTGGCGGTGATGCTGGTGTTGTCCTTCAGCTTGATCACGCCGGCCTTGTCCAGCAGCAGCAGGGCGCGGCCGCCGTTGGTGGCGTCGTTGGGGATCACCACCTGGGCGCCTTCGGGCAGTTCGGCCAGGGACTTCACCTTGCTGGAGTAGGCGCCGAAGGGCTCGACGTGCACGCCGGTGACGGAAACCAGTTTCACCTTGGTCTGGCGCGCCTTGTTGAACTCGTCCAGGTAGGGCTGGTGCTGGAAGAAGTTGGCGTCCAGGCGGCCTTCGGCCACCTGCACGTTGGGCTGGACGTAGTCGGTGAAGACTTTCACCTGCAGGTCCACACCTTCTTTGGCCAGTTGCGGCTTGATGAACTCGAGGATTTCCGCGTGGGGCACCGGAGTGGCGGCAACTTTCAGGGTGTCGGCCTGGGCGGAGAGGGCGGTCAGGGCAGCGAAGGCCACCAGCAATTTCTTCATGAACGGCTCCTTGTGGGCAGTCATCGGGCCGGCGCGGATGGCGCCGGCACCAGGTCATTTACGGGAAAAGTGCACCACCAGCTTGTCGCCGACGGTTTGCAGGATCTGTACGAGCACCAGCAGCAGGACCACGGTGACCACCATCACGTCGGTCTGGAAGCGCTGGTAGCCGAAGCGGATGGCCAGGTCGCCGAGGCCGCCCGCACCCACCACGCCCGCCATGGCGGTGTAGGACACCAGGGTGATGGCGGTGACGGTGATGGCGGCGAAGATGCCCGGCCGCGCTTCCGGCAGCAGGGCGTTCCAGATGATCTGGCGGGTGGTGGCGCCCATGGCCTGGGTGGCTTCGAGGATGCCGCGGTCCACTTCACGCAGGGCGGTTTCCACCAGGCGCGCGAAGAACGGCGTGGCACCCACCACCAGCGGCGGGATGGCGCCGGCGACACCCAGTGAAGTGCCGGTGATGAACACGGTGAAGGGGATCATCACGATCAACAGGATGATGAAGGGCAGCGAGCGCAGCACGTTCACCAGTAGCGACAGCAGACCGTAAACGGTCTTCTGCTCGAACAGCTGGCGTGGGCCGGTGAGGAACAGCAGCACGCCCAGCGGCAGGCCGAGCAGCACGGTGAACAGCAGCGAGCCACCCAGCATCAGGAAGGTGTCGAGGGTGGCGAGCCAGATTTCGTACCAGTCGATATTGGCGAGCAGGGCGTCCATCAGCGCAGGATCTCCAGGTGCACGTCCGCCTCGCGGAAGCAGCCAAGCGCGGCATCGATGTCGCCGCCGGTCAGGGCCAGGGTCAGCTGGCCGTAGGGGGTGTCCTTGATGCGGTCGATGCGCCCGGCAAGGATGCTGTAGTCGACGCCGGTCTGGCGCGCGACGGTGCCCAGTAGCGGGGCGTAGGTCGCCTCGCCACGGAAGGTCAGGCGCAGGATGCGGCCGCTGACGTGGGCGAAGTCGTCATGCTGTTCGCCTTCGTCCACCTGTTCGTCTTCCAGCACGAAGCGCTGGGTGGTGGTGTGTTGCGGGTGCAGGAATACATCGGCCACCGCGCCCTGCTCGACGATCACACCGCCGTCCATGACCGCCACGCGGTCGCAGACCCGGCGGATCACATCCATCTCGTGGGTGATGAGGACGATGGTGAGCTTCAGCTCGCGATTGATCTCGGCGAGCAGTTGCAGCACCGAGGCAGTGGTTTGCGGATCGAGGGCACTGGTGGCCTCGTCGCAGAGCAGGATCTTCGGCTGGGTGGCCAGGGCGCGGGCGATACCGACGCGCTGCTTCTGGCCGCCGGAAAGTTGCGCTGGGTACTTGCGGGCGTGGTCGCTGAGGCCGACGCGGGCCAGCAGTTCGGCGACGCGGCGATCGATCTCTGCGCGGGACAACTCACCGGCCAGCTTCAGCGGTAATCCGACGTTTTCGGCAACGGTCTTGGATGCCAGCAGGTTGAAGTGCTGGAAAATCATCCCGACGCGCTGACGGAAAAGGCGCAGGCCCTCGCTGTCCAGGGCGGTGATGTCTTCGCCGTCGATCACGATGCGACCGCCGGTGGGTTCTTCAAGGCGGTTGATCAGGCGCAGCAGGGTGCTCTTGCCGGCACCCGAGTGGCCGATCAGGCCGAACACTTCGCCGCTCTGGATGGCGAGGTCGGTCGGCTGCAGGGCCGGGATTTCGCGGCCTTCGACGCGGTACGCCTTGTGGACGTTATGGAATTCGATCACTGCGGAAACCTTGTGGGTTCGTCGTTAGCCGGATCGGCTAAAAACCGGCAAGTTTACCTGCTGGCACATAGGCACAGAAAATCTTTGTGGACCTATGGCTATAGCAATGGGGAATAAGCGACAGGCGGACTTCGTCCAGTCTAGTCGCCATCAACCGGGGGCGTTCAGTGGCGGGGGCTGAGCACCAGGCGCGGCACCTGGTCGGGCTTCAGGGCCTGGCTGTACTGCGCCTTGAAGTCGGGATCGAGCTTTTTCACCCGAGCCGACAGCAGCGCGGCGACCCAGGGATAGTCCTTGGCCTCGCGCACCTGGATTTGCACGGCGCAATCGTGGGCGACGATATCGGCGGCCACGCCATCCAGCAGGCGGCGCAGGTTCTCGTTGTCGTCACGGTCGAGTTGGGGCATTTCCACCAGCGGCGTCAGGGCGCGCAGCGGTTTGGCGGCCTGGACGACGGTTTTTTCACCTTCGGGGGCATTGGGCAGCGTGGCGCTCGCCTGGATGGCGGCAGCCTGGCGCTCGGCGGCTTCGCGCAGCTGACGGGCCTGCTCCAGGCGCGCGGCGTTTTCCTTGGCGGCTGCGGCCTCGCTGGCACGGCGGGTCTGCTCGGCGCGGGTTGCGGCGTCTTCACGGGCCTTGTCGATGGCGCCGTCCAGGCCGGTAGCCAGGGCCGGTGCCTGGGGCATCAGGCTGCGGGCATGGCTGAGGGCCTTGGCGGCGTTGTCCAGGTCGCCTTCTTGCAAGGCGGCCTGGCCGCGCTGCAGCCAGGCGTCGGCGAGCTGGCGCTGGTACTGCTCCAGTCGGGTGTCACCGGCTGCGCTGGTCTCGAGCGCCTCGAGGCGGGCCTCCGCTTCGGTGAGCTTGCCTTCGGCGAGGTCCCGATCGAGATGCTGGAAGCTGCTCACGAGTGCGTCCGTCGGCACGTCGGCCACTTGCTGGGCAGTCTGGCAGGCAGCCAGCAGCAGGGAAAAGGCGACAACAGGCAGGCAACGAGTAGCGAACAGCTTCATTCCGGCAGGTCTCTGATTGCTCAAAAAACGCGCGATTCTACACGGCGGCATCGTTCAGGACAAAAAGTAGGGGCAAATCGGCCGCGAGGATGGCATTTCTGGAGGCATCCAATCGGCCCTGGAAGTGCTTTCCAGGCTCCAGTTCACGGAGCGGCTGCTGCACTATGACCAGCCATGACGACAAGAACGGCGAGGATTGCCATGCACGCTGCTCACCCAGAATTCGATTACCTCATCGTCGGTGCCGGCCCCGCCGGTTGCCTGCTGGCCAATCGGCTTTCAGCCGACCCACGGGTGCGGGTTCTGCTGCTGGAGGCAGGCGGCCGCGACAACCATCCCTGGATTCACATTCCTGTCGGCTACCTCTATTGCATCGGCAACCCGCGCACCGACTGGTGCTACCGCACCGAGGCGGAGCCCGGCCTGCATGGTCGCAGCCTGGGTTACCCGCGCGGGCGGGTGCTGGGCGGCAGCTCCTCGATCAACGGGATGATCTACATGCGCGGCCAGGCTGCCGACTACGATCGCTGGGAGGCTCTGGGCAATACGGGCTGGAGCTGGAAGGACGTATTGCCCCTGTTCCTCAGGAGCGAAAGCCATTTCGGCGGTTCCAGCGAATTCCACAACGATGCCGGCGAGTGGCGAGTCGAACGCCAGCGCCTGTCCTGGGAAATCCTCGACGCCTTCCGGCTGGCCGCTGGCGAATGCGGGATCGCACCGGTGGACGACTTCAACACCGGCGACAACGAAGGCTGCGGCTACTTTCAGGTGAACCAGCGAAACGGTGTGCGCTGGAATGCCTCCAAGGGCTTCCTGCGCCCGGTGCTGCACCGGCCGAACCTGACTGTCCGCACGGGCGTGGAAGTGGACCGCGTACTGCTGGAGCAGGGCCGTGCGGTGGGTGTGATCGGACGCTGGGAAGGCCTGCAGCAGGAGTTCCGCGCACGCCGCGAAGTGATCCTCAGTGCCGGCGCCGTGGGGTCGCCCATGTTGCTGCAGCGCTCTGGAATAGGTCCGCGGCCGTTGCTGGAGCGCCTGGGCATCGGCGTGCGCCACGAACTGGCCGGCGTGGGCGGCAACCTTCAGGACCACCTGCAGTTGCGCCTGATCTTCAAGGTGACCGGGGTGCCGACCCTTAACCACCTCGCCGGCAGCCTGCGCGGCAAGCTGGGCATGGGACTGCGTTATCTCGCCACGCGCAGCGGTCCGCTGGCCATGGCGCCGAGCCAGCTGGGCGCCTTCGTGCGTTCAGGTCCCGAGCAGGCCAGGGCGAACCTGGAATATCACGTGCAGCCGCTGTCACTGGAGCGTTTCGGGGAGCCGCTGCATCCCTTCCCCGCCTTTACCGCGTCTGTGTGCAACTTGCGTCCACAGAGTCGTGGCCGGGTGGATATCCGCTCTGTCGACCATCGGGCCGCACCGTTGATCCAACCCAACTACCTGAGTGATGCCGAGGACCTGCGGGTTGCCGCCGATGCCATTCGCCTGACCCGACGTATTGCCGCAGCGCCCGCGCTGGCGCGCTATCGGCCCGAGGAATACCTGCCAGGCCCGGCGCTGCAGAGCGAAGAAGAGTTGCATGAGGCGGCGGGCCACATCGGCACCACCATCTTCCATCCGGTGGGCACCTGCCGCATGGGGCAGGATCGGGAAGCGGTGGTGGACGCCGAGCTGAAGGTGCACGGCATTCCCGGGTTGCGCATTGCCGACGCCTCGGTGATGCCGGAAATAGTCTCCGGCAACACCTGCTCACCGACCCTGATGATTGCGGAGAAGGCCGCCGCCCTGGTGCTCGCCGACCTCAGGCGCGTCGCGGCAGGGCAAAGCTGAAGAGGAACAGGCTGGCGGCGGAGACGACAATGGACGGGCCGGCCGGGGTGTCCTTGAACCAGGACAGTGCGAGGCCCGCGCAGACCGCCACCAGTCCCAGCAGGCTGGCGCCCAGGGCCATCTGCTCGGGGCTGCGCGCATGGCGCTGGGCGGCAGCGGCCGGAATGATCAGCAGCGAAGTGATCAGCAGCACGCCGACGATCTTCATGGCGACGGCGATGACGATGGCGATCAGCAGCATCAGGGCGAGGCGAATGGCCGCCACCGGCAGGCCTTCCACACGCGCCAGTTCCTCGTGCACGGTGATCGCCAGCAACGGCCGCCACATCGGGATCAGCACCAGCAGCACCAGAGCACTGCCGCCGAGAATCCAGGCGAGGTCCGTGCGGCTCACCGCCAGCAGGTCGCCGAAGAGGTAGCCCATCAGGTCGATGCGCACTTCGCTCATGAAGCTCAGCACCACCAGACCCAGGGACAGCGTGCTGTGGGCGAGGATGCCCAGCAGCGTGTCCGAGGCCAGCGGCTGGCGTTGTTGCAGGGTCACCAGCAGCACGGCGAGCAGCACGCAGCCGACGGTCACCGCCAGGGTCGGGCTGACGTCCAGCATCAGGCCGAGGGCCACGCCGAGCAGGGCGGCGTGGGACAGGGTGTCGCCAAAGTAGGCCATGCGCCGCCAGACCACGAAGGAACCGAGCGGACCGGCCACCAGGGCGAGGGCGAGGCCGGCGAGCAGTGCGTTGAGCAGGAAATCAGCCATGGTTGCAGTCGGGGCCGTGCTGGTGGACGGGAGTGAAACGGGTGCCGCTGGGGAAAGGTTGCTTCACCACCTCGCCATGCAGGTCGTGGGCGTGGTCGTGATGGTGGTGATAGACCGCGAGGCTCTTGGCGTCCTGGCCGAACAGCTCGACGAAGGCGGGGTCCCCGCTGACCTGTTCCGGGTGGCCGGAGCAGCAGACGTGGCGGTTCAGGCAAACCACCTGGTCGGTGGCGCTCATCACCAGGTGAAGGTCGTGGGAGACCATCAGCACGCCGCAGCCATGGCGGTCGCGCAGGCGGCTGATCAGGCGGTAGAGCTCGGCCTGGCCGGCGACATCGACGCCCTGCACGGGCTCGTCCAGCACCAGCAGTTCGGGCTCGCGCAGCAGGGCGCGGGCCAGCAGCACACGCTGCAACTCGCCGCCGGAAATATTCTGCAGCGGGCTGTCGATTACCTGGGCGGCCCCGACTTCATCCAGCGCGCCAAGTGCGGCCTTGCGGTCGACACCGGGTACCAGGCGCAGGAAGCGCAGCACGGTGAGCGGCAAGGTGGCGTCCACCTGGAGCTTTTGCGGCATGTAGCCGATATGCAGGCGCGGCTTGCGCCAGACCTCGCCCTTGTCCGGCTTGAGCAGGCCGAGCACGGTGCGCACCAGGGTGGTCTTGCCGGCGCCGTTGGGGCCGATCAGGGTGACGATTTCCCCCGCCTTCACCGCGAGGTGCACATCCTGCAACACCGGCTGGCCCGCGAAGTCGACGCCGATCTTGTCGAGGCGGATCAGGACGTCGCTCATGCAGCCACCTGGCAGCTGGCACAGAGACCGACGACTTCGACGGTCTGGCCTTCAACGACGAAGCCGACCGACTTGGCGCTGTCGACGATGGCCTGGCTGATGCTCGACTGCTCCAGCTCGATGGCCGTCTGGCAATTGCGGCAGATGAGGAACTGACCCTGGTGGGACTCGCCCGGATGGTTGCAGCCGACGAAGGCGTTGAGCGAGGCGATGCGGTGCACCAGGCCGTTGTCCAGGAGGAAGTCCAGGGCGCGGTAGACGGTGGGCGGTGCCGCGCGGCGACCGTCTTCTTCCGTCAGCACACCGAGGATGTCGTAGGCACCCAGCGGTTTGTGGCTCTGCCAGACCAGTTCCAGCACGCGCTTGCGCAGTGCGGTCAGACGAAGGCCATGGCGGCTGCAGATGGCGTCAGCCTCGGCCAGGGCGTTGGCCACGCAATGGGAGTGGTCGTGGGGGCGACAGGCCAGGGGGGCTTTTGCGCTGATCGGCTTGAGCATGGCGGCGGCGACGTCTGGGGAAAGAGACGTTATTCTATAACTCTTTTATCGCCGAGTCTGTGCCGTGTTCCGTCTATTCGTCTCCCTGTTCCTCAGCGCCTGCGCCCTGTCTGCACAGGCCGATGTGCGCCTTTTGACCAGCATCAAGCCGCTGCAACTGATCGCTGCTGCCGTGCAGGACGGCGCTGGCCAGCCCGATGTGCTGCTGCCGCCGGGTGCTTCGCCGCACCAGTACGCCCTGCGTCCGTCCGACGTGCGCCGGGTGCGCGAGGCGGACCTGTTCTACTGGGTCGGCCCCGATCTGGAAGGTTTCCTGCCCCGCGTGCTGCAGGGCCGCGACAAGCCCAGCGTGGCGCTGCAGGGCGAGCCTGGCCTGACCCTGCGCCATTTCGAGGCGCTGCACGACGAGCACGAAGGCGAGCACGACGAACACGAGCACGATCATGACCATCGCCCCGGCTCCATCGACGCCCATCTCTGGCTGCTGCCGGCCAACGCGCGGGTGATCGCCGCACGCATGGCGGCTGACCTCGCCACCGCCGACCCGGCCAACGCCGTGCGCTACCAGACCAACCTGAAGGCCTTCGAAGGCCGCCTCGACCAGCTCGACGCCCGCCTGAAAGCACGCATGGCCAAGGTCGCCAGCAAGCCGTTCTTCGTCTTCCACGAAGCCTTCGACTATTTCGAGTCCGCCTACGGCCTGCGTCATGCCGGTGTGTTCAGCGTCGCCAGCGAAGTGCAGCCCGGCGCCCGCCACGTCGCCGCCATGCGCGAGCGCCTGCAGAAGGCCGGCCCGAGCTGCGTGTTCAGCGAACCGCCGGTGCGCCCGCGCCTGGCCGACACCCTGACGGCGGGCCTTTCGGTGCGCCTGGCCGAACTGGACGCCCTGGGCATGAATGCCCCGGTGGCCGCGAACGGCTACGAGACCCTGCTGCAGAATCTGGGCGACGGCCTGGCGGGGTGTCTGGAGGCGCTCTGATCTTTGCTCCCTTCTCCCTCTGGGAGAGGGGCTGGGGGTGAGGGCTGGCGTGCACCATCGCTCACTCGCGTTTGTGCATTACGGAGCCTCCGGTGGGCTGAAGCCCACCCTACCGGGCGATTCCGCACGGACTGCTAATGTGAGAGAGGGGCCGCGGGCCGCTTGATGTGAATCAGCGGCCGGCATTCGTGGTCGGACTAGTCTGGACTCTTCATTGCGGGAGGGCAGCGGATGGCCAGGACGGGAACGCCCAAGCAGGTCCAGGGCAATCACGGCATCGCCTTGCAGGCGGCGTCGGAGGATATCTGGGACAGCAAATACCGTCTCAAGCACAAGGACGGCACGCCCCTCGATCTCACCCCGGACGCTACCTGGCAACGCGTGGCGCGCGCCTTGTCCGAGGTGGAAGCCGATGCCGCGGCTCGCGAGCACTGGTATGAACGCTTCCTCTGGGCCCTGCGCAATGGCGCCATTCCCGCCGGGCGGATCATCTCCAATGCTGGCGCCCAGGACTTCAAGCCCGCCACGTCCACCATCAATTGCACCGTCTCCGGCACCATCCTCGACTCCATGGACGACATCCTCGGCAAGGTCCATGAAGCCGGTTTGACGCTCAAGGCCGGCTGCGGCATCGGCTACGAGTTCAGCACCCTGCGCCCACGCGGCGCCTACGTCTCCGGTGCCGGCGCGCAAACCAGCGGGCCGCTGTCCTTCATGGATATCTACGACAAGATGTGTTTCACCGTGAGCTCGGCCGGCGGCCGCCGGGGCGCGCAGATGGGCACCTTCGATGTCTGCCATCCGGATGTGCGCGAGTTCATCCGCGTCAAGCGCGAGGACGGGCGCCTGCGCCAGTTCAACCTCAGTCTGCTGGTCAGCGATGCCTTCATGCACGCGGTGGAGAACGACACCGAATGGCCGCTGCTCTACCCGGTACACCCGAAGGAACGGGACGAGCTGGACTTCGGCGATCCGACGCAGGTGATCTGGCGCGACTGGCCGGTGCACGAGGGCTATATCGTCCGCGAAGACGGCCTGGTGGCCTGCAAGGTCTACGGCCGCGTCCAGGCCCGGCACCTCTGGGACATGATCATGGTCTCCACCTACGACTTCGCCGAGCCGGGCTTCATCCTCATCGACCGGGTCAACGAGCTGAACAACAACTGGTGGTGCGAGGCGATCCGCGCGACCAATCCGTGCGTGACTGCTGACACTCGACTGGCGACCCAGTACGGCCTGGTGCCGATCGGCGAGCTGTATGCACGGGGGACTCCGCTCGAGGTCACGGTCGATAGGCGGTCCCTCGGTCTGGAGGGGCGTGGCGTGGAGATCCGCACGGCAAAACCGGCCTTCCTTAGTGCGGTGCGGGCTCCGGTGTACCGCGTGACGACGGACGATGGCTACGAAATCAAGGCCACCGAATGGCACGACGTTCACACCGAACGCGGCAGGGTGAAGCTGCGCGACCTCAAGGTGGGCGATCGGCTACTGGTGCAGTCCGGAAAAGGGCAGTTCGGTGAGCTGGGCGATGCATCCCTTGGCCAGTTGCTGGGTCTGATCACCGGTGATGGACATTTCACCAACCGGGGAGACGATCAGCAGGCTGCGGTCATCAGCTTGTGGGGCGAGGAACGGGCTCTGGCCGATGAGCTCGCCGCCTACATCAACAGCTTGATTGGCGCCGGTGTGAGTCGTGGCCGGGTCTATCAGGTCCGCCCTGTTGCGGTGCCCGAGCGGCAGCTGGTGTTCATCCGTTCGGTGCTGCTGGCGCGGCTCCTTGCTTTTCTTGGGTTCTCCGCCGCGACGAAGGCACGCGTGCCAGAGGTGATCTGGCGCGGCAGTGAGGTTTGCGTCAGGGCTTACCTGCGGGCCTTGTTCCAGTGCGACGGTACGGTGAATGTTTCCAGCAATAGCCAGAGCTGCTCTATCCGACTGGCGTCGAGCCAGACCCAATTGCTTCGGGAAGTTCAGCAACTGCTGGCCAATTTCGGCATCTTTTGCAGCATTCGTCAGCGGCGGCAAGCAGGCACGCGGACGATGCCGGACGGACGTGGTGGTACGCGGGATTTCGAGTGCTCAGCGGATTTCGAGCTCATCATCGACGGCGAGTCGCGAGAGCGCTTCATGGCGGAAATCGGCTTTCTGCTCCCGGCCAAGGAAGCGCGCTATCAGGTCTGGCGGCAGGGCAGGTTGCTGCGCAAGACGCAGCGCTTTTCCTCAGCCGTGCGGTGCATCGACTACCTGGCCGACGAGCCGGTTTTCGATACCACCCAACCCGACGGCAATGCGGTGGTATTCAATGGCCTGGTGACCGGGCAGTGTGGCGAACAGCCGCTACCCCCCTACGGCTCCTGCCTGCTCGGCTCGATCAATCTCACGGCCTTCGTCGAGGACCCGTTTACTGACGAGGCGCATTTCGACTGGGAGCGCTTCCGCGCGGTGGTGCGGGTATTCACCCGGATGCTCGACAACGTGGTGGAAGTGAACGGCCTGCCGCTTGCTCGCCAGCGCGAGGAAATCCTCGGCAAGCGCCGCCACGGTATGGGGTTCCTGGGGCTCGGCTCGGCCCTCGCGCTGCTGCGGTTGCGCTACGGCAGCACCGAGGCCTGCGTATTCACCGAAGAGGTGGCGCGGGAAATGGCCCTGGCCGGTTGGCAGGTTGCGCTGGAGCTGGCGCGGGAGAAAGGCCCGGCGCCGATCCTGACCCAGGACTACGAGGTGACCGCCGCCATGCTGCGCAAGCGGCCGGAAATGGCGGATGACGGCTACAAGGTCGGTGACCGGGTGCCCGGCCGTGTCCTGCATGCTCGCTATTCCCGCTATATGCAGCGCATCGCCGAGCATGCGCCGGAGCTGGTGGCCGAGCTGGCCGAAGTGGGCGCGCGCTTCACCCATCACAGCTCCATCGCGCCGACCGGCACCATCAGCCTGAGCCTGGCCAACAACGCTTCGAACGGCATCGAGCCGAGCTACGCCCACCAGTATTCGCGCAACCTGATCCGGCCCGGACGCAAGACCAAGGAGAAGATCGACGTCTGCAGCTACGAGCTGCTGGCGTACCGCGCATTGGTCAACGCCCAGGCGCGGCCCGATGCCGATCATCCGGCGCAGCGCCTGCCCGACTACTTCGTCAGTGCCGACGACATCAGCCCGGCGGAGCATGTGGACATGCAGGCGGCGGCGCAGCGCTGGATCGACTCATCCATCTCCAAGACCGCCAACGTGCCCACGGATTTTCGGTTCGAAGATTTCAAGGACATCTACCTCCAGGCGTGGCGCCAGGGACTCAAGGGCTGCACGACCTTTCGCTTCAACCCGGCCGCCTTCCAGGGCGTGCTGGTGAAGGACTCGGACCTGGAGAGGACCGTCTACCGCTTCGAACTGGAAGACGGCACGCTGGTGGAGCTGCGTGGCAACGAGGAAGTGGAATACGACGGCGAGGTGCACACCGCCGCCAACCTCTTCGACGCGCTGAAGGAAGGCTATTACGGCAGGTACTGAACGCCCGGAGGCCGTCATGACCATCAAGATCGAGAAGAAGATCAAGGGTTTCAGCCTGGTCGACCTGGACCAGGAGAAGGCCCGCAAGGCCGCTGAGGAAGCGGCTGCCGTGGTGCAGATGGACGAGACGCTGCAGCGTCCGGAAACCCTGGTCGGTGCGACGTACAAGATCAAGTCGCCCCTGTTCGAGCACGCGCTCTACGTGACCATCAACGACATCGTGCTCAACCCGGGCACCGCCTTCGAGCAGCGTCGGCCCTTCGAGATCTTCATCAACTCCAAGGGCATGGAGCACTTCCAGTGGATCGTCGCCCTTACCCGCATCATGTCGGCGGTCTTTCGCAAGGGGGGCGATTGCACCTTCCTGGTGGAAGAGCTGAAGGCGGTGTTCGATCCGCGCGGCGGTTATCTCAAGCGCGGCGGCGTCTACATGCCGTCACTGGTGGCCGAGATCGGCGCCGTGCTGGAGCGACACCTGGTGGCCATCGGGTTGATGGAGGGCCAGAAGGTGGATGAGGAGCACAAGCTCTACCTCGCCGAGAAGCGCGCTGCCTACGAGGCTAGCCTGGGCACGTCCACGGCCGAACCCGGAGAGGGTTTCCCTGCCGGTGCCCAGCTCTGCGGCAAGTGCAACACGCAGGCGGTGGTGCAGATGGATGGTTGCGCGACCTGCCTGAACTGCGGGCACTCGAAGTGCGGGTGAGCCCGTACAGAACGCGCACATATCGTCGGGCTGGAACGAACCTTGTGGGGGCGAATTCATTCGCCATGCAGGCCGAAGGTCTGCCCTGACGGCTGTCGGGACAGCTGCGCTGTCCTTCGCGAATGAATTCGCCCCCACAGGAAAAGCGAAGGACTCGCGTCCTTCTCAGAGCGCGAATGGCAGCGGCAATTCCACCTTCTGCCGCTGCGCCAGCCGCAGCTGGAACACATTGGGATCGTGGATCAGCACGTCCTGCCCGGCGAAGGCATTGGCGGCGATCAGGCGCGAAAGCCAGAAGCGTACGCAGGCGATGCGCAGGGCAGTCGGCCAGAGTTCGGCCTCGGCGGCGGTGAAGGGGCGTAGGGCCGCATAGGCCGCCAGCAGCGCGCGGGCGAGCGACTTGTCGAGATGGCCATCGGCATCGGAACACCAATCGTTCAGGCAGATGGCCAGGTCGTAGAGCATCGGCCCGGAGCAGGCGTTGTAGAAGTCGATCACTCCGGACAGGTGAGTACCGTCGAACAGCGCGTTGTCCTTGAACAGATCCGCATGCAGGTTGGCGCGTGGAAGGGCGAGGAAGCGCTGTTTCACTTCGCCGATTTCCTTCAACGCATCCCGCAGCAGCGGCAGGGCCGTTTCGTCCAGTTGCAGGGCCAGCGTCGGGCCTTCATTGAGCATCCAGTCCAGGCCGCGATCGCTCTTGCGCTCCAGCACGCGCTCGCGCGTTGCCAGGTGCAGGCGCGCCAGCAATGCGCCGACTTCCGCGCAATGGTGGGCGTTGGGCAGGTGCACATGCTTGCCCGGCAGGCGCGGTTGCAGCAGTGCCGGCTTACCGGCGAGCTCGCGCAGGGCTTCTCCCGCTTCGGTGCGCAGGGCGAAAGGGACCGGCAGGTCCGCTTCGTGGAGCACATCGAGCAGCTCGATGAAGAACGGCAGGTCGTGGCTGGGGCCACGCTCCACCAGGGTCAGTACGAATTCACCCCGCTCCAGACTGACGAAGAAGTTGCTGTTCTCGGAGCCTTCGGCAATGCCCTGGAAATCCTTCAGCCGACCAAGCCCGTAGGGGGCGAGGAAAGTTTCCAGTTCCGGACGTTCGAGCGGAGTGAATACGGACATTGGACTACCTTGTTACGGGGTTGCGTGCGGCGCTACCAGCTGAAGATTTCCCACGCGGGGATGAGCATGTCGGGGTTGTCCGAGCGAACATAGTTGCTTTCGCCATCGGCGCGAACCAGGAAGTACGGCTTGCCGTTCTTCGGCGTCACCTTGATGGCGTACAGGAAACCGTTGACGCGGTATTCCTGAATGGTCTTGTCGCCTTCCTGGCGGATGGTGACGTCCGGCTCGGCGGACGGCTCATCAGCGGCGAACGTGGCGACTGGAGCGATGGCCAGCAGGCTGGCCAGCAAAAGGCGGTTCAGTGCGCGCATGGTAACCTTGTCCCTTCTCGTCAATGATCGGTCCATTCTACTTCGGGTCCGGTGAATAAAGGTTGAATTCACGCATGAGCCAAGCCCCCCTCGTCCTGGTGGACGGATCCTCCTACCTGTATCGCGCCTTCCATGCCCTGCCGCCGCTGAACACCTCGGCCGGCCTGCCTACGGGCGCGGTCAAAGGCGTGCTGAACATGCTCAAGAGCCTGCGTCGGCAGTATCCGGACAGCCCCTTCGCGGTGGTATTCGACGCCAAAGGCGGCACGTTCCGCGACGAGATGTTCGCCGAGTACAAGGCCAATCGCCCCTCGATGCCGGACGAACTGCGGGTGCAGGTGGAGCCGCTGCACGCCAGCGTGCGCGCCCTTGGCCTGCCGTTGCTCTGCGTGGAAGGCGTGGAAGCTGACGACGTGATCGGCACCCTGGCCCGGCAGAGCGCGGCGGGTGGCCGCCCGGTGGTGATCTCCACGGGCGACAAGGACATGGCGCAGTTGGTCGACGGGCACATTACGCTGGTCAACACCATGACCGGTAGCACGCTGGACGTGGATGGCGTGAAGGAGAAATTCGGTGTCGGTCCTGAACTCATCATCGACTACCTGGCGCTGATGGGGGACAAGGTCGACAACATTCCGGGCGTGCCCGGCGTCGGCGAGAAAACCGCCCTCGGCCTGCTCACCGGTGTCGGTGGCGGCCTCGATGTGCTCTACGCCAGTCTGGAAAAAGTACCTGAGCTGCCGATCCGTGGAGCCAAGGGCCTGCCGGCGAAGCTCGAAGAGCACAAGGACATGGCCTACCTGTCCTACAAGCTCGCCACCATCAAATGCGACGTCGAACTGAACGTCGAGATCGACGCCCTGCATCCTGGCGAGCCGGACCGTGAGGCCCTCGCCGAGCTGTATCGCACCCTGGAATTCAAGACCTGGCTGGACGATCTTCAGCGCCAGGCGGCCAAGTCCGGCGGCGAGCAGCTGGCACTGGAAGAAGCTCCGGTCGCCGCGGCCGAGAAACGCTATGAGATCGTTCTGGAACAGGCTCAGTTCGATGCCTGGATGAAGAAGCTCGAAGCGGCTCCGCTGTTCGCCTTCGACACCGAAACCACCAGCCTCGACGCGCAACAGGCGCAGGTCGTGGGCGTTTCCTTCTCGGTCGAGGCCGGTGAAGCGGCTTACGTGCCGCTCGCCCACAGCTACATGGGCGTGCCCGCGCAGCTCGATCGTGATGCCGTGCTCAAGGCCCTCAAGCCGCTGCTGGAGGACCCGACCAAAGCGAAGGTCGGCCAGCACGCCAAGTACGACATGAACGTCCTGGCCAATGCCTCCACCCCCATCGCCGTGCAGGGGATCGCCTTCGACACCATGCTCGAGTCCTATGTGCTGGACTCCACCGCGACCCGCCACGACATGGATAGCCTGGCCCTCAAATACCTGGGCCACAGCACCATCCGCTTCGAGGACATCGCCGGCAAGGGCGCGAAACAGCTCACCTTCGATCAGATCGCCATCGAACAGGCCGGCCCCTATTCGGCCGAGGACGCGGACGTCACCCTGCGCCTGCACCAGACCCTCTGGCAGAAGCTGGAGACCATCCCGTCCCTGGCCAGGGTGTTGAAGGAAATCGAGATGCCGCTGGTGCCGGTGCTGGCGCGCATCGAGCGCAACGGCGCTTACGTCGACGGCAAATTGCTGGGCCAGCAGAGCCTGGAGCTGGGCGAGAAGATGGTGGCGCTGGAGCGCCAGGCCTATGAGCTGGCCGGACAGGAGTTCAACCTCGGTTCGCCCAAACAGCTCGGCGCCATCCTTTATGAAAAGCTCGGCCTGCCGGTACTGGCCAAGACGGCGACTGGCCAGCCTTCTACCGCCGAGAACGTGCTTGCCGATCTCGCCGAGCAGGATTACGAGCTGCCCAAGGTGATCATGCAGTACCGCTCCCTGAGCAAACTCAAGAGCACCTACACCGACAAGCTGCCGGAGCAGATCAACCCGCGTACCGGACGCATTCATACGTCCTACCACCAGGCGGTGGCGGCTACCGGGCGCTTGTCTTCCACCGACCCGAACCTGCAGAACATCCCGATCCGCACCGCCGAGGGACGGCGCATCCGCCAGGCCTTCGTCGCGCCCAAGGGCTACAAGCTCCTGGCGGCGGACTACTCGCAGATCGAGCTGCGCATCATGGCCCACCTGGCCAAGGACGAAGGCCTGCTCGACGCCTTCCGGCATGATCGCGACGTGCACCGCGCCACTGCATCCGAGGTGTTCGGCGTCGCGCTGGAAGAAGTCAGCAACAACCAGCGACGCAGTGCCAAGGCGATCAACTTCGGCCTGATCTACGGCATGAGCGCCTTTGGCCTGGCCAAGCAGATCGGCGTCGAGCGCAAGGAAGCACAGGCGTATATCGATCGCTATTTCGCCCGTTACCCCGGCGTGCTGGCCTATATGGAGCGCACCCGCGAGCAGGCCGCGCAGCAGGGCTTCGTCGAAACGCTGTTCGGTCGCCGCCTGTACCTGCCGGAAATCCATTCCAAGAACCAGGCCATGCGCAAGGGCGCCGAGCGCACCGCGATCAACGCGCCGATGCAGGGTACAGCGGCCGACATCATGAAGCGCGCCATGGTCGCCGTGGACAATTGGCTGCAGCAGAGTGGCCTGGATGTCCGCGTCATCCTGCAGGTTCACGACGAATTGGTGCTGGAGGTGCGTGAGGATCTGGTGGAGCAGGTATCCGCGCAGATTCGCCCACTCATGAGCGGCGCCGCTGAGCTGGATGTTCCGCTGGTGGTGGAAGTGGGCGTAGGTGACAACTGGGATGAGGCGCACTGAGTGCGCCTTCGGGGCGGAATCTGTATCAGCAGTGAAACAGGTGTTTATTTCTTGATCGAATAAACATGCTTCTTTTGATAGCAAAGAGTTTTTGAAAGAAGTCTGAACTTTCTGCGAATCAGGGGAGTCACACACATGAATGGCTGGTGAAGCCTTTCGATGCTCCTTTTGCTGTGTTTAGTGTTGGCAGATATCTGAACCCCGCCCTAGCGGTTCAGACTTAGACCCCGAACTTCCCCCTCCCCATACGAAGTCCGGGGTTTTTTTTGCCCGCAATTCAGGCTTCGGCTTCGTCGTCCTGCAGGTCCAGCTGCAACCAGTGCGCGAGCACGGCGTGGGCTTCTTCGATGCCCTGGCGCTTGGGTGCGGAGAACAGCTGGATGCTCACACCTTCGCCCCAACCCTTGCGGATCTCCTGGCGCACCTTCAGCAGGGCGTTCTTCGCTGCACCGAACGCCAGCTTGTCGGCCTTGGTCAGCAGGATGTGCAGGGGCATGTTGCCCGCGCTGGACCAATCCAGCATCAGGCGGTCGAAGTCGGTCAGCGGGTGGCGGATGTCCATCATCAGGATCAGCCCGGCGAGACTTTCGCGGCTGCTGAGGTAGGCCTCCAGGTGATGCTGCCAGTGTTGCTTGAGGGGGATCGGCACCTTGGCGTAGCCGTAGCCGGGCAGGTCCACCAGGCGACGTTCTTCGTCCAGCGAGAAGAAGTTCAGCAGCTGGGTGCGACCCGGGGTTTTCGAGGTACGCGCCAGGCTGGCGTGGGTCAGGGTGTTCAGCGCGCTGGACTTGCCGGCGTTGGAACGCCCGGCAAAAGCCACTTCCAGGCCGCTATCCGGCGGGCACTGGTCGACCTTGGCGGCACTGATGAGAAAGCGGGCTTGTTGGCACAGGCCGAGAATCGGGTTCTTCGATGACATTGGGAATCCAGGGGTGCGACGCGGTGTCGCATAGGGCGGTTTCGTTTCCGTTTATGCATCGCCAGTATATAATGCCGCAGATTTAGTGTGCGCTTTATCCCCAGGGTCTAGAGTGTCCACGGCATGACCGACGCACGACAGAATGCGCGGCGAAGCCCCCCCGATGAGGTTGATCATGAAGAAAGTACTGCTCGCTGCTAGCCTTGCGGCGCTGTCCTTCGTCGCGCAAGCGGCCCAGGATCCGGAAGCGGTTTTCAACCGGGCCTGTGGCGCCTGTCATACTGGTCAGCTGCCGATGGCGCCGAAGAAGGGCGACAAGGCTGCCTGGGAACCGCGCCTGGCCAAGGGCATGGACACTCTGGTACAGAGCGTCACCAATGGTTTGAACGCCATGCCGCCGAAAGGCCTGTGCATGGATTGCAGTGCCGAGGACTACAAGGCCGTCATCCAATGGATGAGCCAATAAAGTAGCCCGGCGCATAACACCTTTACCCTTTAGCCGTAGTTGGATTAGCTGATGAACAAAGTAATCGTGAGTCTGCTGTTGACCCTGGGCATCACCGGCATGGCCCACGCCGCTGGCGACGCCAAGGCTGGTCAGGCCAAGGCCGCAGTATGTGGTGCCTGCCATGGCCCGGACGGCAACAGCGCCGCCCCGAACTTCCCGAAACTGGCTGGCCAGGGCGAGCGCTACCTGCTCAAGCAGATGAAGGACATCAAGGCCGGTAACCGTACCGTGCTGGAAATGACCGGCCTGCTGAACAACCTCAGCGACCAGGACCTGGCTGACATCGCCGCCTACTTCTCCAGCCAGAAGGGCAGCGTCGGCGCAGCCGATCCTAAAGTCGTCGCCCGTGGTGAAGCGCTCTTCCGCGGCGGCAAGCTGGATCAGGGCATGCCGGCCTGCACCGGCTGCCACGCTCCCGACGGCTCCGGCAACGCGGCTGCCGGCTTCCCGCACCTGGGTGGCCAGCATGCCCAGTACGTGGCCAAGCAGCTGACCGATTTCCGCGAAGGCAACCGCACCAACGATGGCGACAGCATGATCATGCGCGGCATCGCCGCCAAGCTGAGCAACAAGGACATCGAAGCGGTATCCAGCTACATCCAGGGCCTGCACTGAGACCCGTTGTCTGGAATCTGAAAGAGGGTGGCTTAGGCCACCCTTTTTCGTTCTTCGGGCCGCTACAATGGCCGGAACCCGCTGTGTCGCCGCAGGTCGAAACATGGCCTTCGCGGCCCTATTACCCCTCAAGGAGTGAAGCATGCGTAACCTGATTCTTTCCGCCGTTCTTGCTGGCGCAAGCCTGCTGGGCATGAGCGCCGTCCAGGCTGACGACATCGAGGCTGGCAAGCAGTATGTCGAACTGAACAGCCCGGTTCCGGTGTCGGTTCCCGGCAAGATCGAAGTGGTGGAGCTGTTCTGGTACGGCTGCCCGCACTGCTACCAGTTCGAGCCGACCCTCAATCCCTGGGCCGAGAAACTGCCGGAAGATGTCAACTTCGTGCGCATTCCCGCCATGTTCGGCGGCCTGTGGAATGTCCATGGCCAGCTGTTCATCACCCTGGAAAGCATGAAAGTCGAGCATTCGGTCCACAAGGCCGTGTTCGATGCCATCCACAAGGAAGGCAAGAAACTCGCTACCCCGGAAGAAATGGCTGAGTTCCTCGCCGGCCAGGGCGTGGACAAGGACGCCTTCCTCAAGGCCTACAACTCCTTCGCGGTCAAAGGCCAGATGGAGAAAGCCAAGAAGCTGGCCATGGCCTACCAGATCACTGGCGTACCGACCCTGGTGGTTAACGGCAAATACCGCTTCGACATCAGCTCCTCGGGCGGCCCGGAGCAGACCCTCAAAGTCGCCGAACACCTGATCGAGAAGGAGCGCGCCGCGAAGTAAGCGGCGCATTCGCCCGATGCTGCGACGCTGGGTGGGTGAGCGGGAGGCAGGCCCCTGCGATGCACGGGTCAACCCTCACTGCGACAGGGGCGGTTTGCCCGCCGACGGTCGCCTGCGCCTGCTCAGCTTCAATATCCAGGTCGGCATCAGCACCGAGCGTTACCGCCATTACCTGACCCGTGGCTGGCAGCATCTGCTGCCGCACACGGGCCGCGCCGGAAACCTCCAGCGCATTGGCGACCTGTTGGGCGACTACGATCTGGTCGCCCTGCAGGAGGTCGACGGCGGCAGCCTCCGCTCCGGCTACATCAATCAGGTCGAACACCTCGCCCAGCTCGGCGCCTTCCCTTACTGGTATCAGCAGCTCAACCGCAACCTTGGGCGCATCGCCCAGCACAGCAACGGCCTGCTCAGCCGCTTGCAGCCCAGTTTGCTGGAAGACCATCCCCTGCCCGGCCCTCCCGGCCGCGGCGCGATCCTGTTGCGCTTCGGTTCGGGCAGCAATGCCCTCGCCGTGGTGATGATGCACCTGTCCCTCGGGGCCCGTACCCGTACTCGCCAGCTGGCCTACATCCGCGAGCGCGTCAGCGGCTTTCGCCATCTGGTGCTGATGGGCGACATGAACACCCACGCCAACGACCTGCTGCAGAACTCGCCCCTGCGCGACCTCGGTCTCCTGGCGCCCCAGGTCGAGGCGACATTCCCCAGCTGGCGGCCGCAACGCTGTCTCGACCATATCCTGCTCAGCCCCAGTCTGACCCTCGAGCGCGTGGCGGTGCTCAGCCAACCCATATCCGACCATCTGCCCGTGGCGGTGGACATTCGCCTGCCCGCTGAACTGCGGGCCGATCTGCCCCTGGCCCTCAGCGAAAACTAGCGCGGAATCCCTGCATGAGCGACGACGCCCAGCGTTGGAAAGCCAAATACCTGGAAAGCCTTGAACAGCAGGAGAAGCTCGAGAAGCGCTGGGATGCCCGCCTCGACCTGCTGCGCCGTGGCCTGGTGCGCAGCTCCCTGGCTGCCGAGGGCTCCGACAAGGCAGTTGACCAGTGCATGCAGGAGCTGCGGGAAATCATCCGTAGCGAGCAGATGGACGCCGGCCTTTCGGCGCTGATCCCGCGCCTGGAAAAGGCCGTACTGGACTCCGAGCAGCGTCGCCAGCAACGCGTTGAACAGAACGTCAACGCCCTCACCGCGATCGCCGGCCGCCTGCTCGCACTCGATCTGCCGCGTGAGGTGCGCAAGGGGATCAAGCAGTTCTCCAGGCGCATCGATGAGCGCGCGCGCCATTCCCGCGAGTTGCCGGCCCTGCTTGCCGAACTCGGGATGCTTCAGGGCCAGGCGCTGGAAGCGCTATCCAATGAAGACGCATCGGTTGCCAAGCCCGGTCTGCTGCAGCGGCTTTTCGGCAGCAACCGCGAGGATGCATCAGAAGCCGGCTCAGAGGCAGCGACGTCCGAAGTGGAACAGCGTCAGGCGCCAGTACCCGCTCCGGCCATGGAAGCTGGAAGCGAGCCTGAGGTCGAAGCGCGGATACCGGCCACCTCCATCGATCCCGTGCGTACCCCGGCGCCCATTGCGTCGGTCGAATCCGTACAGGCAGTCGCCGCCCCTGTCCCCGTGCGTATCAGCGGTCTGGACAGCTTGCCGCTCTCCGCGTCCATCCTCACCGGTGACGGCAACCCCGAATACGCCCTCCCCAGCCTGCCCGAGCCGGGCTACAGCGCCATCGCCCCCCATGTCGCTGACAGCCTGCGTTCACTGCTGGACGAACTGGACCTTCCGGAACATCACCAGCCGCAGGCGGCGGCACTGCGCCAACGACTGGAAGGTGGACTGAACTGGTATGAACTGGTGCCGGTTCTGGATGATCTGGGTGTGCTTGTGCTGGCGATGACCGACAGCGGCCACCGCGAATTCGCCGGCTACCTGAAACAGCTTAACCAGCGCCTGGCGCTGTTCCTTGAGCACCTGAGCACGGCGCACGAAGGTTATTCCGAGTCACTGGACAGTGCCCGAGCCCTCGACGACCAACTGCGCGAGCAGGTCAGCGGTTTGCAGGCCAGCGTGCAGGACGCCACGGACCTCACCCACCTCAAGCAGAGCCTGGAGCAGCGCCTGGACGGTCTGCTCGACACCATGAACCGCTACCAGCAGCAGCGTTCGACCCGCGAGCACGAGGTCGGCGAGCGATTGCAGGTGCTGATGACGCGGGTGGCGGCCATGGAAGAGGAGGCCAAGACCTTCCAGGACAACCTTGAGGTACAGCGCCAGAAGGCGCTGCAGGACCCGCTCACCGGGCTGCCCAACCGCGCGGCCTGGAACGAACGTCTGGGAATCGAACTGGCGCGGCAGCAGCGCTACGGAGGTGACCTGCTGCTGGCGGTGATCGACATCGACCACTTCAAGCGCATCAACGATGGCTTCGGCCACCTGGCCGGCGACAAGGTGCTGAAGATCATCGCCGGCGAACTCCATCGGCGCCTGCGCAAGACCGACTTCATCGCCCGATTTGGTGGCGAGGAGTTCGTCCTGCTGCTGCCTGCTACCCCTGTGGATGGCGGCGAGCAGCTGATGGAAAGCTTGCGCGTGGCCATCGAGGCCTGCCCGTTCCACTTCAAGGGCGAACGGGTGTCCATCACCCTCTCGGCCGGCCTGACATCATTGCTGCCCGGTGAGCCGAGCGACGTCGCCTTCCAGCGCGCGGACGAGGCGCTTTACCGGGCCAAGCACCAGGGGCGCAATCGCATCGAGCTGTCCCTGCCGAAGCCATTGGCAGGAAGCAGCGCACCCGACCCGCAGGGGTTGCCGCAACCGGGCTGAGTTCGTCAGGCGGCGCTTGAGATATAGGGCTTCCAGTTTTCCGGAATATGTTCCAGGCGTGGGTAATCCAGTCCGGCGAACTGCGGTTCGCTGAGCATGAACGGCGTGTGCCGCTGCTCGATCGGCAGGCCACGCAGTTCGGGTAGCCAGAGACTGACGTAGGCGGCATCCGGGTCGTACTGCCGGGCCTGGCGCAGCGCATTGAAGGCCCGCGCGCGACGCGGGTCGCTGGCCACGCCGGCGAGGTAGGCCCAGTTGCCCCAGTTGCTCGCCGGGTCGTAATCCAGCAAGTGTTCTTCGAACCAGGCCGCACCGTAGCGCCAGTCCTGCTCCAGATCGTTGACCAGGTAAGCCGCCACCACCTGCCGGCCGCGGCTGGACATCCAGCCGGTCATCATCAGCTCGCGCATGTTGGCGTCCACCAGCGGCATGCCGGTGCGACCGTTGCACCAGCGCAGGTAGCGCTCGTCGAGATTGCTCGGCGCCCGGGCGGTGGCCTTCAGCCCGTCTGCGCGGAACAGGGCACTGCCGAAGCGCAGCAGCGTCCAGCGGAAGAATTCGCGCCAGAGCAATTCCATCCACAACTGCTGGGTCGACTCACTGCGGCCATGCTGCGCTTCCAGGCGGTGCAGTTCGGCAGCCACCCGGCGTGGCGACAGACTGCCATTGGCCAGCCAGGGCGACAGCTTGGATGAGTATTCGCTGCCGATCATGCCGTTGCGGGTTTCCTGATACTGGTGCACACCCCGGGATTCCCAGAGATAGTCGCGCAGCCGCGCTTGCGCGGCAGGCTCGCCGCCGGCGAAAGGGAATGCGGTGGCCGGCGTCCCCAGCGGCTCGCCCAACCCCAGGCGGGACAGCGTCGGCAGCGGCTCCATCAGGCTCAACGCGCCGCTGGGCAACGGCGGCAGCGTGTGCGGAATGGGACGCGGCTGGAAGACGTAGAGGCGCTCATCCATCAGGTCGCGGAACTTATTGAAGACCGAAGGCAGCTCGATCAGTGGCCGCGGCAGTTCTTCCTCGCGCAGCAGATTGTTCCCCGGCAGCGCAGTGAACGGCACGCCCAGGGCATGACGGACGCGGCGCATCTCATCGAGCTCGAAGGGCGCCATTTCATCCAGGGTGAGGACTTCGTCCAGGCCCAGGTGGTCCACCAGGGTGGGAATCACCAGTTCCGCATGGCCCTGCACCACCAGGAGCCGTGAGCCGTGCTGGCGCAGGCCGGAATCCAGAGCTGCCAGGCTCTCCAGGAGAAAGCGCGCGCGATGCACCCCCAGACGGCGCGGGCCCAAAGGCGAGGGACGGAGCAGTGCAGGGTCGAAGACGTACAGGGGCAACAGACGGTCTGCCTGGAGCGCGGCCTGGAGCGCCGGGTGGTCATCGAGCCTGAGATCCTGCTTGAACCAGAGCAGCGCGCGGCGCATGGCGGTCTTCCTCGGCGGGGATTTCCCTTATCTACAACATTACCTGCGGCAACCATTTCCACCTCGCCGTTCATCCCGGCCTGTAGGCCCCATGTCCGATAACCGCAGTGGCATTCGGCTATAATCCGCGCCCTTTTTCTTCCGGGGCCTGTGTCCGGAGAAGATTTCGCAACAGCTTCACTACCCGCCCCGGGGACTGCGCGCAGACGCCGGCGCAACCGCCCATTACACTTCTGCCCATTGGTTGAGGGGAGCCCCCCATGGAAATCCTAGGCATTGCCGTCCTGATCTTTCTGGTCACCGACCCCTTCGGCAACATCGCCATCTTCATTGCCGCACTCAAGGGTGTGGCCCCCGAGCGCCGTCTGCGGGTGGCCCTGCGCGAACTGTTGTTCGCGCTGGCCCTGCTGATGCTGTTCCTCACCTTCGGCGACAAGATCCTCAGTGGCCTCGGCCTTTCCCGCGAGTCCATCGCCATCGCCGGCGGCATCATCCTGTTCATCATCGCGCTGCGCCTGATCTTCCCGCGTCCCGAAGGGGTGCTCGGCGACCTGCCCGGCGGCGAGCCGATGCTGGTGCCGTTGGCGACGCCGGCGGTGGCCGGCCCGTCGGCCCTCGCCGTATTGATGACCTTGCGCAACACCCACGAGGGCGCGCTCTGGGAACTCTATGTCGCCGTCCTGCTGGCCTGGGCCTGCACCGCCCTGATCCTGCTGCAGGCGGCCTTCCTGCAACGCTTTCTCGGTGACCGTGGCCTGATGGCCGTGGAACGCCTGACCGGCATGCTGCTGATCATGCTCAGCGTCGACATGCTGCTCGACAACCTGCAAAGCATCCTTCACCTGACTCCATGAAAACCTTTTTCCTGAGCCTCGCCCTGCTACTGCTCGGTGGCTGCGCCGGCGGGCTGAGCATCGATGACAGCCACACCTCCGTGAGCCAGAGCAGCCGTGTGCAGTACGTGGTGCTGCACTACACCTCCACCAACATGGAGAACTCCCTGCGCCTGCTGACCCGTGACGGCGTCAGCAGCCACTACCTGATCGGCGACCGACCGGCGAAGGTCTATCGCCTGGTGGATGAGAATCGCCGCGCCTGGCATGCGGGCGAGAGTGAATGGCAGGGGCGTACCTGGTTGAATGCCAGCACCATCGGCATCGAACTGGTCAACGACGGCTACCGCGATACGCCGGCCGGGCGCGTCTACCAACCCTTCAGCGACGAGCAGATCGATGCGCTCATCCTGCTGCTGAAGGACATCGTGCAGCGGCACAACCTGCCCGAGGGCAGCATCATCGGCCACAGCGACATCGCGCCCCAGCGCAAGGTCGATCCGGGCCCGCTGTTCCCCTGGAAGCGCCTGGCCGACGCGGGCCTGCTGCCCTGGCCGGACGCCCGTGCGGTGGCCCGTGAACAGTCGCGCTTTGCCACGGCCCTGCCTACCATCGGCTGGTTCCAGCAACAGCTCATTCGCCAGGGTTACAGCACGCCGCAGACTGGCGTGCTGGACAAGGAAACCCGCAATGTCATCGCCGCCTTCCAGATGAAGTATCGCCAGCGCCTCTTCGACGGCCAGCCGGACGCCGAGACCGCCGCCCTGCTGCTCGTGCTCAATGGGATGCGGCAAGGGGCGAATTCATTGTAGGAGCGAGCTTGCTCGCGAAGAGATCCTGCCCGGGCCGTTCGCGAGCAAGCTCGCTCCTACAGAAAAACCGGGAAGCGGTTTACCGAATTCGAATGAATTCGCTCCCACAGGTCCCGGTCGGCAATAGCTAGGCTGGGATCACACCGGCAACGTCATATAGAACTGCGCACCATGGCCAGGGCGTGAATAGAGGCCGATGCGCCCGCCATGCAGTTGCACGATCTCCTTGCACAGCGCCAGGCCGAGGCCGGCTCCGCCCATACGATGGCCAACCTGCACGAACGGCTCGAAGATTCGCGATTGCTGGCTGTAGGGCACGCCCTCGCCATCATCGGCCACGCTCACCAGCACCCGTTCGCCGTGGCGCCTGGCCTGCAGGCGGATATGCCCCCCGTTGGGACTGTGGCGGAGCGCATTCCCCACCAGGTTGTCCAGCACACGCTCGATCTGCAGGCGATCGAGATTCATCCGAGGCAACGGCGGATGCAGGTCCAGTTCGATTTCGATACCGTGTTCGCTGGCTTGCGGCTCGAAGCGCTGGCGCAGCGCGGCCAGCAGCTCTTGAATGTCGCAGGACACGCGTTCCAGCACCTGCACGCCGCTCTGGTAGCGGGAGAAGTCCAATAGATCATTAATCAGCCGCACCAGCCGCTGCATTTCCTCATCCACCGTCTTCAGCAGATCCGCCTCCCGGCCATCGGGATCGAAGTGCAGGCGCTCGTTGAGCAGACCGAACGCCATCTGCATGCCGGTGACTGGCGTGCGCAGCTCATGGGAGGCACGTAACACGAATTCGTTGCGCACCCGTTCGAAGGCGCGTTCCTCGGTCACATCCCGCAGCACCATCACGCCGCCCTGCAGGCGTTCTTCGTCCAGAACCACCGGGACCAGTCGCCAGCTCAGCAGGCGTTGCTCACCGTCGGCGTTTATTTCCAGGTCCTCGGGCGCTTCGTCCAGGGTCTCGCCGCGCAATACCCGCTGCGCCAGCTCGTCCATCTCCGGCCGGCCAAGGGCCTGCGACAGCGATTGGCCAGGGGTGACTTCGTCCCAGGAAAGCTGTCGCTGCGCCACGGGGTTGGCGTGCTGGATGCGCCCCATGCGATCGAGGATCAGCAAGCCGTCGTCGATGCTGTTGAGGACCGCGTTCAGGCGCTGCTGCTCGGCCAGCAGGTTATCGACATTGGTTTCCTTGAACATGCGCAACGCGTCGGCCATCACGCCAAAGCGACGGATCAGGGTGGATACCTCATTCACCGGCGACAGCGGCAGGGTGACCCGGAAATCGCCCTTGCCCACCTGGTCGGCGGCCCTGGCTAGAGCGTCGATCGGTTCCGCGAAGCGGCGGGCCATGCTCTGGGCCGTGATGAAACCCACCACCAGCACCGCCAGGCCGAGCACCCCGAGCAGGCTGGCGACCAGCAATGCCCGGCTGCGGGCCGCGCCTTCGGCTTCCCCCACCGTCGTCAGCGAATGGCGCTGCAGCTCCACCATGCTGGTGCGCAGGATGTCCAGCGAGTGACTGAAATCGTTGTCGTCCAGCAGGCTCCAGCGCAAGCTGGCGGGTTGTTGGACGACGTCGAGGAAGACCTTGTAGGACGCGGCGATTCGCTGGAAATGCTCGCGCGTCTGCTCGTCCGTCGTCGAGTTCAGACCCTCTTCCAGTGCGGCGAGGAATTTCTGCTGCGAGGCCTGCAAGGCGGGCAGGTCCAGGTCCTTGCCCATCAGGTTGACCATCTGGTCGCCCAGGTGCTGGCGCATTCGCAGGCTGATATCGATGGTGGCGAAGGCCTGGTTGATCACTCGCTCCTGGGACCCGGCCATCTGCATCACGCTCACCAGGCCCAACAGCAGGCCCACCAGGGCAACGGTGATCAGCGCGGAGATGCTCAGGAACAGCCGTGTGCGCAATCGCATGGCGGCGGCCCCTTCAGAGGCCGTAGAGCTTGCGTTTGCGATACAGGGTCGAGGCATCGATACCGAGTGTACGGGCGGCCTGGTCGAGCGTCTCGCTGCTGGCCAGAACGCCGGCGATATGGGCGCGCTCCAGGTCTTCCAGACTCAGCGGCCCCCCTACCCGGGGCGAGTTGGCGGTGGGTGTGTCGCCCAGCCCGAGGTGGTTGACCTCGACCCGCTCCTGGTTGCAGATGATGCTGGCGCGCTCGATCACATTGCGCAGTTCGCGCACGTTGCCCGGCCAGCGATAACTGAGTAGCGCCGCTGTCGCTTCATCGCTGAAGGCCCGCGCCGGGCGCACATAGTCGCTGACGAAGCGTGCAAGGAAGCGCTCGGCGAGGTCGAGGATGTCCTCGTGGCGCTCGCGCAGGGGCGGCAGGCTCAGGGCGATCACGTTGATGCGATAGAGCAGGTCCTCGCGGAAGCGGCCTTCGCGAACCATCTCGTCCAGATCGAGGTTGGTGGCCGCGAGGATGCGCACATCGGCCCGGCGAGTCACCGGGTCGCCCACCCGTTCGTACTCCTTGTCCTGGATGAAACGCAGCAGCTTGGGCTGCAGGCTCAGGGGGAAATCACCGATCTCGTCGAGGAACAACGTCCCGCCATCGGCCTGGCTCACCCGGCCCAAGGTACTTTCGTTGGCACCGGTGAAGGCGCCCCGATTGTGTCCGAACAGCTCGCTTTCCATCAGGTCGGCGGAAAGGGAAGGACAATTGATGGTGACGACGGCCTTCTTCGCGCGTTTGCTCCAGCCATGGATGGCGCGAGCCAGTTCGCCCTTGCCCGTGCCCGATTCGCCAAGGATGAGAATGTTGGCGTCGGTGGCCGCGACTTGTCGCGCCGTTTCCAGCACGGCCATCATCGCCGGGCTCTGGGAAAACAATCCGTCGCCCGCACGGCGTACTTCACCTTCCAGGGCCTCCAGGCGTGCAGTCAGCTGTCGTAGCTCCAGCTGCTTCGCTGCGGCCATGCGCAACTGGTCCGGGCTGCAGGGTTTGACCAGGTAGTCGGCCGCGCCGGATTGCATCGCATCCACCGCCGTATCGACCGCCGAGTGTGCGGTGACGATCACCACGCGCATCCATGGCGCCTGCACCCGCATGAGGGCCAGCACGTCCAGGCCGTTGTCCTCGCCCAGGCGCAGGTCGAGGAAACACAAGTCGAAGACCTGTCGCTGCAGGATCGCCTCCGCCTGCGCTGCATTCGTTGCCGTGGCGACGCTGTAGCCTTCGTCTTCAAGGCAGTAACGAAAGGTTCTGAGGATGGCGGCTTCGTCATCCACCAGCAGGATTCGTCCCTGGTTCTCGGTTACCTGTTCCATGCTCTCACTCCATTTCCGAGTCATAGAAAGTTAGTCCAAGAATTGTCGTGCAAGTTGCACGTGTTTTTCCTACAGGCATTGCAGCATGCAAGTGTAGGAAGCTCGGGTGGAAACGCTAACAGGTTGATTAGCAAGAGAATCTCTTCCTGGATGAGGCTGGCACAGCCCTTGCGATAGTCCCGATACCTGAAGATGCATTGGCCTTTTTACCTCTTGTGACCCGTGCACCCTTCAGGAGGACTCTGCCTGGGACAAGGAGGTTCCGGGCCTTTTATCAGCATGCAATTTGCCCGAGGAGCAGATCCGGACCGTGCAAAGTGCCTGCAAGAGTCCTTGGGACGCTGAAATAACCCATTGAATGGTTGAAGGTTTTCGAAGGGCCGCGGATGGCGCGAGCCATGCATCCGAGTCACGAGGCCACAAATCCACCCGAGGGAGGATTCGAGGATGAAAGGTTTCCAGTGGTTATCGTCCAGATGGTTGATGGCCCTTCTGATCGGATTGGCCGTGGTGCTAGGCATGTTCGTCGAGCATCACCTGCGCGAACGGGTCCAGCCTGCGCCCATACAGGTTCCAGCTGCGGAACAAAGCAGCCGCCCGGCGCCGATTCGCGCCGATGGGCCGCTGCATGAAGTGAGTCAGCCAATGTGGACCGAATCCCGCGCTCAGCCGCGCTGGGTCTTCTGATCTGGGAGGCATCGTGATGTGGAGCCTTGCCCTCGCCCTGACTACCGCGCTGTGTTGCATCGCCATGTTGCGCAGCGTTCGCCAACAGTGTGCAACACCCACCGACGCTGCGTCCTGCGTCGTGCCGGTGGTTCTTGCGCAATTGCGCAGACAACACCGAAGCCACAAAGGAGAAAGACCATGCTGAGTTGGGCACTTACTTTCCTGGTCATCGCAATCGTCGCCGCCGTGCTTGGTTTCGGCGGTATTGCCGGGACCGCCGCGGGTATCGCGAAGATACTGTTCGTCGTCTTCCTGGTGCTGTTCGTGGTGTCCTTCATCATGGGCCGGCGAGCCCCTTGAGGAGGTTTCATGGACAACTCGATCAAGGCGGTTGCCGCCTTGTTCCTGGGGCTGGCCAGCGCTCAAGCGCTGGCCGCCGACACGGATGCGCAGCACCGACTCAACGAACTGCTCGGCAGCGACCCTGAGTATCAGGACACCTGGCAGGAGTTGGTGCGAGACGAAAGCCGGCTGCCCGAATGGGTAATGAACCTTTCAGGTACTGCATCGCCAATGAAGGCGGTGGAAGACGAGGGCGACAAGTTTCTAGTGGGTGAACTGTGTGAAGCCAACAACTGCTTCAACCAGCGACTCTATGTTGCCTTCAGCTGGAACAAGGAAGACGCCTGGGCACTCTATGTGCAGTTGCCGGACGGCTTGCCATCCGACAAGTCGCCCAGTCGACATGCCAGTTACCGCTGGCTCGGCGAGCCGGACGAAGAAGTCCGACGCATTCTCGACGAGCAATTGAAAGCGGACCCGAACTGGTACTGAGGACTCGAAGGATCAAGGCCTGGCGACGGGCCGATTGACCAAGGGGCCGGGTTGTTCCGCGTCTTCTGGAGCGGCGTGACCCAGGGGCAGAAGGGGTGCCTCCGCAACCCAGCGGGCCAGGTCGGGTGAGCTGCTGCCGGGAGCTGGAATTACTCCAGCTCCCGGTGGGCAGCGGAGAGTTTCTCATCGGAATGAACGCTTCGGCCTTCTTTTTGTGGGGGCGATTTCAATCGCTATGCAGGCCGAAGGACTGCTCGACAGGTTCCCAGGGGGCAACCCTGTTGCCCTTCGCGAATGAATTCGCCCCCACAAAGGTCTCGCCTCATTTCATCTTGCTTACCAATGTCGCCACATGGGCGCCCTGGAATTTCGCCAGGGACAACTCCTTGGCGCTGGGTTGGCGCGAGCCGTCGCTACCGGCCACCGTGGCCGCGCCATAGGGCGAGCCGCCTCGCAGCTCACTGATATCGCTCAGCTCGGGTGCCGAGTAAGGCAGCCCGGCGAGCAGCATTCCGTGATGCGCCAGCGTGTGCCAGAACGAGGTGATGGTGGTTTCCGAGCCGCCGCCGGTACCCGTGGAGGTGAAGACGCTGCCGATCTTGCCGATCAGTGCGCCCTTCACCCAGAGACCGCCAGTCTGGTCGAGGAAGCTGCGCATCTGTGCGCTCATGTTGCCAAAGCGCGTCGGCGTGCCGAACAGGATCGCATCGTAGTCCGCCAGTTCCTGCGGGGTCGCCACGGGTGCGGCCTGGTCCAGCTTCGCGCCGGCTTTACGGGCTACATCCTCGGGCATGGTTTCCGGCACGCGCTTGAGGGTCACTTCCACCCCGGACACGCTACGGGCACCTTCGGCGACGGATTCCGCCATGCGTTCGATATGACCGTACATCGAGTAATACAGCACCAGGACCTTCTTCATTGCCGCTCTCCATTCATCCGCAGACTGGCAGCCCGATCGGGCCGGACCCAGTGAGCCTAGATGGCATGCACGCACTTTGCCGCCGCCCTTGGCGGGAAATTGCCATGCCGGAAATGTCAGTTGGATCACGCTGGAACCATGGTTCCATCTCGTTTTGGCTATGCCGATTCGGCATGGGGTAGGCGGTTCCGGCATTAGACGATCGATAGCTCCCTATGAATCATGTCGCCCCTTTTTGCGGCCCGCTCGGCCATCCCGGACGGTGCCGTACTCCCGACTTCCAAAAGAAATCAGAGGGTGACGACTATGACCAAGGCCAGACTGAGCCTCGCGTGGCAGATTCTCATCGGGCTGGTGCTGGGTATCGCCATTGGCGCCCTGCTCAACCACTTCAGTGCCGAGAAGGCCTGGTGGATTGCCAACGTCCTGCAACCGGCCGGTGACATCTTCATCCGCCTGATCAAGATGATCGTCATTCCGATCGTCATCGCCTCGCTGGTCGTCGGCATCGCCGGCGTGGGTGACGCGAAGAAGCTGGGACGTATTGGTCTGAAGACCATCCTCTACTTCGAGATCATCACCACGGTGGCGATCGTCGTCGGCCTGCTGCTGGCCAACTTCTTCCAGCCCGGCGCCGGCATCGACATGAGCACCCTGGGCACGGTGGACATCTCCAAGTACCAGCAGACCGCCCAGGAAGTGCAGCACGACCACGCGCTGATCTCGACCCTGCTGAACCTGATTCCCTCCAACATCTTCGCCGCCGTGGCCCGGGGCGAGATGCTGCCGATCATCTTCTTCTCGGTGATGTTCGGCCTTGGCCTGTCGAGCCTGCCGAGCGAGACCCGCGAGCCGGTGGTGAAGGTGTTCCAGGGCGTCTCCGAGACCATGTTCAAGGTCACCCACATGATCATGGCCTACGCCCCCATCGGCGTGTTCGCGCTGATCGCCGTGACCGTGGCCAACTTCGGCTTCGCCTCCCTGCTGCCGCTGGCCAAGCTGGTGGTGCTGGTGTACTTCGCCATCGCCTTCTTCGCCTTCATGGTGCTCGGCCTGGTGGCTCGCCTGTTCGGCTTCTCCATCATCAAGCTGATGCGCATCTTCAAGGACGAGCTGATCCTCGCCTACTCCACCGCCAGCTCCGAGACCGTGCTGCCGCGCATCATCGAGAAGATGGAAGCCTACGGCGCACCGCGTGCAATCAGCAGCTTCGTGGTCCCCACCGGCTACTCCTTCAACCTCGATGGTTCGACCTTGTACCAGAGCATCGCGGCCATCTTCATCGCCCAGCTCTACGGCATCGACCTGAGCATCAGCCAGCAGCTCCTGCTGGTGCTGACCCTGATGGTCACCTCCAAGGGCATCGCGGGCGTGCCGGGCGTTTCCTTCGTCGTCCTGCTGGCCACCCTGGGCAGCGTCGGCATCCCCCTGGAAGGCCTGGCCTTCATCGCCGGCGTCGACCGCATCATGGACATGGCCCGTACTGCCCTGAACGTGATCGGCAACGCCCTGGCCGTGCTGGTCATTGCCAAGTGGGAAGGCATGTACGACGCGGAGAAGGGCCAGCGCTACCTGGCATCTCTGCCGAGCGCCGAAGTTTCGCCCAAGGGGCGTGCGGTCATTGACTGAGATCGCGCCGCGCTGAATGAGAAAGCCCTGACTTGATCGGGGCTTTTTTGTGGGTGCTGGCTCAAATTCCAGCGGGGGCTCGACTGCCCTCACCCCAGCCCTCTCCCAGAGGGAGAGGGAGCTGATCGTGCAGGCTGACACGAATTTGCCAATCGCGAGTCACCCCTCTCCCTTTGGGAGAGGGGCCGGGGGTGAGGGTTGATAGGTATTGCACGGACTTGAAGGCAGATTGAATTCGCCGCTGTACGGGCTGCCCCGCTAGAATCCGCCTCACTGTTTTCTGGGGGACTGCAAATGCTCAACGGCCTGTGGCTGAGCTTCTTCCTGGTGGCGGCGGTGGCCGCACTGGGACGCTGGATCGGTGGCGATCCGGGTGTCTGGGCGGCGATGGTGGAAAGCCTGTTCGCCATGGCCAAGCTCTCGGTCGATGTGATGATCCTGCTGTTCGGCACGCTGACGTTGTGGCTGGGTTTCCTGCGCATCGCCGAGCGGGCCGGCCTGGTGGATATTCTCGCGCGCCTGCTCGGCCCGCTGTTCGCACGCCTGATGCCGGAGGTGCCACGTGGCCACCCGGCGCTCGGCCTGGTCACCCTGAGCTTCACCGCCAACGGCCTTGGCCTGGACAACGCGGCCACGCCCATCGGCCTCAAGGCGATGAAGGCGTTGCAGGAGCTGAATCCCAGCAGCACCTCGGCGAGCAACGCCCAGGTGCTGTTCATGGTGATGAACGCCTCCTCCTTCGTGCTGCTGCCAGTGACCATCTTCATGTACCGCGCCCAGGCCGGTGCCAGCGACCCCGCCCTGGTATTCCTGCCGATCCTCCTGGCCAACGCGATCTCCACCATGACGGCGCTGCTGTCGGTGGCCTTCATGCAGCGGATCAAATTGACCGACCCGGTTCTGCTCGCCTGGTTCGGCGGCGCTGCGCTGCTGCTCGGCGGCTTCATGGCGGTGCTGGCCGGTCTTTCGGCGACCGCGCTGACGGCGCTGTCCTCCCTACTCGGCAACCTCACCCTGTTCGCGCTGATCCTCAGCTTCCTGGTGATGGGCGCGCTGAAGAAGGTGCCGATCTACGAAGCCTTCGTGGAAGGTGCCAAGGAAGGCTTCGACGTAGCGAAGAACCTCCTGCCATACCTGGTCGCCATGCTCTGCGCCGTGGGTGCCCTTCGGGCCTCGGGCGCGCTGGATCAACTGCTCGACGGGATCCGCTGGGTGGTCGAAGGACTGGGACTGGACAGCCGCTTCGTCGAGGCACTGCCGACGGGGCTGGTCAAACCCTTCTCCGGCAGTGCCGCCCGCGCCATGCTCATCGAGACGATCCAGACCCAGGGCGTCGACAGCTTCCCCGCGCTGGTGGCCGCCACCATGCAGGGCAGCACCGAAACCACTTTCTACGTCCTGGCCGTGTACTTCGGCTCGGTGGGCATCCAGCGCGCCCGCCATGCCGTGGGCTGCGCCCTGCTGGCGGACCTGGCCGGCGTCATCGCGTCCATCGGCGTCTGCTATTGGTTCTTTGGCTGACCGGTGGGTTACCGCTGGCGGTGACGCTTTGTGTAGGAGCGAGCTTGCTCGCGAAAGACCGCGCTCGGACCGTTCGCGAGCAAGCTCGCTCCTACAAGTTTGGCCCTCAATGCGGCTTGGGCGGCAGCTCGGAGGGCGTGACCTTGAAGCGCAGGGTGCCAATCATCTGCCCCGCCTCGGTAAGCACCTGAACCTGCCAGCGCCCCGCCGGATTGCCGGGGAAGTTCTGCTTGTGGGTCCAGGCGCGGTAGCCGGCTTCGCGGCCGCCGTGGATGTTCAGGGCAATGCGGTCCACTTCGCGGCCATTGAAGCGCCACACGTGGTAGATGCGTTCATTCAGCCCGCGCGGGGCGTTGATGGCGGTGTAGGCGTAAAGCCCCTTGCTGCGCAGCTCGGCGGCGCTGACTTCTTCCACACCATCGCCCGGTGTGCGCTGGTGGTTATCCAGGTCCGGCGTCACCGCCACTTCGGTCAGCCAGAGGGTCGCGGGCGGCACCCAGATGCGCGTGACCCAGCCCAGCCCGCCGAGGGCCAGGGTCAATCCCAGCAGCCCCACGACGCGCCACCAGCGCTGCCCGCGGATCACCCCGAACAGGCTGACGAAGGACAGCGCGACGGCGGTGCCCAGTGCCCAACGGTAGCTTTGCGCGGTGGTCAGCTGGAGGATCAGCGGCAACGCCGCGAGCAGCACGGCGAACAAGGTCAGCGTGTGATAAGCGAGGAACAGCCAGCGGCGCGGTGCCAGATGGCGGTTGTAGATCGGGTCGGTGATCGAGCAGATCGCCGCCACGCCCAGCAGCCCGGTGAACAAGGCCTGGCCGCTGTTCCAACTGGTGGTGATGGCGAAGAACGGCAGCACGAAGAACAGGCTTTCCTGGTGGATCAGCTGGGTCAGGAAACGCATCAAGGGGGGTGGCAGCTCGACGCCGAAGACTCGCTCGATGCCGCGCCGGAAAATGTTCTCCAGCATCAGCCAGAGCCAGCTCACCAGCAGCAGGATGGCGATCACCTTGGCCACCCGCGCACCCCGCTCCACCAGGAAGAAGCTCGCCATGCCGGAGCAGAAGCCGTACAGCGCGATCAGCCGGGGATGGCGTTGCAGCAGCTCGATGAGCTTCAGCACGTGGGGTTTGAAGGTGGACAGCAGCATCGGTCGCAACAGGACGTGGGGGAGGCGGGCAGGATACTGTCCGCCGGAAGCCCTGAGAAGGCGCGTTGGACTTGCGCTGACGGCCTGCCGCTCAGTCCAGCAGCAAGCGCATCTTCTGTGGCTGGTCGGGGCGTCCGTTGGGCAAGGTGACGGGAGGCAGGTCTTCGACCCAATGGAAGGCGAAGCGCTGGTAGAGGCGAATCGCCGCTTCATTGGATTTCAGCACGGCCAGCTCCACGCGGCGCATGTGTTGTCGACGGTAATGCGCGAGGGCCGCCTCCATCAACTGCCCACCCAGGCCCCGGCCGCGATGGGCCTTCCTCACCTGCATGCCGAGCACGCCGAAGTCTTCCCCCGAGCCGTCTTCCATGTAGCACAGGCTGGCCGGGAAGATTTCGATGGAACCGAGCAGGTCGCCTTCGGCGTCGACGACGAACTGCGGCAGGTCCAGCGGCAGTGAGCGCAGGAGCAGCGCACGCATCTGCTCAAGGGGCGGCGCCTCGGCGCGCAACAGGTACTCGCCTTCGGCGCTGACCTCGGCGAGCAGCCGGTGCAAGGCCTCGATATCGCTGATGCGCAGTTTCCTGATCGACATGGGCACCTGCTCCCGGAAAGAGCTGGCACTCTCGCCCACGTCTCGTTGTCTGGCAATGCCTCAACCGTGCCGGTGGCGCCTCTCCCAGAATTGCTGGGCCAGCGCCTGCAGGTCCGCTGCCAGCTCGGCCACTTGCTGGGCGCTGTGCTGGCTGTGTCCACCGCTTTCGGCATTGCTGTCGGCGGCGATGCGGATGCTCGCCAGGCTGCGCTGGATTTCCTCGCTGGCGGCGCTCTGCTGCTCCACCGCGCTGGCGATCTGCAGGCTCATGCTGCTGATTTCGCTGACCTGGCCGTTGATCAGGGCGAGGGAGTCGCTGGCGCGCAACGCCTGTTGCAGGCTCTCGGATGCCTGCCGGCAACTTTGTTGCATCGCTTCCACGGCAACGCCGGCGCCCTGCTGGAGTCCGGCGATCAGTGTGTGAATTTCTGCTGTGGAGTGCTGGGTCCGCGACGCCAGGGCACGCACCTCGTCGGCGACCACCGCGAATCCCCGGCCGGCCTCGCCCGCGCGGGCCGCCTCGATGGCGGCGTTGAGGGCCAACAGGTTGGTCTGTTCGGCAATGCTGCGGATCACCTCCAGGATCTGGCTGATATCGCCACTGTGGCTGCGCAGTGCCTGCACGGTGCTGCTGGCCTGGCGAACCTCTTCTTCGAGGCTGGCGATGTGCAGGCGGGTGGCATCCACTTCCTCCCGGCCAACGCTTGCGGCGGCGTCGGTCTGGTCGGCGGCGGTGGCGCCTTGCTGGGCACTGCGCGCCACTTCCTGGACACTGCAGGCCATCTGCTCGATGGCACTGGCGACATGCTCGGTATCCAGCTGCTGGCGGCGAGTCGCCTGGCTGGTGCTGGCCACCGACGACGCCAGGTGGCGGGCATGGCCCGCCAGTTGCCGGGCGGATTCGGCGATACGCCCGACCACGGCGCCCGCTTCGGTTTCCAGCATGCGCATGGCGAAGTCGAGCTCGCCGAATTCGTCGGTCCGGCCGCAATAGAGCCACTGGCCGATAGGGTTGTCAGCGATGCGCCTGGCCTTGTCCAGTAGTGCACTCAGGGGGCGCAGCTGCCAGTGGATCCAGGCACCACAGGCCCCCAGGCTAGCGAGGGCAGCGGGAACCTCGGCGAAGGGCAGCATGCCGTCGAGTATCAGGGCGAGGCCAAGGCCGGAGAGGCCGGCGGCTCCGCAACCCGCCAGCAGGCGTGCACGCAGGCTCAGGAGCGGGCGCCGCAGGGCGCCTGGCTGGCGCCCTTCCCGCAGGCTCGCGTAGAGTCGTTCCGCAGCCGCGGCCTGATCGGGGTCGGGGCGGGTCCGCACCGACTGGTATTCCACCACCTTGCCGTCTCGCACTACTGGCGTGACATAGGCACTGACCCAGTAGTGGTCGCCGTTCTTGCAGCGGTTCTTCACCAGCCCCATCCAGCTGCGGCCGCCCTTGAGGGTCTGCCAGAGATGGGCGAAGGCTTGCGGCGGCATGTCCGGGTGACGCACCAGGTTGTGGCTGCGCCCCAGCAGTTCCTCGCGGTCGAAGCCGCTGATGGCCAGGAAGTCGTCGTTGACGTGGGTGATGATCCCTTTCAGGTCCGTGGTGGAGAGGATGTTGGCATTGGCGTCGAACTCGACCGCCCGGCCGCTGACCGGCAAATTGATCTTCATCGGCTGCTCCCCTGGCTATCTTCGCGGGTCCTGGTGGCCGGGCCTGGCAGGCATCCTTCGCCTTCGAACCCCTCCTCGCCCTGCAGCAGCGGTTCGAGCAAATCCGGTGGTCGTGGGCGGCTGAACCAGTACCCTTGCGCGTAGCGGCAGTCCTGGCCAAGCAGGAAGTCCAGGTGCGCCGGGTCTTCGACGCCCTCGGCCACCACTTCCAGGCCGAGGCTGCGGCCCAGGCCGATGATGGCTCGGGAGATGGCGTTCAGTTCGGGGTCGTCCGGCGCGCCGCCGATGAAGCTGCGGTCCACCTTAAGGATTTGCAGCGGGAAGCGCTTGAGGTAGCCGAGGGAGGAATAGCCGGTGCCGAAGTCGTCCAGGGCGAGGCGGACCCCGAGCACGGCCAGTTCGCGCAGGCACGCCAGGGTCTCGGCGCTGTCCTGCATCAGCAGGCTCTCGGTGATCTCCAGCACGAGGCTGGTGGGCCGCAGCCCACTCTCGCGCAGGATGGCAGCGACCCGCTGGGCGAATCCCGGTTGTAGCAGCTGTCGGCTGGAGAGATTCACCGAGCAACTCAGGTCCTCTTGGCCGGCCAGTTGCCAACGGCGGGTCTGCCGGCAGGCTTCCCGCAGCACCCAGTCGCCAACCGCGATGATCTCGCCGGATTCCTCCAGCGCGGGAATGAAATGCAGTGGCGATTCCAGCCGACCGTTCCGGCGCCAGCGCAGCAGGGCCTCGACCGCGGTGACCTGTGGCCGGCTGCCATCGATGCGGCAGATCGGTTGGTAATGCAGTTCGAATTCTTCGCGGGCCAGCGCGCGGGCCAGGGCGTTGTGCAGGTCCAGGCGCTTCTGCGCAGCGGCCTGCAGTTCGGTGCTGTAGCGGGCGAACTGAGCCTTGCCGGCTTCCTTGGCGCGGTACAGGGCCAGGTCGGCCGCTTGAAGGGTATCCACTGCCTGTCCCTCGGCCAGCAGCCCGGTAATACCGATGCTGGCGCTGACCGCCAGGCTGTGGTCGTCCAGGTGCAGGGGCTGGTGCAGGCTGTCGAGCATGCGCTGGGCCACCTGTTCGGCGTCGGCCAGGCACGCCAGGTCGTCCAGCAACACCACGAACTCGTCACCGCCGAACCGCACCAGGTGGTCTCCCGGACGCAGGCAGCGGGAAAGGCGCTGGCTCACCTCCACCAGCACGCGGTCGCCCATGGCGTGGCCGAGGCTGTCGTTGATCAACTTGAAACGGTCGAGGTCGATGAACAGCAGCCCAGCCTCCCTTGCCCCGGGGCGCTGTCGCCGTTGCAGTGCCTGTTGCAGCAATTCATCCAGGCGCAGCCGGTTGGCGAGGCCGGTCAGGGGATCGTGGCGAGCGGCGTGTCGCAGTTGCTGTTCGGAGAGCTTGCGCTGGCTGATGTCGGTCTGCGAACCGGCCATGCGCCCTTCCTCCGCCACGCCGCGCACCAGTACCCAGAGGTAGGCGCCGTCGCGACGGCGGATACGGTACTCGTGATTCAGCCAGGGCGTGTCGCCGCGCAGGTGGGCATCCACCGACTGGCGCAGGCCCGGCAGGTCGTCTGGATGAACCCGGCCGAACCAGCTGGCGCTGCCTTCACCCAGGCTGTCGCGGCCGAGGCCGAGCATCGCCGCCCAGCGTTCGGAGAGGTAGATCCGGTCCGTTTCCAGGTCCCAGTCCCAGAGGCCGTCGTTGGCCCCGCGCAGGGCCCGGGCGAAGCGCGCTTCGCTGTCCTCCAGGGCCTGGCGTTGTGCGCTGCTGTAGGTGTCGATGGCCAGTGTCATGTCGAAGAACACCGCCTTCAGCAGGCTGGCGTAGATCGTTTGGTCCTCGTCTTCGCCCAGCACTGCGCCGAGCATGTGGTCCAGGTACAGGCGGTAGGCGCCCAGGTACCACTTGAGGTCCACCCCCACGTGCTGGTGCACCAGGCCCACGCGCAACCGGTCGAGCACGTAGCCACGGTCGTAGGGGCCGCGCCAAAGGCGCTGGTAGTAGTCGAGCTGACTGTGCTTGAGACGTTGAAGTGTGACGGGATCGTGGAGGATGCCGGCGATGGACTCGAACTGCGCCAGATGGTCGTACAGGCGTTCGACGAAGGCCTGGTGGCAGTGATCCAGGCTCGCGCCCCGGCTGGCCAGGTGCGCCGCGTCCTTGTCCTGCCAGTCCAGGTAGCGGCAGCGCATCGTGACTTCCGCGCGTGACAGGCCGATGCGGTCGAGCATTCCTTCGAGTTGTCGTTCCAGGCCCATGCATCCTCCCTTGGATGTTTTCTGCGGGCATAAAAAAAGCGCCGTGATCGGCATCCCCCGGAGGAGTTGCTGATCACGGCGCTTTGTCTTGCAGGCCCCTAGCGTCCTGCCCGGCAAAGCCGGCTTCCGCGTTGGCGGAACCTTGCGGCCCCGTTTTTACCTCAGTCCTCGGGAGGCGGCAACTCCCCCAGTGCCTGTTCGAGGCGTTTGCGCAGGCGGCCCAGTTCACTGGAGCGGAAGGCGTGGCGGGTGCGCTCCAGCACCTCCACCGCTTCCCCCAGCAGGGCATGCACTCGCCCGGCATGGTTCAGCGGCGCGTCCTTCAGCCAGCGGCATAGTGGCGCCCTCGAGCAGTCGCTGCTGGTGGTCAGCACGGTGCATTCCAGGAAGTTGTATGTCAGCAGCTGGCGCGCCTGGTCGGCGAGCACGCGGTCATCGCTGATCAGCAGCAGGGGCGGGAGGATGGGTGGCATGGCGGGGCGACCTGATGTCAATTGGCCATCAACTTTATCCACGAGACTGTGGGCAAATATTGATCCGCATCAGTTGTCGCGATTGGCCACTCGCGCTGGCGATGTCGGCCACTGTTGCCGCCAGGTCGGGCGGCTAAGCTGCTCTCGCCTTGCGCCTGCCAATGGCCGCAGAAGAACAACAAGAGAACCCATCGATGAACTACGACAGCAGTCAGCAACTGATTCTCGGGCTGGTGCTCGCCGCGCTGATGTTCGGCGTGGCGCTGGAGCTGCGCCTGGCCCATTTCCTCCTGGTCCTGAAACGGCCGCTGCCGGCCCTGGTGGGGCTGCTCTGCCAGTGCCTGCTATTGCCCTGGATGACCCTGGTGGTCACCCTCTTCCTCGACCTGCGCCCCGGCCTGGAGCTGGGCATGCTGCTGGTGGCCGCGTGCCCCGGCGGCAACCTGTCCAACGTCATCACCCATCTGGCGCGTGGCAATACCGCGCTGTCGGTGAGCATCACCAGCCTTTCCTGCCTGCTGGCCATCATCAGCCTGCCGCTGAACTTCGCCGCCACCGCCAGCCTCAACCCGGAAACCGCCGCCTTCCTACATGGGCAGATGAGCAGCCTGGATGTCGATGCCGGCGGCATCATTGGCGGCCTGGTCGTCCTGCTGGTGCTGCCGCTGCTCGCGGGCATGCTGGTGGGCAACCTGGCCCCGGCTTTCAGTGCCCGCGTGCTGCCCTGGTTCAAACGCTTTTCCCTGCTCGCGTTCGGCGTGTTCCTGGTGGTGGCGGCAGCGGGCAACTGGCAACTGCTGGTGGCCAACGCCGGCCTGGTCCTGCTGGTGGTGGTCGGCCACAACGCCTCCGCCCTGCTGCTGGGCTGGAGCGCCTCGCGCCTGACCGGGTTGGCCGAAGCTGACCGTCGTGCGCTGACCATCGAGGTCGGCATGCAGAACTCCGGGCTCGCCCTCGGGCTGATCCTGACCCAGTTCGGCGGCCAGTTGGACATGGCCCTGGTGGCCGGCTTCTGGGGGATCTGGCACATCATTTCCGGTCTGTTGCTGGTGGTCGTCTGGCGGCGCCGCGCACCCCGTGTCCAGGAGGAAATGCCATGCGCGTCCTGATTACCGGGGCGGCGGGTTTCATCGGCCAGCAGGTCTTGAACGACCTGGCCACGCGTCACCCGGACTGGACCCTGGTGGCTGCGGACATCCGCCCGCTGAGCCATCAAGGGCTCAAGCCCAACATCGAGCCGGTGTCGCTGGATATCAGCCTGCCCCGCGAAGTGGACGCTTGCGTCGAGCGCTGGAAACCCGACGCCATCGTCCACCTGGCATCGGTGGTGACTCCGCCCCGCGGGATGAGCGAGGCGCGCCTGCACGCCATCGACGTCGGTGGGACCCGCGCCGTGCTGAATGCGGCGGTCGCCCACGGCACAGGCCAACTGGTCGTCACCAGTTCCGGCGCTGCCTATGGCTATTACCCGGAGAACGCGGAGTGGATCGACGAACAGCATCCGCTGCGTGGCCACGACCTCTTCGCCTATGCCCGTCACAAGCGCGAGGTGGAACTGCTGCTGGCCGACGCGCGCAAGCAACATCCGCAGCTGCGCCAGCTCGTCCTGCGCCCCGGCACCATCCTCGGCGAGCAGGTGAACAACCAGATCACCGAACTGTTCCAGAAACGTTCGGTGCTGGGCATCAAGGGGCATGACAGCCGCTTCGTGTTCATCTGGGACCAGGACGTCGTGGCGATCATCCGCGAAGGCCTGGAGCGCGGCGCCGGGGGGATCTACAACCTCGCCGGCGATGGCGCACTGAGCATGGCGGAGATCGCCGACATCCTTGGCAAACCCTACCGCCCCCTCCCTGCGGGATTGCTGCGCACCGCCCTGGCACTGCTCAAGCCGCTGGGTCTGACCCAGTACGGCCCGGAGCAGCTGGACTTCCTTCGCTACCGCCCGGTGCTGGACAACCGTCGGCTCAAGGAAGAGTTCGGCTACCGGCCGAAGTACTCCAGCCGCGAGGCGTTCCTGGCATTTCTCAAGGCGCGGGGGATAAGCGCGAACGCAGAGTGACGCCTTTCCTGCAGGAGCGAATTTATTCGCGAAAAGGCCACGCAGTGGCCCCGGGTTGTTGGCAGTCATGCGGACTGCTTCGCGAATGAATTCTCTCCCACAAAGAGCAAAACGGGAGCCGATCAGTCCCGATGCTTCTGCCGATACTCGCCCGGCGTCAGCCCGGTCCATTGGCGGAAGGCGCGGAAGAACACGCTGGGCTCCGAGTAGCCGAGCAGTACGGCGATATCGGCGATGGGCAGGCGGCCTTCCTGCAGGTGGCGTTCGGCGAGATGGCGGCGGGTGTCGTTGAGCAGGTGCTGGTAGCTGCTGCCCTCGTCCGCCAGGCGCCGTTGCAGCGTGCGTTCGCTGATTCCCAGGGCTGACGCCAGGGCGCCGCGGTCGGGTTCGCCGCGCGCCAGTTGCGCGCCGAGCAGCGCGACCACCCGCGCCCGCAGCCCTTCGCTGGGCAGGCGCGCGAGCAAGGCTTCGGCGTGCTGGCGCAGCACGGCCTGCAGAGGCGGGTTGGACTGTTTCAACGGGGCCGAGCGCAGCGCCAGGGGCAGCACCAGGGCGTAATCCTCCGCGTCGAACTGCAGCGGGCAGGCGAAGCATTGCTGGTAGAGCGTGGTGTCCGCCGGTGCCGGGTGCACGAAGCAGGCCCGCAGCAGGCGCAAGTCCGCCAGTAGCGGACGCATCAGTTCCAGCCAGAAGACCATCAGCGCCAGCACCCGCGCGCGGGTGGCCGGCAGTTTCGGGTGCAGCGGGCGGTACAGGGTCCAGAGTTCATCGCCGCGCACTTCCAGCGCCAGGCTGCCGCCCTCTCCCACCAGGCGCTGGTAGCGCAGCTCGGCCTCCAGGGCTTCGCCCAGGGTCGGGCTGCTCTGCAACAGGTAGCCGAGCACGCTGAACTGCCCGGGGGCCAGGGCCCGGCCGATGGCAATGCCTGGTTCGGGGTGCGGCAGGCGGGCGTGGATAGTCGCCCAGAGCGCCTCCTGGGTGCTGAAGGGGATGCGGGCATCCGGGTCGGCCAGGCGTTTTTCGTCGAGCTGGCTGGCGCGCAGCAACTCGTCGCGGCCAAGGCCGAGCTGGGTTGCGGCGTGCAGGATCGCCTGGGTCAGGCTGGCGCTGACCGAGGCGCTGGAGGGGTCGTGTGGCGTCATCCCCGGATTCTGCCCAAGCGGCCCGCACGCTGGGAAGAGCGAGCCTCAGCGATGGGAGCCGATCTGCGGTTCGAAATAAGCTTGCGGCTCTTCCAGCAGACGTTCTTCCTCCACGTTTTCCTGAGCATCGGGGTTATCCAGTACGGCATAGGCGATGGCGCAGAACAGCGAGTTGATGCGCTTCATGTCGCTGATCAGGCCAAGGTGCAGGGCGCTGGTCTCGATGCTCTGCACCACCTGCTGGTGCAGCCGCGAAACGTGGGCGTGGGCATAGCGGCGTTCGAGGATGCGGAAGCGTTGCTTGGCCCGGCGCAAGCGCTTGGCGTTTTCCAGGTCGCCGTTGAGGAACACCGACAGCGACAGGCGCAGGTTTTCCACCACCTGGTCGTGGAGATTGACGATCTCTCCCAGTCCTTCGTCGGTGAAGGCGCGGCCCTGGGCCCTGTTCTTGCTCTGCACGTCGTCAAGCATGCGCTCGATGATGTCGCCGGCCTGTTCCAGGTTGATGGTCAGCTCGATGATCTCGGCCCAGCGCCGGCTGTCGCGCTCGCCCAGGTCCTCGCGGGGCATGCGTGCCAGGTAGAGCTTGATGGCGGTGTAGAGCGCATCGATATCGTCATCCAGGCGGTGGATGTCCTTGCCCAGCCCCGGGTCGCCGCCACGCAGGAGGTGCAGCAGATTGTTCAGCATCTGCTCGACGATATCGCCCATGCGCAGGGTTTCGCGCACGGCATTGGCCAGGGCCAGGCTAGGGGTATCCAGGGCTGCCGGATCGAGATGCCGTGGCTTGGCGACATCGTCCGGCTGCGGTCGATCCGGCAGCAGCCAGTTGCACAGGCGCGCCATCGGCACTGTCAGGGGCAGGAAGAGCGTGCAGCGCACGCTGTTGTAGAGCAGGTGGAAGGCGATCACCAGTTCGGCGTTGGAGATGGGCCAGGTGTCGATCCAGCTGGCCAGGGGACCCACCATGGGCAGCACGAGCATGCAGCCGGCGAGCTTGAACGCCAGGCTGCCCACGGCCACGCGGCGCCCGGCGGGGTTCTGCAGGCTACTGCTGAGCAGGGCGAGGACGCCGCTGCCGAGGTTGGCGCCGATCACCAGGCAGAGCGCCACCTTGAGGGAGATCACCTTGGAGGCGGCCAGGGTGGCAGTGAGCAGCACGGCGGCCAGGCTGGAGTAGGAAATCATTGCGAACAGCGCGCCGGTCAAGGCGTCCAGCAGCACATCGCCGGTCAGCGAGGAGAACAGCACCTTCACGCCCTTGGCGGTGGTGATGGGTTCGGCGGCGGCGATGATCAGCTGCAGGGCGAGGATGATCAGTCCGAGCCCGATGCCGACCCGCCCGAGTTGCCCCAGGCGGGTCTGTTTGCGGGAGAGGAAGAAGATCACTCCGAAGAAGATCAGCAAAGGCGACAGCCACGACAGGTCCAGGGTCAGCACCCGCGCCATCAGCGCCGTGCCGACATCGGCGCCAAGCATGATGGCCAGCGCCGGGGCCAGCATCATCAGCCCCTGGGCGACGAAGGAGCTGACCAGCAGGGCGGTGGCATTGCTGCTCTGCACCAGCGCCGTGACGCCGATCCCGGCGGCGAAGGCCATGGGCGGGCGGTGCACGCTGCGACTGAGCAGACGGCGCAGGTTGGCGCCGTATACGCGGAGGATGCCCGTTCGCACGATGTGCGTGCCCCAGATGAGCAAGGCGACGGCCGAGAGCAGATTGAGCAGCGTCAGCATGGTGGCCCTCCTGGCGATCTTGAAGGCCGCCGTATCCATGCGCAGGAAAACGGCGGCGCGGTCAGGCGTTGGGTAACACGATTGTCTTTGGACCTTCATGGTCCGGGCTGATTGCAGCTATTTGCCTGACTGGTATGGCACCTGATGACAAGTAAAGACGCTTTCAGGACATTTTGCTCATTACCGATCAATGGCTTGGCGCAGCAAGCTGAGGTGATTTCAATGGGGTTTCGCAGATGCGCGTCACCTGTGACGGGGGCGACCTGCGGCCGGGTCGGCTGCTAACCTGTGCCCACCTTCAGACATCGGCGCTCCCATGCTCAACCTCTACCACGCCAACGACCTGGAAAGCCTCGGCGAGCTGGCCTGCACGCTGCTCGCGCAACCGCAGCAAGACCCGTTGGCGCCTGCGCGGGTGGTCGTGCCGAGCCAGGGCATGGGCCGCTGGCTGACCCTGCAGCTGGCGCGCAAGCAAGGCATCGCCATGCACCTGGATATCCAGCTGCCCGCGCGGTTCGTCTGGGATGTCACACGCCTGGTGCTGGGCGAGCTGCCGCCGCAATCCGCGTTCAACCCCGTCACCCTGGGCTGGCGCCTCTACGACTGGCTCTGCGAACCCGACAACCTCGCCCAGGCGCCCCGCCTGGCGCAGTACCTGGAGGGCGGCGACGAACGCCGCCGCCTGACTCTCGCCTCGCGTATCGCCGATGTCTTCGACCAGTACCTGCTCTATCGCGACGACTGGCTGGACGCCTGGGAGCGCGGCGAGCTGCTGGGACTGGGCGCCGATGAAGAGTGGCAGGCCCTGCTCTGGCGTGAACTCACCGCCGATGGCCATCCGCACCGTGCGCGCCTGCTGGGCGACCTCCTGGCGCGGCTGCACGCCGGCGACGCCATCGCCGGGTTGCCGGAACGCCTGGTGGTGTTCGGCATCAGCAGCCTGCCGCCGCATCACATGCGTGTGCTGGAAGGCCTCGCACGGCATTGCCAGGTGATCCTCTTTGCCCTCAACCCGTGCCGCGAGGCGTGGGGCGACATTCGCGACATCCGCGAGCTGGCCAGGTTGCCGGAACCGGGCATCGACGATTGGTACCTGGACGTCGGCCACCCGCTGCTGGCCAGCCTCGGCAAGCAGGGCCGCGATTTCTTCGACGCCTTGTTCACCCTGGGCGGCCAGGACATCGGCGTCTATGCCGAGGACGACGACCTGCACGACAGCAGCCTGCTGCGCGCCGTGCAGAACGACATCCTGCGCCTGCGTACCCGCCACCCCGACGAGCGCATGAGCCTGCGTGAGGACGACCGCTCCCTGGAAGTGCACCTTTGCCACTCGCCCCTGCGCGAAGTGGAGGTGCTGCACGATCAGCTGCTGGCGCGCTTCAAGGCCGACCCTGGGCTTACCCCCGACCAGGTGGTGGTGCTGACGCCGGACATCGAGCGCTACGCCCCCTATATCGAAGCGGTCTTCGCCCCCCGTGAAGGCGTGCCGCGTATCCCCTTCAGCCTGGCCGACCGCAGCCTGCGCGCCGAACTGCCGCTGGTGGAGGCCTTCCTCGCCCTGCTGGAGCTGCCGCAAAGCCGCTTCGCCGCCGAGGAACTGCTGGCCTGGCTGGAACAGCCGGCCCTGGCCGCGCGTGCCGGCATCGAGAACGAAGACCTGCCCCTGCTACGCGACTGGCTGCGCGACGCCGGCGTGCGCTGGGGCCGCGATGGCGCCCACCGCGCGCGCCTTGGCCTGCCGGAGGAAGGCGCCTTCAGCTGGCGGCAGGGGCTGGACCGCCTGCTGCTGGGTTTCGCCGCGCCACCGCAACTGGCCGGGGATGCCCCGCCCCTGCTTGGTGACAACTGGCCGCTGGATGCCCTGGAAGGGGCACGCGCGCAGTTGCTTGGCCGTCTGGCGGGCTTCGTCCAGCGCCTTGGCGTCCTTGCGGATGACATGGCCCGGCCGCGACCGCTGGCGGAGTGGGCGGAGACGCTGCAGGGGCTGATCGACCTGCTGTTCGATGAGCGCGAAGCCGGCGACACCCTGTTGCTGCTGTCCCAGGCCTGCGGTGCCTTGCGCGAGCAGGCCGAAGCCGCCGGCATCGAACGCCCTCTGGAACTGGCCCTGGTGCGCCAGCACCTGGTGGCGGCATTGGACCAGGGCAGCGGCGCTTCCGGTTTCCTGACCGGCGCGGTGACCTTCTGCACCATGGTGCCCATGCGCAGCCTGCCGTTCCGCCAGGTCTGCCTGCTCGGCCTGGACGACGGCGCCTTCCCGCGCCGCACCCCGGCGGCCGGCTTCGATCTGATCAGCCGCAAACCCCGGCGCGGTGACCGCGCCCGGCGTCTGGATGATCGCTACCTGCTGCTGGAAACCCTGCAATCGGCGCGCGATGGCCTTTACCTCAGCTTCGTCGGCCGCGACCCGCGCGACAACGCGCACCTGCCGCCCTCCGTGCTGGTCAGCGAACTGCTGGAAACCATCGACCTCACCGCCATCGCCGGTGAGCACAAGGCGAGCGAGCGCGTGCTGGTGATGCATCCGCTGCAGCCCTTCGCCTCGGGCAACTTCGCCGGGGGCCAGCAGGTCGGCTTTGCCGCACCCTGGTTCCGCGCGGCGCAGCGCCTGGCGGAAACACCGCAAGCGGCCGCCGCGCCCTTTGCGCTGCCGCTGCCGGAACCCGATGCCGATTGGCTGACCCTGGAGCCCTCACAGCTGATCCAGTGCTTCCGCCACCCGGCGCGTTTCCTGCTCGAGCAACGTCTGGGCCTGCGCCTGGCGGACACGGAGGAAGCCCTGGCCAGCGACGAACCCTTCAGTCTCGAAGGTCCGGCCTGGCGCGGCCTGCGTCAGCTCGCCCTGGATGCGGTGGAGCGCGACTGGTCAGAGTCCGACGAAAAACGCATCGCCCGCGCCGCCGGCTGGTTGCCGGTCGGCGAACTGGGCCACGCCCTGTGGGGCCAGTTGCGAGGCCCGGTACGCGCCTTCGCGCCGCGCCTGTTCGAAGCGCGGCCGGAGGCTGTGCCGCAACCGTTGCTGGTGGATATCGAACTGGCCGGGGTGCGCATCCACGGCTGGCTCGACGGGGTGACGCCCGAGGGCCTCTTCGGCTGGCGCCTGAACCGCCTCGGCGAATGGGAGCTTGCCCCGTTCTGGCTGCGCCACCTGCTCCTCAACCTCGCCGCCACGCCGGGCATAGCGCGCGACAGCCGCCTGCTCTCTCCGGCTGGCGACTGGCAGGCCGGCCCGTTGCCCAACGCCCGAGAATTGCTGGAGCCCTGGCTGCACGCTTATCGCGAAGCCCTCTGCGCGCCGCTGCCGCTGCTGACCAAGGCCAGCTACGGCTTCGCCCACGGTCTGCGCAAACCCGGCCGCAAGGAACCGATCGAGGCTGCCCGCTCCAAGGCACGGGTGGCCTGGGACGGGATCGACTTCGGCCCGCTCGGCGAATCCCAGGACCCCTGGTACGCCCTCGCCTTCCGCGACCGCGAACCCCTGGGCGAGCGCTTCGAACAACTGGCCGAAACCCTCTACGGCCCGGCACTGGATGCCCTGTCGGGAGATGACGATGAGGAGTGATGCCGTGCCAACACAAATCGCCCTCACCCCAGCCCTCTCCCCGAGGGAGAGGGAGCTTTCTCCGTGCCTCGCTGAATCAGGTGTTCACCCTGTGGGGGCGAATTCATTCGCGAAGCAGGCCGCAGGCCTGTCGACTGAGGAACGCCCATGAGCCTCGACCTGCTCAAGGACCCCTTCACCGGCCGCAGCCTGATCGAGGCCAGCGCCGGTACCGGCAAGACCTGGACCCTGACCGCCCTGTACGCGCGCCTGTTGCTGGAGCGCCAGCTCGGCGTCGGGCAGATTCTCGTGGTGACCTACACCACCGCCGCCACCGCTGAACTGCGTGAGCGCATTCGCGCGCGACTCGCGGCGTTGCTCGCCATGTACGAGGGCGCGCCGGCCGCCGATCCGGTATTGGCCGGGCTCCACGCGCAGTACCCCGGCGAAGACGCCCACCGCCGCCTGCTGCTCGCGGTGCATGGTTTCGACGAGGCCGCGATCTTCACCATCCACGGTTTCTGCCAACGTGCCTTGCAGGACGCCGCGTTCGAAGCCGGAGGCGACTTCGACAGCGAACTGGCCACCGACGACCGCGAGGTGCTGGATGCGCTGCTCGCCGATCTCTGGCGGCGCGAGCTGGCGGAAGCCGAACCGGCCTGGGCGCGCTTCCTCGCGCAGAAGCGGATCACCCCTGCTTCATTGCGCCAGCGCCTGCGTTCGCACCTCGGCAAACCCTACCTGCGGATCGAGCCGAGGGAACTGCAGGGGGGTGACCTGTCCGTCGCGAGTGAAGCCTGGAGCCATGCGCAAGGTTTCTGGCAGCGCCAGGGTCCCGAATGCGTGGCCCTCCTCGCCCAGCTCGACGGACTCAACAAGCGCAGTTACGACGCTGCCAGGTTCGCGCTCTGGCAGACCGAACTGGACGCCTACTTCGCCGATCCGGCCGCCCTCTTCGCCGCACCCACGGGCCTGGAAAAGCTCGGCACCGAGGCACTGGAGAAGGCCACCAAAAAGGGCTTCGATGCGCCGGACCATGCCGTCTGCGCCGCGCTGCAACGGCTCTTCGATGCCCTGGCCGAAGCCGCTCCCGCCGGCGAGGCCCGCCTGATCGATCTGCAGGTCCGCCTGCTGGACACCCTCAATCGCGAACTGCCGGCGCGCAAGGCGGCCCAGCGCCTGCTGGCATTCGACGATCTGCTCAATCGCCTCGACGATGCCCTGCGTGGCTCGGCCGGCGACGCCTTGGGCGAGGCTCTGCGCGAGCGCTACCCGGTGGCGCTGATCGACGAATTCCAGGACACCGACCCGGTGCAGTACGCGATCTTCCACCGGGTATACGAAGAACAGGGCGACCTCTGCTTCGTCGGCGATCCCAAGCAGGCCATCTACGCCTTCCGTGGAGCCGACCTGGCCACCTACCTCAAGGCCCGCGACGAGGCTGCGCGGCAATACAGTCTGGACACCAACCACCGTTCCACGCCGCAACTGATCGCGGCCCTCAACCGGGTCTTCGACCGACCCCTGCCCTTCGCAGAACCCGGTCTCGACTACCCGCCGGTGGGCGCCAGCAGCAAGGCGCGCGCCCAACTGGTGCTGCCTGAAGCCGGTGCACCGCTGGAGCTCGTGTGGCTGGGCGATGAGCCGCTCGGCAAGGGTGAAGCGGGCTGCGCCGTGGCCACGGATACCGCGCGCCGTATCGCCGGCTTGCTGGCGGCGAGTGCGCGCGGTGAGGCCTATTTCGATGAGGAGGGTGTTTGTTCGCCGCTCAAGGGTGGGGACATCGCCGTGCTGGTGGCTAGTCACCGCCAGGCAGGTGATGTGGCCGCCGAACTGGCCGCCCGTGGCGTACCCAGCGTGCGCCGGGGGCGAGACAGCGTCTGGCACAGCGAAGAGGCAGACGAGCTGGCGGCGGTGCTGGCTGCCTACGCCGAGCCGGGGCGCGAAGGCGTGCTGCGCTACGCCCTGTCCACCCGCCTGCTGGGCCGCGACGCCCAGCAACTGGCGCGCTGCCAGGACGACGAACACGCCTGGGACGAGGAGCGCGAGAACGCCGAGCGCTATCACCAGCTCTGGCAGCAACAGGGATTCATGCGTGCCTTCCGCGCCTGGCTTGATGAGCAGGGCGTGGCCGAACGCCTGATCGCCCTGCCCGACGGCGAGCGCCGGCTGACCAACCTCCTCCACCTGGCCGAATTGCTGCAAACCGAAAGTCTCCAGCGCCCCGGCCTGGAGCCGCTGCTGGCCTGGTTCAACGCCCAGCGTGCCGCCGAGAGCCATGGCGACGATGCGCTGCTGCGCCTGGAAAGCGATGCCGAGCGGGTGCAGATCGTCACCGTGCACACCAGCAAGGGCCTGGAGTATCCGCTGGTGTTCTGCCCCTACCTCTGGGACGGCGCCTTGTTGCGCCGCGATGAGGACATCACCTGCCATGCCGAGGACGGCACGCCGTTGCTCGACCTGGGTGGCGAGGATTTCGACAGCCACCGCGCCACTGCCCGTCGCGAACGCTTTGCCGAGCGTTTGCGTCTGGCCTACGTGGCCCTGACCCGCGCCCGCGATCGCCTCTGGCTGCATTGGGGCCCTGTCGCGCTGCCCAAGGCGAAAAAGGATGGCGAGTTGCCGGAGGACGGCCTGCACAGTTGCGCCCTCGCCTGGCTGCTGCATGGCCGCGAACTGGACGAAGCCGATGTGCTGGCCGCCCTCGCCCAGCATCTGGCCAGTCGCGACGGCGCTGCCCTGCGCGTCGAGCTGGAAACCCTGGCCGCCGCCAGCGAAGGTCAGATCGCCGTTGTCGCACCGCGCGACGAAGAGGCCAGCGCCCAGGGCGAGTCCCGTGCCCTGCCCCCGGCCGATCTCGCCACCCTGGAGCGAACGCTGGCCAGTGCCTGGCGGGTGGGCAGCTTCTCGGGACTTGCCGCTGGCCTGCATATGGAAGCGCCCGATCGCGATGGTCTGGTGATACCGCCGGCCACCGAGCCGGGCAGCGGCTTCTTCGCCTTTCCCCGTGGCGCTCGTGCCGGTACCTGCCTGCACGCGGTGCTGGAAGACTGGATGCGCGGCGAAAGCGAGTTGCCGGTTCTGGTGCAGAGGCATTTGCAGGGTCACGGCTTGCCGGATAGCTGGGCGGAGATCGCCAGCGCCCATCTACAGCTGGTGCTGGATGCCGATCTGGACGGCAGGGGCCTGCGCCTGTCCGCCCTCGCCGCCCACCGCCGACTGCCGGAGCTGGGCTTCACTTTCCCGGTGGCTGGGCTGGATGTCTTACGTCTGCGGGCGATCCTCGCCGACCCTGTCCACGCACTCCCGGATGCCATGCGCGTGGCCGCCGAGCGTTTGGAGTTCGACACCTTGAAAGGCTTCATGAAGGGCTTCATCGACCTGACCTTCGAACATGACGGCCGTTGGTACATTGCCGACTACAAGTCCAACTGGCTGGGCCCGGATGCCAGCTACTACGGCGGCGAGCGGCTGACACAAGCCATTGCCGCCGAGCACTATCACCTGCAGTACCTGATATATCTGGTGGCCCTGAGACGCTTCCTGCGCCAGCGCCTGGACGGCTTTTCCAGCGAGCAGCTGGGCGGTGCCTTGTACCTGTTCCTGCGTGGAATGCCGGACGCGGGTGTGTTCTTCCATCGTCCTGCCGACAGCCTGCTGGATGCGCTGGACCTGCTGTTCGAGGAGGGCCGTTGATGGGCCTGGCCGACTGGTCCCTGGGGCCGCTGGAGCGTCATTTCACCGAGAGCCTGCAACGCCTCGACCCGCAGGCGCCGGACTGCGTACTGGCCGCTGCCGCGCTGTGTTGCCAGGCGCTGGGGGAAGGCGATGTCTGTCTGCCGCTGGCGCGCTGGGCCGGGCAATCGCTGTTCGTCGAGAGCGGCCCCGGTGTCCAGGCCCCCGCCCTGCCCGACTGGCTCACCGCGCTGCAGGCATCGCCCTTGGTGGCGACGCCCGGCGGCTATGCGCCCCTGACCCTGGATGGTGCCCGCCTCTACCTCAGCCGCTATCACGCCTATGAGGCACAGCTGGCGGAGAACCTGCTGCGACGGGCATCCGCGCGGCCGGAAGTGGACGAAGCGCAGCTCAGTGAATCCCTGGCGCGGCTGTTCGCCCGCAATACGCAGCAACCGGACTGGCAGCGCCTGGCCGCAGCCCAGGCGGTGCGCCGTAACCTGGCGGTGATCTCCGGCGGCCCCGGCACCGGCAAGACCACGACGGTGGTGCGTCTGCTCGCCGCCTTGCTGGAACAGCCGGGCGGCGAGCGGCTCGCCATCGGCCTGGCGGCGCCCACCGGCAAAGCCGCCGCGCGCATGGCCGAGGCCATCCGAAACGCCAAGGCCGAACTGCCGGTGAGCGACGCCATCAAGGCAGCCCTTCCCGAAGAGGCGCGGACCCTGCACCGTCTCCTCGGTAGCCGGGGCGATACGCCGCAGGTTCGTCATCACGCTGACAATCCGCTGCCCCTGGATGTACTGGTGGTGGACGAAGCGTCCATGGTCGACCTGGCGCTGATGGCCAAGCTGCTCGCGGCCCTGCCCCCCAACGCCCGGTTGATCCTGCTGGGCGACAAGGACCAGCTGGCGGCGGTGGAAGCCGGTGCTGTGTTCGCCGAACTCTGCGAAGGACGCGGCCTGGATTCCGTGGCGGCGGCCGATCTCACGCGCATCACCGGCCAGCCAGTGCCGGTGGAGCAACCCCGTTCGCGCCTGGGCGATGCCGTGGTGCTGCTGACCCATAGCCACCGCTTTGCCGGCGACAGCGGCATCGGCGAACTGGCGCGACGCATCAATGGCGGCGATTCCCGGGGCACCCTGGAGCTGCTGCGTGGCGGCCATCCGGACCTGGTCTGGAACGCCGGCCCTACGCCGGCTGCCTTGCTGGAGCGGCTGGAGGTGGGTTATGCGCCCTACTTCGCGGCTGTGCGCGCCGCCGACCCGGCATCCGCGTTCGCCGCCTTCAACGGTTTCCGCGCCCTGACCGCCCAGCGCGAAGGTCCCTGGGGTGTGGGTGGAATCAATGAGACCCTGGAGGCCCGCATCAAGCGTCGGCTGGGCGTACCGTCCCGCGAGCGCTGGTACCCCGGCCGGGCGGTGATGGTGCGGCAGAACGACTACGCCCTCGGCCTGTTCAACGGCGATATCGGCCTGTGCCTGGCCACGCCCAACGGACTGCGGGTGTTCTTCGAAGGCGACGAGGGTTATCGCCCCTTCGCGCCGGCGCGGCTGCCTAGCCACGACAGCGCCTTCGCCATGACCGTGCACAAGAGCCAGGGGTCGGAATTCACCGAGGTGCTGCTGGCGTTGCCGGAGCAGCCCAGCCCGCTGCTCAGCCGCGCGCTGTTCTACACCGGCATCACCCGGGCGAAGAAGAAGGTGGAGATCTGGGGACTGCCGGCACGTCTGACGGAAGCGGTATCGACCCGCGCCGAGCGGGCGGCCGGACTGGCGGAGCGCCTGGGCGTGACTGAACAGGCCGACAACCCACCCGCGGCAGCGCCGGCAGCGGCGCCCGGACAGGATCAGCTGAGCCTGTTCTGAGCCTCAATGCGGGATTGGACGTTGCCTCGTTGGGCCTCGCTTCGCTCGGACCAACCTACAGGCCGCTACGCGGGCAAGTAGCTGCATTGCCCGTAGGAGCTGGCTTGCCCAGCGAATGGCCCTTTTTCGCTAGCAAGCCAGCTCCTACAAGGCCGCGTACGGCGATCAGCTGGCGCGTTGGGCTTGCAGCAGGCGATCAGAGCCACCTTCGGCCACACGGTCCAGGACCATGAAGCTGCCTTCGGCGGCAACCGGCTCGACGACCTGGATGTAAGCGCCTTCCTTCGACTCGCCCAGCACCGGCTGGGAGTCGGACGGCAGGGCGAAGACACTGGTGCTCAGGCTGGCGATGAACAGGGCGGCGAAGGCGTGGGTTTTCATGATCGTGGGCTCCTCAATAGGGGCTGAAACTGGGTACGGAGCCAATCTTACGGATGGAGGGTCGATTAAAAAGTGATCACTCTAGATAGAGAACATCGACGCTATTGATGATGTAAAAAGCCTTTTTCAATCAGTGCCTTGCAGGTTTTTCAGGCGCATCTTCGCTCACAGCGGGCGAATCGCCTCGCATCGCCATTCGTCAGCAATCCCTCCCAGGCGTTGAAAGCGGTCAATCCTTCCTGTGTCGCCCGGACCCGGACAGGGAGGTCAGCATGGCCAAGCGCACCACCACGACGAAGCCCCGCAGGAAAGCTGCGCCCAGGCAACTGGATGTCCGCCGCGACTCCATGGATTTTCGTGACCTCACCTATTCCGCATCCCTGGCGCCCTTGCCCGACGAACTCTTCCCGGACTGGCCGTTGCTGCACATCCTCGACCAGGGTGAAGAAGGTGCGTGCACGGGCTTCGGCCTGGCGGCGACGGTCAATTACCTGCGCAGTCGACGCGCGCTGCCCGGCCGGGCCAGCCCGGCGATGCTCTTCGCCATGGCGCGGCGCTATGACCAGTGGCCGGGGGAGAACTACGACTTCAGCAGCGCGCGGGGTGCGATGAAGGGTTGGCACAAGCACGGTGTCTGCCTGGAAGCGACTTGGCCGCTGAAGCGCAAGGGTGGTTTGAACCCGGTCATCCAGCAGGAGGCACTGGATATCCCACTGGGCGCCTATTTCCGGGTCTTCTCGCGCATCAACGATGTACAGGCGGCGCTGCGCGACGTGGGGGTGCTCTTCGCGTCGGCCAGGACCCACGACGGCTGGCGCTCGCCGCGTCGGGGCGTGATCGACTGGAAGCCGGATGCGCTGGATGTGGGCGGCGGGCACGCCTTCGCCATCGTCGGCTACACCCGCGACGGCTTCCTTGTGCAGAACTCCTGGGGCAGCGACTGGGGTGGCTACAGCCGCGACAAGCAGACCCACGCCGGCGTTGCGCTGTGGAGCTACGCGGACTTCGAATGCAATGTCTGGGATGTCTGGGTCGCGCAGTTGGGAGTCAGCGTCAATCACGACGTGACCAACACCGCCACGCGATACGTTGCCGACGGCGGCACCGCGCGCCTCGCGCTGGTCGGGCCGCCGCAGGAAGCGATCTACCTGCATTACCTGCATATCGACAACGGCCAGTTCGACGGCCTGGGCCAATACGCCTCCGATCTGGCGCAGGTGGAGGCCATCATCGAAGAATTGCAGCACAGCAAACCGAGGCACTTGATGCTCTACGCCCATGGCGGCCTGAACAGCGTGAACGGTTCGGCCATGCGGGCCTTCAAGTGGCGGCCGGCCTTCCGTGACAACGGCGTCCACGAACTGCACTTCATCTGGGAAACCGGCTTGCTGGCCGAGCTGGGCGACATCCTGCTGAGCAAATTGCCGCTGGTGGGTGAGCGGGTTGGCGGGGTCAGTTCCTGGTGGGACAACCAGATGGAATGCCTGGTCCAGCCACTGGGCTTTGCCCTCTGGCAGGAGATGAAGCTGGACGCCGAGCGGGCGTTCCAGCCCCGCGCCGCCGGGCAGCTGGTGCTGAAACGTCTGCTGGGCTGGCTGGCAGCACAGGGTGCCGGGGCGCCGAAGGTCCACCTGGTAGGCCACAGCGCAGGTTCCATCTGGCACGCCCATTTGCTGCGGAGCTGGCTGGCGCTGGGTGGTCCGGTCATCGACAACCTGGTGCTGTTCGCACCGGCCTGCACACTGGACCTGTACCAATCGACCTTCCTGAAGGCGCTGGGAAAGGGCATTCGCCAGCAGACCCTGCTCGTCCTGTCGGATCAGGCCGAGCAGGAAGACAACGTTGCCGGGGCCTACCGCAAATCGCTGTTGTATCTGGTTTCCAACGCGCTGGAAGACAAGCTGCGGCGGGTGCCGCTGCTCGGGATGCAGAAATTCCAACCGCCCCAGCAGCCGTCCGGCAGCACCCTGGTGGTGGCAGACACCCGCAACCCCCTCAGTCGGAGCACCAGCCACGGCGGTTTCGACAACGACCTGCAGAGCATGGACAGCCTGCTGAGGCTGGTGCTGGGCGGCGGCAGCTTCCGGGGCTTCAAGGCGGATGAATTGAAGGGGTATTGAGGTTCTTGTAGGGGCGAATTCATTCGCCATGCAGGCCGAAGGTCTGCCCTCAAGTCTGCAGGGGGCTGCTGCGCAGCCCATAGCGAATGAATTCGCCCCCACAGGCTTCTGCAGCAATAAAAAACGGGGCCAATTGGCCCCGTTCTTCATTGCTTCGGCTTACTGCCCAGGAATGTCCTTGCGCAGTTTCACCGGATCTTCCTTGCGACCGCGAGCGATGCGCATGCGGATGTTGAGCGCCTCGACGGCCAGGGAGAAGGCCATGGCGAAGTAGACGTAGCCTTTCGGCACGTGGACTTCGAAGGATTCGGCGATCAGCACGGTACCGACGACAACCAGGAAGGCCAGCGCCAGCATCTTCAGGCTCGGGTGCTTGTCGATGAAGTCGCTGATGGTGCCAGCGGCCAGCATCATTACCAGTACGGCGACGATGATCGCGGCGACCATCACCGGCACGTGGGACACCATGCCGACGGCGGTGATCACCGAGTCCAGGGAGAACACGATGTCGATGATGGCGATCTGGATGATGGTGCCGATGAAGTTGCGCGCCGCGCCCGAAGGCTGCTCGCCGGATTCATCTTCGCCTTCCAGGCTGTGATACATCTCGGTGGTGCTCTTCCACAGCAGGAACAGGCCGCCGAAGAAGAGGATCAGGTCACGGCCGGAGATGCCCTGGCCGAACAGTTCGAACAGGTCGTTGGTGAGCCGCATGATCCAGGTGATGGAGAGCAGCAGCAGGATACGGGTGATCATCGCCAGTGCCAGGCCGAAGAAGCGCGTGCGTGCCTGCATGTGCGGCGGCATGCGGGCCACGAGGATGGCGATCATGATGATGTTGTCGATGCCCAGGACGATTTCCAGGGCGGTCAGGGTGAAGAAGGCGACCCAGATTTCCGGGCTGGTCAGCCATTCCATGATGCGTTGATCCTCGTGAGTTTCTTGGTATGGGGATGGAGTACGAACAAGCCGGAAGGAGCTTACGCAGATTCCGGCTTGAGCGAATGTCAGTTAGCGACTCTCAGTGTGATCCGAAGAGCGGGAACACACCCAGCAGCAGGGCGGCGAGGAGGATACACAGACAAATCATCACCGCCCACTTCAACGTGAAGCGCTGGTGGTCGCCGAACTCCACCTTGGCCAGGCCCACCAGCAGGTAGGTGGAGGGTACCAGCGGACTCAGCAAATGCACCGGCTGGCCTACGATAGACGCTCGCGCCATCTCCACGGGGCTGATGCCGTAATGGCTTGCCGCCTCGGCCAGAACCGGTAACACGCCGTAATAAAAAGCGTCGTTGGACATGAAGAAGGTGAACGGCATGCTGACGATCGCCGTGATCACCGCCATGTAAGGGCCCATCGACGGCGGGATGACCGCCAGCAGGCTCTTGGACATGGCTTCCACCATGCCGGTGCCGGACAGGATGCCGGTGAAGATGCCGGCGGCGAAGATCAGGCCGACGACGGCCAGGACGTTGCCGGCATGGGCCGCGACCCGCTCCTTCTGCTGCTGCAGGCAGGGGTAGTTGATGATCATGGCGATGCTGAAGGCGATCATGAACAGCACCGGCAACGGTAGCAGACCGGTGATCAGGGTCACCATCAGCGCGGCGGTCAGCGCCGCGTTCACCCACAGCAGCTTGGGCCGGCGGGCTTCCGGGAACTGCGAAACGCTGATCTCGTCATGGTTGATCTGGTCATCCGGCAGGTGCAGGACGCCGAGACGGGCGCGCTCGCGTTTGCCGTAGGCCCAGGCGAGGCCGAACAGGGCCATGGCGCCGACGATCATGGCCGGGATCATCGGTACGAAGATGTCCGACGGGTCCACGTGCAAGGCGCTGGCGGCGCGGGCAGTAGGGCCGCCCCAGGGGGTCATGTTCATGATGCCGCCGGCGAGGATGATCAGCCCGGCCATGATCAGCGGGCTCATGCCCAGGCGGCTGTACAGCGGCAGCAGCGCGGCGACGCAGATCATGTAGGTGGTGGCGCCGTCGCCGTCGAGGGAGACGATCAGGGCCAGGGCGGCGGTGCCCATGGACACTTTCAGCGGATCACCCTTCACCAGCTTGAGGATCTTGCACACAGCCGGATCGAACAGGCCTGAGTCGATCATCAGGGCGAAGTAGAGGATGGCGAACATCAGCATCACGCCGGTGGGGGCAAGCTTGCTGATGCCTTCCAGCATCATCGGGCCGATACCTGCGGCGAAGCCGCCGATCAGGGCGAACGTGATGGGGACGATGATCAGGGCGATCAGGGCGGACAGGCGCTTGGTCATGATCAGGTACATGAAGCAGATGACCATGGCGAAGCCGAGCAGAGTCAGCATGGCAGTTCTCCGGACGTGATTCGGGTGGGGCGGGAGGAAATCAGCGCTGGGCCGAAGACGTGCGGAGGACGGGCGGAGGAGTGCCGGGCAGGCAGCGGGAGCAGGGCATGTCGATCACCAATCTTGTTGTTTTCGGGTTACCGGTCGGGTACCGGTAGTGGGGCGGATGCTAAGCCCGCAACCTTTCAGCCAGCTTTCGGCGGTGATCGGTACCGATTACGCGGCTATTTGTCGACGAACGGCGGGCAGGCCGCCATGGCGTCAGCTGGCCAGGGTGCGCATCACCAGCAGCAGGCTGCCGGCGGCGAGCAGGGTCTGCAGGGTGATGATGCCGGCCATCAGGTGGCTGTCGCCGCCGAGCTGGCGGGTCAGCACGTAGGCCGTGGGGGCGGTGGGCAGGGCGAAGAACAGCACCAGGATGCTGCTTTCCATGGCGGGCAAACCGAGCAGGCGGGCGACGGCGAAGGCAAGGACGGGCATGGCCAGCAGGCGCAGGGTGCAGTTCCAGGCGAGGGCCGGGACTTCGCCGGCCAGTTCCTGTGGCCGCAGCGCCGCGCCGACGCAGAGCAGGCCCAGTGGCAGGCTGGCCACTGCCAGCAGGTTGAGCAGACGGTCGGTGCCGCCGGGTAGGCCGAGTCCGGCGAGATTGACCAGCGCGCCGGCCAGGCAGGCGAGGATCAGCGGGTTCTTCGCCATCGGCAACAGCAGGCCGCGCAGGCTTACGCCGCGTTCGGCGGTCAGGGCCCAGACCGACATCAGGTTCACCGTCGGCACCATCAGGGCCAGCATCAGCGCGGCCATTGCCAGCCCGTCTTTGCCGTAGAGACTGCCGATCGCCGCCAGACCCAGGTAGGTGTTGAAGCGCAGGATGCCCTGGGTGATGGCGCCGAAGCGCGCGGCCGGCCAGTTCAGCAGGCGTCGCGCCAGCTGCAGGGCGGCCCAGCCGATGCCGAGTCCCAGGAATACCGCCAGGGCCAGGCGGGGTAGCGCCGGGTTGTCGAGCGGCGCGGTGGCCAGGCTGCTGAAGAGCAGGGCGGGGAACAGGATGAAGTAGTTCAGGCGCTCGGCGGCGGGCCAGAAGGCTTCGCCGGGGAAGTCCCAGCGGCGCAGCAGGTAGCCGCCGATGATCAGCGCGAAGAGGGGCCAGAGGGCTTCGAGAAGGGTCAGCACGGCGACATCCGGGTCAGCTGGGGCGTCCCATCTTCAGGTCCGGATCGGCCGTATGCAACCGCCTGCTAGGGTGAAAGACAGCGCTCAAGCCGGAGACCACCATCATGGCTGAACTCCACACCGGCGGCTGTCATTGCGGGCAGCTGCGTTATGCCGTCGAGGCACCCCTGGGCGATGTCGCCCATTGCCATTGCTCGATCTGCCGGCGCACCACCGGCGGCATTGTCACCACCTGGGCGACCGTGCCGCTGGCGAGCTTCCGCTGGACGAGCGGAACGCCCGCCGAGTACGCCTCATCCGCGAGCTGCATCCGCTACTTCTGTCCGCGTTGCAGCAGCCAGCTGGCGCTGTTCACCAGCCTCAGCCCCGGCACCCTGGACCTCACCATCGCCACCCTGGACCAGCCCGAAGCCGTTGCTCCCAAGCGGCACATCTGGGTGAAGAGCCGCTTGCCCTGGCTGAGCCTGGACCCGCAGTTGCCGGAGGAGGATGAGGAAACGTTGTAAGCGGGTAGTGACGGAGGCGCGATGCAGGCCTCGTAGGTTGGGTAGAGCTCCGCGAAACCCAACGGCCCCGAGTGCGGAATCGTTGGGCTTCGCTTCGCTCTGCGCCAACCTACGGAGAGCACATTTCGCGCCCTACGGCCCGGAATCTAGGTCGTGCCCCGACCGTAGGATGGGTGGAGCGGAGCGATACCCATCAGCAAGGAATCAAGGGAGCACGAGGCCGCCAGCATCCTTGTGCAACTGGCGCAGGTGCGCGCCGATGGCCTTGAGGTTGGCCTCGGTGGCGTTCAGCTCGGCCATGCGCTGGGGTTCCAGCAGGCTGCGGACTTCGCGGTCGAGGTCAACGCTGAGTTTGTGCATGGTTTGCTGACGGGTGCTGCTTTCGGCCTCCAGGCGCTGCCACTCCGCGCTCTGCGGCAGGCCGTAGCCACCTTGCAGCAGTTCAGCCGGGCGGCTGAGGAATCCGCTGTTGGCGAGCATCTGTTCCAGGGTCCCGCCGGCCTTGGCGAAGCGTGTCTGTCCGGCCTGTTCGCGGGAGCTCAGGTAGTTGCGCTTGAGCTCGTCCTGGGCCAACAGCAGCTGGCGGCGTTGGGCAGCCTGTTCCAGCAGGAGCAGGGCGGCACTGGCACGCAGGTCGGCTTTGTCGAACCAGGGGCGGCGTTGTTCGGCGGTAAGCTCCAGCCAGTCCTCGACTTCTTTCTGGGGCACCTCGAGGCGCTCGCGGAGAATCTTGAACATGGCCTGGTAGCGGTCACGGAAGGAGTCGAAGCGATACCCCAGGCGCAGCGCTTCCTTGGGGTCGTCCAGTGGCGTGCGGTCAGCGACACCGCGGCCTTCCAGGAGCTTGAGCAGGCCGTTGGGCATGATGCTGTCGAGATCTCGCAGCGCCGGGTGGTCGGTGCCGCTGCGCAGCAGTTTGAGGGTTTCCACCGCGCAGTTGTTGGAGAGGAACCAGTAGTCGCCGTCGTAGCTCCAGTGCATCTCGGCGGCATGCTCCACCAGGGTTTCCACTTCCTCGCGGCTGAGCTTGAGCGGCACTGAAGCGAGGCTGCGCAGTTCCACCTTGGTGTATTCCTCGATCACCTGATGCAACGGCAGCACGAACAGGCGCGAAGGGTAGGCGCCGGTGAGGCCGTCCCAGCTCGACAGTTGCACGTCGCCGACGAAGGCGCGGTAGGACAGCACCAGATGCTGGTCGAGGTCGAGGCGGCAGTCCGGCCCGCGCGGGCGGCCAGGGGCGCAGATCACCAGGCGCAGCATGCTGTGACCCCAGCGGCTCACCCAGTTCTGGTTGGCTTCGGCGAACAGGTAGTCGACTTCGTAGACACGGTCCGGGTCGAGTTTGCCCAGGGGCTGCTTGCCGAAGTCGCGGCCGGCGTTGAGGTAGGCGTAGCCGTCGTTGCAGGTGGCCTGATGTTCAGGTGCCCAGCCGAAATGTTCGCGGTAATAGCGGTAGAGCGCAGGACGGCGGCAGGCGTAGGCCGGGTCGAGGAGGAAGTACTCCATGTTCACTGCGACGAATTCGCGGGCGTTCTTCAGCTCGTAGATATCCGGGCTGCGCGCCACCTGATGATTGTCCTGCTCGCGCTGCCCGCGCTTGCCGACGTACTGGGGCCAGCCGGCGAGGTCGAGAAGGCGCGGGTCGTCACTCAGGGTGAAACGGCGTTCTGTCTGGCCCCGGCAGTCGCCGGGCAGGCCCACTCGGCCGTTGCTGGATGCCTGGTTGCGACAACGGAACTGTTGCGTCTTTTCGGCGGGGGACCAGAGGCGCGCGCGGTCGTAGAGATGGGTCAGTTCGTGAAGCACGGTGGCGAGCATTTCGCGGCGCACAGTGCCGTGGACGCGGTTGGTCTTCTGGGTCGCCCCACGGCCGTCGGTGAGGCCCGGCAGCAGATTGCGGTTGAGCACCAGGGCGTCGAAGCGGGTGGCACGGCCGTAGCCGTTCTCGGGCAGGTCGTCGCTCCAGCCCACTGTCACCTCGCGGTCCAGCCGCTCGACGAAGGACGGGGGCAGGGCCGCGAGGGCTTCGTCGAGTAGCTGTTGGCTGGCCTGACGCTGGGGCGTGGTCAGCCCTTCGTCATCCAGTACCAGGCGCAATTCGGCCCGGGCAGTACCGGCCAGCAGCAGGACGCTCAGGCCGAGCAGGCGCAACCAGGTGTTCAGGGGCTGATGCTCGCGTGGGTCAGAGGGCGACGATGGTTTCCGCCAGGGCCAGGTCGCTGGCCTCGCGGGCTTGCGGGAACTGTTCGCGCAGGGCGGCGAAGGCGGCTTCCAGCTGGGCGCCACGGATCTCGCCGGCGCTGGCGACGAAGCTGGCGGCGTCATCGCGGGCGGCCACGACCACTTTCATGTCGCGGATCGAAGTGGTGGTATCGGAGGTGAAATCGAGGGTGCGGTCCAGCGCGCGGACGATGATGTTGCTGGTCGCCACCAGGGTCTGGGCCTGGGCGGCACCGGCTACGAGGAAAAGGGCGATGGCTGCGACAGACAGCGAGCGGCGCATGGAAGCTCTCCGAAGGAAATTTCTAAGGTATTGGACGGAAATACCCTACGGCGGTTCTATGCCGCGGGCATCGGGCGCGAAGGTTAGCGGAATGGACGGACGAGGGCCAGGCGCTGCGGGGCATGCAGGCCGATGGACCGCGCAATGCGCGGCCCCGGAGTGTGCCGTCAGAGCGTCAGGATGGCCTGGGCCAGTTGGAGATCGCTGGCCGCCAGTTGCGGCTGGGTGGAGCGGATGTGCTTGAACGCGGCTTCCAGCTGGGCACCCCGGATATCGCCGGAGCTGGCCACGAAGCTGGCGGCATCGTCACGGGCTGCGAGCACGATCTTGTCATCCTTGAAGGAAGAGGTGACATCGGACGTGGCATCGGAGGTTGCCGCGACGGCGTTGACGACGGCGTCAGTGGTTACCACGAAGCTGGTGGCCGATGCGCTGGTGGCGAGCGCCAACAGGGCGGCGGCGCTGAGTAGGCGAAGAGAGGTCATGGGGGCTCCTTTTTACAGACCAATGCGGCAGCGCGAGAAGCGCTGCCGGCTGGGGAAAAGCCTAGTCAAAGTGACGCTTGCGGGCCAGTGCTGGCCAGGAGCCTGCCATTCCTCGGACAGACGCAGCAGCTGTCAGCGCCAGAAGGGACGTTCCAGTTCCTGATAGCGCTCGCTCGGACTGATACCCACATCTGCCAGCGCGCGCGGGTCCAGCTGCGCGAGCTGGTGCCGGGTGCGGGCGTTGCGCCGCCACATGGCAATGGTGGCGAACAGTCGCAGGTACCAGTGGGTACGCGGGCTGGTCGTGTGCAATTGGGCGGAGGCAGTGAGGATGCGGTCCATGGCGCTCGTCCTTCCCGCGGCAATGCGGGGATGGGTTATGGAAGGCCATGATCTCGTTCTGCGCGAAGACTGTGCAGTCACAGCAATGGTGAATTGTGCTGTATCAGATGTATTTGAGATAAAACTGTAATGGTCTGATCTGACGCAGCTGTGCCGGCCCGCTTTCCATCCCAGTCTTACCCGCGGCGCTTTTTCAGGAACCAGAAACGACGAAACCCGTCGCTGGCGGCGACGGGTTCTGTCTGGGGTGTTGCTGTCGGGCCGTTTGGCCCGGCGAACTGCTTAGCGCCAGAAGGGCTTGTGCAGCTCGGCTTCGCGCTGGGCTTCGCTGATACCAGCGTCAGCCAACAGGCGGGGGTCCAGCATGGCCAGTTGATGACGGCTGGCGATGCGGCGCTGCCACAGCAGCAGGGTGGAAACGGTGCGCAGGGCCCACGAGGATTTCGGGGATTGTTCGGCACTTTCGAAAATCAGGTCGGAACTGAGGGTACGTTCCATGGCGGCAGGTCCTTCCCGCTTGTGGCGGGGCTTGGTTATCAACTGGTGCCTATGATCTACCCGGAACAGCCGCCACTGTAGTCACAGTTGCTCTAAATTGTGTTGGCCTTTATTAGCATGCTTATCAACTGTTTCGCTGAAATTGTAGGGAACTGTATGGGTGCCCCGTTGAATCACTCGTGATCCAACGGGGAACCATAGTTTTTCCTGTTAAGGCAGCGGAAAGCAGGATTTTTGAACAGTACAGTTCCGGATTTTCAGAAACTGTTTTTTGATCTTTTTGTCAGAATCAAAGGTTACAAGGCCATAACTGTTTTGTTCCAACCGGTTCAGCTGGCCAGCATTCGTCCGGTTTCTTCCAGATTGATATGCCAGGCCATGGCTTCACGCAGCACGTGGGGGGTATGCCCGCCCTTGGCGCAGGCCGCGTCGAAGTAGTTCTGTAATGGTTGACGGAAATCCGGGTGAACACAGTTGTCGATGATCGCGCGCGCTCGCTCGCGGGGCGCCAGACCGCGCAAGTCGGCCAAACCCTGTTCGGTGACGAGGATGTCCACATCGTGCTCGGTATGGTCCACGTGGCTGACCATCGGCACCACGCTGGAAATCGCGCCGCCCTTGGCGATGGACTTGGTGACGAAGATGGCCAGGTGGGCGTTCCGGGCGAAATCGCCGGAGCCGCCAATGCCGTTCATCATTTTCGTACCACCCACGTGCGTCGAGTTGACGTTGCCGTAGATGTCGAACTCGAGCGCGGTGTTGATCCCGACGATGCCCAGGCGCCGTACCACTTCCGGGTGGTTGGAGATTTCCTGCGGGCGCAGCACCAGCTTGTCCTTGTAGCGCTCCAGGTTGCCGAAGACATCACTGTTGCGGCGCGCCGACAGGGTGATGGAGCTGCCGGAGGCGAAGCTCAGCTTGCCGGCGTCGATCAGGTCGAAGGTGGAGTCCTGTAGTACCTCGGAGTACATCGTGAGGTCCTGGAAGGGCGACTCGATCAGGCCGCACATCACGGCGTTGGCAATGCTGCCGATGCCGGCCTGCAGTGGCGCGAGGTTGTTGCTCATGCGCCCGGCTTCCACTTCACGCTTGAAGAAGTCGATCAGGTGGTCGGCGATGGCCTGGGTCTCGTGATCCGGCGGCAGTACAGTCGACAGGGAGTCCGGCTGATCGGTGATGACGATGGCGGCGATCTTCGCCGGGTCGATCGGGATGGCGGTGCCACCGATGCGGTCATCCACGCGGGTCAGCGGGATCGGCGTGCGGGTCGGCCGGTAGGTCGGGATATAGATGTCGTGCAGGCCTTCCAGGTTGGGGTTGTGCGCCAGGTTGATCTCGACGATCACGCGCTTGGCGAAAATCGCGAAGCTGGCGGAGTTGCCCACGGAGGTGGTCGGTACGATGTGGCCTTCTTCAGTGATGGCCACGGCTTCGATCACCGCGATGTCTGGCAGCTTGAGCTGGTGGTTGCGCAGCTGCTCGACGGTTTCCGACAGGTGCTGGTCGATGAACATCACCTCGCCCGCGTTGATCGCCTTGCGCAGGGTGCTGTCCACCTGGAACGGCATGCGGCGCGCCAGCACACCGGCTTCGGTGAGCTGCTTGTCGAGGTCATTGCCGAGGCTGGCGCCGGTCATCAGGCTGATCTGCAGCGGCTGCTCCTTGGCTCGCACGGCCAGCGCCTGGGGCACGGCTTTGGCTTCACCTGCACGGGTGAAGCCGCTCATGCCAACGGTCATGCCGTCTTCGATCAGGGCAGCGGCGTCGGCCGCACTCATCACCTTGTCCAGCAGGGAGGACAGGCGCACGCGCTCGGAGTACATGGGGAAAACCTCGGACAACGGGGTAGGAGCCGCGCAGTCTAGGGGCTGGCGGGGCGTCCGACTTCTATACCAAGGTCGAAGAAATGGCTCTATTCAGGGCCTTTTGTCGGTTGGTCAGGTTGTCAGGGCGAAAATCCTTGTGGGGGCGAATTCATTCGCTAAGGGCTGCGAAGCAGCCCCCAGTGACGTCAACGGGCATGCCTGCGGCCTGCATAGCGAATGAATTCGCCCCCACATATATAAGCCGGCTCCATGTGCGTCCCAAAAACAAAAACCCCGGCACAAGGCCGGGGTTCTTGGTATCGCGGGGCAGGACTTAGTCGACAGCCTTGACCATGTCCTCGATCACCTTCTTGGCATCGCCGAACACCATCATGGTCTTGTCCATGTAGAACAGTTCGTTGTCCAGGCCGGCGTAGCCGCTGGCCATGGAGCGCTTGTTCACGATGATGGTCTTGGCCTTGAAGGCTTCCAGGATCGGCATGCCGGCGATGGGCGACTTCGGATCGTTCTTCGCGGCCGGGTTGACCACGTCGTTCGCGCCGAGCACCAGCACCACGTCGGCCTGACCGAACTCGGAGTTGATATCTTCCATCTCGAACACCTGCTCGTAGGGCACTTCGGCCTCGGCCAGCAGGACGTTCATGTGGCCCGGCATACGGCCGGCAACCGGGTGGATCGCGTACTTCACGTTCACGCCACGGTGGATCAGCTTCTCGGACAGCTCCATCAGCGCGTGCTGGGCACGGGCCACCGCCAGGCCGTAGCCGGGGACGATGATCACGCTGTCGGCGTTGGTCAGCAGGAAGGCAGCGTCGTCGGACGAACCGGATTTCACCGGACGCTGCTCCTGGCTGCCAGCCGCGGCGCCGGCGTCAGCTTCGGCACCGAAGCCGCCGAGGATGACGTTGAAGAAGGAGCGGTTCATCGCCTTGCACATGATGTAGGAGAGGATCGCACCCGAGGAACCCACGAGGGAGCCGGCGATGATCAGCATCGAGTTGTTCAGCGAGAAGCCGATACCGGCCGCCGCCCAGCCCGAGTAGCTGTTCAGCATGGACACAACCACCGGCATGTCGGCGCCGCCAATCGGGATGATGATCAGCACGCCGATGACGAAGGCGAGCGCCACCAGCAGGGCGAAGGCTGCGATGTTGCCGGTGAGGGTGAAGTACAGGCCCAGGCCGATGATGGCCAGGCCGACCAGCAGGTTCAGCTTGTGCTGGCCGGCGAACTGCACCGGGGCACCCTGGAACAGGCGGAACTTGTACTTGCCGGACAGCTTGCCGAAGGCGATGACCGAACCGGAGAAGGTGACGGCACCGATGGCTGCGCCGAGGAACAGTTCCAGGCGGTTACCGGCCGGGATGGCATCACCCAGGGCAGCAACGATACCCAGGGACTGCGGCTCGACGACGGCGGCGATGGCGATGAACACCGCAGCCAGGCCGATCATGCTGTGCATGAAGGCGACCAGCTCCGGCATCTTGGTCATTTCGACGCGCTTGGCCATGATCGAACCGGCGGTGCCGCCGACCAGCAGGCCGACGATCACGTAGCCGATGCCCTGGGTGGCCAGCTCGGCGCCCAGCTTATAGATGAGGCCGACAGTGGTGAGCACGGCGATGGCCATGCCGATCATGCCGAACAGGTTGCCGCGACGCGACGAAGTCGGGTGCGACAGGCCCTTGAGCGCCTGGATGAAGCACACCGAGGCGACGAGGTAGAGAACAGTGATCAGGTTCATGCTCATGGTCAGTGCTTCTCCAACTGCGCTTTCGGCGCTTTCTTCTTGAACATTTCCAGCATGCGGCGGGTGACCAGGAAGCCACCGAAGACGTTCACCGCGGCCAGTGCCACCGCCAGGGTGCCCATGGCCTTGCCCAGCGGGGTGACGGTGAGGGCGGCGGCCAGCATGGCGCCGACGATCACGATCGCCGAGATGGCGTTGGTCACAGCCATCAGCGGGGTGTGCAGGGCCGGGGTGACGTTCCACACCACGTGGTAGCCGACGTAGATGGCCAGCACGAAGATGATCAGGTTGTAGATGCCGTCGGAAATCAGGTCCATGGTCTCTATCCTTATGCGTTCGCTTTTTGCGGAGCAGCGGTCGCGGCGGGAGCGCCGTTGCTACGCACGACATTGCCGTCGCGGCACATCAGGCATGCGGCGACGATGTCGTCTTCGAGGTTGATGTTGAGCTGGCCGTCCTTGTCGATGACCAACTTGAGGAAGTCCAGCAGGTTGCGCGCATAGAGGGCGGAGGCGTCCGCCGGCACCATGGCTGCCAGGTTGCTGTGGCCGACGATGGTCACGCCGTGCTTGACCACTACCTGGTCGGCTTCGGTCAGCGGGCAGTTACCGCCCTGGGCGGCGGCCAGGTCGATGACCACGGAGCCCGGCTTCATTTCGGCAACGGTGGCCTCGTGCAGCAGGGTCGGTGCCTTGCGGCCCGGGATCAGCGCGGTGGTGATGACGATGTCGGACTGCTTGGCGCGCTCGTGCACGGCCTTGGCCTGACGCTCCATCCAGGAGGCCGGCATCGGGCGGGCGTAACCGCCGACACCCTGGGCGCATTCGCGCTCTTCGTCGGTCTCGAAGGGAACATCGACGAACTTGGCGCCGAGGGACTCGATCTGTTCCTTCACCGCCGGACGCACGTCAGACGCCTCGATCACCGCACCCAGACGCTTGGCGGTAGCGATGGCCTGCAGGCCTGCGACACCGGCACCGAGGATGAGGATGCGCGCGGCCTTAACGGTACCGGCGGCGGTCATCAGCATCGGCATGAAGCGCGGGTAGTGGTGAGCCGCCAGCAGCACGGCCTTGTAGCCGGCGATGTTGGCCTGGGACGACAGCACGTCGAGGCTCTGGGCGCGAGAGGTGCGCGGCGCCGCTTCGAGGGCGAAGGCAGTGATGCCGCGGGCATTCATGCGCGCGATGACTTCGTTGCTGAAGGGGTTGAGCATGCCGACCAGTACGGCACCGGCGCGCATGTGGGCCAGTTCGCCTTCGGTCGGGGCAACCACTTTCAGCACCAGGTCGGCGCCGAAGGCAGCGGCGTCGTTGCCGATGACGGCACCAACGGCTTCATAAGCGCTGTCCGGAATGCTGGCGCTGACGCCGGCACCGCTTTGGACCGTCACCCGGTGGCCTTGGCTCACCAGCTTCTTGATGGTTTCGGGCGTCGCGGCAACCCGCGTCTCGCCAGCATGGCTTTCGAGAGGAACACCGATGTGCACTTCAAATCTCCTGCGTGATCGATCTGGTGAACCAGTGCACTGCGGATGGTGCTCTGGCGAGGCGAATCCGCCTTTCAACAGCCTGGTATCGCAAAGCCGAAACCTGGTGGCGCGGCATTCTGCAATCGGAACCTCAACTGCTTCAAGCAGTTCTGGAGTAAAACGATACAATAACTACAAGTCACGATTCGACTTGCTGTCCCTGGCTTCCGTTCCAGACCCCGTCATCACTGGTGGAGGCGAGCCTTCACCAAGGAATCCGATGCCGGTCTCCATCCCCAGGCTGAATGACTATCCATCAAAGCAGCGCCAGTACAGGCTTTGGGTACGTGACATCCTGCCGTTAATGGCTGGCGCACTGTTAGTAAGAGTTTTTAATAGTTGCCATAAGGCTGCGGAAAATGGGCGTTCTGTAGCTTTTGAGAATGCTTGACTACAGGGTCAAGAATTGAGATTTGGCCGTTTTCCGGCAAAAGCGTAGTTCGTCTGCAAGCCAGTCGTCTTGCGGCCTGCGCCATATTGTCGCGGGTCGTCAGTCAGGTTTCGGGGCTGGCCGTAGTGTGTGCTGAGCGCACGATCGGGGGGGGGCGGTGTGCACGGCGCACCCAACCGGGGCTCACACCAGCAAGCCGAGAGTCTTGGCGCGCATCACAGCCTGAGTACGGCGTTTCACACCGAGTTTGCTGTTGATCTTCTTGGTGTGGGTTTTCACCGTGTTCACCGAGATGAACAGATAGCCGCCAATCTCCTGGTTGGAGAAGCCCTCGGCCAGCAGCTGCAGCACCGCACGCTCGCGCTGGCTGAGGAGGCTTGCCTGGTCGCCGTCGAGAACCGCCGTACCTTCGCAGCGCGGGTAGTCGCGCAGCAGGCCATGCATGCCCAGGCGCTCGGCCTGTTCCAATGCCTGGCGCTGCAGGGGGCCGGCGTCGGCGCGATCGAGGGCGCGCCAGGTGGCGGCCAGGGCCAGGCTTACTTCGCACGCAAGCGGCGCGAACTGCATCGCCTGGCAGCGTTCCAGGAGGGGCAGCAACAGGGCTTCGGCCTGTTCGACACGGCCGGACTCCAGTTGCGCGCGAGCCAGCAGCAATTGATTGCGCAGGGCCAGGGTGGGGTAGTCGAGCGGTGCCATCCAGGCGCACTCACCGACGAAATAGCGCTGAATGCGCAGGGCGACCGGTTCGATGCGATCCCAGCGGCCCTGGCGGGCGAGCACGCGCATGCCTTGCAGGTTCAGAACGCCGCTGTAGGTATAGCGCCAGACCTGGCGGCAGTGCATCTGCCGTTCAGCTTCGCGCAGCTCCTGATAGGACTGGTCGAACTGTCCGCGGCGGGCGCGCAGTTCCGCCAGCCCGAGGAAGCCGTGCAGGGCGAAGGGATCGAGGCAGCCCTGGGCCTGATCCAGGCCGGCATTCAGGGCGCGCTCGGCGTCTTCCAGGCGATCGGCGACCAGGTGCAGTTCGGCCTGGATCAGGTACAGGCGCCCGAGCATCAGGCTGTCCACCTGCTTGCGCTGGCCGATCAAGGCGAAGCTCTGCTCCAGCAGCGTCTGCGCCCGGCCGAACTCGCCGCGCAGCAGCAGGAGGCGGATACGGTCGAGGTTGATCAGCACTTCGAACAGCAGGCTGCCGTGGCGGCGGGCGATTTCCAGCGCCTTGTGCAGGTGAAGGGGGGCTTCCTCCGGGGCGCCACTGGCCATGGCCACCCGCGCCAGGCTGGAGTAGCAGAACAGGATCGGCATCCAGTCGTGTTCGGGCAGGTGCGCCAGGGCCTCGCGGCAGTGCTGCTGCGCACTGGCGATATTCTGGCTGCGCAGGGCCGCGAGTACGCCATGCAGGGCCTGGCTGTTGGCCAGCAACTTGCGATTGCGCAGGGCGGTTGGCTGCGGCAGGAAGTGGCCGAGCTTGGCGATGCAGGCCTCGGCCTCGTCCAGTCGCCAGGAGATCAGCAGGCCCCAGGCATTCAGGCTGAGCAGGCGCGGCGTGCTTTCCAGCAGGGCGGCGGGCAGCCGCGCCCGCCAGGCGAGGAGATGGGCCAGATGCTGTTCGCCGGTCAGCCATTCCTGGCCGAGGCGTTCCAGGTAGTTGGCCGCCGCTTCCGGCTGGCCGGCGCAGAGGGCCTGTTCGATGGCGTCTTCCACCTGGCCGGCGGCGATGAACATGCGACAGGCACTGAGGTGCAGGCGCGTGGCGGCCGCTTCGCTGATGCGGTTGCGCAGGGTTCTCGCCACGGCGGGTAACACGCGGTACCAGGTTCCGTGTTCGTCCAGGGGCATGCAGAAGGCCTGGCGTGCCAGCAGGCGCTCGAAGAGTTCGGCGCCGTCGCTGTCCTCCCAGAGGTGCTGGCACAGCTCGGCGGAAACTTTGGGCAGGTGTGCCAGGGCGAACAGGCAGGCCGCTTCGTCCGGACTCAGGCGGTTGAGCAATTCGTGATCCAGGTATTCCTTGAGCCAGCAGTGATTGCCGCTGGCGCTGGACGGCGCCTTGCCGGACAGGTGCAGCCGCACGCCGGCACACCAGCCTTCGGTCTCTTGCCAGAGTTCTTCGCGCAGGGCGGCGCTGGTTTGCGGTGCCAACTGATCCACCAGTTGTTCGTGTTGCGGGCGATCGAGGGCCAGTTGGGTCGCGTCCAGTTCCAGCAGCTCACCGGCCAGCAGTAGGCGCGGCAGGTTCCAGGCCGGTCGCTGGCGCACGCTGACCAGCAGGCGCAATTCCGGCAGGGCGCGGGCGAGGAGCTGGTCGATGCAGTCATCGAGGCCGGCCGGTGGATGACCGGGGTAGTCGTCCAGGATCAGCCAGGTGCATTCGCCGCGATGGGCGAGCAGCTGTTGCAGGGCCTGGGCGGCGGGCAGGGCGGGAATGCGTTCGCCGAGCTCGGTGGCGAGCTGGGCGAGCAGCTGTTCCGGGGTGAGGGGTTGGCCCGCGAGGTTGAGCCAGATGACCAGGCCGGGCTCGGCCTGGGCGCGGAGAAATTCGTTGAGCAGCACGCTCTTGCCGAAGCCGGCGGGGGCGCAGAGCAGTCGAAGCTGGGCATCCTGGGCGGTGAGTCGGTCGACCAGCCCGGGGCGCGGGACATGGGCCGGCGGCAGTCGCGGCAGGCGAGACGGAAGGACAGGCGGTGTCTGGCCGGAGCGGGGCATGGGGCGGTTCTCACTGCGTTGTTGTTATGGATGAACCGGACCCTCGCAGACTAGATGGCCAATGGGTGGGCTAGAAGCAGCATGGACAGCGCTTATGCAGCGCCATAACGGCTATGGGCAGGCAGCGGACGCCCCGCTTGGGCGGGGCGTCCGGAGTGCTCAGCGGATACCTGCGTTGCGCAGGGCGGCGGGGGTGTAGTCGGCGCCGGTGGCGGCGAAGCCGAACTCGATGCCGTGCTTTTCTTCGTTCTTCAGGCCCAGGGCGATGTAGCGCCCGGCGATGATGTCGTAGAGGGCTTCCACCGCGAAGGTAGCGACCTGGCGCTGGTAGTGGTAGCTGGCATGGCCTTCACCGACACGCCAGAGCTGGCCGCGGCCGTCGTAATGGTCCGCGTAGGCGATCTGCCAGCTGTCTTCGTCGATGAAGTAATGGCGTTTGGCGTAGATGTGCCGCTCGTTGGGTTTAAGGGTGGCGACCACTTCCCACACACGGTGCAGCTCGTAGCGGGTCAGGTCCTGGTTCAGGTGGCCCGGCTGAATGATCTCCTTGTAGGTGAGCTTGGGCGATTCCAGCTTGTAGCTGTTGTAGGGGATGTACATCTCCTTCTTGCCGATCAGCTTCCAGTCGTAGCGGTCCGGCGCGCCGGAGAACATGTCGAAGTTGTCGGCGGTGCGCATTCCGTCGGCGGCGGTGCCCGGGCCGTCGTAGGCGACCTGCGGAGCACGGCGCACGCGGCGCTGGCCGGCGTTGTAGAGCCAGGCCAGGCGCGGTTCCTTGACCTGGTCGATGGTCTCGTGGACCAGCAGGACGTTACCGGCCAGGCGCGACGGTGCCAGCACGCGTTGCTTGAAGTAGAGCAGCACGTTGGCCGACTTCGACTTGTCCAGCTCATTCATGTCCGCCGGGAAAGCCACCTCGTCCTGGAATTGCACGGGGGTGAAGGAACCGTTGGTCTGCGGGGTGGCCTGGACCACCAGGCGCCGGGCGTTGCCGCCGCGGTAGCGGGTGATGTGGTTCCACATCACTTGCACGCCATCCTTGGGAATCGGGAATGCGTAGTAGTGGCTGTCGGCGAAGTTGGACAGGCCGTTGCCGCCGTCCACCGGCTGGGTGTTGAGGGCGCTCTGCTTCGCCGCGTCATAGATCGCCTGGGGCGCTGCGGCACTGCGATGGCTCGGGTAGACCGGGATCTTGTAGGTGCTGGCGTAGCGCTTGAACATCGCCATCTGCCCGGGGGACAGCTTGTCCTTGTACTGCTCGGCGTTGGCGGCGGTGATGGTGAACAGCGGCTGCTCGTTGGCATAGGGATCGCCGACGAAGCCATTGGCGTCGACCACTGCGGCGTTGGTGGGCAGGCCGCCGGTCCAGGCCGGGATGCTGCCGTCGGCATTGCCGACCTTCTCCGCGCCCAGCGGGGTGAGGCTGGCGCCGAGTTGTGCCGCTTCATCCGGGCTGACGGCGGCCATGACGTTGGCGGCGAGCAGGCTGAGGACCAGGGCGCCGCTTTGCAGGATGTTTCTCTTGTTCATTCTGGAAATCCTTGCAATCAGAAGTTGAGGCCGAAGCTGAGTGCGACGAAGTCGCGGTCAGTGGTCACGTTGTAGTGGCCGCCGAAGAAGTCGGTGTACGACAGGCTGGCGGTGTAGGTGTTTTCGTATTCGGCGTTGAGGCCGACGCTGATGGCCTTGGAGCCTTCGTTGAAGTTCGGGCCGTAGCCGTCGACGTCATGGGACCAGGCGACGCTCGGGGTCAGGTTGATACCGGCGAAGACGTTGCTGTACTCCAGGCTGGCGCGGGCGCGGTAGCCCCAGGAGCTGCTGGTGTAGAAGCCCTTGTCGTTGCACTCGCGTTGCTGCGGGCTCGCAGCGGTGAGTGCCAGGCACACGGCTTGGGAGGACAGTTGGCCGGGTCCGTAGATGGGGTCGCGGCCATAGCGCAGTTCGCCGATATCGTCATTCAGGCCGCCGATGTGGTTGTAGCCCACCTCGCCCACCAGGGTCAGGCGGCTGGCGCCCATGACCTGGTCGATGAACTGGGTGGCGGTGACCTGGGCCTGGGTGACCGGCTTGCGGACGTAGCCGTGCAGGTCTTCGCCCGCGCGGTTGAGGGAATGGCCGCTTTCGAAGATCGGCGAGTTGGGCACGCCCAGGGCAGCGAAGGACAGGTCGGTACTGTTCAGCTGCAGCGGCATGTTCGGGCGGAAGCTGACCTCGCCGGCCAGCGAAGTGCCTTCGACGTTGGTCTGGAAGCTGACGCCGTAGAGGCGGATGTCTTCCGGGTACTCGATGAAGTAGCGAGCACCGGGGGCACCTGGAATGATCGCCGCGCTCGGCGTGCGGGTGCGGATGGTGCTGAAGATGGGGCCACGGCTGTGGTAGTTCATCGCGTAGGCGCCGAACTCGGTATCGTTCAGCTCCGGCACGAACCAGCGCAGGGCCACGCCGAACTGGCCGCTGTCCTTCGCGTCGCGGTCTCCGGCGCGGGGGATGTAGAGGGTGGCGCCGGTGTTGGTGGATACGCCGGGCGGCAGGTCGGGACCGTTGACCACCAGGCGATCGACGCAGCCATCGGCGACCACGTCGGAGGTGGAGAAGAAGGTGCCGCAGTTGTCGGCCACCGTCTGGTCCCATTCGAGCTGGTAGAAGGCCTCGGCGGAAAGGCTCTCGGTCAGGCTCTGCGAGACATAGATCATGTTGACCGGGATCAGGCCTTCCTTGATCTCGGCGCCGGGTCGGCGGAAGGCGGCGACGTCGATCGGGTTGATCGAGTTGATGCTGTTGCCGATGAAGGTGCTTTCACCCCAGCTCACCACCTGCTTGCCGACGCGGAAGCTGCCCGGCAGGTCGCCCAGGTTGTAGTTGTGATAGAGGAAGGCATCGAGCAGTTGGGCGCCGGAGGACTTGGCGCCCTCTTTGCGGTTGTGGTCGTCGATGTCGTAGAAGAGTCGGTGCTCGTCCTTCAGCTCGAAGTCGTACCAGTACTTGCCGCGCAGGAAGACGCCGGTATCACCGTATTTCAGTTCCAGGTCGTGGATGCCCTTGAAGATCTTCGAGAAGGTCTCCCCCTTCTTGAAGTTCAGGCGGCCGTCGTCGGAGGTGCGCGAGAGCGCTTCGCCGCCGCTCGCGGTGGAGATGAATTCCGGGTCCGGCGAGCGCACAGCCCAACTGGCGCCGACCGAGAGGGAGGAGTCGAACTGGGCTTCGATCTCACCAATGTTGAACGTGATGGCAAAGGCCTGGGCGCTGCAACCCAGGGCGATGGCGGCGGCCAGCGTGTGCGGCCGGAAGATTCCGCGCATTGTTCTTGTTGTCATGCGGCTCTCCAGAGCGGGTCTTTGGAGGGCTCATGCTAATCAGCCGCTACCTCCCGCCATAACTGCCTGAACGGGCGATTTCATCCATCACCCGAGTGGGTGATGGGGGCGCTGTGTGGGGAGCCGGAAAGGGTCTTCGCTCTGTCGGCGGACGGGGGGATGGTCGATCGGTGCTACCGGTGGTTACAGCTCAGTCCAGACCGGCCTCGCTGCGATACATACGGGCGGCTTCCACCAGCCAGTTGCGGAAAGCGCCAAGGGCAGCGGACTCGAGCTTGCGCTCGGGGATGATCAGGTAATAGGCCTTGTCGCTGCGGAAACTGTGGGGATGGGCGATGACCAGGCGGCCGTCCGCCAGTTCGCGCTGGATCAGGAAGGGCGGGATCAGCGCCACCCCCATTTCATGCATGGCGGCTTGAGCGAGCATCGAGAAGAGCTCGTAGCGCGGCCCGCTCAAATCACGGGCGACGTTCATCCCCTGGGAGCTGAACCACTGGCGCCAGGCGTAGGGGCGGGTGGTCTGCTGTAACAGGGGCAGGCGGGCGATGGCGTCGGGTGCAAGGTTGTCGTGCCCTTGCAGCAAGGCGGGGCTGCACACCGGAACCGAGTGCTCGTGCATCAGGAAGTCGGCGCGAGTTCCTGACCATTCGGCATCGCCGAAGTAGAGAGCCGCATCGAAATCGGTGTCGGCGAAGAGGAAGGGGCGGGTGCGGTTGGTCAGGTTGACCGTCACTTCCGGATGCAGGCGCTGGAAGTCTTTCAGCCTGGGCACCAGCCACTGGGTGCCGAAGGTGGGCACGATGGCGAGCTCTACCGTCATCGCGCCTTGCTGACCCATCACCGCGAGTGTGTCGCGCTCCACGGCATCGAGCTGGGCAGCAATGCGACGGGAATACGCCAGGCCGGCTTCGGTGAGCTTCACGCCACGTCGGGATCGCCGGAACAGCTCCAGTCCGAGGAACTCTTCAAGTCCTGCGATCTGTCGGCAGATGGCGCTCTGGGTTAGCGCCAGTTCATCGGCAGCCTTGGTGAAGCTCTGGTGGCGGGCGGCGGATTCGAAGGCGATCAGAGCGGCGGTGCTGGGGATCTTCCGGCGCATTCTGTACCTCCGGTTCACAAATAAAGGCTTGAAAATGGGGTGTTTGGCTTTTCGGAGTGAGAAATTAGCACAACAGCATGCGAAATCCTCGTTTGTCCGATAGGGCCTAGGCTGTCTAGGATGCGTCAACACTAATAAGGCAGTGGCCCGCGATGGCCCGCCCCCTGAACTCCGCTTACCGAGGACACTCCCCATGGCCGCCAAAGCAAGCTTCAACTGGATCGACCCGCTGCTGCTGGATCAGCAACTCACCGAAGAAGAGCGCATGGTGCGTGACAGCGCCGAGCAGTTCGCCGCCGACAAGCTGGCTCCGCGCGTGCTGGAGGCCTTCCGCCATGAGCAGACCGATCCGGCGATCTTCCGCGAGATGGGTGAGACCGGCCTGCTCGGCGCGACCATTCCGGAAGTCTACGGCGGCAGCGGCCTGAACTATGTGTGCTACGGCCTGATCGCCCGTGAAGTCGAGCGCATCGACTCCGGCTACCGCTCGATGATGAGCGTGCAGTCCTCCCTGGTGATGGTGCCGATCAACGAGTTCGGCAACGAAGCCACCAAGCAGAAGTACCTGCCGAAACTGGCCAGCGGCGAATACATCGGCTGCTTCGGCCTGACTGAGCCGAACCACGGCTCCGATCCGGGCTCGATGATCACCCGCGCCAAGAAGGTCGACGGCGGCTACCGCCTGACCGGCAACAAGATGTGGATCACCAACAGCCCGATCGCTGATGTCTTCGTCGTCTGGGCCAAGGACGATGCCGGCGAGATCCGTGGCTTCGTGCTCGAGAAGGGCTGGCAGGGCCTGTCCGCACCGGCAATCCACGGCAAGGTCGGCCTGCGTGCATCCATCACCGGCGAGATCGTGATGGACAACGTTTTCGTTCCGGAAGAGAACGCCTTCCCGGATGTGCGTGGCCTGCGTGGTCCGTTCACCTGCCTGAACTCCGCCCGCTACGGCATCTCCTGGGGCGCCCTGGGTGCCGCCGAAGCCTGCTGGCACACCGCGCGCCAGTATGTGCTGGACCGCAACCAGTTCGGCCGCCCGCTGGCCGCCAACCAACTGATCCAGAAGAAGCTGGCCGACATGCAGACCGAGATCACCCTGGCCCTGCAAGGCTGCCTGCGTCTGGGTCGCATGAAGGATGAAGGCACCGCGGCGGTGGAAATCACCTCGATCATGAAGCGCAACTCCTGCGGCAAGGCGCTGGATATCGCCCGTATGGCCCGCGACATGCTGGGCGGCAACGGCATTTCCGACGAGTTCGGCGTGGCCCGTCACCTGGTCAACCTGGAGGTGGTGAACACCTACGAAGGGACCCACGACGTCCATGCGCTGATCCTGGGTCGTGCTCAGACCGGCATCCAGGCGTTCTTCTGACCTCAGCCCGGGCCTCTCTTCTCTATATATAGGAGAGAGGTCCGAGTCCCTTCACGAACTCAGGTGACCTCATGGCTGGCGCTCTCTCCCATATCCGCGTGCTCGACCTCTCCCGCGTACTGGCTGGCCCCTGGTCCGGCCAGATCCTCGCGGACCTGGGGGCCGAGGTAATCAAGGTCGAACGACCGGGCTCCGGTGATGACACCCGCGCCTGGGGGCCGCCCTTCCTCAAGGGCGCCGATGGCCGGGATACCAGTGAAGCGGCGTACTTCCTCTCCGCCAATCGCAACAAGCAGTCGATAACCATCGACTTCACTCGCCCCGAAGGCCAGAAGCTGGTTCGTGAGCTGGCGGAAAAGTCCGACATTCTCATTGAGAACTTCAAGGTGGGTGGCTTGGCGGCCTATGGACTGGACTATGAGTCGCTGAAGGCGATTAACCCGCGCCTCATCTATTGCTCGATCACCGGCTTCGGACAGTTCGGTCCTTATGCCAAGCGTGCCGGCTACGATTTCATGATCCAGGGCCTGGGTGGGCTCATGAGCATTACCGGGCGTTCCGATCAGGAAGAGGGAGCAGGCCCGGTCAAAGTGGGTGTGGCGCTGACTGACATCCTCACCGGCCTTTATTCCTCCGTGGCGATGCTGGCTGCCTTGGCCTCGCGGGACATCAGCGGCAAGGGTCAACACATCGACATGGCGCTGCTCGACGTGCAGGTGGCTTGCCTGGCCAACCAGGCAATGAACTACCTGACCACAGGCAATCCGCCAAAGCGTCTGGGTAATGCCCATCCGAACATCGTGCCCTATCAGGATTTTCCGACTGCCGATGGGGATTTCATCCTCACCGTGGGTAACGACAGTCAGTTCCGCAAGTTTTGCGAGGTCGCCGGTCATCGGGAGTGGGCGGACGACTCGCGTTTTTCAACCAACAAGGCCCGGGTTGCGCATCGCGCCGAGCTGATTCCCCTGATTCGTCAGGCGACGGTCTTCAAGACCACGACTGAGTGGGTCAGTGCATTGGAAGAAGTCGGTGTGCCCTGTGGGCCGATCAACGACCTCGCGGCAGTGTTCACCGATCCGCAGGTTCTGGCGCGGGGGCTTCGCGTCGAGCTGGAACATCCCTTGGCCGGCGTGGTGCCGCAGGTGGCCAGCCCGCTGCGCCTTTCCGACACCCCGGTCGAGTACCGCATGCCGCCGCCGCTTCTCGGCGAGCACACGCAGGAAGTACTGCAGCGCGTGCTGGGCCTGGCGGCGGAGCAAGTGGAGTCGCTGCGCAAGGCGGAAGTTATCTAGCTCCTTCTTATATAGGTACCAAGAGGCGCTGAAGATAATTTCAAATAGGTGTTGACGGCAGATTCTGCATCCCTATAATGCGCACCTCTCCCAGCGACGAAGCAGAGAAAGAGCTTGAAAATCAAGCACTTAACTTAGGCGAGGTGTTGGGAGAGGTGATCGGCGAGCGGTGGTAGTGCTGGCCGCTTCAGTCTTCCGAAAGGAGTGAATGAAGGCGATCATCGAGGTGTTGACAGCGAGTTGTAACGCTGTAGAATGCGCCTCCCGCTGACGAGAAGAGTGAATCGGATCGGAAGCGCAAGCGGTTGAGTAGAAAAGAGATTTTCGAAAAACAGCTTGACAGTAAGAAAGGCTGCTGTAGAATGCGCGGCCTCGGTTGAGACGAAAGACTTGATCGAAACGCTCTTTAACAACTGAATCAAGCAATTCGTGTGGGTGCTTGTGAAGTAAGACTGATAGTCAACTGATTATCAGCATCACAAGTAACACTCGTGAATTCGAGAGTTTATTTGCGATTGCTGAGCCAAGTTTAGGGTTTTCTCAAAACCCAAGCAGTATTGAACTGAAGAGTTT
>NZ_QJRF01000070.1 GCF_013393345.1 Pseudomonas taiwanensis
CGCCAGGACACGCCGAGGCCTTTCAGCGGGCCGCCCTGCAGCACGTAGTCGAGGCGGAAGTCGCGTTCCCACTCGCCCTGGTCGCTGCCCTGGGTCTCGATGTTGCTGCCCTTCAGGTAGGTGCCCACGGCCTTCAGCCCCGGCACGCCGAGCTTGGCGAAGTCGTAGCCGTACTCGGCCACCCAGGTGCGCTCGCCGGCGCTGAGGAACTTGCCGATCTGGCGGTCGGTGATCAGGTAGGCGGTGGCGCCGTCGCCCTGGTTGAGGAAAGGGAAGGCGCTGTCGCCGGACACCTGCTGGTAGCCCAGGCTCGCCGCGTGGCCGCCGAGGGTGTAGGTGAACAGGGCGCTCCAGGTGCGGTTGTCCACTTCGAAGCGGTCCGGATCGTTGGTCGCCCAGTTGCCCGAGCTGCGGAAGCCTTCGCGGCGGCCTTCGACGCTGGCGTTCTTGCCGTCGGAGTCGCTGTAGAAGTAGCGCAGGTCGGACTTCAGCGCGCCCACCGGCAGCGCCCAGTTGTGGGTCAGGCCGACGAAGTGCTGCTGATAGAAGTCTTCCAGGTTGCCGTAGTAGTACTGCGCGAGCAGGTTGTCGCTGACCTTGTAGTCGCCACCGGCGAAGTAGAACGTGTTGACGAACTGACCCGTGCGGGCGTTGTTGGCGCCGGCGATGGAGAGGCCGCGGGCGTCGCTGGAGTTACGCCCCTTGGCGTGTTCCAGCTGGCCGCCGACCAGGGTCAGGCCGGCGATCTCGCTGGAGGTCACCTGCCCGCCCTCGAAGGTCTGCGGCAGCAGGCGACCGTCGTTGTAGGTCACCACCGGTAGCTTCGGCAGCAGGGTGCCGAGGCGCGCTTCGGTCTTGGAGATGCGCACCTTGCCGGTCACGCCCAGGCTGCCGAAATCGTCCTTGGCGCGGCCGTCGTTGTCGGTCGGGAACACGGTGCCGCCGTAGCTGGCGCTGGTCGGGTTGTAGTGAGTGCCCTTGCCGGAATCCAGCTTCACGCCCAACAGGCCGAGGGCGTCGACGCCGACGCCCACGGTGCCTTCGGTGTAGCCGGAGGCGTAGTTGAAGAGGAAGCCCTGGCCCCACTCTTCCTGCTTGGACGGCGCGTCGGCGAACTGGCGGTTGTCCGAGTTGATGTAGAAGTTGCGCAGGGTCAGGCTGGCCTTGCTGTCTTCGATGAAACCGCCGGCGGCGGCCTGCTGGGCCAGCACGCCGAGGGCGACGGCCAGGGCGAGGGACGATTGGTGCATTCGGGTTACTCCATTTTCTTGTGGTCTTGAAAGGTCACCTCGAACATCTCCTCGCCCCTATCGCTGTATTGTTTTGTATATAGCGATGGGCGAACATCAGCAGCACCGGGGCTTTCGGTCTGCTCAAGAGGGTTCGTTCAAGGGTGCGCAGTAGCGACTGTAAAAGCCGAGAAGCGCGAGACGGCGTGCATGACGCCAAAACTTGACTTCAAAGTCAAATTCTTTCAAGAATGCGACCGCACCGGCCGACCCAAGGTCAGCCGGTGGGAAATGCGGACAGTCGGGCCGGAACTTCAGGTTCCGGCCCGCTGGTGTCAGGCAGGTACGCCGAGGATGACGTGGGAGGCCTTGATCACGGCCGTCGCGTTGACGCCCTTGGCCAGGCCGAGTTCGGCCACGGCTTCACGGGTCACCACGGAGGTGACCTTGGCGCCACCGGGCAGCTCGATCACGACTTCGGAGTTAACAGCCCCGGCGTCCACCGATACCACGGTGCCGCTGAGGCAGTTGCGGGCGGACAGGCGGATGTCGCTGCCATCGGTCATGAGCATCACCCAGGGTGCCTTGACCAGCGCGATGGCCTCCTTGCCGACCGCGAGGCCCAGGGATTTGACGCTCTGCAGGGTGACGACCGCCACCAGGCTGTCGCCGCCGGGCAGGGCGAGCACGACTTCCGCGTTCACCGCGCCCTCCGTCAGGGCGCTGATGGTTCCTTTGAATACGTTGCGGGCACTTACTTTCACAGGATTTTTCCTCCGTGTTTCGAGAGGTCACGAATGGCGCTATATAGCGTAGTAAATAGCGAGAACAGGACCGGCCAAGACTCTAGGTCCGGCACTTATAGCGCCTCAACCACAACGGCCGATTTCATCCTCATTCCTGCGAGCCACCCATGACTGCACCCCGCTTCCTCGCCCGCATGTCGCTGGAAACCGCCATTGGTGCGGAGTTATCCGGCACGCGCATCCGCCTGCTGGAGCAGATACAGCTCAAGGGCTCGATCAACCAGGCAGCCAAGGCCGTGCCGATTTCCTACAAGGCCGCGTGGGAAGCGGTGGACACCTTGAACAACCTCTCCCCCACTCCGCTGGTCATCCGCGTCAAGGGCGGCCCACAGGGTGGCGGCACCGAACTGACCGATTACGGCCGCAAGGTGGTGGCGATGTACCGCGCGCTGGAAGGCGAATACCAGGCCACCCTGGACCGTCTGGCCGGGCAGCTTGACCACAACGGCCCCGAGGACATCCAGGCATTCCAGGCGCTGATGCGGCGCATGCGCCTGAACAGCAGTGCACGCAACCAGTTCTCCGGAAGCATCAGCGAGCTGGTGGAAGGCCCGGTGGAAGCCGAAGTGCGTATTCGCCTCGATCCGCAGACCGAGATCGTCACCGTGGTCACCCGCACCAGCGTGGAAAACCTGGGCCTGGCGCCGGGCATGGAAGTGCTGGCGATGGTCAAGGCGTCCTCGGTGATGCTCAGCACCGAGCGCGACGTGCGAATGACCGCGCGCAACCAGCTCTGGGGCGAAATTTCCCTGATCCACGAAGGCCCGGTGAACAACGAGGTGACCCTCGACCTGCCGTCCGGACGCAGCATCACCGCAGTGGTCACCCAGGCCAGCTGCGAAAGCCTGGGCCTGCGCCCCGGCTTGCCGGCCTGCGCTTTCTTCAAGGCCTCCAGCGTGATCCTCGCCAGTCATTTCTGAATCACCAACAACGATGAACACCACACAACCCACAACAAGGAGTCATCCCATGAGTCATCGCCTCACCCGCGCCGCCGCCGCGCTCGTCGCCCTGTTCGCCCTGGGCAGCGCCTCGGCTGCCGAAGTCCAGGTGGCCGTCGCCGCCAACTTCACCGCGCCGATCCAGGCCATCGCCAAGGATTTCGAAAAGGACACCGGCCACAAGCTGGTCGCCGCCTACGGCGCCACCGGCCAGTTCTACACCCAGATCAAGAACGGCGCGCCTTTCGAGGTCTTCCTCTCGGCCGACGACACCACCCCGGCGAAGCTGGAGAAAGAAGGCGATGCCGTGTCCGGTTCGCGCTTCACCTACGCCATCGGCACCCTGGTGCTGTGGTCGGCGCAGGACGGCTATGTGGATGCCAAGGGCGACGTGCTGAAAACGGGCCAGTACAAGCACCTGTCCATTGCCAACCCGAAAGCCGCGCCCTACGGCCTGGCTGCCACCCAGGTGCTGGACAAGCTGGGCCTGACCACAGCGGTCAAACCCAAGCTGGTTGAAGGCCAGAACATCACCCAGGCGCTGCAGTTCGTTTCCAGCGGCAACGCCGAACTGGGCTTCGTCGCCCTGTCCCAGGTGTACAAGGATGGCAAGATCACCAGCGGCTCCGCTTGGATCGTGCCGGCCGACATGCACGAGCCGATCAAGCAGGACGCGCTGATCCTGAAGAAGGGTGAATCCAACCCGGCCGCCAAGGCGCTGGTGGATTACCTGAAAGGGCCGAAGGCCGCAGAAGTGATCAAGTCCTACGGCTATCAGCTGTAAGACGGCGCGGGGTGAAACACCCTCACCCCCGGCCCCTCTCCCAAAGGGAGAGGGGAGCGTGTCGGCGGCGGCTCAGTCGTCGCCTTCTTCCATTGCGGCCTTGAGGGCCTCGTAGGCCGGTGCGGTGTAGATGCCGACGTCCACGGCCAGCTGCATGACCTTCTCCAGGTCGTGCTTGTAGACCAGCACGCACTGCAGCTCGTCATCCAGCGGTTCGCTGAAATCCACCAGCACGTAGCCGCCCTTCTCCGGGTAGAGGCTGCCCATCTGCACCTGGATGCGGTTGAGGGCCTTGAGCGGCTCGACTTTCACCAGTTGCTTGGGCTTGAGCACGAAGTTCACGCTCGGACCGAAGGAATCCACTACCTGCTGGAACAACTGGTCGTAGCTGTCGGCCTGGAACAGCACGGTGTCGGGCAGGCTGCCCACTACCACCCATTCTCCAAGGGGAATGGGGAAGCTGTCGTCGTAGTTGATATCCGGGTTGGCAGCGAGGAAGGCATCCGCATCGGCGTAGGCCTGGGTCGCCTCGGCGGCGACACCTTCGATCTCATCCTCGGCCATGCAGCCGGAGCTGATTGCCGCGATCAATTCGATAAGTTGCTGTTTCACGAGATGAGCCCTGCCGCTTGAGGAACGAAAGCGCGAAGGATACAGGGAAGCCACGCGGACATAAAAAAAGCGGAGGACCCTTGCGAGCCTCCGCCACTTCAGCACACCACGCTGAGTAAAAATCAGGTCGTACGGATCAGGTGATCGAAGGCGCTCAGCGACGCCTTGGCGCCCTCGCCCACGGCGATCACGATCTGCTTGTACGGAACCGTCGTCACGTCACCGGCGGCAAACACGCCGGGGATATTGGTCTGACCCTTGGCGTCGGTGATGATTTCGCCGCGCGGGGACAGCTCCACAACACCCTTCAGCCACTCACTGTTGGGCAGCAGGCCGATCTGCACGAAGATGCCTTCCAGCTCCAGGGTGCGCAGCTCGTCCGAGGTGCGGTCCTTGTAGACCAGGCCGTTGACCTTCTGGCCATCGCCTTTCACTTCGGTGGTCAGCGCACTCTTGATGACGTTGACGTTGGACAGGCTGGCCAGCTTCTTCTGCAGCACGGCGTCGGCACGCAGCTTGTCGTCGAACTCGATCAGGGTGACATGGGCGACGATGCCAGCCAGGTCGATGGCCGCTTCCACACCGGAGTTACCACCGCCGATCACCGCCACGCGCTTGCCCTTGAACAACGGACCGTCGCAGTGCGGGCAGTAGGCCACGCCGCGGCCGCGGTATTCCTGCTCGCCAGGAACGTTCATTTCGCGCCAGCGGGCACCGGTGGAGAGGATCACGGTTTTCGCTTTCAGGGTCGCACCGCTCTCGAACTTCACTTCATGCAGCTCGCCCTCGGCCTTGGCCGGGACCAGAGCGCTGGCACGTTGCAGGTTCATGATGTCCACGTCGTACTGCTTGACGTGCTCTTCCAGGGCACGAGCCAGTTTCGGGCCTTCGGTCTCCTGCACGGAGATGAAGTTCTCGATGGCCATGGTGTCCAGCACCTGTCCGCCGAAACGCTCGGCGGCAACACCGGTGCGGATGCCTTTACGGGCGGCGTAGATGGAAGCGGCAGCGCCGGCAGGGCCACCACCGATCACCAGCACGTCGAAGGCCGCCTTGGCGTTGAGCTTCTCGGCATCGCGAGCGGCGGCGCCGGTATCGATCTTGGCGAGGATTTCTTCCACGCCCATGCGGCCCTGGCCGAACAGTTCGCCATTCAGGTAGAGGCTGGGCACCGACATGATCTGGCGCTGCTCGACTTCACCCTGGAACAGCGCGCCGTCGATGGCGACGTGGCGGATGTTCGGGTTGAGCACGGCCATCAGGTTCAGCGCCTGCACCACGTCGGGGCAGTTCTGGCAGGACAGCGAGAAATAGGTTTCGAAGGTGAACTCGCCCTCGATCGACTTGATCTGTTCGATCACGTCGGCGCCGAGCTTGGACGGGTGACCGCCCACTTGCAGCAGGGCCAGCACCAGCGAGGTGAATTCGTGGCCCATGGGGATGCCGGCGAAGCGCAGGGAGATGTCCGCGCCAGGGCGATTCAACGAGAACGACGGGCGACGGGCGTCGCTGCCATCGGTCTTCAGGGTGATCTTGTCAGTCAGGCCGACGATGTCTTGCAGCAGGCCAAGCAGTTCGCGGGATTTGTCGCTGTCATCGAGGGACGCGACGATCTCGAACGGCTGGGTGACCTTTTCGAGGTAGGCCTTCAACTGAGTTTTAAGATTGGCGTCCAACATGTGCGAATTCCTTTATTGCGGGCATGAGTCACCCCTCGACGGTCGTTGCCGACCGCCCGAAACGGGATGAGGGGTGTGGTGCTGGCGGATGGCGCGAAGCCATCTGCCAGACTTCTTACAGCGGAAAAACGGAGTGGGAAGCCGCGACAGCAAGCGCCACAGCTTCCCGACCGTCTTTAGATCTTACCGACGAGGTCCAGGGACGGGGCGAGGGTCGCTTCGCCTTCCTTCCACTTGGCCGGGCAGACTTCGCCCGGGTGAGCGGCAACGTACTGGGCAGCCTTGACCTTGCGCAGCAGCTCCTGGGCGTCACGGCCGATACCGCCGGCGTTGACTTCGACGATCTGGATCTTGCCTTCCGGGTCGATCACGAAGGTGCCACGGTCAGCCAGGCCAGCTTCTTCGATCAGAACTTCGAAGTTCTTGGACAGAACCCAGGTCGGATCGCCAACCAGCGGGTACTGGATCTTGCCGATGGTGTCGGAAGTGTCGTGCCAGGCCTTGTGGGTGAAGTGGGTGTCGGTGGACACGCCGTAGATTTCCACGCCCAGTTTCTGGAACTCGGCGTAGTTGTCAGCCAGGTCGCCCAGCTCGGTCGGGCAGACGAAGGTGAAGTCAGCCGGGTAGAAGAAGAATACGGACCACTTGCCTTTCAGGTTGGCTTCGGTCAGTTCGACGAACTTGCCGTGGTGGTAGGCGGTGGCTTTGAACGGTTTGACTTCGGTATTGATCAGAGACATCGCAACGTCCTCGTTGGGTTAGAAATTTACCCGACAAAGACTATTGGGTTATTCCAAAAAGATCACATTGAATGACCCCATCAGAACGATTGATTACCTCAATGCAACTCTTCGACGCCCCGGACCACGGGGCCTGGAGCGTCGGAGCAACCGCTATCAGACCAACGTTTCGTCCAGCACGAGCACCAGTTTTCCTTCTACCTGGTTGCTGGCCAGCGCCTCGAAAGCGGCCTCGGCGTCTTTCGCGGGGAAGGCGCGTTCCAATCGCGGCTGCAGGCGGCCTTCCTCGAACAGCGGCCATACGTGCTGGCGGAGATCGCTGATGAGATCGGCCTTGAACTGCTCGTCGCGGCTGCGCAGGGTCGAGCCGATCAGCTGCACGCGCTTGCCAAGCAGCAGCGCCATGTCCAGCTCGGCCTTGCGACCGCCCATCAGGCCGATGTTCACCCAGCGGCCATCGACGGCGACCAGCGCCAGGTTGAGGCTGGCATAGTTGCCGCCCACCGGGTCGAGGATCACATTGAAGGGTGCGAAGTCACGCAGGCCTTCCAGGTCCTCGCCACGCAGCGCGCCGCCCTGGGCGCCGAGGGATTCGCAGTAGGCCAGGCGCTCGGCCGACCCCACGCTGACCCAGCAAGGGTTGCCAAAGGCCTTGCACAACTGGATGGCGGCCGAGCCGACACCGCTTGCGCCGGCGTGCAGCAACACCTTCTCGCCCGGTTTCAGAGCTGCCAGCTGGAACAGGTTGAGCCAGGCGGTGGCATAGACCTCCGGCAGCGCAGCGGCTTCAGCCAGCGACAGCCCCTCGGGCACCGGCAGCACATGGCGCGCATCCACCACGACCTCCTCCGCCATGCCGCCTCCGGCGAGCAGGCAACAGACACGGTCACCCACCTGCCAGGCGCCACTGCCCGGGCCTACCTCGGCGATCACCCCGGAAGCTTCCAGCCCCAGGATATCGCTGGCCCCTGGCGGCGGCGGATACAGCCCTGCACGTTGCAACAGGTCGGCTCGATTCAGACCGGCGGCGGCCACGCGGATCCGCACTTGTCCTGCATCACAAGCCGGGCTCGCCCGCTCCCCCCACTCCACGCGCCCTTCGACGCCTTGCAATGCCTTCACGGTGCCTCCATAGTGAGCTTGGACCTGGCCCAGCGACCTGCTGGGCCTTCGCGTTGCGCCAATGGAACCCGGCGCCCTCAAATACGGCCTAATATGCGTTATCACCTGTCCCGACGTCGAATCAGCATGAAGCGCTCCCTGATCAGTTCCGCCCTCGCCCTGGCTCTCAGCGTCAGCGTCCTGCCGTTGCATGCCGCCCCTACCGCCCCGAACAGTTGGGACTCCATTCAGCCCGACCGTGAACAGGTGATCGCCAGCCTCAATGTGGTGGAACTGCTCAAGCGCCATCACTACAACAAGCCGCCGCTCAACGATGAGCGCTCGGTGAAGATCTACGAGGGCTACCTCAAGCTCCTCGACCCGGCGCGGATGTACTTCACCGCCGGTGATATCGCCGAATTCGACAAATGGCGCACGCGTTTCGACGACCTGCTGAAAAGCGGCGATCTGGAACCGGGCTTCATCATCTACAAGCGCCACCTGGACCGCCTCAAGGAGCGTCTGGACTTCGCCCTGGCGTTGCTGGACAAGGGCGTCGACAAGATCGACTTCAACGTCGACGAGAGCCTGGAAATCGACCGCGAGAAGGCGCCCTGGGCCAAGGACCGTGCCGCCCTCGACGACCTCTGGCGCAAGCGCGTGAAAGACGAAGTGCTGCGCCTGAAGATCGCCAAGAAGGAACCCAAGGCCATCCAGGAACTGCTGGTCAAGCGCTACAAGAACCAGCTCTCCCGCCTCGAACAGACCCGTGGCGAAGATGTGTTCCAGGCCTACATCAACGCCTTTGCCCAGACGTACGACCCGCACACCCAGTACCTCTCCCCGGACAACGCGGAGAACTTCGACATCAACATGAGCCTGTCCCTCGAGGGCATCGGCGCCGTGCTGCAGAGCGATAACGAGTACGTGAAGGTGGTGCGCCTGGTGCCGGCCGGTCCGGCCGAGAAGAGCAAGCAGGTCGCCCCGGCGGACAAGATCGTCGGCGTTGCCCAGGGCAATGGCGAAATGGTCGACGTGATCGGCTGGCGCCTGGACGAAGTGGTCAAGCTGATCCGCGGCCCGAAAGGCTCGGTGGTTCGCCTGGAAGTGATTCCGGCGAGCAACGCGCCGAACGACCAGACCAGCAAGATCGTCGCCATCACTCGCGAAGCGGTGAAGCTGGAAGAACAGGCCGCGAAGAAATCCGTCCTCAATCTCGAGCATGAAGGCAGCAAGTTCAAGCTCGGCGTGATCGAGGTACCGGCCTTCTACCTGGACTTCAAGGCTTTCCGCGCCGGCGACCCCGAGTACAAGAGCACCACCCGCGACGTGAAGAAGCTCCTGGGCGAATTGCAGAAGGAGAAAGTCGACGGCGTGGTCATCGACCTGCGTAACAACGGCGGCGGCTCCCTGCAGGAAGCCACCGAACTGACCGGCCTGTTCATCGACCAGGGTCCGACCGTTCTGGTGCGCAACAGCGATGGCCGTGTCGATGTGCTGGCCGACGAGAACACCGGCGCCTTCTATACCGGCCCGATGGCCGTTCTGGTCAACCGCCTGTCCGCCTCGGCTTCGGAAATCTTCGCGGGCGCGATGCAGGATTATCACCGCGCGCTGATCATCGGTGGCCAGACCTTCGGCAAGGGCACCGTGCAGACCATCCAGCCGCTGAACCACGGCGAACTGAAGCTGACCCTGGCCAAGTTCTACCGCGTTTCCGGCCAGAGCACCCAGCACCAGGGCGTGCTGCCGGACATCGAGTACCCCTCGGTGGTCGACACCAAGCAGATTGGTGAAAGCGCCCTACCCGAAGCCATGCCCTGGGACAGCATCCGCCCGGCCATCAAGCCCGAACTGGACCCGTTCAAGCCGTTCCTGGCCGAACTGAAGTCCCGCCACGATGCGCGCACCGCGCAGGACCCGGACTTCGTCTACAGCCGCGAGCGCCTGGCGCTGGCCCAGAAGCTGATGAAGGACACCGTGGTCAGCCTCAACGAGACCAAGCGTCGCGCGCAGCAGGCCGACATCGAGACCAAGCAGCTGACGATGGAGAACACCCGTCGCAAGGCCAAGGGCGAGGAGCTTCTGAAGGAACTCAAAGCGGAAGACGAAGACGCCGTCCCGGTAGAAGAGGAAAAGACCAAGCCGGAAGACGACGCCTACCTGACCGAGACCGGGCAGATCCTGCTGGATTACCTGGGCCTGAACGCAGCCGTGGCGAAACATTGAAATGATGTCATAACGCCGTCACATAACTGTCGTGAAATCCGGGGGCCGCAATTGCGGCCCCTTTCTTTTTCACGAGTAACAGCATGACCGTCACCGAGCAGTTGAGCGCACTGGGCCTGATCCTCGCTCACGGCGACTTGCACAGTTTGTTCCAGCCAATCCTGTCGCTGTCGGAGCGGCGCATCCTCGGCTACGAGGCGCTGACCCGAGGCCCGTCCAACAGCCCGTTGCACTCCCCCATGACCTTGTTCGCGGTAGCGCGCCACGCCGGACGCCTCAGCGAACTGGAAATGGCCTGCCGCAAGAGCGCGTGCCGGCGCTTCAAGGAACTCAAGCTCGATGGCCTGCTGTTCCTCAACGTGTCCCCGGAATCCCTGCTGGACCCGGCGCACCAACCGGGTCGCACCCTGAAGATGCTGCAAGCCTTCGGTATCCCGCCGAGCCAGGTGGTGATCGAGCTGACGGAACAGACCCCGACCGAAGACTTCAATCTGCTCGATACCGCCCTGCACCATTACCGCGCCATGGGTTTCTCCATCGCCCTGGACGACCTGGGCGCCGGCTACTCCAGCCTGCGCCTGTGGTCCGAGCTACGCCCGGATTACGTGAAGATCGACCGCCACTTCATCGACGGCATCCACCAGGACGCGGTGAAGCGCGAGTTCGTCGAATCCATCCTGAAAATGGCCAAGGCCTCGCGTGCCCAGGTCATCGCCGAAGGCATAGAGCTGCCGGAAGAACTCGCGGTTCTGGCGGAGATGGGGATCGACCTGGTCCAGGGCTACCTGCTGGGCCGCCCTCAGGAACACCCCTCGCGCGACCCGCGCGCGCTGTTGCCGACGATGGAGTCGCTCAGCAGCATGAACGAGGAGAACCGCGACCTCTCTGCGCTGCTTAACGAGCAGCCGGCGGTACACGAGGACACCCCCATCCACGAAGTGCTGGAAGCGTTCCGCGCCCAGGCCAACCTCAACTCGCTGGCAGTGCTGGACGCCCATGAACGCCCGGTCGGCATCGTGCATCGCCACCTGCTCTCCGAGGCCCTGCTGCGTCCTTTCGCCACCGACCTGTTCACCCGCAAGTCGGTGAATCGGCTGATGAGCACGGACTTCCTCGCGGTGGAACTGGGACAGTCGCTGCAACAAGTCAGCCGCCTGATCACCAGCCGTGCGCGGCAACGGATCGAAGAGGACTTCATCATCATTCTCGAGGGCCGCTACCGGGGCCTGGGGCGGGTGATCGATGTGCTCAAACTGATTACCGAGCTGAAGATCCAGCAAGCGCGCCATGCCAATCCGCTGACCCTGCTACCGGGCAACGTACCCATCCAGCAGTGCCTGACGCGCCTGCTGCAGCAACGCCGTCAGGCGGTGGTCTGTTATGTGGACATCGACAGCTTCAAGCCCTTCAACGACCTCTATGGCTACGCCAAGGGCGACGAGGTGCTGCTGTGCCTGGCCCAGTGCCTGAGCGAACGCGTGGACCCGGCTCGGGACTTCGTCGGTCATATCGGCGGCGACGATTTCATGCTGGTACTGGGGTCGGCTGACTGGCGCATGCGCCTCAACCATCTGCTGGAAGACTTCCAGGGTCAGTGCCGGCGCTTCTACCGCAATGACCATCTGGAAGCGGGCTGCTTCGTCGCCCATAACCGTCATGGCCAGCGCGAGGAATATCCGCTGCTGTCGCTGTCCATTGGTGTTGTGACCCTGAAGGCCGAAGACTGCCTGCGACTGGATGCCTCGCAACTGGCGGGGCTCGCCTCCGAGGCCAAGCGCCACGCCAAGGCGATGCCAGGCTACAGCCTGCATATCATCGACGCAGAGTAAAAGAGCCCCGACCTGTAGGAGCCAGCTTGCTGGCGAAGGCCCTATTCGCGAGCAAGCTCGCTCCTACGCGCAGATTCCTGGCGCTGCTGTCTACGTAGGGTGAAAATCCGCGTGGCGGATTTCCACCACAGGCCGCATGCCCGGAATGCGCTGTCAGAGCCCCAATTCGCCCGCCCGCCGCGCCGTGCGCTCGGCGGCCTCGGCATCGGGTTCCAGTCCCGGTCCGCCGTCGCGGTAGAGGTCGGCCAGCTTGCGCGCTGCGAGCGGATGGCCAGCATCGGCCGCCAACTGCCACCAGCGCGCGGCTTCCGCAGCATCCGGAGCCTGGCGGGCATCCCCGTCCAGGCTCAGCACCCCAAGCTGATAGGCGGATTTTCCGTCGCCAGCCTGAGCTGCCAGGCGGAGCAGGCGAATGCCCTCCTCCCGCGCGCCGAAGCCGTGTCCACGGTGAAGCAGCAGGTGACCGTAGAAACTCTGTGCGGACAGGTCGCCCAGGGCAGCCATGCGCGCGAACTGGCCTTGCATCCATTGCCAGGCACGCGGATGGGCCACCAGCTTGGGGAAGCGCATGAGCCGGCGTGCTACCAGGTAGCCGAGCCGTGCCCGCAGCTTCCAGAGCATCACTGCTCCTCGGGGTAGGTGAACTCGAATACGCGAACGACTTCAGCTGCATGCCAGGACGCGGCGGCGGTGCCATCCGGCGGGCCGGCGAAACGGCCCAGGCGTTCGACGCACTCGAAGAACCCCGTGCGCGGCAGGCGACTGGCGCCCTGGCTGATCACCAGGGAACTGCGCAAGGGTCGCTCGGCGCGGGCGTCGAGGGCGGCCAGGTGCTCGAGGGCTGCAGTAAGGGTCTGCATTGCCGGGGACGGCAACTGCAGGCGTTCGATCAATGCCCGGTAGGTCAACAGATGACGCTGACGGCGAGCATCTTCCAGTTCATCCAACAAGGCTTGCCAGTGCTGGCGGCTGATTCGCAGACTCAAGATCCGGACTCCCAGCCGGATACGCCGAGGACATGCGCCAGACTCCGTTTGATGGCTTCATCGGGCTCGCGTTCGCCGCTCTCGATCAACCCGAGATAATGCGGGCTGATCCCCACAGCACGAGCCAGTTGCTCCAGGCTCTGGCCCTGCGCTTCGCGCAGCGACTTCAGTTGTCCGAGCGCAACCCTGGTTGGTTCGGTGGCCGATTCCGTAGCGGCCTGGCCGGCGGCGCGCAGCAGCGCCTGATACTCGGCCCAGGGCAGTACCGCGTACTCCGCCTGGCCGTCACGCATGATCACTTGCACACTCATTGAAGCTCCCCGTGGAACGCAGTGCCGACTGCTTCAGCACCTCCATGCAGGCGGCCATATTATCAGGCCGAGGGCCCGCAGAGGGTGAACTATACTGCGTCCACCTGGCGGGGGAAGGCTCGTGACGCGGCATTTTCGTGTAGTTCTCTGGATACTGTTCAGCCTCTGGCCCAGACTCGCGCTAAGTGAAGAGCTGCGCTGGGGTTTCGGCCCGGCCGATGGCATGCCCTACGCGCAGGTGAGCGACCACGCCCTGCTTGGCGGCTTCATCCTTCATCTGGGTGAACGCATCGCCAAGGAGCTGTCGATCAAGGTCAGCTTCATCGAGACGCCGAACAAGCGCATCGAGGAATCCCTGAAGAACGGGCGCATTCACCTGATCTGCAACTCGAATCCCGAATGGATGGTGGATGCTTCGGCGTATCACTGGTCGCCCTCGTTGTTCGAAGAAGAAGACGCCCTCCTCCAGCATCGCGACAGTCCGCGCATCGCCAGCCTGGCTGATCTCAAGGGCAAGGTGCTGGGCACCAGCCTGGGCTTCGCCTACAGCATGCCGCTCATGGAGGCCTTCGCGAATAACGACGTGGAGCGCAAGGATGTGCGCGATCTCGACACCCGCCTGAACCTGCTGAGCCACAAGCGGCTGGACGCCATCATCGACATGCGCCGCGCCCTTGCCTATGAACTGGCTGTGCGACCCGATGCCCCCCTGGTATTCAGCCCCTGGATCGTGGAGCGCTACCAATTGCACTGCGCCTACAGCGGCCAGCTACCGATACCAGCGGAACAACTGGACGCCGCACTGCAACGCTTGAGGGACAGCGGTGAGATCGAATCATTGCTCCAAGGCGAGCAGCAGCGCGCGGGACTTCAGGATCGCTGAGAGTCCGGCGCCGGCAGCCGTTCCAGCGCCGCCCGTACAGCCGACGACTGGCCATCGCGCCACGCGCGGAAGGCATCCAGTTCGCTACCCCAGGTTTTAAGAACCCATGCCAGCACAGCCAGGTCGTCGACGAAGCCCATGCCCATCAGCCAATCCGGAAGCGCATCGAGCGGCGTGACGAAATAGATCAAAGCCCCTACCACGGCGAGAAATGCCTTGGGATTGATCTGCCGGTAGTCACCGCGCAGCCAGGCATTGGCCAGCGACAGTAACAGTCGCAGGTCATCCTTCACCGCACCGAGCCGGCCGCTCTGGCTCGAGCTCTTGCGTGATACCGCCAGCAGCAGGGATGGCAATCGGCCACCGGCGAGGAAACGCTGCGCCAGGGTCAGGTAACGCTGGAAATTCCAGGGTGCTTTCACGGCTACTCCTCGGCAGAAGCCTGGCCTAGACGGCTTGGCGCGGTTATCCACGAAATCTGTGGATAACCTTGTTAACAGTTTTCCACATAACGCGGAAAAGGCCCATGTCATGCGGCTCCGCGACAGATCGGGCAAAATTTGCCCACTGCCAAAAGCCCAGCAAAATCAATCATTTGACCAGGCGGTCCGCAATGCGACTGCACGTCGCACTGCGCACAATCGTGGTTACCCGGTCATGTGCATAACCGTAACACCTTCTCGACGCCTCACTCCCGATGTGACTGAAAAGTCGCTTCGCGGTTCAGATGAGACTGGCGTCGGAAACGAAAACGCCCCGTCGAGACGGGGCGTTTTCGTGAAACAGCTGCCGCTTATTGCTGGCCAGCGGCCGCCGGATCCTTGATGCCAAGCAGTTCCAGGTCGAAGACCAGAACCGAGTTGGCCGGAATGGCCGGGCTCGGGCTCTGCTCGCCATAGGCCAGCTCGCTGGGGATGAAGAGTTTGACCTTCTCACCCACGTGCATCAGTTGCAGACCTTCGACCCAACCCGGGATCACGCCATTGACCGGCAGGTCGATGGGGCTGCCGCGCTGGACGGAGCTGTCGAACACGGTGCCGTCAGTCAGCTTGCCTTCGTAGTGAACGGTCACCACGTCGGTCGCCTTGGGCTGGGCACCTTCGGCTTTCTTGACGATCTCGTACTGCAGGCCGGAGGCGGTGGTCACTACGCCTTCACGCTTGCCGTTGTCTTCGAGGAATTTCTTGCCGGCTTTGGCATTCTCGGCATTCAGTGCAGTCATGCGCTCTTCGGCACGCTTCTGCAGGAAGGCGAAGGCTTCAACCAGCTCTTCGTCCTTCAGGCGCTGCTCCTTTTTGCCGATGGCGTCTTCGATGCCCTGGGCGACAGCCTTGGGATCGAGGTCATCCATGCCTTCCTGGGCGAGGCTCTTGCCCATGTTCAGGCCAATACCGTAGGAAGCCTTCTGGGCCGGAGTCTTGAGCTCAACGCTGGTCTGCGAATCGCAGCCCGCGAGAACCAGGCCCACCAGGGCCACAGCGGCCGCCAACCGATGTTGTTTCATGCTGAATCCTTGTCTGTCGCCATGATGGCAATACGATGGAGCGGCGAGCTTAGCAGGCCGCCGCGAGAGGTGGCTATGGGCAATAAGAACGGCACGTCTGCAATAAGTTCAGCAGCTTGCGCGGCATCACGTAAGCATTGATGACAGTGCTGTCGGGGAATTTTGGCAGGCAAAGAAAAAGCCCCCAGGTATCGCTACCTGAGGGCTTTTATAGTGGCGCAGCGGACGGGACTCGAACCCGCGACCCCCGGCGTGACAGGCCGGTATTCTAACCGACTGAACTACCGCTGCGCGTAACCTTGAAACTGGTGGGTGATGACGGGATCGAACCGCCGACCCTCTGCTTGTAAGGCAGATGCTCTCCCGGCTGAGCTAATCACCCAAATATGCGCCCAATGAAGGGTCACACACTAAACGAAAAACCCTCAGGCATTGCTACCTGAGGGTTTTGAATATGGCGCAGCGGACGGGACTCGAACCCGCGACCCCCGGCGTGACAGGCCGGTATTCTAACCGACTGAACTACCGCTGCGCGTAACTGCGAGATTGGTGGGTGATGACGGGATCGAACCGCCGACCCTCTGCTTGTAAGGCAGATGCTCTCCCGGCTGAGCTAATCACCCTTCACTCTCGAAGTGGGGCGCATTCTAGAGAGGTATCCCGCCTCTGGCAAGTCCCTTTTGAAAAAAAATTATCAGGCCTTCCAAAGGCTTAGCTCAGGGTTGAGCCCGAAGCCTCCCGATGAGAATAATGCGCGCTTTGTGTCCGGAGGTTTTCCCCCTATGTGGTTTCGCAACCTGCTTGTCTATCGCCTCACCCAGGATCTGAATATTGATGCCGAGGCGCTGGAAGCCGCGCTGGCGACCAAACCGGCCCGGCCCTGTGCCAGCCAGGAGCTGACCACTTACGGTTTCGTGGCGCCGTTCGGCAAGGGCGCCGATGCACCGCTGGTGCACGTCAGCGAAGGTTTCTTCCTGATTGCTGCGCGTAAGGAAGAGCGCATCCTCCCCGGCAGCGTGGTGCGGGATGCCCTGAAGGAAAAGGTCGACCAGATCGAGACCGAGCAGATGCGCAAGGTCTACAAGAAGGAACGCGACCAGTTGAAGGACGAGATCGTCCAGACCTTCCTGCCGCGTGCTTTCATCCGCAAGTCCGCTACCTTCGCCGCCATCGCGCCGGCACAAGGCCTGATCCTCGTCGACGCTTCCAGCCCCAAGCGCGCCGAAGACCTGCTCTCCACCCTGCGTGAAGCCATCGGTTCGCTGCCGGTGCGTCCGGCCTCGGTGAAGATCGCCCCCACCGCCACCCTCACCCAGTGGGTCCAGACCCAGGAAGCCGCCAGCGACTTCTATGTGCTGGACGAGTGCGAACTGCGCGACACCGACGAAGACGGCGGCGTGGTGCGCTGCAAGCGCCAGGACCTGACCAGCGACGAGATCCAGCTGCACCTGACGTCCGGCAAGCTGGTCACCCAGCTGTCCCTGGCCTGGCAGGACAAGCTGTCCTTCATCCTCGACGACAAGATTGTGATCAAGCGCCTGCGCTTCGAGGACCTGCTGCAAGAGAAGGCCGAGCAGGATGGCGGTGAGGATGCCCTGAGCCAGCTCGACGCCAGCTTCACCCTGATGATGCTGACCCTGGTGGAATTCATTCCGCAGCTCTTCGAAGCCCTGGGCGGCGAAGAGATTCCGCAGGGCGTCTGACCCCTCCAGGCGCCGGCCCCGTGCCGGCGCTTTCCTGCCCGCTAGCCAGCGCCTGACTCGAACCTTTCCGACCATGGCGACCGGCCGGACTTGTCCGACCGGCCAGGATGTGCAAAATACTGCGCAGCGCGAGGACGACCTTGCCACTCTGCGAGTGATCACCGGGGACGGCCCCACTCAATCAGTCGTCTATCTGGAGTTCACCATGTCCTGGATCATTCTCTTCTTCGCCGGCCTGTTCGAGGTGGGTTGGGCCGTAGGCCTGAAGTACACCGACGGTTTCAGCAAGCCGCTGCCCACTGCCCTCACCGCCCTCGCCATGATTATCAGTCTTGGCCTGCTCGGCCTGGCCATGAAGGAGCTGCCGCTCGGCACCGCCTACGCCATCTGGACCGGAGTCGGCGCGGTCGGCACGGTGATCGCTGGGGTCATCCTGTTCGGCGAGTCCATGGCGCTGGTACGCCTGCTCAGCGTCGCGCTGATCATCGGCGGCCTGATCGGCCTCAAGCTCAGCCACTGAGTCCCACAATGAAAAAGCCCGCCATTTGGCGGGCTTTTTCATTCAGCGGGCATCACCCCGTAGTTCGGCCACCTGCAACTGCAGGCTCTGCCTGTCAGCCAACTCGGGCGATACAGGCGTCCCCGCCACCAGGTGGATGCGCGACCAGAAGCGCTTGAACAATCCCTTGGCCGGGTCGCGGCTGAAGAAGCTGCCCCACAGCCCCTGCAGCGCCATCGGGATCACCGGCACCGGGTTTTCCTGGAGGATGCGCTCGATGCCGTTCTTGAACTCGTTCAACTCGCCATCGCCGGTCAGCTTGCCCTCGGGGAAGATGCACACGACTTCGCCGTTGCGCAGGTATTCGGCGATCTTCTTGAAGGCCGCATCGTAGACGAGCAGGTCTTCATGGCGCGCCGCGATGGGCACGGTCCCGGCGGTGCGGAAGATGAAGTTCAACACCGGCAGCTGGTAGATCTTGTAGTACATGACGAAGCGCACCGGACGTCGCACCGCGCCGCCAATCAGCAGCGCATCGACGAAGGACACGTGGTTGCACACCAGCACCGCCGGCCCTTCCTCTGGAATCGCCTCCAGGCCCTTGTGCTCCACGCGGTACATGGAGTGGCCGAGCAGCCAGACCAGGAAGCGCATGGTGAACTCGGGGACGATCTTGAAGATGTAGCTGTTCACCGCGATGTTCATCAGCGACACCACCAGGAACAGTTCGGGAATCGACAGCCCGGCGACGCTGAGGAAGAGGATCGAGGCAATGGCCGACACCACCATGAACAGCGCGTTGAGAATGTTGTTCGCGGCAATCACCCGGGCGCGCTCGTTCTCCGCCGTGCGCGACTGGATCAGCGCGTACAGCGGCACGATGTAGAAGCCGCCGAACAGGCCGATACCGAGGATATCCGCAAGGATCAGCCAGGCCTGTCCATGGCCCAGCAGCGTCAGCCAGTCGTGCGGCGTCGCGCCCTGCGGAAACTCGCCGGAATGCCACCAGAGCAGGAGGCCGAACAGGGTCAGGCCGATGGAGCCAAAGGGCACCAGGCCGATCTCCACTTTGCCGCCCGAGAGGCGTTCGCACAGCATCGAACCCAATGCGATCCCCACTGAGAACACTGTGAGGATCAAAGTCACCACGCTCTCGTCACCGTGCAGCAACTCCTTCGAATAGGCCGGGATCTGCGTCAGATAGACAGCCCCGAGGAACCAGAACCAGGAGTTACCCACCAGCGAGCGCGATACCGAAGGTCGCTGGCCCAGTCCCAGGCGCAGGATCTGCCAGGACTGGCGGAAGATGTTCCAGTCCAGTTTCAGCTCCGGCAGCGCGGCAGCCGCACGGGGGATGCCGCGACTGACCAGGTAGCCCAGGCTGGCGGTGAAGACGATGGCACAGGCCACCACCGGCTCGTAGCGCTCGACGGACATCATCAGACCGGCGCTGATGGTCCCCGCGAGGATGGCGAGGAAGGTACCCATTTCCACCAGGGCGTTACCCCCCACCAACTCATCCTCCCGCAGCACCTGCGGCAGGATTGAATACTTCACCGGGCCGAACAGCGCCGAGTGGGTGCCCATGGCGAACAGCGCCAGGAACAGCAGCGGCAGACTGTCGAAGAAGAAGCCCAGCGCCCCCACCGCCATGATGGCGACCTCGGCCAGCTTGATCGCGCGGATCAGCGCGTCCTTGGCGAACTTCTCGCCGAACTGCCCGCCCAGGGCGGAAAACAGGAAGAACGGCAGGATGAACAGCAGCGCACAAAGGTTGGTGAAGATGCTCTTGTCGCCGGAAATGGCGAGCTTGTAGAGGATGGCGAGGATCAGCGACTGCTTGAAGATGTTGTCATTGAAGGCGCCGAGCAGCTGGGTCACGAAGAACGGCAGGAACCGCCGCGTGCCCAGCAGGGCGAATTGCGAGTGTTGGCTCATCTTCCTTGGTACCTGTGGTTGGCAGTGGAATAGCCTCGTGCAACTGAAGTTGCACGTCGCTGATTGGACTGCAAGACGGTGGCGGAAAGCCACACTCACAGGAAAGATGTTTGTGTGAATTCGCAGACCTGGATCGTAGGAGCGAGCTCTGCTCGCGAATCGTTCCTTCATTCGCGATTGAAATCGCTCCCACAGACCCGATCCCGTATCGATCCTCAGATGCGCGGCTTTCCTGTAGGGGCGAATTCATTCGCCAAGGGCGAGTGTTGCAAGTAGCTGCATCGCCCGTAGGAGCTGGCTTGCCAGCGAATGGCCCCGTTTCGCTAGCAAGCTAGCTCCTACAAGGCAGACATAGCCATTGAAATCGCCCCTACAGGCGCGGCGATTGCGAATTCGCAGACCCTGGATCGTAGGAGCGAGCTCTGCTCGCGAATCGTTCCCTGTGGGGGCGAATTCATTCGCCAAGGGCGAGTGTTGCAAGTAGCTGCATCGCCCGTAGGAGCTGGCTTGCCAGCGAATGGCCCCGTTTCGCTAGCAAGCTAGCTCCTACAAGGCAGACACGCCCCTACAGGCCCGTTCCCCGACTCAGATCGGCAACTGCCCCAGCGCCCAGCGCAGCAGGAAGAACAGCACCAGTCCACCGAGGATGGTCGCCAGCAGGTGACGCGTCAGCGCGGCGATCAGGATGGCGCCGAGGCCCGCCAGCAGGTAGGCGTTGTCCAGCGCCAGCTGCAGGTTCTGGCCGTCGGGCATCAGCATTCCCGGCACGACGATGGCGGTGAGCACGGCCGTGGGAACGTAGTGCAGTCCCTGGCGCACCACAGGGGGGAAACTGAGGTTCGGCCAGGCGAACAGGCTGTAGCGGATGGCGAAGGTAATGGCCGCCATGCCGAGGATCAGGCTCCAGGTTTGCACGAGATGTCCTCCCGGACCAGATCGAGGCGATAACGACGTTCCAGCACCACGCCTACGGCGATACCGCAGAGGGCCGCCGCCATCAGGCCCAGCTTGTAGGGCAGGCCCTGACAAGCCAGCGCCACGGCGCCAGCCACCAGTGCGGCGGCCACCTGCGGCTTGTTGCGCAGCATGGGCACCACGATGCCGATGAAGGTGGCGAGCATGGCGAAGTCCAGGCCCCAGGCTGCCAGGTTGGGCACCGCCTGGCCGAAGAGCACGCCCACCAGGGTGCAGAGCTGCCAGTTCAGGTACATGGCCAGGGCGGCGCCGAAGAAGTACCAGTGCTTGTGCGGCGAGTCGTCCTTTTCCGCGTAGCGATGCTGGACCACGGCGAAGGCTTCGTCGGTCAGCCAGAACGCCAGTGGCATCCGCCAGCGGGTCGGCAGATGGCGCACGAAGGGCTGCAGGGTGGCGCTGTAGAGGGCATGGCGCAGGTTGACCACGAAGGTGGTCAGCAGCACCACCGCTGCCCCGGCGCCCCCACTGAGCAGGGTAATGGCGATGAACTGGGACGAACCGGCGAACACCAACAGCGACATGCCGAGGGTCTGCCAGGCAGACAGCCCGGCGCCGGCCGCGAGGGTGCCGAAGATGATGCCGAACGGAATGGCGCCGACGATCATCGGGACGATGTCTCGGGCGCCGTGGATGAACTCAGTGATACGGGACATGGGGCCCTCCTTGTCCCGGAAGGCTAGCGGACGGCCATCAATGGGTCTTGAACGATCTTGCGCAGGCGTTGCGATATTCGCCCGGTCCCACGCCATAGGCCTGCTTGAACTGGCGGGTCAGGTGGCTCTGGTCGGCGAATCCCAGCTGTGCCGCCACACCGGCCGGCGCGCAACCGGCCTTCAGCAAGGCGCGGGCCTGGTCCAGACGCTGCTGTTTGAGCCAGGCATGGGGCGGCATGCCGGTGGCGCGGCGGAAGGTACGGGCGAAATGGAAGGGCGAGAGCCCCACTTCGGCGGCCAGTTCTTCGAGGGACGGCGGCTCGGCCAGGCGCGCGGACAGAATATCCCGCGCCAGCGCCACGGCCCGTGGCTCGATCCCGGCGCCGCGGGGTACGGCGACACGCGCATGGCGTCGGAACAGCAACAGAATCGCCTCGCGCCAGGCCGTCTGTACCTGAAGCGCGGGAGTGCTGTCCTCGAGCAATTGGTGCAGCCGAATGAAGGTTACTGCCACCTCGGGGTCCTGGATAACGCTATCGGCAAACCCGGGCAGGCCGTTCATCCGGATATCCAGTTCCGCCAGTACATCCGTCACCCGCTCAAGGTCCGGGTAAAAGCCCCGGTAACGCCAGCCCTGTTCATGGGCCTTGGAACCGGTGTGCAACTCATCGGGATTGATCAGCACCATGCTGCCTACAGGCGCCAGGTGGTCGCTGCCGCGATGGCGGAAACGCTGCGCACCGGACTCGATCACGGTGAACACATAACCTTCATGCACATGGGGAGCGAAACGCTGCTCGATGTAGCGGGCATGGAGCAGCTCCACCCCGCCTAATTCGCTGGCCTGCCAGAAGCGTGTCGTTTCGCCGCTCGCCATATCCATCAAGCGCTGAACAGCGCCTCCAGGCGTTGCTTCACGTCCGGCCAATCGTGGTCGGTGATGCTGTAGAGCACGCTGTCATCAAGGCGGCCGCCCGCCAGGCGGCGATGGTTGCGCAGCACGCCCTCGCGCTGGGCGCCGAGCTTTTCGATGGCGCGCTGGGCGCGCAGGTTGCTGGCGGCGGTTTTCAGTTGCACCCGCACCAGCTGCCACTCCTCGAAAGCGTGGCGCAGCATCAGGTACTTGATCGACGCATTCAGGCCACTGCCGTGCTCACCGGCGGCCAGCCAGGTCCAGCCGATCTCGGCGGCCGGCAGGTTGGGTATGAAATCGGCGAATCGCGTGGTGCCCACCAGGTTGTCACCCAGGCGAACGGCGAAGACCACTGCCCGCCCTTCCCGCTGGGCGGCCAGGCCCTGGCGATACCAGTCGGGGCGCAGGGGGCCGTTCATATAGGCCAGGGCTTCACGGTTGGCTTCGGCCAGGGTCACCAGCGCTGGGATGTCGGCCTCTGCCAGCGGTTCGAGGCGCAAGGCGCCGCGCTGCAGGATGACCGGTTGTGGATTGAACATCTGCGCCCTCCTCAGGCGAAAGAACCCTGCCGGATGAGAACGTCGCGCCGAGCGGAAGTGCCGTGCAGGCGTCCGCGCAAGATCGATGGAACAGCGCGGGCGATAGAGCACGCTATCAGCCCCCGTGCGGGCGCTCAAGAGTACCTGCGACCTTGGTAGCAGCGGCCTGACGAATTGCCGACTTTGGTGCGAAACTGCTGGAAGTCGAATTCTCGCGGGCACATCCCGCCACCGCACCATCCGGAGCTGCAATGTCGCTGTCCAGCGGGCTGATCGCCACGGTCGCCTTCCTCTACATGGCCATCCTCTTCGCCATCGCCTTCTATGGCGACCGACGCAGCACGCCCTTGTCGCCGCGCATGCGCGCCGGGGTCTACAGCCTGTCGCTGGCGGTGTACTGCACCAGTTGGACCTTCTTCGGCGCCGTCGGCCAGGCCGCCGGCCAGGTCTGGAACTTCCTGCCCATTTACCTCGGCCCCATCCTGCTGCTCCTGGTGGCGCCCTGGGTGGTGCAGAAGATGGTGCTCATCAGCAAGCAGGAGAACATTACCTCCATCGCCGACTTCATCGCCGCGCGCTACGGCAAGTCCCAGGCGCTGGCGGTGGTGGTGGCGCTGATCTGCCTGGTCAGCGTGCTGCCTTACATCGCCCTGCAACTGAAGGGCATCGTCCTCGGGGTGAACCTGCTGATCGGCCCGAGCGCCGAGGCCTCCGGTACCCGCGCCCAGGACACCGCGCTCATCGTGTCCCTGGTGCTCGCCCTCTTCACCATCCTTTTCGGTACGCGCAACCTCGACGCCACCGAGCACCACCGTGGCATGGTCCTGGCGATTGCCTTCGAATCGCTAGTCAAATTGCTGGCCTTCCTCGCGGTGGGCGCCTACGTGACTTTCGGCCTGTTCGACGGTTTCGACGACCTGTTCACCCGCGCCCGCAGCGCCCCGCAACTGGAGCACTACTGGTCGCAATCCATGGACTGGTCCTCGCTGTTGGTGCAGACCGGCGTTGCCATGCTCGCGATCATCTGCCTGCCCCGCCAGTTCCACGTGACGGTGGTGGAGAACATCGAGCCGCGCGACCTGCGCCAGGCGCGCTGGATATTCCCCATCTACCTGGCCCTGGCGGCGCTGTTCGTGGTGCCCATCGCCCTGGCCGGACAGATGCTGCTGCCCAGCGGCGTGATCCCGGACTCCTTCGTCATCAGCCTGCCGCTGGCCGAGGCCCACCCGGCCCTGGCGCTGCTGGCCTTCATCGGCGGGGCCTCGGCCGCGACCGGCATGGTGATCGTCGAAGCCGTGGCGCTGTCCACCATGGTGTCCAACGACATGCTGCTGCCCTGGCTGCTGCGCCGGCAGAACGCCGAACGCCCATTCGAGGTGTTCCGCCACTGGATGCTCTCGGTACGCCGGGTGAGCATCGTGGTGATCATCCTGCTGGGCTACGTCAGCTACCGCCTGCTGGGCTCCACCGCGAGCCTGGCGACCATCGGCCAGATCGCCTTCGCCTCCATCGCCCAGCTGGGTCCAGCGATGATCGGCGCGCTGTTCTGGAAACAGGCCAACCGCCGCGGCGTCTTCGCCGGCCTCGCCGCCGGCGCCGCACTCTGGGCCTACACCTTGGTGCTGCCGGTGATGGCACGTGGCTTGGGCTGGCCGCTGGAGAACTTCCCCGGCCTCGCCTGGATGATGGCGAACCCCCTGGACCTGCCCATCGAGCCCCTGACCCAGGGCGTGGTGCTGTCGCTGGCCGGCAACTGGCTCCTCTTCGCCTGGGTATCGCTGTTCTCCCGCACCCGCGTTTCCGAGCACTGGCAGGCCAGCCGTTTCGTTGGCCAACAGGTGTCCGCGCGCGGCAGTTCCCGCACGCTCCTGGCAGTGCAGGTGGACGACCTGCTGATGCTCGCCTCGCGCTTCGTCGGCGAGGAACGTGCGCGGCAGAGCTTCATCCGCTTCGCCTATCGGCTGGGCATCAGTTTCAACCCGGCGCAGAACGCCAACCAGGACTGGATCACCCACACCGAACGCCTGCTCGCCGGCGTACTCGGGGCCTCTTCGGCGCGCGCCGTGGTGAAGGCGGCCATCGAAGGACGCGAGATGCAGGTGGAGGACGTGGTGCGCATCGCCGACGAAGCGTCCGAAGTGCTGCAATTCAACCGCGCGCTGCTGCAGGGCGCCATCGAGAACATCACCCAGGGCATCAGCGTCGTCGACCAGTCCTTGCGACTGGTGGCCTGGAACCGTCGCTACCTGGAGCTGTTCGACTACCCCGAAGGCTTGATCAGCGTCGGTCGCCCCATCGCCGACATCATCCGCTACAACGCTGAACGCGGCCTCTGTGGCCCCGGCGAGGTGGAATCCCATGTCGCCCGCCGCCTGTTCTGGATGCGCCAGGGCACACCGCACACCTCAGAGCGCCTGTTCCCCAATGGCCGGGTCATCGAACTGATCGGCAACCCCATGCCCGGCGGCGGTTTCGTCATGAGCTTCACCGACATCACCGCCTATCGCCAGGCCGAGCGCGATCTCAAGGATGCCAACGAAGGCCTGGAGCGACGGGTCACCGAGCGGACCCTGGAACTCTCCCAGCTCAACCACGCGCTGATCGAAGCCAAGGGCACGGCGGAATCCGCCAACCAGTCCAAGACCCGCTTCCTCGCCGCCGTCAGCCACGATCTGATGCAGCCGCTCAACGCCGCGCGGCTGTTCTCCGCCGCCCTCGGCCATCAGCAGGAAGTCCTGCCTCGCGAGGCCCGCGAACTGGTCAATCACCTGGACAGCTCGCTGCGTTCGGCCGAGGACCTGATTACCGACCTGCTGGACATCTCCCGGCTGGAAAGCGGCCGCGTCACCCCTGACCGCGCGCCCTTCCCCCTGGCGTCGCTGTTCGACACCCTCGGCGCCGAGTTCAAGGTACTGGCCCAGGAGCAGGGGATGGACTTCCGCCTGCGCGGCAGCAAGTTGCGGGTGGAAAGCGACATGAAACTGCTGCGTCGGGTCCTGCAGAACTTCCTCACCAACGCCTTCCGCTATGCCAGGGGACGCGTCCTGCTCGGCGCCCGGCGCGACGGCGACAACCTGCGCCTGGAAGTCTGGGACCGTGGCCCCGGCATCCCGGAAGACAAGCGCAAGGTGATATTCGAGGAGTTCAAGCGCCTGGACAGCCATCAGACCCGCGCCGAGAAAGGCCTGGGCCTGGGCCTGGCCATCGCCGACGGCCTCTGCCGCGTGCTCGGCCACAAGCTGGAAGTGCGCTCCTGGCCCGGCAAGGGCAGCGTATTCAGCGTCACCGTGCCGCTGGCACGCGCCCAGCAGCCGTCGCCTGTGGTGCAGAAACAGGCCGAAGCCAATGGCCAGTTCCTCAACGGTACCCAGGTACTGTGCATCGACAACGAGGACAGCATCCTCACCGGCATGCACAGCCTGCTGTCGCGCTGGGGCTGCCAGGTCTGGACGGCGCGCAACCGCCTGGAATGCGAGCACCTGCTGGCCGAAGAGGTGCGGCCGCAACTGGCGCTGGTGGACTACCACCTGGATGAGGGCGAGACCGGCACCGAACTCATGGCCTGGCTGCGGACCCGCCTGGGTGAACCGCTGCCCGGCGTCGTGATCAGCGCCGACGGCCGCGCCGAGCTGGTGGCCGAAGTCCACGCCGCCGGCCTGGACTACCTCGCCAAGCCGGTGAAGCCCGCGGCGCTACGGGCGCTGATCAGCCGGCACGTGAACCTACGCTGAAATGCATTGTGGGAGACTTGCACGATGCGCCTTTTGTAGGTTGGTCAGAGCGCAGCGAAGCCCAACGTGGCGCTGTATCAGGCCCGCATTGTTGGGCTTCGCGTAGCTCAGACGCAACCTACAGGGGGACCACGCTTCACCGGCCCACCATTCGTGGTTCACCCAGAATCCACCCTACGCGCCAGGCGCTTTTCCGTAGGTTGGGCAGAGCGCAGCGAAGCCCAACATGGCGCCGTATCAAGTCCGCACCGTTGGGCTTCGCGTAGCTCAGCCACAACCTACAGGGGGACCACGCTTCACCGGCCCACCATCCGTGGTTCACCCAGAATCCACGCTACTCGCCAGGCACATTTCCGTAGGTTGGTCAGAGCGCAGCGAAGCCCAACGTGGCGGCGTATCAGGTCCGCACCGTTGGGCTTCGCGTAGCTCAGACACAACCTACAGGGGGACCACGCTTCACCGGCCCACCATTCGTGGTTCACCCAGAATCCACGCTACGCGCCAGGCACATTTCCGTAGGTTGGTCAGAGCGCAGCGAAGCCCAACGTGGCGCCGTATCAGGTCCGCACTGTTGGGCTTCGCGTAGCTCAGACACAACCTACAGGGGGACCACGCTTCACCGGCCCACCATTCGTGGTTCACCCAGAATCCACGCTACGCGCCAGGCGCTTTTCCGTAGGTTGGTCAGAGCGCAGCGAAGCCCAACGTGGCGGCGTATCAGGTCCGCACCGTTGGGCTTCGCATAGCTCAGACACAACCTACAGGGTAGGCAGCGGAACTCAGACGTCTTCGTCTTCCCGCACCAGCACACAGTGCATGCCGCTGTCGTCTTCGGTGCAGTCGTAGAGGTAGAACATCTGTACCTCGCCGGAGGCGGCGACCACCGCGACGAAGTCACCGGCATCGGCGAGGAAGAAATCACGCGTCGCCGGATCGGCCTGGCACTCGATCAACGCCGTGACGAACGAGGCGGGATCGATATCGCCGAAATAATCCTCACGGTCCTGCGCGCTCCATTCGGCCGGCGCCTGGAAGGGGCCGGTGAAGAGGATGCGCGCATCGCCCAGGTCTTCTTCTTCGGCGTCGAGGTCGTTTTCGTCGGGACGATAGAGCGAGCACTCCAGGGCATCGGCATGGCCCAGCACGGCCTCGCGGGCAGCCAGGCGCTTTTCCGGGTCGAGGCCGGCGGCCAGGCAGATCTGGGCCCAGCTGTCTTGTTGGCGTGGGGACACGGGAGAGTTCCTTCTTGGTTGGGGCAGAAAAAAGGAGTCTAGTTTCAGGCACGCGGAAGCGGCGGGCAATTGCGGATTGGGAGCCGAGCGCTCGCCTGTGCTTAGATGAATCCAATACCCCCCAGGCCAATCCCAAATGATTCCCGCCGACATCCAGGCCCAACTGCAGGAAATCTTCAACGCCCACGGCATGACTGACCCGGCGCTGCAGGAGTGCCTGATGCAGGCGCTCAAGCTGCGCGACTACGAGCATGAGCAACTGATCATCCGCGCAGGCGAACGTCCCACCCACTTCTACGTGATTCTCTCCGGCGTGGCGCGCTACTACTACCTGTCACCAGAGGGCCGCCAGTGGAACAAGACCTTCTTCCGCGAAGGTCAGCTGATCGGCTCCCTCAGCGCCTACCTCAAACAGCAGCCCTGCACCTACAACATCGCCGCTGTGGAAAGGTGTCGGCTGGCGAGCCTGCCCCTGGCGATACAGGACCAGTACGGCGAACGCTTCCCGCAGCTGCTGCAGATGCAGCACCTGATGGTTCGGCAGATCATGCTGCGCAACGAAGACCGCGAAGCGCTGCTGCTCACCCGCAATGTGGAGCAGCGCTACCAGTGGTTGCTGGAGAACGAGCCCTGGCTGCTGGATCGGGTGCCTCAATACCATCTGGCCAGCTACCTGGGGATGGACCCGGTGTCCTTCTCACGGGTCAAGCGCAAACGGGCGGGCTGAGCAACTCGCGCACCTGCAGCCCCAGCGCCTCGGCGCTCTGCATGCAGAACTCACGCTGCTCGGCCGGTACATTCGCCAGGCTTATCCACAGGCTGCCATCGGCGCCCTGGACCACCTCGCAATCCAATGCCGGGCAGGCGCCGCCAACCCGTTCGCGATAGGCGCTGGCCGCCGCCAGCTCCCGCAGCGTCTGCTTGAAGATCTTCCCCACCACCGTCACCGGCAGGGCATCCACCAGGAACACCCGTTTCGGGCAGGCCGGACGCTCGGCGATGCGCTCGAACGCGAACTGCTGCAACTCATCGAGGCTAGCCGTCTGGCCCTGACGCAACTGCACGAACACCACCGGCAGTTCGCCGGCGTACTCGTCGGGCATGCCCACTGCGGCAGCCATGGAGACGGCCGGATGGCTTTCCAGACAATTCTCGATCAGCGCCGGATCGATATTGTGGCCGCTGCGGATGATCAGGTCCTTGGCGCGCCCGGTGATGAACAGATTGCCGTTGCCGTCCAGGTGCCCCAGATCGCCGCTGCGCAGCCAGCCATCTTCCAGCGGCGACCGCTCCTGGCCCAGGTAGCCGGGGAACACCGTGGGGCCGCGCACGCAGACTTCCCCGCCGTCGATCCGCACCTCGATCGGCGCCGCCACATGCCCGGCGCTGCCCGGAATGGCTGGGTGGGCCAGGTTGGGCAAGGCAATCACCCCGCTGCATTCCGTCATGCCATAGGCCTGGTACAGCTCCAGTCCGATCAGTTCCTTTACCTTCTCGCACAGGGCCGACGGCACCGGGGCGCCGCCGGAAAGCATGAAGCGAAGGCTGCCGATGTCGTGCCCTCCAATGGAGACCTCCAGCATCGCCGCGACCGAGGTGGGAATGCCGCCACTGAGGGTGATGCCGTACTGCTCGACCAGACGCCAGTGCTGGCGGATCACCTCCGGATTGCGGAAGCCACCCAGCGTCGGCAGCAACATGCGCAACCCGCTGGCCAGGCCACCCAGGCTGTTCACCAGGGCACCGGCCACATGGAAGATCGGCAGGCCATTCAGTGCCACATCCTCGGGGCCGGCCTGCACGCAGGCGCGGTAGGCGCAAGCGGCAGCTACCTGGTTCGCATGGGTCTGCCGGGCGAGCTTGGGCACCCCGGTGGTGCCGCCGGTGTGGAAGTAGGCGGCACTATCATCGGGCCCCGGCAGCAGAGCCGGCTCCAGGGCCGCACCGGAATAGCGTTCGAGCAAGGAGTCGTAGAAGAACGCTCCCCCCTCCACCACGACCGACACGCACCTGGGACGTTTCGGCAATCGCTGCGAAGCACCCAGCGCCTTCTGCCACAGGTCGGAGCCGGGCACCGGACCCAGTGCCACCACCAGATCCGTGCCGGCCTTTTCCATCAGGCTGGCCAGGGCTTCTTCATTCAGCAGCGGGTTGATCGGGTTGGCGATGCCGATGCTGGTGGCGGCCCAGAGCAGGCATTGGCTCTGCGGAGTGTTCGGCAGCAGCAGGGTGATCACCGGCCTCGGCGTGCCGGCCAGGTCCAGCAGCATCCGCGCGCTGCGATTGAGCTGGGCGAAGAACGCCGCATAGCTCAGGTCCTGCTCGCCAATCTCCGCCCCGAGGCTGTGGATAAAGGTCAGTGCCGTACGCTCCGGGTGAGCGGCGGCCGAGGCCTGCAACAGTTCGTAGACGGTGGTGGGAACCTGGCTGGACATGGCGGCCTCCTGGACCTGCGCGTTGTTGTGCGCCGATTCTTGGGGGCCGCCGCACAGGCGGCATTAACAAATGTTAAGAAGGCTGGCTAGGCTTGTAAGCCACGGCCAGCGCCTGGCTGGCGACATCGTTTCGCCGTCCCTGTCTCCCGGCCGAAGGCAAAGGCTTCACGCGTGCCGCGACAGGAGAACCCCGCCATGAAACCACTCCAGTACCTCGTCCTGGGCAGCCTCGCCGCCTGCCTCAGTGCCCATGCCGAGGTCGCCAGCGAAAAGAACATGACCCTCAAGATCGCCAGCGAAATCGCCAATGCCACGGTGCAAGCCTGCACCGCCAAGGGCTACAACGTCACGGCCGCAGTGGTTGATCGCGCCGGCGGTGTGCGCGCCATCCTCCGCACCGACAAGGCTGGCCCGCATACTCTCGACTCCGCCCGGCGCAAGGCCTACACCGCCGCCTCGACCAAACGCAGCACCACCGAGATGCTGGAGAACGTGCAGAAGAATCCCGCCGCGCAGTACCTGCCGATGATCGACGGTTTCCTGGTCGTGGGCGGCGGCGTTCCGGTGAAGGTCGGCGACGAGGTGATCGGCGCCGTGGGCGTGGGCGGCGCGCCGGGTGGGCATCTGGATGAAGAATGCGCCAACGCCGGTCTGGAAGCGGTGAAGGATCAGCTCAAGTAGGGCCGCAGCTCAGAACCGCGCCAATTGCATCTCCTTCAGCCGGCTCAAGGTGCGGCGGAAGGGGAACTCCAGGTAGCCCTCGGTATAGAGGCGGTCCATGGCCACGGCCGCCTCCAGGTAAAGCGGCACCCGGCGGTCGTAGCACTCGTCCACCAGCGCAATGAAGCGGCGTACGCCGTCATCATGCACCGATAACTGCGGCAACTCGCGGTCGCCGGCTTCCACCCGTTCGGCGCCATCTTCGGTACCACGCGCAATGCGTCCCTCGCGGCGAGAAGCACTCAGGTTCGGCACATCCCCGAGCAGAATCGCCGGGAAGCGGTCGCACAGGGCGATGAAATCCAGGGCCGCCAGCGGTTGCTGGCAAAGGTCTTCATAGCGGAACCAGACCGCCGCCGCGCATTGGCGCACCACGGGCACCGGGCGATGGCCAAGCTCCACCGGCTCGTCGGAACTGCCCTGCCCCGCTGCCAGCCGCTCGAAGACTTCCGCAAGGACGGCAGGCTCGCCGGGCTCGGCCACCCAGTAGCGCTGATGAGCCGTACCAGGGTGCAGGCGATGGTCCTCACCGCCGTCCACCGCCACGACCTGCATGTGTCGCTCGATGGCGTCGATGGCCGGCTGGAAACGTTCGCGGTTGAAGCCATCGGCATAGAGTTGCTGCGGTGGCTGATTGGACGTGGCGACCATGGCCACGCCTTCGTCGAACATCGCCCGCAGCAGGCGGCCCAGCAGCATCGCGTCGCCGATATCGTTGACGAACAACTCGTCGAAGCACAACACCCGCACCTCTTGCGCCAGTTCACGGGCCAGGGCCTGCAACGGTTCAGGCGTGCCGGTGAGCTGGAACAGCCGCTGGTGGACCCAGCGCATGAAGTGATGGAAATGCTGGCGCCGTGCCGGAACCCGCAAGCTCTGGTGAAAGCGGTCCATCAGCCAGGTCTTGCCGCGCCCTACCGGCCCCCAGAGATAGACGCCAGTCACCTCGCCCGCATGGTGCAGCGCCTCATGGCAGGCCTGCAGGCAATCGACCGCGTGGCGCTGGGCCGCGTCCGGCAGAAAACCGCCCTGCTCCAGGGCATGGCGGTAGGCGGCGAGTGGGGAATCGAAGGTCATGGCGCCGCATTGTGCGGGTTGGATGGCAGGAAGCAAGCGGACGGGCCTGCCCACTGCAGTGATTGTGGGGGCGATTTCAATCGCTGAGCGGACCGCAGGTCCGCCTTGCCGACTTCCAAGGGGCCACGAAGTGGCCCTTAGCGAATAAATTCGCCCCCACTGGATTTGACGCTCCTACAGCTCCAGCGCCAACAGGTCGGCCAGCGGCTGGCGACGGCGGATCAGGCGGGTTTCGTTGCCATCCACCAGCACCTCCGGCAGCAGCGGCCGGCTGTTGTAGTTGGAGGACATGGACGCACCATAGGCGCCGGTGTCATGGATCAGCAGCAGGTTGCCGACCTGGGCTGCCGGCAGCGCGCGCGGGGCCACCAGGCCACCGTCGTGCTGGGTGAAGACGTCACCGGATTCGCACAGCGGGCCGGCGACCACCGTCGGACGCTGCGGCGCGCTGACCGGGTTGCCGGCGTCATCCAGCAGGCTCATGTCGTGGAAGCTGCCATACATGGACGGACGCATCAGGTCGTTGAAGCCGGCGTCGACGAGGATGAAGTGGTTGTTGCCCACATCCTTCACCGCACGCACTTCGCTGAGCAGGCAGCCGGACTCGGCCACCAGGAAACGGCCAGGCTCCAGCTCCAGGCGTACCGGGTGCCCAACGATGCCTTCGATGTCGCGGCGAGCCTGGTTCCACAGTTCGGCGTAACGCGGGATATCCACCACCGGGTCACCCTGGCGATAGGGAATGGACAGGCCGCCGCCAGCGGAGATGGCTTCCAGGTCGCAGCCCAGGTCGCGCACCGCGCCGACCATCGCACCGCAGACCTCTTCCAGGTGGCTGTAATCCACGCCGGAGCCGATGTGCATGTGCAGGCCGACCAGCACCAGGCCATATTTACGGATCACCGCCATCGCAGCGTCCAGCTGGCTGTGCCAGATGCCGTGCTTGCTGTTCTCGCCGCCGGTGTTGGTCTTCTGGCTATGGCCGTGGCCGAAGCCAGGGTTGATGCGCAGCCAGACGCGATGGCCCGGACTGGCCTGGCCGAGCTGGGTGAGCATGTCGATGGAGCCGACGTTCACCTCGATGCCCAGCTCCACGGCGCGTTGCAGGGTGGCACGGTCGAGCAGGTCGCAGGTCAGCACCACGCCCGCCGGCTCGCCCTTGGGCGAATAGCCGGCCAGCAGTGCGCGCTCGATTTCGCCGAGGGATACCGCGTCCACCTGCACGCCCTCTTCACGCATCAGGCGCAGGATGCTCAGGTTGGAGCAGGCCTTCTGAGCGAAGCGAATGACGTCGAATCCCTCGAGCTGGGCGATGCGCTCACGGATCACCGCGGCGTCGTAGCACCACAGCGGGGTGCCGTGTTCACGGACGAGATTGGCGAGGGTGGCGGCGGGAATGTTCGGGCGCATGGCGGCCTCCGGAATTCAGGATGGCGCCATGATGGAGAAGCGAATCAATTCAATAAAATACCAATTTGTGCGCACACCATTCATTATTGATATGTTTCGACTCCCGTTTCCGAGCGCCCTATGGATCTTTCCATCCGCCATATAGAAGTCTTCCGCGCCGTGATGACCGCCGGCAGCGCCACCGGCGCCGCACGCCTGCTCTTCACGTCGCAGCCCACCGTGAGCCGCGAACTGGCCCGCTTCGAGCATTTGCTGGGATTCCGCCTGTTCGATCGCGAAGGGGGACGACTGTCTCCCACCGCCCAGGGACTGGCGCTATTCGACGAGGTGCAGCGCTCCTACGCCGGTCTGGAACGCATCGTTGGTGCGGCCCAGGCCATCCGCCGCTTCGACCAGGGACAACTGGCCATCACCGGCCTTCCGGTCTTTGCCCAGACCTTGCTGCCAGGGTTCTGCCAGGCCTTCCTCGAACGCCACCCCGGCGTGCGCCTGTCCATCAGCGCCCAGGAGTCCCCGCTGCTGGAGGAATCCCTGAGCGGCCAGCGGCATGACCTGGGCCTGTCGGAAACCGACCTGTTGCCCCGTGGCACCCGAGGTTCGACGCTATTCGCTGCGGATATGGTCTGTGTGCTGCCGGAAGGTCACGAACTGCTGGCCAGACCCGAACTGGCGCTGGCGGACTTCCAGGGTCGTCCATTCATCAGCCTGTCCGGCCTGGATATCTACCGACAGAGCCTGGACGCCCACTTCCTCGCCGCCGGAGTGGAACGCCGCATGGTGGTGGAAACCAGCACCGCCGCGTCGCTCTGCGCCCTCGTTCGCCAAGGGCTCGGCCTGGCCATCGTCAACCCACTGAGTGCGCTGGACGAAGCTGGGCGTGGGTTGCAGATACGCCGTCTGCGAACCTCGATTCCGTTCCGCGTGCAGTTGATCCGGCCGGAGTATCGTCCGTCCTCGGCACTGGTGGATGAGGCGGAGGACGTGTTGAAGGATGTGGCGGCGGGATTCCTGGAAAGGCTGGAATCCCGATTGCGCGGACTCATTCCGTAGGGTGCGCCACGCGCACCGGGAAGCCGGTTCGTCCGTAGGAGCTGGCTTGCCAGCGAATGGTCGCTTTTCGCTAGCAAGCTAGCTCCTACAAGGCTCTGGCCAATTCATTCGCCAAGCAGGCCGTCGCGCCTGCCCCACTCCTCACTGCGCGCTGTTCTGCACCGTCGCCTGGCGAATCTGGTTGTCCCTGTACTGGCGGTAGTTCTTCGCCGCCGCGGGGACCGGGCCGCTCTTGCCGGTTTCCAGCCAGCGGCGCATGCGCGTGGCGTCGGCCACGTGGGTGTACTTGCCGAAGGCATCCAGCAGCACCATGGCCACCGGACGGCCGTTCATCTGGGTCAGCATCACCAGGCAGTGGCCGGCTTCGTCGGTAAAGCCGGTCTTGGTCACCTGGATGCTCCAGCCAGGCTTGCGCACCAGGTTGTTGGTGTTGCGAAAGCCCAGGCTGTAGCGCGGTTTGACGAAGGTGATGGTCTTTTCCGGGGTCGTGCTGAGCTGGCTCAGCATCGGGTACTTGCGCGCTTCCTTGAGCAGCAGCACAAGGTCGTGGGCGCTGGACACGTTGTGCAGCGACAGACCGGTGGGTTCGACATAGCGGGTGTTGCTCATGCCGATGGCGCGGGCCTTGGCGTTCATCGCCTTGATAAAGGCCGGGTAGCCGCCCGGATACGCCGTGGCCAAAGCGGTGGCGGCACGGTTTTCCGAGGACATCAGGGTCATCAGCAGCATGTCGTGGCGATTCACCTGGCTGCCCACGCGTACCCGCGAATACACCCCTTTCATGTCCGGGTTGTCGCGGATGGTCACGGTGATGATCTCGTCCATCGGCTGCTTGGCGTCCAGCACCACCATGGCGGTCATCAGCTTGGTCACCGAGGCGATGGGGGCAACCAGATTGGAATTTCGGGAATACAGGATCTTGTCGGTATTCAGGTCCAGCAGCATCACGCTGCCGGAAGCCAGGTGCAGCTGTGCCGGGTCGCGAACCGGCAGTGGCGCCTCCTGAGCTTGAACGGGTGAGCCTGCAAGAACGAACAGGCAGGAACCGAGAACGAACAGTTTGGCGATCGAACTGCGAATTTTCACGATGCGTCCAGTAACAAAGATGAAGGAAAAGAGAGAAATGAAGAGTAGGACCTATACCGTAGAAGTATAGGAACGAAGGCGCTGAATACTCAGCGCCTTCTGTCGTCGGGGCGCGATTTTGCGCCTTTGGTCGAATGATCGCCAGAGGGGAATGCGCGGCGAAAATCGGCGCGGGAGTCAGCGAATCGAGGCTCCGCGCTCAGCCAGCAATTGACGCAGCACGGAACGATGGCAACGTGCCTCATCTTCGCAGTAGCAACCCACCGCGAAATGGCTGCTGTGGGAAAGCGCTGACAGCAGGTCCAGCACCCGGGCCCCTTCCCCGCCCTCCATCTCGGCGCGATAGCGCTTGGCAAAGCGCGCCCAATCGACGTCGCTTTCAGCGGCCTTGCCCTCGGCCATCAGCTCGGCACTCGGAGCCAGCAATGGCAGCCAGGTGTCGTAGTAGTCACGGCTGGCGAACTCGGCCTTGGGTACACCCCGTGGCGGCCGGCGCACGGTGCCGATGCGCAACCCTTCATCGGCGGCTCGTGGAGTGCCCAGTTTGACGATGCTGATGCTCATCTCCCCTCCTCCTCAGCGGCTGCTGCCGGGCAGCACGCGGAAGTCCTCACTCTCTTCCAGGGCCTGAAGTGCCTCCAGCAGGGCGGGCGGAGGAACCACCAGCTTGCGTTGCTCCAGGTCGAACCAGCCGGCGGTGGAGGTCACCCGCGCAGCCAGGGTCCCGCCGCGATAGAACTCGTTGCGCAGCATCATCCGGCTGCCGTCCTCGGACAGGCCGGACAAGCGCATGCTGATGTCCATTTCGTCCAGCAGGTGGAATTCGCGGAAGTACTCGATCTCGTCCTTCATGACCACCGGTCCCAGGCGCAGGCGGCGGAACTCCGACATGGGGAAGCCGCGATCGGCGAAGTACATCATGCGCACGTCGGCGGACTTGTCGAGGTAGGCGGTGTTGCGCATGTGGGAGTTGAAGTCCATGTCGCCCCAACCGGCGATAAGGGTCTTCTGATACATGAGGAGTCTCCGCAGCAAGGGGTGTGGGGCTCACTTTATGGCCCAAAGTCCCTTTGCCATACTGGCGCGATTGACAACTTTGGTAGCGATCTCGCCATGAAGATCACCGTCCTCGCCCTCGAAGGGGTGTTCGATACCGGCCTGGCCACCGTCCTCGATGCATTGACCACCGCCAACGAACTGGCCGCTCTGCATAACCTGCCCTGCCCGCAGTTCGAGGTGGCCCTCGCGGGGGTACGGCCGCACGTGAAAAGCTCCCTGGGTTTCGGCGTTCCTGTGCGTCCAGCCATGGATTGCCCGATGCCGGAATGGGTGATTGTCCCGGCCATGGGCTACAAGATGCCCGACCCGTTGCAACAGGCCCTGGCGCGTCCCGATGTCGCCGATGCGGTCGCCACCCTGCGCGGCTGGGCCGAAGGCGGTGCGCGCATCGCCGCGGCCTGCATCGGCACCTTCGTGTTGGCGGAAACCGGCTTGCTGGACGGCCATGAGGCCACTACCACCTGGTGGCTGACACCGCTGTTCCGGCAACGTTATCCACAGGTGCAACTGGATGCCGGCCGGATGATCGTCAGCTCCGGGCAACTGGTAACCGCCGGCGCCGCCCTCAGCCACCTGGACCTGACCCTCTGGCTCATCCGCCAGACCAGCCCGGAGCTTGCCGCCCTGGTAGCGCGCTACCTGATCGTCGACTCGCGGCCGTCGCAATCGGCCTATGCCCTATCCGACCACCTGGCCCATGCCGACCCGCTGGTGCAACGCTTCGACCGCTGGGTACGTGAGCGCCTGGCGGAAGGCTTCAACCTCGATGCCGCAGCCAGCGAGCTGGCCACCAGCAAGCGCACCCTCGCCCGTCGCATTCACGAAGTGCTGGGCAAGACGCCCCTCGCTTATGTGCAGGACCTGCGCATCGAACGCGCCGTGCACCTGCTGAAAACCAGCGAGCACAGCGTCGACCAGGTGGCCGGGCTGGTGGGCTACGCCGACGGCGTAACCCTGCGCACTCTGCTGCGCAAGCGCCTCGGCAAGGGTATTCGCGAGCTGCGCGCCGGCTGAGTGGCGGGCGTTAGTCCCCTCGGACGATGCCACCTCCCGGCCTGGGTGGGAGTTTTGCCCCGGCAATACCCCATCCATGAGGAGCAGGAGAAACAGCCGATGAAGATGCTGGAAGGCAAGGTGGCATTGGTGACGGGCGGTGGTCAGGGCGTAGGCCAGGGGATCGCCCTGGCGCTGGCGGCCGAGGGCGCGCACGTAGCGGTGGCCGGGCGCACCCTGGCCACGCTGGAACAGACCTGTGAGCAGATCACGCAACGCGGAGGCCGCGCCCTGGCGGTGACCTGCGACGTGATGGACGCTGGAGATATCGAGCGCTGCGTCAGCGAGGTGGTGGACGCCTTCGGTGGCCTGAATATCCTGGTGAACAACGCGCAGATCGTGCCGTTGGGACGCATCCTGGACGTCACAGACGAAGAATTCGGCAAGGGCCTCGACTCCGGCCCGGTGGCAACCCTGAGGTTGATGCGCGCCTGTTATCCGCACCTCAAGGGCGACGGCGCGGTGATCAACCTGGCCTCCTCCGCCGCCGTGCGCTGGGATGCTTCGGGCTACGGACATTACGCCGCCACCAAGGAAGCCATCCGCGCACTCAGCCGCGGCGCGGCCTGCGAATGGGGGCCGGACGGCATCCGCGTCAACGTCATCGCCCCCCACGCCCTGTCACCCGGTCTTCGCGGCTGGATGGAAGCCTGCCCGGAAGAAGCCGCAGCCTTCGTCCGCAGCATTCCGCTGGGCCGGGTCGGTGATTGCGAGAACGATATCGGCCGCACCGTGGCCTTCCTGGTCAGCGACCATGCCCGCTACATGACCGGCGCAACCATCCCTCTGGATGGCGGCCAGGCGTACTGGGGCTGATGGATGGAACGAAAAAAGGGCGCTACCAAGCGCCCCTTTCTCCTTTGCCTCAGATCACCCGCGCTGGATGTTGCTGGCGCGGACTGCCAAGCATCTCGCGGTAGGACGGCGGCTGCCGGCCTTCGGCTTCGCTGATGCCATAACCCTGCGCCAGCTCCGCCGTCACCAGGGTTTGCCCGGAGAGGCTGGAAAGCTGCGGGTCGTTCAGCAAGGCATGGATCACCCGGCCGTTGAACTCCGGGGTTTCCGCCACGGCCAGGAAGGCTTCGTACTGGTCAGCGCGTTCGGCCCCGGCAATGGCGGTGCGCTCTGTGCGTTGCGGCCCCAGCCATAGCGACACCGCACCCACGCCCGTGCCTTCCAAGTCCACCGCCATGTCCGCAGCGAACTTGTCCACACCCGCCTTCTGCGCGCCATAGGCCGGGCCGTGCATGTAGCAGCCGGCGCCGTAGGACGAGACGAAGGCGATCAGACCGTGACCGTTCTTCACCAGCAACGGTGCCGCATGGTAGCTGGCGATGTAGGCCGAGCGCAGACCGACGTCGAGGATGTCCACCAGCTCCAGCGGCTTCTCCCAGAACGGACCGGGATCGATCAGGTTCTCGTGGAGGAAGGCGGCATTGTTCACCAGCAGATCGAGACGACCTTGCTCCCGTTCGATACGGGCGAAAAGTTCACGCACTTGCTCGTCGTCACGATGGTCGCAGGGCACGGCTATGCCCTGGCCGCCGGCACGGGTCACTGCTTCTGCGGTTTCGGCGAGACTGCCGGGCAGCAACTGGCCACGCAGGCGGCTGGCGCTTTCGGTGCCGGAGCGGCCGCTGAGGTAGACGGTCATGCCGGCGGCGCCGAGGGCAATGGCGATGCCCTTGCCGACGCCACGGCTGGCACCGGTGACCAGGGCAATGCGGGGTTTGTTTGCAGTCATCTCATGGACTCCTTGGAGTGGGCTGCTCTGTTGTGGGGGCGAATTCATTGGCTGAGTCAGCATTAAGTGTTGCAAGTAGCTGCATTGCCCGTAGGAGCTGGCTTGCCAGCGAATGACCCCTTTTTCGCTAGCAAGCTAGCTCCTACAAATTGGCGGTCAGGAGGGCAGACCCGCGGCCTGCTTGGCGAATGAATTCGCCCCTACAGGGTTCTGCTCCGCATCGTGGATATGACCGGCCGCCAGGAAGCCGAACACCATGGCCGGGCCGATGGTGGAGCCGGCGCCGGGATAGGTGCGGCCCATCATCGAAGCGGCGGTGTTGCCGATGGCATAGAGGCCGGCGATGGGGCTGCCATCCTCCCGCAGCACTCGGGCGTGCACATCGGTGAGCAGGCCGCCCTTGGTGCCGATGTCGCCGGCGTCCACCTTCACGGCGTAGTAAGGCGCCTGCAGCAGCGGCGCCAGGCAGGGGTTCGGCTGCACGGTGGGGTCGCCGTAGTAGCGATCGAACAACGAGTCGCCCTTGTGGAAATCTTCATCCCGGCCCGCTTCGGCCATGGGGTTGAAGCGTTCGACGGTGCGCAATAGCCCGGTCGGATCGACGCCGATCTGGCCCGCCAGCTCCACCAGGCTGTCGGCCTTGTGGAAGTAACCCTGCAAGTGCTTCGGCAGCCGGCTGTCGGGCATCGCGTAACCCGGCAACAGCGCGCCGCAGGGGTACTTGCGGCGGAACTCGGCATCGAACACCAGCCAGCAAGGCACACTGCGAGCGCCTTCGCTGTCGTGCTGATACATCGCATAGACGATGTCGGTGTACGGCGCGGCTTCATTGACGAAGCGCTGGCCGGCGGAGTCCACCATGATGCAGCCCGGCAAGGTGCGTTCGACGAACAGCGCGCGCTGCTTTTCCTCGCCCTCGACATGGGTGGTCGGTGCCCACCAACTGTGGTCCATCAACGCGGTAGCCGCACCCAGGGCTTGGCCGGCGCGAATGGCGTCGCCGGTGTTATAGGGCGGCGTGGCGCTCCAGTTGCTGCGGGACGGCTGCGGATGATACTGGCCGCGCATCTCCTGGTTACGCTCGAAACCACCGGCGCCGAGCACCACCCCACGACGGGCACGGATCAGCAGGCGGCGGCCATCGCGGATCACTTCGGCGCCCAACACCCGGCCGTCCTCCTCGATCAGGCGTTCGAGCCGGCAGTTGAGCCACAGCGGCACCTCGCGGTCCAGCAGGGAGCGGCGCAAGGCGGCGACCAGGGCGTTGCCCAGGGTCAGGAAGCGGTCGCGCTTCGAGCGCAGGCGCCCCGGCAGGTCGCGCCAGTAACGCCAGAGAATCTTCAGGGTCAGGCCGAACCAGCCGGGACCACGGCACAGCAGCACCTGCGCTTCCTTCATGGTCATGGCCATGCGGCCCATCATCAGGGTGCCGGGAGAAGGCTCACGCATGCGGGCGAACTCGTCCCCCAGCAGGCGGGCGTCGAAGGGCAGCGGGTCCATCGAGCGGTAACCGGCTTTGCCGCCGGGCACTTCCGGGTAGTAGTCGGCGTAGCGTGGCTGGGCTTCGAAACGCACACGTGAATTGGCTTCGAGATAGCGCACCACCTGGTGCCCCTGCTCCACGTATTGCTCGATGCGGCCGTCGTCGATCTCGCCATGGGTCACGGCCCGGATGTAGGCAATGGCTTGCTCCGCCGAATCCTCGCCGCCGAGGGCTTCGATGCGGTGGTTGCAGGGTATCCAGATACCGCCACCGGACACCGCCGAGGTGCCGCCATAGCGGTCGCTTTTCTCCACCACCAGCACCGTCGAACCGAGGTCTCGGGCCCGGAGCGCAGCGGTCATGGCGCCGGCTCCCGATCCCACCACCAGTACGTCGCAACTCTCGTCCCACTGCAGGCTGTTCGCGCTCATCGGGTTACTCCCTTGTTGTTCTGTCTGCGCAATCCAGCCGGATTCTCGACAGCCCTCCGCGCAGCAACATCGTCCATTGGGACTAGCGCAAGGCGCCTTGTGCCGGGCCGTTCCGCTTAGTCTTTTCGGACGATGTTGCGCCCTCTCGGTGACCACATAGTCAGCCCCGCCACACTCAACTCAATCTTGGGCCTGGCGGAACGAGCTGTGCCCAGACACGCCGAGAGCGACATCATGATAAGAACAAGAAAGGGGCATCCCCTTGCGCCGCTACACTCCGCGATCCGCTTCGCCTGCTTGGGGCTGGCCCTCGGTCAAGCCGGACAGAGCCATGCCCTGGCCTTCCAGCCCAACGAAGACCTGAAGATTTCCTGGGACACGACCCTCACCTACGCCCTCGCCTGGCGTACCGAGTCCCGCGATCACGCGCTGTCCAACGGCTTCCCGAATCCAGCCATCGCCAACATCGATGACGGCAACAACGCCTTCGACAAGGGCAGCCTGATCAACAACCGCGCCAGCTTCCTCACCGAGGCCAACTTCAACTGGCGTCAGGACTTCGGCCTGTTCATGCGTGCCAGCGGTTTCTACGACGACGTCTACAACCGCAGCAACGACAACGGCACCGGCACCTCCAACTGCCTCGCCGGGGGTGCCTGCTCGAAGGCCAACCACTTCCCCCACGACACCATCGACCAGCACGGCAAAGACGTGCGCATGCTCGACTCCTACGTCTACGGTGCCTGGGACATGGGCGGTCATGACCTCAACCTGCGCCTCGGCGACCAGGTCGTGAGCTGGGGTGAAAGCCTGTTCATCAGCAACGGCATTTCCTCCGCCATGAGCCCCGCCGATGGCACCAAGGCCAACACGCCGGGTGTCGAGATCAAGGAAATCTTCCTGCCGGTCGGCCAGCTCTTCGGCCAGATCAGCGTCACCGACAATCTCGGTTTGCAGGCCTACTACCAGTACGACTGGGACAAGACCGAGATCGACGGCGTCGGCAGCTATTTCTCGGTCACCGACCAGATGGACAAAGGCGGCTTCACCGACGCCTTCGGCCTGACCCGCCGGATCGACGACGACAAGCCCAGCGACAGCGGCCAGTACGGCGTGGCCATGACCTACGTGGCCGAGTCGCTGAACAACACCGAGTTCGGCCTCTACTACATCCGCTTCCACGACAAGGCGCCGACCCTGGACTTCCTCACCAACTGGAACTCCGCCCAGTACCAGGTGCGCTACTTCGACAACATCGACCTCTACGGTGCGAGCTTCTCCACCGTGCTCGGCGAAACCAACGTCAGCGGTGAAGTGAGCTACCGCGATGGCCAGCCGGTGCTGGTGGATACCGGCCTGACGCCTCACGCGGTGCGCGCCGAGACCCTGCAGGCGCAGGTGTCGTTCATCCATTCCTTCGGCGACCAGCCCTTTGCCGACAACACCACCCTGACCGGTGAGGTTGGCTACAACGAGGTGCTCAACAACGACCGTGCGCCCAGCTTCAACGTCTTCGTCCCGGACGGTTTCGGCGGTGCGGTGCCCATCACCACCAACAACACCGACGAGCTCTACAACGACAAGCGGGCCTGGGGTTACACCCTCAACCTGTCGCTGGACTACCTGAACATCTTCGAAGGCTGGGACCTGACCATTCCGCTGATCTACAGCCAGTCCCTCGGTGGCGATTCCTCCATGGCCGGCAGCTTCGGGATGGGTGAAGGCGACGACCGCCTCGGCATCGGCACCACCTGGCGCTACCTCAACAACTTCACCATCGAGGCTCGCTACAACGCCTTCCTCGGCGACGCCGGCGACACCCCGCTGGCAGACCGCGACAACTTCGGCCTCAGCGCCAAGTACAGCTTCTGATCCACCGCAGCAGGAGAGACGAGATGCAAGCGCACAACAACAAACCGCTCCTCATCGCCCTCTTCGCCGCCAGCCTGGCCAGCACTCCCGTGCTGGCCAAGGTCAGCCCCGAAGAAGCCGCCCGTCTTGGCAAGGACCTGACCCCCATGGGCGCCGAAATGGCCGGCAACGCCGATGGCAGCATTCCCGCATGGAGCGGCAAATGGCTGGGTGCACCGCCCCATGTGAAATTCGATGGCAGCGGCAGCAAACGACCCGATCCCTATGCGGGTGAAAAGCCGCTGTTCACCATCACCGCGGCCAACGTGGAGCAGTACAAGGACAAGCTCTCCGACGGCCAGTTGGCGCTGTTCAAGCGCTACCCGGACACGTACCGGATAGTCGTTTACCCGAGCCATCGCGACTTCCGCTTCTCGCCCGTGGTAGAGGCCAACCTCAAGCACAACGCCGTCAGCGCTGAGCTGGTGAATGAAGGCAACGGCGTGACCAACGCGTTCGGCGGTTCGCCCTTCCCCATCCCGAAGAACGGCTACGAGCTGATGTGGAACCAGAACCTTCCGGCACGAGCCTGGAAGGAAGAAGCCACCTACAACATGTCCCTGGTGCTGGCCAACAACAACCGCGTGGACGAGAAGGTCGGCTACCAGATCCTCTCCCTCTGGGATGACCCCAAGGGCTCGGTCGAAGGCTTCGATGGCACCCAGGCCTGCGCCATGATCAGCACCCAGGAACCGGCTCGGAAGAAGGGCGAGATCATCCTCAGCTGCGACTTCACCGACCCGCTGGCCAAGCCGCGCCAGGCCTGGCAGTACCTGCCCGGCAACCGTCGCGTGCGTCGCGCGCCCACCATCGGCTACGACACGCCCTACGGCGCAGGTGGTTTCCGAGTGATGGACGAGGACCGCCTGTTCAACGGCGCCCCCGACCGCTACGACTGGAAGCTGCTGGGCAAGAAGGAGATGTACATCCCCTACAACAACTACGCCCTGGATGACCCGGACCTGCCCGTCAAAGAGCTGACCTCCGGCACCGGCCACATCAACCCCGACCATGTGCGCTTCGAGCTGCACCGCGTCTGGGTACTGGAAGCGACCCTCAAGCCGGGCAAGCGCCATGTCTATGGCAAGCGCATGTTCTACCTCGACGAGGACAGCTGGGCCGCCGCGCTGGGTGATAACTACGACGGCAAGGGCCAGCTCTGGCGCACCAACACCCAGACCTCGGTGTACGCCTATGAGATCCAGGCCTTCCACGCCCGCGTGGCGGTGTACCAGGACCTGATCGCCGGCTCCTACCTGGCCGACCGCCTGGTCAACGGGCTGAAGCCGGCAAAGCTGAACGAAGCGAACTTCGACGCCAGCTACTTCACCGCCGCCAACCTGCGCAAGCTGGGTAAATAAGTCCGGCGCGCCCTGGCCCCGATACCGCGCAAAGCGGCGGGGCCGGGGCTTTCCCTGCCCATCCACGGAACCCTTGAACATGTTCATGAGATACCCCGCGCCCGTGCTCGGCGCCCTGCTGGTCGCCAGCATCGCCAGTACCTCCGCCCTGGCCAAGGTCAGCCCCGAAGAAGCCGCACGCCTCGGCCAGGAACTGACGCCCACCGGTGCCGAAAAAGCTGGCAACGCCGACGGCAGCATTCCTGCCTGGAGTGGCAAGTGGCGCGGTGCCCCGCCCCAGGTGCAGTTCGCCGGTAGCGGCAATAAGCACCCCGATCCTTACGCGGGCGAAAAACCGTTGTTCACCATTACCGCCGAGAACATGGCGCAGTACGCCGACCAGCTCTCCGACGGTCAGAAGGCGCTGTTCCAGCGCTATCCAAAGAGCTTCACGATGCCCGTCTACCCGAGCCACCGGGACTTCCGGTACGCCCAGTGGGTCGAGGACGCGATCAAGCAGAACGCCCTGAACGCCGAACTGGTGAATGACGGTAACGGCGTGGCGAATGCCTATGGCGGAGCGCCCTTCCCCATTCCGAAAAACGGCTACGAACTGATGTGGAACCACAACCTCCACACCGTGGCCTGGAAGGAAGACGCCACCTACAAGATGGCCCTGACCCTGTCCAACGGTAACCGCCAGTTCGAACTGGTGAACTACAAGATCCTCTCGCCGTGGACCGATCCCCAGGGGACCGCCGGTGCCTTCAACGGCATCCAGGCGCACTTCATGATCACCACCATGGAACCCACCCGGAAACGGGGCGAGATCTTCCTCGGCAACGAGTTCACCGACCCGCTGGCCCAGCCGCGCCAGAGCTGGCAATACCTGCCCGGCAACCGTCGCGTGCGTCGCGCGCCCACCGTGGCCTACGACACCCCGTACGGCGCCGGCGGCTTCCGCGTGATGGACGAGGACCGCCTGTTCAACGGTGCCCCCGACCGCTACGACTGGAAACTGGTGGGCAAGAAAGAGCTGTACATCCCCTACAACAACTACCGGCTCGACGACCCGGCGGTGAAGCTCGACCAACTGTTGTCCACGAACGGTCACATCAATCCGGAATACATGCGCTACGAGAAGCACCGCGTCTGGGTGCTGGAAGCCACTCTCAAGCCCGGCAAACGCCACGTCTACGGCAAGCGCGTGATGTACCTGGACGAAGACACCTGGGCCGCCGCCCTGGCCGACAACTACGACGGCAAGGGCCAACTCTGGCGTACCAACATGCAAGCCTCGATCTACGCCTATGAGCTGCAGGGCTTCCATGCCCGCGTCGCGGTCTATCACGACCTGATCGCCGGCTCCTACCTGGCCGACCGCCTGATCAACGACCAGGACGCGCCGAAGCTCAATGCCAGCGACTTCGACGCCAGTAACTTCACAGTCGCGAGCCTGCGCAAGCAGGGTCGCTGATCCCGGGCATGCCGGGTGGCGATGCCGCAATGGCGTCGCCACCCGGCAGCAGTTGCAACAGCACCCTCGAAAGCCTGTAACAAATCGACCCTAGGGTCAGCTTTTTCCAAACAGCCCCACCTCACGAGGAAACAACAATGAAAACGCTGTTGAGCGCCGGCATCTGCCTGGCCGCCCTTGGCCTGTCCGCGCAGGCCAGTGCCCTGAACATCCTCCTGACCAACGACGACGGCTGCCGCGCTCCCGGCATCGACGCCGTCTACCAGGCGCTGGTCGCCGCCGGCCACCAGGTCACCCTGGTCGGCCCGCAGAACGACAGCAGCGGCATCGGCGCGGCCAGCGTCGTAGTGCCCGGCCAGGCCGTCGCCATTACCCAGCTCGCCCAGGACAAGTACTGCGTCGGCGCCCCCGCCGGCTACACCCCGCCGGCTGGCAAGACATCCGCCATCGGTACTCCGGTGGACGCGGTGAACGTGGGCCTCGACCTGCTGCTCAAGGACAACCGCCCGGACCTGGTGGTCTCCGGCACCAACTTCGGCGACAACGTCGGCCCGCTGACGCAGATGTCCGGCACCGTCAACGCAGCCGTCCGCGCCATGTTCAAGGGCGTGCCGGCAGTGGCCGTGTCCACCGCCATCGACCTGCAACTGATCGCCCAGAACCCGCAGGCCGGCTACCAGAAAACCCTCAACGCCATGGACGACACCGCGCGCTTCGCCGTTCGCGTGATCAACCGCGCGGCCGCCCTCGGGGCCGAGGCGAAACGCATCTGCGACAAGAGCCGTGGCAAGGCCAAGCCTTACTGCGAAACCAACGTGATCGGCCTGCCGGGCAACACCGGGCTGAACATCAACTACCCGGCACTGGAATCGGGCGAAGTCACCGGCGTGGCCTTCGCGCCGATCAGCGATTGGGGCAACGTGGTCTTCCAGCCGCAGCAAGGCGCTGACGGTGTGGTACGGGTGAACCTCGTCCCTCCGCCCGCCCCCACCGCCGAGCAGAAGCAGGGTGACTCCTACCAGTTGTCCCTCGGCAAAGCGGTGATCACCCCCATCGACGGCAACTACACCGCCTCGCCGCTGGTCCAGGCGCAGGCGAAGCTGATGCTGGGTGGCGTGAAGCCCTAAGCTTTCGGTGATGAAAAAAGAGCCCCGCGAATGCGGGGCTTTTTTGTGCGACCTATGCGGACCTGATACCGCGCCACGTTGGGCTTCGCTGCGCTCTGCCCAACCTACAAAAGCGCATCGTGCGTCGGGGGGAGCCGATGAAGCGCGGTCCCTTGTAGGTTGTGTCTGAGCTACGCGAAGCCCAACGGTGCGGACCTGAACCCACGCCACGTTGGGCTTCGCTGCGCTCGCGGAACGCCGCCCGGCCCAACCTACAAAAGCGCATCGTGCGTTGGGGAACCGATGAAGCGTGGTCCCTTGTAGGTTGTGGCTGAGCTACGCGGCTACCAGGGCGACGCCTTCGGGGAATGCTTCACGAGTCACGGGTGTTCGTTTTTGTTGTGAATAACTCGGAGTCAAAGCTTCCTGGTGTGGGGGCGAATTCATTCGCTATGGACTGCGAAGCAGTCACCCAGGCAGACCTGCGTCCTGCTTAGCGAATGAATTCGCCCCCACAGAAAAATCAGTGCCAGCGCAGCGCTAGGCAAACACCGCAGGCTGGTTCAGCACGCAGCGAATCCCACCCGGCAACCCCATGCTGGCCACGCACTGGTTGCAGTGCGTACAGGCACTGCGCCAGGTCGAGCCTTCCTGCTGCAGGCGTTGCGGCAGGTGCGGGTCATTGAGCAGGGCGCGGCCGAGCGCGAGGAAATCGAAGCCTTCCTCCGCTGCCTTCGCCATGCCTTCACCGCTGGCCACGCCGCCCAGGTACACCAGGGGCATGGACACTGCCTTGCGCATCTGCCGGGCGAGTTCGAGGAAGTACAGCTCCTCGAATGGCAGGTCGGGGAAGCTGGCGCCGCCGAACCATTTCATCGCGGTGCGCTGCAACGGGTTCTTTTCCAGCGGCACCATCTGCGCCAGCGGGCTATCGCCGCGGAAGAGGAACATCGGCGTACGGCTGACCAGCCCGCCGCTCATGACGATGGCGTCCAGCCCTGCGCTTTCCAGCAGGCGCGCGGCCTCGCAGGCTTCTTCGATCTGCAGGCCACCGGCAAAGCCATCGCTGAGATTGAGCTTGGCCAGAATCGGGAAATCGCGCCCCACCGCCCCACGCACGGCGGCCAGCACCTGCAGTGGCAGGCGCATTCGGTTCTCCAGTGCGCCGCCGTAGGAATCGCGGCGCTTGTTCAGGGCCGGCGAAATGAACTGGCTGAGCAGGTAGCCGTGTCCCATGTGGATTTCGATGGCATCGAAGCCCGCATCACGGACCAGGCTGGCCGCTGCTGCGTACTCAGCAACGGTGCGGCCGATGTCGGCCATGCCCATGGCACCGCCGAAGGGAATGCCGGAGAACAGGCCGTACTGGTTGATGCAGGCACTCGGGCCGCGAGGACGTGGAATGTTCAGCGGACGGTTGCGGCTGAAGTAGCCGCAGTGGGCCAGTTGGGCGGAAATGGCGCCGCCCTCGGCGTGCACGGCCGCTGTCAGGCGTTTCAGCTGCGGGAAGATGCCGGCGTGCATCCACATCTGGTCGGGGAAAGTCAGGCCGTCGGGCGAGACGCCACAATAGGCCACGGTGGTCAGGCCGACGCCGCCGCGAGCCACGCTCGCGTGATGGTTGATCAGGTCGTCGCCGGGAATCCCGCCCGGGCACATGCCCTCAAAGGTGGCCGTCTTGATCAGCCGATTGCGCAGCTGAAGCCCGGCCAGTCGAGCCGGTTGCAGCAAACTGTCGAGGTGCTGGTTCATGCCTGCTCCCGATCGAAGGGGACGAATTCGGCGACTTCCAGCTCGAAGCCGGACACCGCCTTGAAGTTCACCGGGAAGCTCAGCAGGCGCATCTTGCGAACGCCCACGTCCCGCAGGATCTGTGCGCCGATCCCCAGCGTGCGCTGCGGAAAGCTCGGGGGGCGGAGCTTGTGCTCACCCTGCTGGAGTTGTTCGATCAGCGCGGCCGGCGTTTCCTGATGAGCCAGCAGGACCACAACGCCTGCGCCCTCCTCCGCCACCTTCGCCAGTGAGCGGTCGAGGTTCCACTGCCCGGGGTGGCTGTCGAGCAGGTCCCGCAGGGTTTCCGCCGCCTGAACCCGCACCAGCGCTGGCCGGTCGCGGCGGACTTCGCCACGTACCAGAGCCAGGTGCAGTTGTCCCTCGTAGTCGTCCAGGTAGGTGATGACGCGGAACTCGCCGTGACGGGTCTGGATCGGGTACTCGCCCGAGCGGCGGATGGTGCCCTCATGGAGGATGCGGTAGTGGATCAGGTCGGCCACGCTGCCCAGCGGCAGGCCGTGCCGCTCCGCGAAGTCGCGCAGGGCCTGGCCGCGTGCGGGTTCGCCGTCTTCATCGAGAATGCTCACCAGCACGGCGGCGGGCATGAGGCCGGCGAGGCGCGCCAGGTCGCACGCAGCCTCGACATGTCCGGCACGCTGCATCACGCCGCCCGGCTGAGCACGCAAGGGGAAGATGTGACCGGGCTGCACCAGGTCGCTCGCGACGCTCGTCGGGTCCACCGCGACCGATACCGTGCGTGCGCGATCGGCCGCGGAGATGCCGGTGGAAACCCCGGTGCGCGCCTCGATGGACAGGGTGAACCCCATGCCGTGGCGGGCCCGCGAGTTGGGCACCATGAGTTCCAGGCCGAGGGCCTTGCAACGCTCCTCGGTGAGCGCCAGGCAGATCAGCCCGCGTGCTTCGCGAGCCATGAAGTTGATGGCGTCGGCATCGGCGCGGCCGGCGGCGATCACCAGCGAGCCTTCGCCTTCGTCTTCGTCGGTCACCACCAGCATCGTGCCGCTGGCCATGGCCTCGATCAGTCGCTGCGGGCTGTCCATGGGTACTCCTTTCAGTTCAATGCGCGGCGCAGGTCGGCACAGGCGGATTCGAGCGCTGCCTGGGCCCGACTGACGAACGCGGACATGCTGATGAATCCGTGGATCATGCCTTCGCAACGCTCCAGGCGGACCTGCACCCCAGCCTTTTGCAGGCGCTGGGCAAAGGCTTCGCCTTCATCGCGCAAGGGGTCGTATTCGGCGCTGATCAGGGTGGTGGGCGGCAGACCGGCCAGGTCCTCGGCGCGCACGGGGGACGCCAGGGCGTCGTCGACCAGTTCGGTGCGCGGCAGGTATTGGCTCCAGAACCAGCGCATCTGTTCGCGGGTGAGGAAGTAGCCCTCGGCAAAGGCTTCATGGGATGCGCTGTCGCAACGGGCATCGGTGGCTGGATAGAACAGGCACTGCCAGGCAATGCGCGGGCCCTTGCGAATGTGTGCCAGTCGGCTCACGGCAATGGCGAGGTTGCCCCCGGCACTGTCTCCGGCCAGGGCCAGGCGACTGGCATCGAAGCCCAGTTCGCGGGCACGCTCCACCAGGTCGCAGGTGGCGCGGTAGCAGTCGTAAGGCGCCGCCGGGAAGCGGCTCTCCGGCGCCAGTCGGTAGGCCACCGACACCACTACGGCGTTGCACAGGCGCGCGAGGCTGCGGCAGAGGTTGTCGTGGGTGTCTAGGTTGCCGATGACGAAACCACCGCCATGGAAGAACACCAGCAGGGGAAGGTCGTTACGATCCTCCGGTCGGTAGAGCCGTGCATCCAGCTCGCCTTCGGCGCCCGCCAGGCGCAGGTTGCGCACCTCGAACAGGCGATCACCGGGAATCGGCGGCATCAGGTTGTCGCAGAACTGCCGGTACTGCACGGGGTCGAGCTGGCTGTAGTCCGGTTGCGGCATGCCGCTGAATTGCTGGAGCACGGCGGCGATCTGGGGATCGAGGGACATGGTGGCGGTCCTTAGGCTTCGGCCATCTGGAAGACCGGGTTGGTCTCGTCGAGGATGCTGGTGAGGCGCCGTTCCAGCGCCGGTTTGAAATTCTTGTGGGGCAGCAGCCAGAAGCGTCCGGCCTCGATGCCGGCGAAGACTTCGCGAGCAAGGTCACGCGGGTCCATGCCTTGGCGGATGCTGCTGTCGAGGAGCGCGTCGAGCTGGCCGGTGGCGGCGCCAGCGACCCGGTTGGACGTCATGATGTCGCTGGCCACGGGTCCCGGGCAGAGCACCGCCACAGCGACCTGGGACTGCAACACGGCCAGTTCGTAGTGGAGGGTTTCCGACAGCGCCACCACCGCCTGCTTGCTGACGGTGTACGGGCCGAGCATGGGGCTGCAGACCAGTCCGGCCAGGGACGCGGTGTTGACCACCTGTGCCGGGCGTTGCTGGGCGAGCAGCAGCGGAACGAAGCTGCGGATGCCGTTGATCACGCCACCCAGGTTGATATCCAGCAGGCGCTGCCAGCGGCTGGCCTCGATCTCCCAACTGAAGCCGGTCTGCATGATGCCGGCATTGTTGAAGAGCAGATCGACGCCGCCGAAACGTTCGACGGCGAGATCGCGCAAGGCATCCACCTGGTCCGCGTCACCCACGTCGGCTACGCGGCTGACCACTTCGACACCCTGCTCCTGAAGCTGCGCGGCAAGGGCCGCCAGGCGCTGCGGGTCCACATCGCTCAGCACCAGACGCAGACCACGTGCGCCCCCTTCTTCCGCCAGGCCGCGACCTATGCCGCCGGCTGCACCGGTGATCACCGCCACCTGGCCCTGTTCGATTCGCATGGCTGACGCCCCTTGCTCTTGTTGTTGTCGGAGCCAGTAGAGCCGCTTCGGCTGGCCAATCCATCGTCCGAGCGGACGAGGGCGTGGCTCACTCGGCGACTTGCAGGACCTGCTTGCGCCGCACGCGGCCCTGCTGGAGGCGTTCGTGGGCACTGGCCACCTCAGCCAGCGGCAGCAGGTCGAGGGCGGGTGGGCGCACTCGGCCAGCGGCCAGCAGGCTGGCGATGCGTCCCAGCATTTCGCCGCTGGGCATGCGGCTGTAGGCCACCGCCGTGCGCAGTCCGCGTCGAGCCGCTTCGGCATGGTCGGGGCCAGAATCGCCCGGTGCCAGGGTAAGGATGGCGACGAGGGCACCACCGGGGCGCAACAGGTCGAGACCGTTCGGCAGGCTGCCGCCCCCGATGCAGTCGAGCACCAGGTCCACACCTTCCGGCGCCCATTGCCCGAGTGCCTTGTGGATATCTTCGGATCGATAGTCGATGGCGAGCTCGGCACCCAGGACGCATGCCTGGCTGGCATTGGCGGCGCTGCACGTTGTGGCGATCCGCGCCCCGGCACAGCGGGCGAACTGGATGGCGAATCCGCCTACCGCGCTACCGCCACCATGAATCAGGACGGTCTGGCCGGGTCGCAGCGCGCCCTCTTCGAGCAGGCCGGTCCAGGCAGCCAGTGCCGGAGTCGGCACGGCAGCCGCAGCAGCGAAGTTGAGGTTGTCCGGCATGGGCACCAGGGAATCGCGGGATACGCAGGCGTACTCGGCGTAGGCCCCCCATTTGCCGGCGCCGACATCGCTCTGGGCGAAGACCCGGCTGCCCGGAACCAGATCATTCACACCTTCACCCAGTTCGGCGACGGTGCCAGCGAGGTCGAAGCCGAGGATGAAGGGGAAGCGATAGTCGAGGAAGCCGCCGAGGTAACCCTCGCGGCACTTCCAGTCCGCCGGATTGACCCCGGCGCAGACCACCCGCACCAGCACTTCACCGGGGCCAGGGCGGGGGCGTTCGACTTCCGTCAGTTGCAGTACCTCGGCTCCACCAAGGCGTTCGATGACCACTGCGCGCATGCGAGTCTCCGAGTCAGTTTCCAATTGAGTGGCGCGCCTGGGAGCAGTCTTGCCCGAAGGGACAAATGGCATGGGCGACGCACATCGGTTGATGTCAGCGCCTGTTTGTTGCGCTTGCCCGCAGTAAAACCGCGTCGCCGACCAGGGCCATCGTCCGATCAGACGATGCCGGGAAATGCTGGCTCCGCAGAATCCGTTCAGTGCATCCGCTGCGCCGTTCTGCCTGAGCCGCAAGCAGCCCTCGAGAACCCCGATGGGAGAACAAGAACATGAGTACCCTGCACCGAATCGAAGCCAAGCAGCTGGAACCGCGCTTCGCGCGAGGCTGGCATTGCCTGGGACTGGCCGCGCAGTACCGCGACGGCAAGGCGCACCGCCTGGATGTGTTCGGCACCCGCCTGGTGGCCTTCGCCGGGGAAGACGGTCAGATCCGCATCCTCGACGGGTTCTGCCCGCACATGGGCGCGGACCTGAGCCAGGGCTGCGTCGAAGGCGACGCAATCCGCTGCCCCTTCCACGAATGGCGTTGGCGCGCCGACGGCGTGTGCGATGACATTCCCTACGCCAAGCGCATCCCCCCACGGGCGAAAATCAAGTCCTGGCCGGTGTCGGAGCAGAACAATCTGCTGTTCGTCTGGAACGATCCAGAAGGCAATGGGCCGATCGAGGAGCAGGCGATCCCGCGCATCGACGCTTCCTTCAGCGATGAGTGGGCCGACTGGGAAGTGGCGGAGCTGAAGATCGACACCAACTGCCGCGAGTTGATCGACAACATCTCCGACATGGCTCACTTCGACGCGGTGCACGGCACCGATCTCAACCATTTCAGCAACACCTTCGAGCGCCACATGGCGGTTCAGGTGATGCGCGGCAGCAGCGCGCGCCTGTCCGGCGACAGTGAGCTGACCACGGTGGCGACCTACTACGGCCCGGCCTACCAGATCACCGAAATGACCGGTGCCATGGGTGGTGTGCCGATCCATTCGATCCTGCTCAACTGCCACGTCCCCATCGACCTGAACAGCTTCACCCTGCGCTACGGCGTGCTGGTGAAGAAGGTGCCCGGACTGACCGACGAGCAGAACCGCGAAATGGCCAGGGCCTATGTGCAGCAGGCCCAGAACGCCTTCTATGAAGACGTGGCCATCTGGCACAGCAAGACCCGTGTGGACAACCCGCTGCTGTGCGATGGCGACGGTCCGGTCTACCAGCTGCGCAAGTGGTACGACCAGTTCTACACCGACATCGCCGAGCTGCCCGCCAGCCTCGCCGAACCGCGTTCGTTCGTTGTTCTGGACATCACCGAAACCGCCTGAGTTCGGTCGGGATCGATCGTCTCCCGATCAGTGGGAGACGATCAGCCTTGATGAATGATCCCGTTAGTCTGTAAGAAGCTCCCTACAAAAATAAAAAGCGGTTCAGATATGGCACACAATCTCACGCTCGATGAGTTCAGCGGGATGCTCGGCAACCTCTATCAGGGACCGCTGGAAGACATCCCCTGGGCAACCTTTCTCAATCAGTTGAACCAGTACCTGCAGAGCAAGTACGTCACCTTCATCCTGCGGCCGCCGAGCGAGCATGCCGAGGGTCTGATGGTCAACACCACCGGCAGCTCCTCCGAAGTCACGGCGTCCTACAACAAGCACTTCTTCGCCCTGGACCCCTTCGTCGGCCTGCCCAACCGACAGGTGGTGACCAACAGCGAATTCCTTTCCCGTACGGAATGGGAAGAGTCGGAGTTCTTCAAGAGCTTCCTGGAGCCGGTGGGTGTGTTCCACATTCTCGGCGCCGACATCCGGACCAGCGACGGCGCGCAATGCCGCATCCGTGTCAGCCGGGGTCGCGAGGACGCTGAGTTCACCGAAGACGACAAGGCGCTGGTGGCGCAGTTCATCCCGCACCTGGAACGCTCGATCAAGATCCACATGCAGCTCAACCGCATCGAGACCGAGCGCAACCTGTATGCCGGTGCGGTGGATCAGCTCGCCGTGGGCACCATCATCCTCGACGAGGACGGCAAGGTACTGCAGACCAACCGCGTGGCCGAACGCCTCCTGCACGACAAGGACGGCCTCAAGCTGGTCAACGATGGCTTGCAGGTGGGTAACCCACGGGATACCCAGGAGTTTCGCCGGCTGGTGAAGCAGGCCCTGCAATCGCAGAAGAACAACCTCCCTTCGGTGGTGGAGGCCCTGCGCGTGCAGCGGCCGTCCGGCAAGGCGGACCTCGGCATCATCGTGCGCTCGGTGCCGCTGTCGGCCTGGAACGAAGGCAAGCAGTGCCCATCGGTGGTGATCTTTATCAGCGACCCCGAGCAGGAATCCAGCGCCCCCCAGGAGATCGTCAAGGCGCTGTTCGACCTGACGCCCGCCGAAGCCCAACTGGCCATGCTGCTGGCCAACGGCCTGACCCTGGACGAGGCGTCCGACGCCCTGGGGATCAGCCGCAATACCGCACGGGCGCATCTGCGCTCCACCTTCTCCAAGACCGGCGTGACCCGCCAGACAATGCTGGTGCGGTTGATCCTGCGCAGCGTGGCGACGCTGGGCTGAGCGGTCCGGCCCGCGCCGCTTTTGTAGGAGCGAGCTTGCTCGCGAATAGCCCCCGTGCGCGACCCTTCGCCAGCGAGCTGGCTCCTACAGCGAGTGCGACGTTGGGCTGAGCGGTCCGGCCCGCGCCGCTTTTGTAGGAGCGAGCTTGCTCGCGAATAGCCCCCGTGCGCGGCCGTTCGCCAGCAAGCTGGCTCCTACAGCTGGTGCGAGCGGTCCGGCCCGCGCCGTTTTTGTAGGAGCGAGCTTGCTCGCGAATAGACCCGCGCGCAGCCGTTCGCCAGCAAGCTGGCTCCTACAGTGTGGCGTAGTCCATCCAGACGATGCCCTCGCCGCCGATGCGCGCGACGCTCTGTCGGGTCCGCCACGGGAGCCCGCCATGCGCAGCCTGCCCACCATCCTCAAGACCGAACTGCGTGCCAGAAGCGACTGGTTCCAGATCGAAGCCCTGCACCTGGAGTTCGCCAACGGCCAGCAGCGGGTTTACGAGCGTCTGCGGGGCTCCGGCTATGAATCGGTGCTCGTCGTGGCGCTGGCCGACCCACAGCACGTGCTGCTGGTGCGTGAGTACGCCGTCGGCGTGGAGCAGCGCGTGCTGGGCCTGCCCAAGGGCGGGGTCGAGCCCGGGGAAACCACACTACAGGCGGCCAATCGCGAACTGATGGAGGAAGTCGGCCTGCGCGCTGGATACCTCCGTGAACTGGGCGTGCTGACCCTGGCGCCCGGACACCTGTGCCACAGCTGCCGCGTGGTGTTGGCCGAAGACCTGCAGCCCTGCGCTACCACGGGTGATGAGCCGGAACCCCTGGAGGTCATGCAGGTTCCCCTGTCACAGCTGCCGACCCTGGTGGCGTCGGGCGAGTTGCAGGAAGCACGCGCCATTGCCGCACTGTTCATGGCACTCAGCAGGTCGCCCCGAATCTAGTCCATTCGGACGAGGCGGCTTGTCGCAGCAGTTCCTAGTCTTGCCCCATAACAAGATGTCCCTCCGTTGCAGAGGAATGACCATGACAACAAGAAGAAAGCTGTGCCTCGCCGTCGTCATCTGCGCCTTCGGTGCTGCCTACGCCGCCGTATTGATGCGCCCCCTGCCGCAGCCCCTGGCCGCGACCCAGTACTGTCCTCCCGCCTACCCCACCTGCATCATGCCGGTTGCCACCATAGGGTCGATGTTGCGCTGATCGCTGTGCTGCGGCACCCCGCGACCGGTTGCCGCACAGCTGTCCTGGATTTCACCGCCAGGCACCCACGCCACGCGTGTTGCGGCTTCGCGCCCCATACCGACTCATCTGATATGGTTTTTGCCGGCTGATCTGAATCTGTTTTGCCGATCAGTGCCTTCCTATAGTCCGTCTCGCCGTAACAGCCTGATGGGCACTGATCATGAGCGAGAGAATTCCAGCGCAGGTAATAGAGGTCACCCCCAGCCTGCCGCCGATTGCAAGCAAACCCCTTTCCGCCTCCAACGGACCTGTCCACACCCGTAGCTTCACCGGTTTCTACCGTGACTTGCGCCGCGTCGGCGCGGGTCTCCTGTGCCTGCTGTTCTTCGGCACCCTCTGGCTCGACTGGGGCGGTCGCCAGGCGGTGCTGTGGAGCCTGGAAGACAGTAAGTTCTATATCTTCGGCGCCACGTTCTGGCCCCAGGACTTCATCCTGCTGTCAGGGCTGCTGATCATCTGCGCGTTCGGCCTGTTCTTCATCACAGTGTTCGCCGGCCGCGTCTGGTGCGGCTACACCTGCCCGCAGAGCGTCTGGACCTGGATGTTCATGTGGTGCGAGCAGGTTACCGAAGGCGACCGCAACCAGCGCATGAAGCTCGCCGCCGCGCCCTGGAGCGCAAGCAAGCTGCTGCGCCGCTCCGCCAAGCACGGCCTCTGGCTCGCCATCAGCCTGGCAACCGCCATCACCTTCGTCGGTTACTTCACCCCAGTGCGTGATCTGGTGGCGAACCTGGCCACCTGGGAGGTCGGCGGGACGGCACTGTTCTGGGTGATCTTCTTCACCTTCGCCACCTATATAAATGCAGGCTGGATGCGCGAGCAGGTGTGCATCCACATGTGCCCTTATGCCCGCTTCCAGAGCGTGATGTTCGACAAGGACACGCTGATCGTTTCCTACGACGCCACCCGCGGCGAATCCCGTGGACCGCGCAAGAAAGGCAGCGACCCCAAGGCCCAGGGCCTGGGGGACTGCATTGATTGCCAGATGTGCGTGCAGGTCTGCCCCACTGGCATCGACATCCGCGACGGCCTGCAGATCGCCTGCATCGGCTGCGCCGCCTGCATCGACGCCTGCGACTCGATCATGGATCGCATGGGCTATGCCCGCGGGCTGGTGGGCTATAGCTCGGAGCGTGCGCTGGAAGGTGGCAAGACCCACCTGCTGCGTCCACGACTGATCGGTTACGCCATTGCCCTGCTGCTGATGATCGCGGCCCTCTTCTGGCTGGGAGCCACCCGTCCCCAGCTGTCGGTGGACGTGATCAAGGACCGTGGCATGTTCCGCGAGAACGCCGCTGGCGAGATCGAGAACATCTACAACCTCAAGCTGATCAACAAGACCCAGCGGGAGCAGCGCTACGTAGTGGAGCTGGAAGACGTCCCCGGCTTCCGCCTGCAGGGCGAGCACGAGGTCAGCATCGGTGCCGGCGAGATTCTCTCCCTGCCGGTTTCCGTGGCGCACACCGACGACAGTGGCCCGGCCGGCTCCCGCCCGCTCCGCTTCGTGGTGCGCAGCCTGGACGACCCGGCCACCGAGGCTAGTGGCAACAGCACCTTCGTCAGCCCGAGGCGCTGAAGCATGGCCCGGGATCATGGCGGCGCACGCGCCGAGCGCTTAGAGTTGGGCACCGCCTTGCCGCTGCCCAACCAGGAAAAGATGAAGCGCTACGAGAAATTCGCCGACGAGATCGCCGAACTGATCCGCACCGGGGTCCTGGCCCCAGGGCAGAAGGTGCCCTCGGTGCGCCACGCCAGCCGCACCTACGGTGTGAGCGCTTCCACTGTGTTCCAGGCCTACTACCTGCTGGAGAGCCGCGGGCTGATCATGGCCCGTGCGCGCTCGGGCTACTTCGTCTGCGAGCATGTGCGCCGGCCGCTGCCGGAACCCCAGCCCGGACCGAGGGAAGCCGCAACCACCGAGGTGGACGTCAGCGAACTGGTGTTCTCGGTGCTCAGCTCCATCAAGGACCCGGACACCGTGCCTTTCGGCTCGGCTTTCCCCAGCCCGGAACTGTTCCCCCTGCAGCGTCTGGCCCGCTCCATGGCTCATGCGGTGCGGGAGATGGACCCGCGCTCGACGGTGGCCGACATGACGCCGGGCAACCATGCCCTGCGCCGGCAGATCGCCCTGCGCTACATGGTCGGTGGCCTGCCGCTGCCCATTGAGGAACTGGTGATCTGCAACGGCGCGCTGGAGGCGTTGAACCTCTGCCTGCAGGTGGTGGCTCGCCCCGGTGACCTCGTCGCCATCGAGGCGCCAGCCTTCTATGCCAGCCTCCAGGTACTCGAGCGGCTGAAACTGAAAGCAGTGGAAATTCCCGTGCACCCGCGCGATGGCATCGACCTGCAAGTACTGGAAGACAGCCTGGAGCGGCTGCCGATCAAGGCCTGCTGGTTCATGAGCAACTTCCAGAATCCGCTGGGCGCCAGCCTTTCCGAAGACAAGAAGCGCCAGCTGGCGGCGCTGCTGGCCAAGCACCAGGTACCGATGATCGAGGACGACGTCTACGCCGAGCTGTACTTCGGCCAGCACGCGCCCAAACCGGTCAAGGCCTTCGACACCGAAGGCCTGGTGATGCATTGCAGCTCCTTCTCCAAGAGCCTTGCGCCCGGCTACCGGGTGGGCTGGGTTTCAGGTGGACGCTTCGCTGGGCAGATCGAGCGGCTGAAGCTGATGACCAGCATCTCCGCCTCGGTGCCGGCCCAGGCCGCCATCGCCGACTACCTGCAACATGGCGGCTATGACCGCCACCTGCGCAAATTGCGCTACGCCCTGGAAAGCCAGCGCAATGCGATGCTCGCGGCAGTGGCCCGGCACTTCCCCGAGGAAACCCGCGTCAGCCGCCCGGAAGGGGGCTACTTCCTCTGGCTCGAATTCCCCGAGCAGGTGGACTCGCTGCGCCTGTTCCAACTCGCCCTGGCCCAGGGCATCAGCATCGCGCCGGGGCCGATCTTTTCGGCAACACGGCGTTTCGGCCATTGCGCTCGCCTCAACTATGGCCATCCCTGGAGCAACTCCAGTGAACAGGCAATGGAAACTCTCGGCAGGATAATCCGGTCTCTCCTGGGTAACTCCTGATACTGCAAGTGCAGATATCCGTCGCATGAATGGGAAGCTCCAACAATGGAGCTTTCCCGTTTGCTTGTTATACTTGCGACTGTTCCATCTGGGCTCTTACAGAAATCGACATCTAATCCCAGATTATTCGCAGGGACTTTCCGTAGTACGCGGTTAAGTCCCCACTAGTTGCGAGTAACGAACATTGTCCTACAAGAAGGTCGCATCGACGGCCTCTACCGGGTGACCGACGCCAAGGGGGCAGAAGCCTCTAGATCACCCGCTGCAGCTGAAGACCATTAATCAGAGAGATGGATTAACCACGTGACGAAAGACGAACTGCGCGCCGAACTCGAGCGCCAGGCGCAACGTTACAAGGATGTATACGGTGGCGAAGTAACCACCTACGCTGCGCAAAGGGACCCCGAGCGCAAGCCCTGGCGAAAGAAACCCAGCCTGCTAGACAAGAGCTTCGAAAGAGAGCTGGAGAAGATCGAGAAAGAGTTGCGAGAGGAACCCTGACAGATTGTCGCACCCCGCCCGTCGGGAGAATCGCTCGTATTGATTTGCGACAACTTCAGTAGGGAACCTCGGAAGCCGCTCGGCGTCAGGGACTGGGCGACGACCGGTTTTCTGGCATAATCGCGGCCCCTTCATGACCTCAGTCACAAAACTTTCATGTTCGATCTCTTCAGCGGGCTAGATGCCTGGCTGGTGCTGAGCCTCTGTCTCGCCCTGGCATTCGTCCTGACCTTCGAGTTCATCAACGGTTTCCATGACACCGCCAACGCGGTGGCCACAGTCATCTACACCAAGGCCATGTCGCCCTATCGGGCGGTATTCCTTTCGGGAGTCTTCAACTTCCTAGGTGTGTTGCTGGGCGGCGTCGGCGTGGCCTATGCCATCGTCCACCTGCTTCCCGTGGAACTGCTGATCAATGTCAACACCGGCCATGGCCTGGCCATGGTGTTCAGCCTGCTCACCGCGGCCATCGCCTGGAACCTGGGCACCTGGTACTTCGGTATTCCGGCTTCCAGCTCCCACACCCTGATCGGTTCGATCCTCGGTGTCGGCCTGGCCAACGCCGTTCTGACCGAAGTTCCGCTTGCCGAAGGCGTGAACTGGGGCAAGGCCATCGATATCGGCCTGTCGCTGATTTTCTCGCCGGCAGCTGGTTTCCTGGTCGCGGCCCTGGTACTGCTCAGCCTCAAGTGGCTGTATCCGCTGTCGAAGATGCACAAGACGCCGGAAACCCGTAAGGAACTGGACGAGAAGAAGCACCCGCCCTTCTGGAACCGCCTGGTGCTGGTGCTTTCCGCCATGGCCGTGAGCTTCGTGCACGGTTCCAACGACGGCCAGAAAGGCATCGGCCTGATCATGCTGGTGCTGATCGGTATCGTGCCGGCCAAGTTCGTCCTGGACCTGAACAGCACCACTTACCAGATCGAGCGTACCCGCGACGCGGCGACCCACCTGAGCCAGTTCTACCAGCGTCATACCGACACCCTCGGCGAGATGCTGGCGCTGGGCAAGAGCAATGGCAGCGAGATGCCGCAGCTTTATCGCTGCGATCCCAAGCAGACCGAGCCGACCATCGCCGCCCTGCTCAACAGCCTCAACGGCGTGGCCAACTACCGTGATCTGAGCGACGAAACCCGCGTGGAAGTCCGCCGCTACCTGCTCTGTCTGGACGACACCGCGAAGAAGGTAGGCAAGCTTTCCGAACTGCCGGCCCGCGAAAAGGCCGACCTGGAGAAGCTGCGCAAGGACCTGACCGCCACCACCGAATACGCGCCGTTCTGGGTGATCCTGGCCGTGGCCCTGGCCCTTGGCATCGGCACCATGGTGGGTTGGAAGCGCGTAGTGCGGACCGTCGGCGAGAAGATCGGCAAGCACGGCATGACCTACGCACAGGGCATGAGCGCGCAGATCACCGCGGCCTGCGCCATTGGCCTCGCCAACGTCTACAGCCTGCCGGTGTCCACTACCCACGTGCTGTCTTCCGGCGTCGCCGGCACCATGGTCGCCAACAAGAGCGGCCTGCAAGGTGGCACCGTGCGCAACATCCTGATGGCCTGGGTGCTCACCCTGCCGACCACTATCGTGTTGTCCGCCGCCCTCTTCTGGCTGGCCATCACCTTCATCGTCTGATTCGGACGAGCATGAAAAAGGGCGCCTTGTGGCGCCCTTTTTCGTTCCTGTGGGAGCGAATTCATTGGCTATGTCTGCGTTAGCTGTCGCCAGAGATCGGCGATCGGTCCAGGAGCCTTGTAGGAGCTAGCTTGCTAGCGAAACGGGGCCATTCGCTGGCAAGCCAGCTCCTACGGGCAATGCAGCTACTTGCAACTCTTAATGCAGACATAGCGAATTCATTCGCGAATGAATTCGCTCCCACAAGCAGTCAACGGCGCTTGCTGCCGCCCAGCAACGACCCCATCAGGCCGCGCACCAGTTGCCGGCCGAGCTGGTTGGCCGCTTGGCGGACGGCAGTCTTCATCGCCTGGCTGGCGAAGGAGCCCAGCAACTCACCGGCCAGATCTCCCATGCCAGGTGGGCTGGCCTGCGCCTTGCCGCCCTTCTGCACCGGTTCTTCGGCGGGTGCCTGAGCGGCACGGGCGGTGAGCCTTTCATAGGCGGACTCGCGATCGATCGGTTTGTCGTAACGACCGGCCTGGGGCGAACTTCGCACCAGCGCGGCGCGTTCGCTGTCATTCAGCGGGCCGATTCGTGACTGAGGCGGTGCGATGGCGACGCGCTGGACCATGGCCGGGGTGCCCCGCTCTTCCAGCGTCCCCACCAACGCCTCGCCGATGCCCAGTTCAGTGAGCACGCTCAATGCGTCGAACGCGGGATTCGGGCGGAAACCATCGGCCACTGCGCGCAGCGACTTCTGTTCCTTGGCGGTGAAGGCGCGCAGGCCATGCTGGATGCGCAAGCCGAGTTGCGCGAGCACGTCATCCGGCAGGTCGCTGGGGGATTGGGTGACGAAGTACACGCCGACACCCTTGGAGCGAATCAGTCGCACCACCTGCTCCAGGCGCTCCTGGAGGGCCTTCGGAGTCCCGGCGAAGAGCAGGTGCGCCTCATCGAAGAACAGCGCCAGCACCGGCTTGTCCGCATCGCCCCGCTCCGGCAATTGCTCGAAGAGCTCGGCCAGCAGCCAGAGCAGGAAGGTGGCATAGACCTTGGGCGCCTCATGGACGAGACGACTGGCGTCCAGCAGATGGATACGCCCACGGCCGTCGCGGTCCGGCTGGAGGATGTCCTCCAGTTGCAGTGCCGGCTCGCCGAACAGTGCCTCGGCGCCCTGCTGCTCCAGGGTGGCCAGTCGTCGCAGCAGGGCCTGGGCAGAAGCGCCCGCGAACAGGGCACGGTCCTCACCCAGCAGTTCCGGGTGATCCTTGAGATGGTTGAGGAGCGCCTTGAGGTCCTTCAGGTCGAGCAACAGCAGGCCTTCGCGGTCGGCGACCTGGAAGGCGGCATACAGCGCGGCCTGCTGGCTGTCGGTCAGCTCCAGCAGATTGCCCAGCAGTAACGGGCCCATCTCGCTGAGGGTGGTGCGCAGCGGATGGCCGGAGAGCCCGGCAACATCCCATAGGGTCACCGGGTAAGCCTGGGGCCGATGACCAAGCCAGGGCATGGAGGCGATGCGCTCGGCCACCTTGCCCTGGGGATTGCCCATTGCGCCAAGGCCGCAGAGATCGCCTTTGATATCCGCCGCGAACACCGCCACACCGGCATCGCTGAAGACTTCAGCCAGGCGCTGCAGGGTCACCGTTTTGCCGGTGCCGGTAGCGCCCGCGATCAGTCCGTGGCGATTGGCCAGTTTCATGGCCTGGGAGACGGCAGCGCCTTGTGGGTCAGCGCCGAGAATCAGGGAGTTTTGATCGGGCATTTCGCCTTCCTCGGTTAAAGCTTTGATTGATTCCCGCCGATATATAAACCGACGTTTCTACTCAGTTTTTCAGCACTCACGTGCCATGAAGACTGGTGCCTGACCCAACCGGACGCAAGCAAACATGATCAAAAACCTCAGGTTCAGCCACAAGATTCTGCTCGCCGCCTCGCTGGTGGTCATTGCAGCCTTCTCGCTGTTCACCCTGTACAACGATTACTTGCAAAGGAATGCGCTCCGAGACGATCTGGAAAACTATCTGCAGGAAATGGGCGATGTCACCGCCAGCAATATCCAGAACTGGCTGTCGGGCCGGATTCTGCTGGTGGAAAGCGTGGCCGAATCCCTTGCAGCCAACCCTTCCGCCGATGCCGTACCTTCACTGTTGCAACAGCGGGCACTGAGTTCGACTTTCGCGTTCACCTATTTCGGCACGCAAGACGGGCAATTCACCATGCGCCCGAATAGCGCGATGCCCGAGGGCTACGACCCGCGCACCCGCCCCTGGTACCAGGGCGCCAAGAGCGCCGGCGGCACCACCCTCACCGAACCCTACGTGGATGCTGCAACCGGCCAGCTGATCATGACCATCGCCACGCCAGTGCAGTCCCTGGGCGTCGCGGGCGGCGACCTGAGCCTGCAGACGCTGGTGCAGATCATCAATGCCCTGGACTTCGACGGCATGGGCTACGCCTTCCTGGTCAGCGCCGACGGCAAGGTCCTGGTGCATCCGAACAAGGACCTGGTGATGAAGAGCCTGCGGGACCTCTATCCGCAGAACACCCCGGCCATCAGCACCGGCTTCAGCGAAGTCGAAGTGGACGGCACCACGCGCATCCTCACCTTCGCCCCGGTGAAAGGCCTGCCCTCGGTGAACTGGTACATCGGCGTATCGGTGGACAAGGACAAGGCCTACAGCATGCTCAATGAGTTCCGCGCGTCGGCCATCATCGCCACCGTGATCGCCGTGGTGATCATCATGATCCTGCTCGGCATGCTGATCCGCGTCCTGATGCAACCCCTGCACATCATGGGTCGCGCCATGCAGGACATCGCCCAGGGCGAAGGCGACCTGACTCGCCGCCTGGCGATCCATACCCAGGATGAGTTCGGCGATCTGGCCAGCGCCTTCAACCGTTTCCTCGAGCGTATCCACAGTTCGATCCGTGAAGTGTCGTCGGCCACGAATCAGGTCAATCAGGTCGCCAAGCTGGTGCTCAACGCCTCCAACTCGTCCATGAGCAACTCCGACGAGCAGGCCAACCGCACCAACAGCGTCGCCGCCGCGATCAACGAACTTGGCGCCGCCGCGCAGGAAATCGCCCGCAACGCCGCCGACGCTTCGAACCAGGCATCCTCCGCGCGCACCCTGGCCGAGGATGGCCGCCAGGTGGTGGAGCGCACCATCTCCGCGATGAACGAGCTGTCCGGCAAGATTCGCGCCTCCTGCGGCAACATCGAGACGCTGAACAGCAAGACGGTGAACATCGGCCAGATCCTCGAAGTGATCAAAGGCATTTCCGAGCAAACCAACCTGCTCGCCCTCAACGCCGCCATCGAAGCCGCCCGCGCCGGCGAAGCCGGTCGTGGTTTCGCCGTGGTGGCCGACGAGGTGCGCAACCTGGCCCATCGCACCCAGGAGTCGGCGCAGGAAATCCAGCAGATGATCGAAGAGCTGCAGGTCGGCGCCCGCGAAGCGGTCACCACCATGACCGAGAGCCAGCGCTACAGCGAGCAGAGCGTGGAAATCGCCAACCAGGCCGGCCAGCGCCTGGGCAGCGTGACCCATCGCATCGGCGAGATCGACGGCATGAACCAGTCGGTGGCCACCGCCACCGAGGAACAGACCGCCGTAGTCGATTCGCTGAACATGGACATCACCGAGATCAACACCCTCAACCAGGAAGGCGTGGAAAACCTCCAGGCGACCTTGCGCGCCTGTGCCGACCTGGACCAGCAGGCCGCACGCCTGCAGCAACTGGTGGGGAGTTTCCGCATCTGACGGCGGGTGGTTGCTCGTGTGGGAGCGAATTCATTCGCGAATAAATTCGCTCCCACAGCGGAAACAAGTCGTTCGGCATGACGCCGATGGTGGATAAAAAGAGCGTTATCCACCCTACGCAACTGACAGCCGTAGGAGCGAGCTTGCTCGCGAAAGGCCGTGCTCGGACTCTTCGCGAATGAATTCGCTCCCACATCAAACACTAAGAAGGCGCCCTAGGGCGCCTTCTTCGTTTCTTCCTCTTCCTGCGTCTTTCGCCACAACTCCGCCGCGCCGGGGAACTCGGTGCCGTTCTCCTCGCTCAGCTCATCGGGGTCATAGCGGCGTACGCAGCCTTCGCCAAGGGTGGGCGGCGGGCTGGAGGTGGCTCGGTCACGTGGGTCAGTCATGGGGCAATCCTCAGACTTCCGGGGGTTGTTCAGGGTCATGCCGGGCAAAGCCTTTCACGGCAAGCAACACATCGCGACGACTGACCTGGCCGATCAGCACGCCCTCTTCGACTACCGGAAAGCGCTGGCGCTTGTCGCGCAGGAAACGCTGGCAGATGTCGATGATGTCAGCGTCGGGAGAGACGGTCTCCAGCCGGGTGGACATGCATTTGCTGACACTGCCAATCGCAGCCTCGTCATGGGTGCCGAAAAGGATGCCGCGCAAGCAGTCGCCTTCCGAAAGCATGCCGATCAGATGGCCCTGGGAGTCCACCACGGGAGCACCGGATATCCGGTGCTCCAGCAGCCGCTCGATGGCGAGGAGAAGATCGGTGTCGGACCTGAAGGTCACCAGGTGGCGCGTCATGCAGTCGCGCACCTTGATCGACTTGAGCATGGGCGGGCTCCTCTGCCGGTTGACCGGAGCGGATGCCCGCCAAGGTCGTCAGTTGAACACGACGGTCTTGTTGTCGTGCACCAGCACCCGGTCTTCAAGGTGATAGCGTAGCCCACGGGACAGCACCATCTTTTCCACGTCCTTGCCGAAGCGAACCATGTCTTCGACGCTGTCGCGATGGGTCACGCGCACCACGTCCTGCTCGATGATCGGACCGGCGTCCAACTCTTCGGTGACGTAGTGGCAGGTGGCGCCGATCAGCTTCACGCCCCGCAGCGATGCCTGATGGTAAGGCTTGGCGCCCACGAAGGATGGCAGGAAGCTGTGATGGATGTTGATCACCTGGTGGGCGTAACGCTGGCAGAGCTCCGGCGGGAGGATCTGCATATAGCGGGCAAGCACGACGGTATCGGCGTTGTGCTCTTCCACCAGGCGCGAAACCTCATCGAAGGCCGGCTGCTTGTTCTTCGGGTCCACCGGCACGTGGAAGTAAGGGATACCGTGCCATTCCACCATGCTGCGCAGGTCGTCGTGGTTGGCGATCACGCAGGGGATCTCGCAATCCAGTTCGCCGCTGTGCCAACGGTGCAGCAGGTCGGCCAGACAGTGAGACTCGCGACTGGCCATCAGCACGACGCGCTTCTTCACCTCGGAGTCGGTCACCCGCCAGTCCATGGCGAACTCACGGGCGATGGGCGCGAACGCCTGGCGGAAACCATCCAGATCGAAAGGCAGGGAATCGGCACGGATTTCATGGCGCATGAAGAACCAGCCGCTCTGATTATCCGAATGATGGCTGGCCTCGGTAATCCAGCCGTTGTAGGTAGCCAGGAAGTTACTGACCTTGGCTACGATGCCGACGCCGTCCGGACAGGCAATCACCAGACGAAATGTGCGCATTTGGGAACACTCCAGAGACTTCACGAAGGCGGCCATTCTAGCCAGTGTGCACAAAAACTTCAGTAACCACGTGGCTTGCAGCGGATTGCCCGCCACCGCGAAGAAAACCCAACGCACAACTAAGGGGCGAAAGCCGACATCGATATAGCGAGTGCACGAAGCGCAATTACGCACTTGAACGACCAGCGGACTAGTATGAAAGAAGAAGTCACCGACAATGCGTACAAAAGTTTTCCTGCTTATTTACTTGCAGATAATCGCTGTCTATTATTGATGACACTTCGCAATCGCAAGTCAACGTAGATTCCAACAAGGGACGCCGACATGTCGCTGATCAACGAATACCGGGCAACGGAAGAAGCCATCAAGGAGCTCCAGGAGCGCCTGAAGAACCTGTCCCAGGACGACAAGCTGAAAAAAGAACTTGAGTTCGAAGGCAAACTGCGCACCCTGATGGGCGAATATCAGAAATCCCTGCGCGACATCATTGCCCTGCTCGACCCCGATGCCCGCTCCGCCAAGGCGCCCCGCGCCGCCAAAGCCGCTGGTGGCGGTAGCAAGCGTGCCCGCAAGGTCAAGCAGTACAAGAACCCGAACACCGGTGAAGTCATCGAAACCAAAGGCGGCAACCACAAGACTCTGAAAGAGTGGAAAGCCAAGTGGGGCGCCGACGCCGTTGAAAGCTGGGCCACCATCCTGGGCTAAGCCTTCGGCAATAAAGAACGCCAGCATCTGCTGGCGTTTTTTATTGGCGCGAGTAAACCCCGGAATTACCCGGGGTATTTTCACAACTGATAGCGATGCCGCAGTTCCGTGGCATATCGACGCCACTCCAGCAACACCGCCTGTTTTGCGGGCTCGGCATTGAGCTGGAACTCATCCAGTGCCTTGAAAAAACTCTCCAGGGTATTAGGCGCCCCGTATTCCGGGCTATTCAGCCGATTCCTGCAAAATGCCTCCCATCGCGTGCGGTCGGAATCCGACAAAGTTTCAGGGAAGTTTCTTGCACGGTAACGGAACAGCAACTCCGGCAAGCGCGGGTCGTCGAACGGCCAATTCTCGCGGGACAAACGTTGCGGATCGGCGCGCCGCACTTGTTCGCAGAGTCGACGATCCCGGTCACCGAGGAATCCGTCATACAACTGCTGCTCCGGATCATCCACCGAAGCGAATTCTTCTTCGGCGTAAATAACCGGCAACTTCTCTTGCCAGATGGCGGCCTGCGTGGCGACCAGTTCGGCACGACGCTGGCAGAGTTCCAGATCAACGCCAATGCGCTGCCGATCAGCTTCGCGCAGCACCCCAAGGGGCGCGACTACCGGACACCGATTGATATGCAGCAACTTCAGCGGTACCGGCAACTCGCCCTCAACCAGGTCATCGCGCCGGGTATAGAGGCGCTGGCGCAGGGTTTCCGCGTTCAGTTCGAGCAGCGGGCCAGGCTCCGACTGCAGGTCCAGCACGATCAGCGCGTTGCGATTGCGCGGATGCCAGGCAAGGGGTAGCACCACCCCCAGGTAGTGACGTTCACCGGAGAAGCGCCCGGAGATGTGCACCAGAGGTTGCAGCAGGCGCACCTGCTCCTGGACCTTGTGCTTGCTACGCAGCTGATAGAGATAGTCGAACAGCTTCGGTTGACGCTCGCGCAGCAGGCGCGCCAGGGCGATGGTCGCGCGGACGTCGGAAAGCGCATCGTGGGCTTGCCCATGGTCGATGCCGTTGGCCGCGGTCAGCAGCTCCAGGCGCAAACTCACGCGGCCTTCCTGTTGCGGCCACTCGATGCCCTCCGGCCGCAGCGCATAAGCGGTGCGCACCAGGTCGATCAGGTCCCAGCGGCTGTTTCCGCCCTGCCATTCGCGGGCATAGGGGTCATGGAAGTTTCGATAGAGGCTGTAGCGGGTGACTTCATCATCGAAACGCAGGGTGTTGTAGCCGGCACCACAGGTGCCCGGCAGGGCGAGCTCGGCGTGCACCCGATGCATGAATTCGGCTTCACCCAATCCTTTTGCCTCCAGGGTGCTGGGGAGGATGCCGGTGACCAGGCAGGCGGCCGGGTGGGGCAGGATATCGTCGCTGGGCTTGCAGTAGAGGTTGATCGGCTCGCCGATCTCATTGAGCGCCTCGTCGGTCCGAATGCCGGCCACCTGCAGCGGACGGTCGCAGCGCGGGTTGATGCCGGTGGTTTCGTAGTCGTGCCAGAAAATGCTGGATGTCACGGCGTCCCCCTTTTTCGTGAGCTGGGCAGTCTATCACCGGCGGATAGAGTGCAACGGCGCTGGACAGACCGGGAAACTTCGCCATTCACCGCCTTGCTGGGCGGTTTGCGGCGTGCCTAGAATCGCCGCCACTGGACGACCGCCCCGCCAAGGACTGCCCCATGCCCGTGCCTTTCGCACTTCGCGCACGCACCCGCGCGCCAAGCGCCCTGTCGATAACTCCACATCTTTCACAGCATGCGGTCTGAGTCCGCGCCGCCAGGTTGCCTGGATACCGGCCGCTCGCTAGCATCGGGCTTTCCCCTTGGCGCCCAGCCGATGCCCGCAATCCGAGCCAGTTCCCTACCGGTCGACTCCCAAGCCAAACCGCTGGACACCCGCTACCAGGTGGAAACGCCGGAAGGCATCGACCTGGTTCTGCGTCCGGCCGGCCTGCTCCCACGTGCCCTTGCCTATGCCATCGACCTGGCCATTCGCGGCGCTATCATGCTGGTGCTGTTCATCGCCCTTGCCCTGCTCGGCCAGCTCGGTTTCGGTCTCGGCCTGATCCTCATGTTCCTGCTCAACTGGTGGTACATGGTGCTGTTCGAAGTGCTCAACCAGGGCCGTTCGCCCGGTAAGCAGGTCATGGGCCTGCGGGTCGTGCATGACGATGGCACCCCCGTCGGCTGGTCGGCCTCGCTGGTGCGCAACCTGCTGCGCTTCGTCGACCTGCTGCCCTTCGCCTACACCCTGGGCGCCCTCAGCTGCCTCCTGCACCCTACCTTCAAGCGCCTGGGCGACATTGCCGCCGGCAGCCTGGTGGTCTATCGCGACGAGCAGACTCAACGTCCCGAACTGCCGGAGGCCGCGCCCGAGCGCGCGCCATTCGACCTGACCCTCGCCGACCAGCGTGCCCTGCTGGGCTTCGCCGAACGCCAGTCCGACCTGTCGCCGGCCCGACGCGCTGAGCTCGCGGGCATCCTCGCCGCGCCGCTGAACGTATCGGCGGAACAGGCCCAGGCTCGCATCAACGGCATCGCCCGGGGCCTGTTGGGATCGGCTTCGCCATGAAACAGAACCTCTTCGAACGCCAGCACCAGGCAGACTGGAAAGCTTTTTCCGACCTGCTTGACCGCCTCGAACGTGGCAAGGCCGACGCCCGTGCCTGCGAAAGTTTTTCCGCCGACTACCGACAGGTCTGCCAGCAACTGGCGCTGGCCCAGGAGCGCGGCTACAGCAGCCACCTGGTGGAGCACCTGCAACAGCTCGCCATGCGCGGCCACCAGCAGTTCTACCGCCATCGCAGCCACCTCGGTGCGCGCCTGCTGGGCTTTCTCCTGGGTGGATTTCCGCGCCTGGTGCGCAGCCAGTGGCGCAGCATCGCCGCCGCCAGCCTGCTGTTCTACGGCAGCCTGCTGTTGATGGGGTTGCTGGTACACAACTGGCCGGACCTGGTCTACAGCGTGCTGGATCCGGAGCAAGTGTCGTCGATGGAGTCCATGTACGACCCCGATGCGCGGCGTATCGGCCCCATGAGCGAGCGGGACTCCGGGGACGACTGGATGATGTTCGGCCACTACATCATGAACAACATCGGCATCGCTTTTCAGACCTATGCCGGCGGCCTGCTCTTCGGCGTCGGCAGCCTGTTCTTCCTGTTGTTCAACGGCCTGCACATAGGCGCCGTGGCGGGGCACCTGACCCAGGTCGGTTTCGGCGAAACCTTCTGGTCCTTCGTCATCGGCCATGGTGCCTTCGAGCTCACCGCCATCGCCTTCGCCGGTGCCGCCGGCCTGCAACTGGGCTGGGCCCTGCTCGCCCCGGGCCGCTTGCCCCGTGGCGAAGCCCTGAGACTGGCCGGGGCCCGCAGCGTGCAACTGGTCGCCGGAGTGATCTTGCTACTGGTGATCGCCGCCTTCGTCGAGGCCTATTGGTCGTCGATGACCCTGGTGACGCCCCAGGTGAAGTACAGGGTGGGTGCGGGCCTCTGGCTGCTGGTCGCACTCTATTTCGGGCTGGTGGGCAGGAGGGCTCATGCGCCTGACTGACGCCAGCGTCGCGATCCGCCCCCGCAGTGCGTGGGAAGCCATGGACCTCGGCGTGCTGCTGGCGCGCCGTCACGCCGGCCTACTGATGGCCAGCTGGGCACTGGTAACCCTGCCGGTGTTCGGCCTGCTCACGCTGGTCTGCTGGAGCTACCCGGGGCTGGCGGTCTTCCTCTTCTGGCTGCTCAAGCCCGCCTACGAACGGCTGCCGCTGTACATCCTCTCCCGCGCCCTGTTCGGTGACACGCCGACCCTCGGCGAAGCACTGCGCGCGTATCCGCGACTGCTGAAGCCGCAGTTGCTCGCCAGCCTCACCTGGCGGCGCCTCAGTACCACCCGCAGCTTCGACCTGCCGGTACTCCAACTGGAAGGCCTTTCCGGACAGGCGCGAAGCCAGCGCCTGGTCGTGCTGGGGCAGCGCAACGCAGGCGGTGCCACCTGGCTGACGGTGATCGGCATCCACCTGGAATCCGCCCTCTGGTTCGGCCTCATCACCCTGCTCTACCTGATGCTGCCCCAGCAGGTGGCGATCGACTGGGACTGGCAGAAGCTCCTGGAAATGGCGTCCGGCGAATGGCTCTGGCTGGAACACCTGTCCAACAGCCTCTACGTCCTGGTGCTGATGATCTGGGGGCCGGTCTACGTCGCCTGCGGCTTCACCCTGTACCTGAACCGCCGCACGTCCCTCGAAGGTTGGGACATCGAACTCCAGTTCCGTCGCATGCGTCAGCGTCTGACCGGCACTGCCTACGCGTTGCTGCTGGGGCTCGGCCTGCTGCTCAGCCAGCTGCCGCAACCGGCCATGGCGGACGACACGCCGCCCATTTGCCTCGCGCCCCAGGCCTTCCTTGACGGTCCCGATGCCGAACGCCTCACCCACCAGTCGCTGACCGGCAAGACCGCGAAGGAAAACATCGGCGCCCTGCTGGATGGCCCGCCCTTCCAGAATCGGGAAACCGTCACTCGCTGGCGCCTGGGCGAAGAAGCCGCTGACAAGGAACCCAAGCCCGAAGACGTCGAAGGCTGGGCCCAATTCATCCGTAATCTGTTCAAGCTGGCCGAGTACGCCAAAAGCCTGGACACCCTCGCCCTGGTCATCAAGGTGCTGCTATGGGGTGCGCTGATCAGCCTCCTTGCGCTCCTGCTCTGGCGCTATCGCGACTGGATCAGCACCTTCGCCGGGCACCTGGGACTTCCCCAACGCCGCACGCGTGAAGCGCCTTCAGTGCTGTTCGGACTGGAGCTGGCGCCAGAGAGCTTGCCTGACGATGTCGCCACAGAGGCCGAACGCCTCTGGGCCAGCCAGCCCCGCGAAGCCCTCGGCCTGCTTTACCGCGCCCTGCTGAGCCGCCTGTTGCACGACTTCCGCCTGCCACTCAGGCAATCCCATACCGAAGGTGAAGTGCTGCAACTGGTGCGCCGCCTGGACAACACCGAACTGGAAGGTTTCAGCCAGGCGCTCACCGGGCACTGGCAGAACCTCGCCTACGGCCACCGCCTGCCCGCCGCCGAATTGCGCCAGGGTCTCTGCGATGGCTGGCGTCGCCTGTTCGCCGCCGGAGCCGCAACATGAAACCGCGCCTGCGCTTTCTCATTGGCGCCGGCCTGGCCCTGCTGCTGGGTCTGCTGGCGATCCAGATCGGCGGGCGCTTGCAGCCCTATCAGGACACCGTCGAACACGGCCCGGCGCCTGAAGTATTGGGCAATCCGTACCTCGCCGCCGAACACTTCCTGCGCAAGCAGGGCCTGCAAGTGGCGCGGGCGGACGGCCTGGAAGTACTCGACAACCTGCCCAGCGCCGGCCACAGCCTGTTGCTGCTCGGCAGCCGCTCGCGCATGACGCCACGCCAGGCCGATCGCCTGCTGGAGTGGACGAGCAAGGGCGGGCATCTGCTGTTCATCGCCGAGCGAATCTACGACGAAGACGAAGGCAAGAGCGGCGATCTGCTGGCGGACCGCCTGGGCATCCAGCAGCACGAAGCCAAGGACCTGAAAGAAGATACTGGCCCCGAACCCGAGACGCCTGACGACACTCGCACCGAGGAACAGGCCGAGGCCGCGGCCTCTCCCCAGGACGAACAGGAGCCCGCCGAGGAAGACCCCTTCCCGGAGCTGACCAAACTCTATCTGGAAAATGAACAAGCGCCGGCCTACGCCAGCTTCGACCCCGAGTTCCACCTCTACGACAGCCAGAACCGCGCCCACGCCTGGGCCAACAGCGCCAAGGCCACGCATATGCTGCAACTGGACCACGGCGACGGCCTGGTCACCGTGCTCACCGACGGCTGGATCTGGCAGACCCGCGATATCGGCGAGTACGACAACGCCTGGCTGCTCTGGTATCTCACCCAGGACAGCACCGTCACCCTGCTTTACCGCGCAGAGCGCGACAGCCTGGCCACGCTGCTCGGACAAAACTTCCCCGAGGCCCTGGTGGCCCTGGCCCTGCTTATCGTCCTGTTGCTCTGGCACGTTGGCCAACGCCAGGGGCCGCTGCAGGCACCGGCCAGCCGCGCGCGCCGGCAACTGGAAGAACACCTGCGCGGCAGCGCCGACTTCCTGCTTCGCCGCAGCGGTCAGGCCAGCCTGCTGCAAGGCCTGCAACGTGATATCCAGCGTCGCGCCCGCCATCGCCATCCCGGATTCGAACGGCTCGCCGTGGCCGAACAGTGGCAAGTGCTGGGCCGCCTGACCCGCCTGCCGCCCAGCGCCATCAGCCAGGCCATGCGGCCGCTGCCCAAGCAACGGCTCACCGCCACCGACTTCACCCGCCAGGTCACCCACCTGCAAACCCTTAGGAACGCCCTATGACGAGCGAACAGATTTCCGACCCGTCGCAAACCGAAGCCAGCAGCGCTTCCGCCCCCTCGGTCGCCGTCCAGCGTCAGCGCGCCAGCCAGTTGGCCCAGGCGTTGCGCGTGGAACTGCAGAAGGCCGTGGTCGGCCAGGTCGCCGTGATCGACGACGTGCTCACCGCGTTGCTGGCGGGTGGCCACGTGCTGGTGGAGGGCGTGCCGGGCCTCGGCAAGACGCTGCTGGTCCGCGCCCTGGCCCGCTGTTTCGGCGGCGAGTTCTCGCGCATCCAGTTCACCCCCGACCTGATGCCCAGCGACGTCACCGGCCATGCCGTGTATGACATGCAGAGCGAGCAGTTCAAGCTGCGCAAGGGCCCGGTGTTCACCAATCTGCTGCTGGCGGACGAGATCAACCGCGCCCCGGCCAAGACCCAGGCCGCGCTACTGGAAGTGATGCAGGAGCGCCAGGTCACTCTCGAAGGCCGCGCCCTGCCGGTGCCCCAGCCCTTCCTCGTGCTGGCGACGCAGAACCCCATCGAGCAGGAAGGCACCTATCCCCTGCCGGAAGCCGAGCTGGACCGTTTCATGCTCAAGCTGCGCATGGATTACCCAGCCGCCGACGAAGAACTCAGCCTGGTGCGCCAGGTCACCCGCTCGCCTCGCGCCGACATGCTCGAAGTGGCACCGCTGCGCACGCTGCTGCAAGCCCGCGATGTCATGGCCCTGCAGAAGATCGCCAGCGATCTGCCGGTGGACGACCAGGTGCTCGACTATGCCGTGCGTCTGGCCCGCGCCACCCGCAGCTGGCCGGGCCTGGCCATGGGTGCCGGTCCGCGCGCCTCCATTGCCCTGGTGCGCGGCGGCCGCGCCCGCGCCCTGTTGCGCGGCGGCGACTTCGTGCTCCCGGACGACATCAAGGGCTGCGCCCTGGCGGTACTGCGCCACCGCGTGCGTCTGTCGCCGGAACTGGATATCGAAGGCCTGTCGGTGGATCAGGTGCTCCAGCAACTCCTCGACCAGGTGCCGGCGCCGCGCCTATGAAGCCGTCCCGCGCACTGTTGGCGCTGGTGGCCACGCTGTTCGGCCTGGCCCTGCTGCTCGGCGCCCTGCCGGCGCTGGGCGTCGGCCTGCCCGGCCAGCTGGACCTGCTCTGGTGGGGGCTGCTCTGCGCCCTCATCCTGCTTGGCCTGGTGGATGGTCTCTGGCTGCGCCGCCTGCCGTCACCGCAGCTGGAGCGCAAGCTTCCCGGCAACCTGGCACTTGGGCGCTGGAGCGATGTCCGACTGACCCTCCATCACGGCTATGGCCGCCCCCTGGAGATCGACCTGTTCGACCAGGTGCCAGCCGCCATGGAATTCGAGTCGCTACCCCAGCGGGTGGCCTTGCACCCGGGGGAGCGCACCGACTTCGGCTATCGGGTGCGACCACTCAAGCGCGGCCATTTCCACTTCCCTGCCTGCGAAATACAGCTGCCCAGCCCGCTCGGCCTGTGGCGGCACAAGCGCGTGCTCGACCTGCCCGGCGAAGCCCGCGTCTACCCGGATTTCGCGCGCCTCTATGGCGCGCAGCTGAAGGCTGTGGACGACTGGCTCAGCCAGCTCGGTGTACGCCAGCGCCCGCGCCGCGGCCTGGGCCTGGAATTCCACCAACTGCGGGAATTCCGCGACGGCGACACCTTGCGCCAGATCGACTGGAAGGCCACGGCCCGCAAGCGCACGCCTATCGCCCGCGAATACCAGGACGAGCGTGACCAGCAGATCGTTTTCCTGCTCGACTGCGGCCGGCGCATGCGCAGCCAGGACGGTGATCTCTCGCACTTCGACCACGCCCTCAACGCCAGTCTGCTGCTCAGCTATGTGGCGCTGCGCCAGGGCGATGCGGTTGGTCTGTCCACCTTCGCAGCCGAGCGCGACCGCTTCGTGGCGCCGGTGAAGGGGCCGGCGCAGTTGAACGTGCTGCTCAATGGCGTCTACGACCTGGACAGTACGCTGCGCCCGGCTGACTACAGTGCCGCCACGGACGCGCTGCTGGCGCGCCAGCGCCGCCGCGCACTGGTGGTCCTGGTGAGCAATCTGCGCGACGAGGACGACGCCGAATTGTTCAACGCCGTGAAGCGCCTCGGCCGCCAACACCGCCTGCTGGTGGTCAGCCTGCGTGAGGAAGTCCTCGACAGCCTGCGCCAGAGCCCCGTCCGGGGCTTCGATGATGCCCTCGCCTACTGCGGTACGGTGGACTACCTGAATGCCCGTAACAGCCTGCATGAACGCTTGGCGGCCCACGGCGTGCCGGTGCTGGACGCCCGCCCCAGTGAGCTGGGACCGGAGTTGGTGAGCCGTTATCTGGCGTGGAAGAAGGCGGGGGCGCTGTAGTCCACGGGGCAGCGCATCCGCGCCCGTAGGTTGTGGCAGAGCTACGCGAAGTCCAACACGCGGAGTCAGGGTCAACCTCGTTGGGCTTCGCTGCGCTCTGCCCAACCTACAAGAACCCCGTCCGCACGGGGGCGATCCGCGCATCCGGCCCGTAGGTTGTGGCAGAGCTACGCGAAGTCCAACATGCGGAGTCAGGGTCAACCTCGTTGGGCTTCGCTGTGCTCTGCCCAACCTACAAGAGCCCCGTCCGCGCGGGTTCGATTCGCGCATCTGGTCCGTAGGTTGTGGCAGAGCTACGCGAAGCCCAACACGCGGCGTCACGGTCAACCTCGTTGGGCTTCGCTGCGCTCTGCCCAACCTACAAGAGCCCCGTCCGCGCGGGGTCGATCCGCGCATCCGGCCCGTAGGTTGTGGCAGAGCTACGCGAAGTCCAACACGCGGAGTCACGGTCGACCTCGTTGGGCTTCGCTGCGCTCTGCCCAACCTACAAGAGCCCCGTCCGCGCGGGGGCGATCCGCGCATCCGCGCCCGTAGGTTGTGGCAGAGCTACGCGAAGCCCGACATGCGGAGTCGCGGTCAACCTCGTTGGGCTTCGCTGTGCTCTGCCCAACCTACAAGAACCCGCCCGCGCGGGGGCGATCCGCGTATCCGACCCGTAGGTTGTGGCAGAGCTACGCGAAGTCCAACACGCGGAGTCACGGTCGACCTCGTTGGGCTTCGCTGCGCTCTGCCCAACCTACAAGAGCCCCGTCCGCGCGGGGGCGATCCGCGCATCCGGCCCGTAGGTTGTGGCAGAACTACGCGAAGTCCAACACGCGGAGTCACGGTCGACCTCGTTGGGCTTCGCTGCGCTCTGCCCAACCTACAAGAACCCCGTCCGCGCGGGGGCGATCCGCGTATCCGACCCGTAGGTTGTGGCAGAGCTACGCGAAGTCCAACACGCGGAGTCACGGTCGACCTCGTTGGGCTTCGCTGCGCTCTGCCCAACCTACAAGAGCCGGCGCTCATTCGCCAAGGAGGCCGCAGGTCTCCCCTTCCCTGCCCCCAAAGAAAAAGGCGAAGCACCTGGCTTCGCCTTTTCTCATTCCACTCGACCTCAGTGATGCTTGCGCGGCACCGGCTTGAGCAGTTCGGTCGGGGGCATCTCGCAATTGATCTTGCGGCCCAGCAATTCCTCGATCGGCGGCAGGGCGAAGGCATCGTCCTCGCCAGCGAAGCTGATGGAGGTACCGCTGGCGCCCGCACGGCCGGTACGACCGATGCGGTGGACGTAGTCGTCCGGGTCTTCCGGCAAGGTGAAGTTGATCACGTGACTGATGCCATCGATGTGAATGCCACGGCCGGCGACATCGGTGGCCACCAGGACGCGGATCTTGCCTTCGCGGAAACCTTCCAGGGTCTTGATGCGCTTGTGCTGAGGTACGTCGCCGGACATCTGGGCGGCGCTGATGCCGTCCTTGGTCAGGCGTTCCTCTATACGGCGCACCTCGTCCTTGCGGTTGGCGAAGACCATGACGCGGGTCCAGTCATTCTGCGCGATCAGGTTGTAGAGCAGCTTGTACTTGTCGCTGCCAGCCACGGCGTAGACATGCTGTTCGACGGTTTCACTGGCGACGTTCTCCGGCTCGATCTCGACGATGGCCGGGTCGACGGTCCACTGCTTGGCGAGGTTCATCACGTCTTCAGTGAAGGTGGCGGAGAACAGCAGGGTCTGGCGTTCGCCCTTGTGCGGGGTCTGGCGAATGATCTGGCGCACTTGCGGGATGAAGCCCATGTCGAGCATGCGGTCAGCTTCGTCCAGCACCATCACTTCGACCATGTCCAGGTGCACTTCGCCGCGCTGGTTGAAGTCCAGCAGACGGCCGGGGGTGGCGACCAGGATGTCGCAGAAACGCGATTCCAGTTGCTTGAGCTGCTTGTCGAAGTCCATGCCGCCGACGAAGCTCATCACGGTCAGGCCGCTGTGTTTGGTCAGGGCCTGGGCATCCTTGGCGATCTGCACCACCAGTTCGCGGGTCGGCGCGATGATCAGCGCACGCGGCTCGCCCATATAGCGCTCTTTCGGCGGCGGGGTCTGCAGCAACTGGGTGATGGTGGAAATCAGGAAGGCGGCAGTCTTGCCGGTACCGGTCTGGGCGCGTCCGATTGCGTCCTTGCCCTTCAGGGTATGACCGAGGACCTGTGCCTGGATCGGGGTGCAATAGGGGAAACCCAGATCGTGGATGGCATGCATCAGACTTGGATCGAGGTTGAAGTCATGGAAGCGGGTTTTGCCTTCCTGAGGCTCCACCACGAAGTCTTCCAGCTTCCAGGTGCTCGCCGGGGCCGCGGCCTTGGCCGGGCGCTCACGACGCGGCTTGTCGGATTTGGGCTTGTCGCTGCGGGGCTTTTTCTCGCCACGGGGAGCGCGTTCGCTGGAGCCTTCGGCCTTTTCGCCTGCTTCGCGAGGCGCTTTCTTCGGTTTGGCCGGACGCTCTTCCTTGTCGGTACGGGCGGGGGCTGGAGCGGTTGGGGTGGGGCCGGCCTGCGGCTCTTCACCCTTGCTGAAAATCTTCTTGAGTGCTTTGAGCACGGTGGTCTCGTCGATTGATTAAGGAATGAACGGCCGCCAGTGTAAAGCAAGATGCCCGCAGGGCGAAGAGCTGCGGGCATTCTAGGGCTTGACTTGGTCTAAGGAAGGGACTCCAGCAACAGTCGGCGAACGTTGCCGCCCATGATGAGGGCGATGTCCGCCTCGTTGAATCCGGCGTCCTTGAGGCCTTGGGTCAGTTGCGCCAGGCCGCTGGTGTCGAATGGCGTGTGCACGGCACCGTCGAAGTCCGAACCCAGTGCCACATGCTGCACGCCCACCTTGTCGGCGACATAGCGGATGGCCCTGACGATAGCTTTCACCGAGGTTTCGCAGACCGCAGTGTCCCAATAGCCGATGCCGATCACCCCGCCGGTCGCGGCAATACGCTGGATATGCGCGTCGGTGAGGTTGCGGGTGCCCGGGCAGGTGCCTTCGACACCGGTGTGGGACACCAGCACCGGACGCTCGGCCATAGTCAACACGTCGTCGATCAGTGCGCGAGACGCATGGGCCAGGTCCACCAGCATTTTTTTCTCTTCCAGTCGGGCGATTACTCGGCGACCGAAGGGGGTCAGGCCGCCCTTCTCCAGGCCATGGGCGGAACCACCGACCTCGTTATCGAAGAAATGGGTCAGCCCCATGATGCGGAAGCCCGCGTCGTACATGCGGTCGACGTTCTCCAGCTTGCCCTCCAACGGGTGCAGGCCCTCGGTCGCCAGGATGGCGGCCACCTGGTTCGGGTCCTTCTCCCAGGCCGCGAGGTACCGGGAGAAGTCTTCGCGGCTGCGCACCTGGGTCAACTTGCCCTGGCTGCCGGCAGCGGCTTCTTCCAGCTTCTTGCCTTGATAGAGGGCGCGTTCCAGCAGGCTGTGCCAGGTCGCACGCGGCCAGCGCTGGGCCATGACCAGGGGGGTGATGTCGTCGGTGTCCGAACCGTTGCGCTCGTAGTTGAGGCCGCGCGGCGTCTTGGTGACGGTGGAGAACACCTGCAGGCCCACGTGGCCTTCGAGCAGGCGCGGCAGGTCGCTATGGCCGAAATCATGGCGTTCCAGCAGGTTGCGGTTCCACAGCAGGGCATCGTCGTGCAGGTCGGCGACGAACAGGGTCTTGTGCAGTTTCTCGGCCTCGTCGGAGGCGTGATAGGGCGGCGGAGCGGCCACCGTGTTCATTTCACGGTCGAGGAAGCCCGGCAGGTAGAAGAAGATCCCCAGGCCAACGGCCACCAGCAAAAGCAAAGCGATCAGGAGTTTGCGCATGTCCAGCTTCCCGCTGTCTTGTAGTGAACGGACTCTAGCAAACAGACGTTTGAAGGAAGCGGAAATGTAATGCGGGGCCGAAATCAGCCGTTCAGTCGGTTACGCCCATCCTGCTTGGCCTGGTACAGCGCGTTGTCGGCCCGCGAAATCATGCCCTGCAGGCTGTCCGGGCGCTGCATTTCCGCCAGGCCGATGGAGATGGTCACGCCCGGCAATACGCCCAGCGGTGAATAGAAGGACGGGATCTGTTCCAGGCTGGTCCGCAGCCGCTCACCGATGGTGCGGGCCTCTTCGCAGCCCATCTCGGGCAGCAGGATGACGAATTCCTCGCCGCCATAGCGCGCCATGCTGTCCTTGGGCCGCAGCTGATTGCGCAGCGTGTGGGACACCAGGCACAGCGCGTAATCGCCCGCCAGATGCCCATGGCAGTCGTTGTAGGACTTGAAGTGGTCGACATCCAGCATGAGCATCGACATCGGCTGCTCGTTGAAGGAACAGCGGGTGCTTTCGCGTTGGTAGATCTGTTCCAGCCAGCGCCGGTTGAAGAGCCCGGTCAAGGTGTCGATCTTCGCGTTCTGCTCGGTATCGAGAATGATCCGATTGCCCTGGCGCACGCGGTCGCACAGCACTTCCAGCAGGTTCTGCATCAACTGCGGCGACTGCTGGAACAGGCTGACCAGCGATTGCCGGTGCAGTCGCAATGCGGTAGTGGGCTCCGCTGCGACCACGTAGGCCGAAGGGTGGTCGTTGTCGATGAAGCTGATCTCGCCGGCGCACTCGCCCGGCTCGATGGAACTGACAGGGTTGTTGTCCAGGGAACCCAGGTAGACCTTCAGCCGCCCGCTCACGACGAGATAAAGGTACTGGTTGCGATTGAACGGACTCAGCACGATCTCGCCGGCGTCCAGGTCGCAGGCGCGAAACTCCTTGAGCAACAGCTCGAGGCTGTTCGCGGTGACGTTCTGGAACAGACGCAGTCGGCCCAACAGGGCCATGTCTTTTTGCCAGTGGACATGCTTCATGGCTGCAACGGCCTCGGATGGCAGTCGAAGCGGACGGCACCGCTAACGATCCCTGTCTCAGTTGTTAACGCAGTGCGACAGTATTCCCGCACTTTTCGTCTGGCAATGCCCGTCCAAAGTTGGGCCGACGGGCGGACGGATATCGGTAAGGAACGCGACAATTCCTGATGTTCGCCACAATTTCGCAACATTTTTCTGGACGCACGAAAACGCTCCTGCAACTGCTCGGAGCATAAGACGCGAAATCTGAATGGCGCAGTGACCAGAAGGCCGCCCGGAGGCGGCCTTCTGGGGGCAGTATAGATGGCCTCAAGCCATCAAGCGGAATTTCACCGAATAGCCCGCCATGCGAGCTTCCAGCAGCGTACGCAGCGGCTCATCCAACCCGGGTGCGCGAATCTCCGCGACCTGTCCGTGGCGATCATCATTCACCACTTCCACCTTCACGCCGGGAGCGATGGCCCCCAGCACACCTTCCAGCACGCGGCGGGTAGCGTCGTAGCGAAGCGCCGGCTTGAAGGTCTTGCCCACGGCGGTCACCGGAATGGCGTCGATGATCCAGACATCCTTGGGCACTGCGGCACGCTCGGGCACATGCTGCGCCGCGTGTGCCAGCAACTCGGCTTCGCTGGCAACGGCGCCGGGCTTGAGCTGCACATAGGCCACCGGCAACTCGCCGACCTTGTCGTCCGGCTTGCCGACCGCCGCGGCCATGGCCACGGCGGGATGTCGATGCAGGGCTTCCTCGATCATCTGCGGGTCGATGTTGTGTCCACCCCGGATGATCAGGTCCTTGCTGCGGCCGGTGAGCCAGATGTAGCCGTCGGCGTCCATGCGGCCGAGATCGCCGGTGTTGAACCAGTCGCCATCGACCCAGATGTCCTTGTTCTTGCTCGCCTGCAAGTAGCCCTTGAACACGGTCACGCCACGCACGCAGAGGTTACCGATTTCATCAGGCGCGGCATCCCGCAGGTACTGGCCCTGTTCGTCGAGCACCGCCACCTTCACCTGGCAATAGGGCATGCGCATGCCGATGGAACCCGGCCGGCGCTCACCATGGGCGGGATTGCCGCAGGTGCCACAGGTGGCTTCAGTCAGGCCGTAGCCTTCGATCAGCTTGAGGCCGGTCTTGGCCTCGAACTGGCGAATCAGCTCCACCGGCATGGGCGCTGCGCCGCACAAGGCGTAGCGCAAGCTGGACAAGTCATGGCCTTCGCTGGGGACCTGCAACAGACCCGCGTAGATGGTCGGCACGCCGCTGAAGAAACTCACCCGATAACGTTCGATGACGTTCCAGAAGTTCTGGATCAGCCGCGTATTGCGATAGCCCTGGGGCGTGGCGATGAGGAACTCGGCGCCCGCGAAGATCGGTGCGAGGCCGGTGACCATCACGCCATTCACGTGGAACAACGGCAGGCCGCAGAGCGTGTTGTCGCCCTCCCCCAGGTTGATCGCGTAGGCGAGGATCATCGCCATGGCCACTTCGTTGCGGTGGCTGTGAGGCGCCAGCTTGGGCGTGCCGGTGGTACCGCCGGTGTGGAAGTAGGACGCCACGTCATCCGCTGCGATCACGCGGCCGCTTTGCAGGTGGTCCGCGGGGAAGCGGTCGAGCAGCTCGTCGAAGTCCAGCACCCCTTCCGGCAACGCGCCGCGCTGGGCCTTGATGGCACTGCGTTGCGGCTCGGGCAGCAGGTTCGCCAGGTCAACCGTGACGATGGCCTCCAATTCCGGCAGGCGGTCACGCAGGCTGGCGACCTTGTCCCAGAGGTCGGTACCGGGAAACGGCGCCAGGGTCACCAGCACCTTGGAGTCGGCCGCATGGATCAGCTCGGCGATGTGCTCCGGCTCCAGCAAGGGATTGATGGCATTGACCACCCCCGCCGCTTCGCCGCCCCAGATAGTGAAGTGCGTATGGGGCAGGTTCGGCAGCAGGAATGACACCGCCTTGCCCGGACGCACGCCCAGATGGTGGAAGGCATTGGCGGCCTGGGTCACCCGCGCCAGCAGTTCACCATAGGTCACCTCGACAGGTGTCTCCTCAGCGTCGCCCTGGAGCAGGAAGGTCATGGCGCGCTTGCCCGGATTGCGTTCGGCGCTGCGGCGGATCAGCTCGTAGGTGCTGTCCGGCATGCCGCGTTGTTCCAGCGAAAGACGTTCGAGTTCTTCGATATCGCGCAGATTGGCGATGGGCGGAGCTGAGGTCGGGGCCATGGTCGCTTCTTGTACTGAAGGGTTGGAGATCAGCTGTGCAGCCGTTCCACCAGCCAGGTGCCGATGTCGCGGATCTGCTGCGGCAGTACTTCGTGGGCCATCGGATAGTCGCGCCACTCCACGGGAACACCGGCGGCGGCCAGGCGATCATGGGCGGAGCGGCCCATCGCGGGCGGGACCACATCGTCGAAAGTGCCATGCAAGCAAAGGACCGGCAGTTGTCGTTTTGTATCCGACAGTGTCATGTCATCGCTGAAGGTCGGTGCGTAGGTCGAAAGCGCCAGCACGCCGCCCAACTCATCCGCCCAACGCAGGAAGGCGGTGTGCAGGACGACGGCGCCGCCCTGGGAGAAGCCGGCGAGGAAGATGCGGCGCGGCTCGATGCCGCCGTCGACCTGTGCCTGCGCCAGGGCCATCACATGCTCCGCCGATTCCTCCAGCTGGGGCTGGTTGATGGCGCGCTCCGGGCTCATGGCGAGGATGTCGTACCAGGAAGGCATGGCCCAGCCACCATTGATGGTCACCGCACGGGTCGGCGCCTGCGGCAGCACGAAGCGGGTGGTGCCCAGCGCTTCCTGCAGGGCCTCGGCCACTGGCAGGAAGTCATAACGATCCGCGCCCAGGCCGTGAAGCCAGATGACGCAGGCATCGGCGCGATGTGGGGGCTCGAGAATCAGTGTGTCGCTCATGTGTGGCTCCGTTGTGGTGCATCTGCACAGTTGTGGGGCGATGCCATTCAAAGGGGTGGTTTGATAACTGAAAAAGATGTCGCACCGCTAAAACTTTACCTATTGACCTATCGGAATAGGCCTACTGGCACCTCGCTGGTACGCCCTTTGCTAACGAGCACCAGACTGAAATTTGCGCCGGGGCTCGGTAACACTTGCCCTGGCGTGCAACGGGTTGGGTAGCAATCCAGGTTGCTACCTTGCAGGCGATCACCTGGTGCCATTCGTGGTGCGAGGGTGGCGCAATCCGTCTCCAGCCCATTTGACCAATGGGCGAGGAAAGGTCTGGTGGCGAGCGGAGCAGCGCCAACTAGACTCCTTCCTTAGGTCTGACACCCCGGTTGACCTTTTCCAGTGCATGAAAGGTTGAACCTGCCTCACGAGGGTACGGCGGTGGGACCGAGACTCCAACACCAATAAAAGCAACTGGAGGTTTTGATGAAGATGGTGAAATCCACCCTGGCCGTGCTGACCGCGGCAACCGTTCTCGGTGTCAGCGGTTTCGCGCAAGCGGGCGCCACCCTGGACGCGGTGAAGAAAAAAGGCTTCGTACAATGCGGCATCAGCGACGGCCTCCCGGGCTTCTCGTATGCCGATGGCAAGGGCAACTACAAAGGCATCGACGTTGACGTTTGCCGTGCCGTTGCCGCTGCCGTGTTCGGCGATGCCAGCAAGGTCAAGTACAGCCCGCTGACCGCCAAGGAACGTTTCACCGCGCTGCAGTCCGGCGAAGTCGACGTCCTTTCGCGTAACAGCACCTGGACCAGCTCCCGTGACGCAGCCATGGGTCTGAACTTCACCGGCGTGACCTACTACGACGGTCAAGGCTTCCTGGTGAACAAGAAGCTCGGCGTTTCCAGCGCCAAGGAGCTCGATGGCGCCACCGTCTGCATCCAGGCCGGCACCACCACCGAGCTGAACCTGTCCGACTACTTCCGCGCCAACAACCTGAAATACACCCCCATCACCTACGACACCTCCGACGAGAGCGCCAAATCGCTCGAGTCCGGTCGTTGCGACGTGCTGACCTCCGACCAGTCCCAGCTCTATGCACAGCGCATCAAGCTGGCTGCCCCGGACGAGTACGTGGTACTGCCGGAAGTCATCTCCAAGGAGCCCCTCGGCCCGGCCGTACGCCAGGGTGACGAGGAGTGGTTCGACATCGTGCGCTGGTCGCTGTTCGCGATGCTGAACGCCGAGGAACTGGGCATCGACTCGAAGAACGTCGAAGAAACCGCCAAGTCCACCAAGAACCCCGACATTGCCCGTCTGCTGGGTACTGAAGGCGAGTTCGGCAAGGACCTGAAGCTGCCGAAGGACTGGGCGGTGCAAATCGTCAAGCAGGTCGGTAACTACAGTGAAATCTTCGATCGCAACATCGGTGCCGGTAGCGACCTGAAGATCGACCGCGGCATCAACGCCCTGTGGAACAAGGGCGGTCTGCAGTACGCACCGCCGGTGCGCTGACCGTCTCCCGGCGGCCACATGAAGTGGCTGCCGGGTTCGAGTTCCGTTTCAACGCGAACCCTGGCCGCCGCCCCCCCATCCGGCCGGCCAGTGGTTCCCAGAGGGCTGTCATGCAAAAACCTGCCAACGCCCCGCGTGCCCCGAAAGGTTCGATCTGGACCGATCCCAAGGCACGCGCGTGGCTATTCCAGATCATCGCCGTCGTCGCAGTCGTGGCACTGGGCTGGTACCTGTTCCAGAACACCCAGCACAACCTGCAACAGCGCGGCATCCTGTCCGGCTTCGATTTCCTCGAGCAGAGCGCCGGCTTCGGGATTTCCCAACACCTGATCGATTACAACGAAAGCCACAGCTATGGCCGTGTCTTCGTCATCGGTCTGCTCAACACACTGCTGGTTTCGGCTATCGGCATCGTCTTCGCGACCATCCTCGGCTTCATCCTGGGCGTAGCGCGCCTGTCGCCGAACTGGTTGGTACGCAAGCTGGCGACCGTCTACATCGAAACCTTCCGCAACATCCCGCCGCTGCTACAGATCTTCTTCTGGTACTTCGCGGTGATGCTGCCCATGCCGGGGCCGCGCCAGAGCCTGGCCATCGGCGAGCACTTCTTCCTCAACAACCGCGGCCTGTACATGCCGGCGCCGACCATCGCCGATGGCTTCTGGCCGTTCCTGGTCAGCCTGGTACTGGTGCTGGTGGCGATCATCGCGATGGCCCGCTGGGCGAAAGCCAAGCGTGAATCCACCGGTCAACGCTTCCCGGTGCTGCTCAGCGCCCTGGCGCTGCTGGTGGTGATTCCGGGTCTGGTGTCCCTGGTATTCGGCGCGCCATTCCAGTGGAGCATGCCGGTGCTGCAGGGCTTCAACTTCCGCGGCGGCTGGGTAGTGATTCCGGAACTGATCGCCCTGACCCTGGCGCTGACCGTGTACACCGCGGCGTTCATCGCCGAGAACGTGCGCTCCGGCATCCAGGCGGTCAGCCACGGCCAGACCGAGGCCGCGCGTTCTCTGGGCCTGCCCGCTGCCAAGACCCTGCGTCTGGTGATCATTCCGCAAGCCCTGCGCGTGATCATCCCGCCGCTCACCAGCCAGTACCTGAACCTGACCAAGAACTCGTCCCTGGCGGCCGGCATCGGCTACCCGGACATGGTCTCGCTGTTCGCCGGTACGGTGCTGAACCAGACCGGCCAGGCGATCGAGGTGATCACCATCACCATGAGCGTCTACCTGGCCATCAGCATCAGCATTTCCCTGCTGATGAACTGGTACAACAAGCGCATTGCGCTAGTCGAGCGGTGAGGTCCGAACCATGACGACACACGTATTCAAGCCCGACCAGCCGCCACCCCGGATGAGCGTCGGCGTACTGGGATGGCTGCGCGCCAACCTGTTTTCCAACTGGTTCAACACCCTGCTGACCCTGTTCGCCATCTACCTGGTCTGGCTGATCCTGCCGCCGCTGATCAAGTGGGCCTTCCTCCAGGCCGACTGGAGCGGCACCACCCGTGCCGACTGCACCAGCGAAGGCGCGTGCTGGGTGTTCATCAAGATGCGCTTCTCGCAGTTCATGTACGGTTTCTATCCCGAAGAACTGCGCTGGCGAGTGGACCTGGCGGTGTGGGTCGCGATCATCGGCGCTGCGCCGCTGTTCATCCCGCGCTTCCAGCAGAAGGCCAAGTACGGCCTGGCATTCCTGGTGATCTACCCGATCGTCGCTTACTGGCTGCTGCACGGCGGCTTCCTCGGCATGTCCACCGTCTCCACCAGCCAATGGGGCGGCCTGATGCTGACCCTGGTGATCGCTGCCGTGGGCATCGTCGGTGCGCTGCCACTGGGCATCCTGCTGGCCCTGGGACGACGTTCGAACATGCCGGCGATCAAGGTCATCTGTGTGACCTTCATCGAGTTCTGGCGCGGCGTGCCGCTGATCACCGTCCTCTTCATGTCCTCGGTGATGTTGCCGCTGTTCCTGCCTGAAGGCCTGTCGTTCGACAAGCTGCTGCGGGCGCTGATCGGCGTGATCATGTTCCAGTCGGCCTACATCGCTGAAGTGGTGCGTGGCGGCCTGCAGGCCATCCCCAAGGGCCAGTACGAAGCCGCTGCGGCGATGGGCCTGGGCTACTGGCGGATGATGGGCCTGGTGATCCTGCCGCAAGCCCTGAAGCTGGTTATCCCCGGCATCGTCAACACCTTCATCGCGCTGTTCAAGGACACCAGCCTGGTGATCATCATCGGCCTGTTCGACCTGCTCAACAGCATCAAGCAAGCCACCACCGACCCCGCCTGGCTGGGTATGGCCACCGAAGGCTACGTCTTCGCCGCCCTGGTGTTCTGGATCTTCTGTTTCGGCATGTCCCGCTACTCCATGAGCCTGGAGCGCAAGCTGGACACCAGCCACAAGCGTTAGGAGTCATCCCATGACTGAAGCAAGCAAGAAAACCGCCGGCGAGCCGATCATCCGACTGCAGGGCGTGAACAAGTGGTACGGCCAGTTCCATGTGCTGAAGGACATCAACCTCGACGTGCAGCAGGGCGAGCGCATCGTCCTCTGCGGCCCGTCCGGTTCCGGCAAATCGACCACCATCCGCTGTATCAACCGTCTGGAAGAACACCAGCAGGGGCGCATTGTCGTCGACGGCACCGAGCTGACCAACGACCTCAAGCACATCGAGGCGATCCGCAGCGAAGTGGGCATGGTGTTCCAGCACTTCAACCTGTTCCCGCACCTCACCGTGCTGCAGAACTGCACCCTGGCGCCCATGTGGGTTCGCAAGATGCCCAAGCGCCAGGCCGAGGAAGTCGCCATGCATTACCTGGAGCGCGTGCGCATTCCGGAGCAGGCGCACAAGTTCCCGGGGCAGCTTTCCGGTGGCCAGCAACAGCGCGTGGCCATCGCCCGCGCGCTGTGCATGAAGCCGAAGATCATGCTGTTCGACGAACCCACCTCGGCGCTCGACCCGGAGATGGTGAAGGAAGTGCTCGACACCATGATCGGCCTGGCCCATGACGGCATGACCATGCTCTGCGTGACCCACGAAATGGGCTTCGCCCGCACCGTGGCCAACCGGGTGATCTTCATGGACAAGGGCGAGATCGTGGAACAGAACGAGCCCAACGCCTTCTTCGACAACCCGCAGAACGAGCGGACCAAGCTGTTCCTGGGACAGATCCTGCACTGAGGATTGGACGCTGAATGAAAAAGGGAGCCTTCGGGCTCCCTTTTTTGTTGGCGCGGGACAGCTCGCTGTAGGAGCGAATTCATTCGCGAAGGGGCTGGCACCGAGCCTACCGGAATCCCCTCTCCCCCGGCCCCTCTCCCGCAGGCGGGAGAGGGGTGACTATCAGCCCACCTTCAGCGCTCGCACAATCCTGTAGGGGCGATTTCAATCGCCAAGCAGGGCGCAGCCCTGCCTGCCTTTGTAGGAGCGAATTCATTCGCGAAGCAGTCGGGCGACGAGCCAGCCCGAAACCACCCTCACCCCCGGCCCCTCTCCCAATGGGAGAGGGGTGACTCCGGGCTCAACTTCGGCGCCCGCACATACCTGTGGGGGCGATTTCAATCGCTGAGCAGGGCGCAGCCCTGCCTGCCTTTGTAGGAGCGAATTCATTCGCGAAGCAGTCGGGCGCCGAGCCAGCCCGAAACCACCCTCACCCCCGGCCCCTCTCCCAATGGGAGAGGGGTGACTCCCGGCTCAACTTCGGCGCCCGCACATACCTGTGGGGACGATTTCAATCGCCAAGCAGGGCGCAGCCCTGCCTGCCTTTGTAGGAGCGAATTCATTCGCGAAGCAACCCTCACCCCAACCCTCTCCCGCAGCGGGAGAGGGGGCAGTCCGTGCAGCGCTCTGACTGCTTTCGTCCAAATGAAAAAGCCGCGCATTCGCGCGGCTTCTTCCTAGCGGCAGATCGATCACTCGCCGTAGATATCGAAGTCGAAGTACTTGGCCTGAATCGCCTGGTACTTGCCGTTTTCGCGCAGGGTCTTGATGGCGTTGTTGAACTTCTCGCGCAGTTCGTCATCGCCCTTGCGCACGGCGATGCCGGCACCTTCGCCGAAGTACTTCGGATCGTTCAGCACCGGGCCGACGAACTCGTAGCCCTTGCCGTTATCGGTCTTGAGGAAGCCCTCGTTGAGCGGGAAGACGTCGGCCAGCGCGCCGTCCAGGCGACCGGAAAGCACGTCCAGGTAGATCTCGTTCTGGGTGCTGTAGCGCACGATCTTGATGCCCTTGGGCTCCAGGACCTCGGTGGCGAAGCGGTCGGTGGTGGTGGAGCGCTGGGTACCGATGGTCTTGCCCACCAGGCTCTTGAATTCCGGGTCGACCACGTTGCCCTTCTTCATCACCAGGCGCGCCGGGCTGTAGTAGTACTTGCTGGTGAAGTCGACGGATTTCTTGCGCTCATCGGTGATGGTCATGGAGGACAGCACGGCGTCCACCTTCTTCACCTTCAGGGAGGGGATCAGGCCATCGAACTCCTGCTCGATCCACTGGCACTTGACCTTCATTTCCTCGCACATGGCATTGCCGATGTCGTAGTCGAAGCCGGCGATCTGCCCTTCCGGCGTCTTGAAGGCGAAGGGTGGATAGGCCGCTTCGATGCCAATGCGCAGGGGCTTGTCAGCAGCGAAAACGCTGGAGGCCAGCAGGCTAAGGGCAAGGCTGCCCAGCAGAACGAGTTTCTTCATGGTGCGACTCCCGCATTACGGATGGAGGCCCGCCGCATTGCAGGGCGTGCCGGTTCGGAATGGATTTGCGAGGCAGAAGCAGTTGCCGCCAAGGCTGGCCGGCATGGGAATGGAATGGGTAGCTGGCTGTGGATCATCATGGACGCCGCTAACTTGTACTTGTGAGTCCATACTGGACTCAAATGTACATATCGTCAATGGCCCAAGAAAAAGCCCGGCGGGTCCGGGCTTCGAGACAACAGGAACAAATATCTGTGGGGGCGAATTTATTCGCGAAGGGGAGCGTAGCTGCCCCTAGGGACTCCAAATGGCAGGCCTGCGGCCTGCTTAGCGAATGAATTCGCCCCCACAGGAAAAGCAGTCCGCACTCGGTTCATTCCCAGCGCTCGGCAGCGGTCTTGTCGCTGCACCGCCCTTCCACCCAGCGTGGGCCTTCGGCGGTGTCTTCCTTCTTCCAGAACGGCGCGCGGGTCTTGAGGAAGTCCATGATGAAGTTGCAGGCGTCGAACGCTGCCTGGCGATGGGCGCTGGCAGTACCGACGAAGACGATGGGCTCGCCCGGCTCCAGGCGGCCGATGCGGTGGAGGATATCCACATTGAGCAGCGGCCAGCGTTCCCGTGCTTCGGCCGCGATCTTCTCCAGGGCCTTCTCAGTCATGCCCGGATAGTGTTCGAGGAACATACCGGCTACATCCTGGCCGTCGTTGAAGTCGCGCACATAGCCGACGAAGCCGACCACCGCGCCAATCCCCACATTGGCCGCGTGCAGCGCGTTGAGTTCAACACCGGGATCGAAAGCGATTTCCTGCACGCGAATGGCCATCTCAGCCTCCGGTCACGGTGGGGAAGAAGGCGACTTCGTCACCGTCGCTGAGGGCTTCGTCCAGGCTGCACAGCTCCTGGTTGCGGGCGCACATCAGGTTCTGTTCGGCGAGAACCTCCCAGACACCGCCACGGGCCAGCAGATGCCGGCGCAGATCATCCAGCTTCGCGAACGTCGGGTCACAGTTGAGCTGCTCGCCTTCGATGCCGAGCGCTTCACGGTAACGGGCGAAATACTGCACGCGAATCATCATTACTCCCCGGCCTGGTAATGGCCGCTCTTGCCGCCCAGCTTTTCCAGCAGGCGTACGTTTTCAATGGTCATGCCGCGATCGACCGCCTTGCACATGTCATAGATGGTCAGGGCAGCCACGCTGGCGGCGGTCAGCGCTTCCATTTCCACGCCGGTCTGCCCGGCCAGTTTGCAGCGGGCGACGATATGCACGCAGTCGTCCCCTTCCGCGGCCAGCTCCACCTTGACGCTGGTGAGCATCAACGGGTGACACAACGGAATGAGATCGGAGGTCTTTTTCGCCGCCTGGATGCCGGCAATGCGCGCCACGGCGAACACGTCGCCCTTGGGGTGGCCGCCGGACTGGATCATGGCGAGGGTTTCCGGGCGCATGCGCACACGGGCTTCGGCCGTCGCCTCACGGGACGTCACCGCCTTGTCGGTGACGTCGACCATGTTGGCGCGACCTTGGGCATCGAGATGGGTAAGCACTGCGAGTCTCCTTGGACAGGAGACAGATTGTATACAGAAATCCCCGCTGGGCGGCAGCTGCCGCCCAGCGGGAGTCGAGGGTCACATATGCGCTTCGGCGTACTCGGCCAGCACGGAGCGCGGCACGCCCTGGAGGGTGATGTGCACGCCGTGGGGGAAGTCCTTGAAGCGTTCGGTCAGGTAGGTCAGGCCCGAGCTCGGGGCGGAAAGGTAAGGGGTGTCGATCTGCGCCAGGTTGCCCAGGCAGATCACCTTGGAGCCAGTACCGGCACGCGTGATGATGGTTTTCATCTGGTGCGGCGTCAGGTTCTGGCACTCGTCGATGATGATCAGGCTCTGCTGGAAGCTGCGGCCGCGGATGTAGTTCAGGGATTTGAACTGCAGCGGCACCTTGCTGAGGATGTAATCCACGCTGCCGTGGGTGTTCTCGTCGTCCATGTGCAGGGCTTCGAGGTTGTCGGTGATCGCACCCAGCCAGGGCTCCATCTTCTCCGCCTCGGTACCGGGCAGGAAGCCGATTTCCTGGTCCAGGCCCTGCACGCTGCGGGTGGCGATGATGCGCCGGTAGCGCTTGCTGACCATGGTCTGCTCGATAGCTGCGGCCAGCGCCAGGATGGTCTTGCCCGAACCCGCCGCACCGCTGAGGTTGACCAGGTGGATATCCGGGTCCAGCAGCGCGTAGAGCGCCAGCGCCTGGTACACATCGCGCGGACGCAGGCCCCAGGCTTCCTGATGCAGCAGCGGCTCCTGATGCAGATCGAGGATCAGCAGCTCATCGGCCTTGATGCCCTTGATCCAGCCGACGAAACCCTGCTCGTCGACGATGAACTCGTTGACGTGCACGGCTGGAAGGTTGTCGGTGAGCTGCACGCGATGCCAGGTACGTCCATGGTCCTGGCGCGTCTCCACCTTGCTCACACGGTCCCAGAACGACCCGGGCATATCGTGGTAGCCACGGGACAGCAGGGACACATCGTCGACCAACTGGTCGGTGTGGTAGTCCTCGGAATCGATCCCGCAGGCGCGCGCCTTCAGGCGCATGTTGATGTCCTTGGTCACCAGCACCACGGACATGCCCGGCCTGCGGCTCTTCAGCTCCACCAGCTGGTTGATGATCTTGTTGTCGTTGAGGTCTTCAGGCAGCCAGGTGATGGGGGCTGCGCGTTTGCTCATGAGAATCGAGAGGAAGCCGCAGGGGCCGCTTTTCTCTCGCTGGATGGGTACTCCGTGCTCCACTTCCTCGGGGGTTGCGCCACTGAGAATCTTGTCGATATTACGGATGGCCTGCCTGCATTCAGCGGCAACGCCCTGCTTGCCAGTCTTCAGCTTGTCCAACTCCTCCAGCACGGTCATCGGAATGGCCACGTGGTGTTCCTGGAAGTTGAACAAGGCGTTGGGATCGTGGATCAGGACGTTGGTGTCGAGCGCGTACAAGGTTGGAGCGGTAGGGCGGGAGCGTCCGTGGTCATCCATACTCGGTCACCTTCTTATAGGGCCAGGCGACGGAATGCCAGGGAGGCTCTCCGCCGCGGAGGGCCGCCGACCTCCCCGCTCCGGGTCATGCCGGTTAAGGGATGGAGCCAACAAGGTGAGGGCCGATGGCCGCCACCTGTCTGCAGGGTTCGGCGGTCTGATTTGTTAATACTCCATTCGGGATGACAGAAAAAAGAACTTTTTTGCCTGTACACGATTTTTTTTCAGTACGACAAAAAGACCTTGGCGCGTAGGAAAGCACCCGTTAAATTCGAAAGTCCCCTCCCCCGAAATTCCTCGACTTTTCCCGCTTGGGATCATTCCGGCTGCCGTATCCAACCTGCCTATCGGCGGGATAGGTGGAGCCAACCGACGCAAATCCCTAGAATCGCCCCGTTCCCGAAGGAGACGATTCGATGCTGTTGGTGATTTCCCCTGCCAAGACCCTGGACTACGAGACCCCGCCGGTCACTTCGCGCTTCACCCAGCCGGAGTTCCTCGACCATGCCCAGGAGCTGATCCAGCAACTGCGCGAGCTCAGCCCCGCGCAAATCGCCGAGCTGATGCACCTGTCCGACAAACTCGCCGGCCTCAACGTCGCGCGCTACGGCAGCTGGCATCCGGATTTCACCCCAGCCAATGCCAAGCAGGCCCTACTGGCCTTCAAGGGCGACGTGTACACGGGCCTCAATGCCGAAGATTTCGTCGAGGCCGACTTCGACTTCGCGCAGCAGCATCTGCGCATGCTCTCCGGCCTCTATGGCCTGCTGCGACCGCTGGACCTGATGCAGCCCTACCGCCTGGAAATGGGCACTAAGCTGGCCAATGCCCGCGGCAAGGACCTTTATGCCTTCTGGGGCGAGCGCATCAGTGGCTGGCTGAACGAAGCCCTGGCGGCCCAGGGTGACGACATCCTGCTCAACCTAGCCTCCAACGAGTACTTCAGTTCGGTGAAGCGCAAGGCGCTGAACGCCCGCATCATCGATACCGAGTTCAAGGACCTGAAGAACGGCCAGTACAAGATCATCAGTTTCTACGCCAAGAAGGCCCGAGGCCTGATGGCCCGCTACGTGATCAAGGAGCGCCTGCAGGACCCTGAAGGCCTCAAGGACTTCAACTATCAGGGCTACCGCTACTCGGCGGAGCATTCCAAGCCGGACAGCCTGGTGTTCCTGCGCGACGAGCCGCAGGAGTGAGATGACAGAACCCCGCCGCAATGGCGGGGTTTTCGTTTGTGCCGTCGCTATCCCTTTCCTGCTCGCCTGGCACTTCTGGTGTTGGGCTTCGCTGCGCTCTGCCCAACCTACGGGGCGGGTGCGGGCCACTGGATTGCCACTGCGGCTTCAATATCACTTCAAGATCATATGGCTGGCACAAGTTCGTCCTTGATACTGGCGAACTTGTTTTTTGATGGTGGCCAAGTTGTTTTCGGATAGTGGCCAACTTGCAAAATGCAATAGTCGAAAACTTGCAAACTGCCTGATTGGAACTTTTTCAAATCACGTCAACTCTGAGAATGCCACGACCTTGACACGGGGCGTAGTCAAAAAACTGCAATAAGTAAAATCTGGGACGAACGGTAGGAACTATCCGAAATGACGGACACTCATACCCCCGTGACTTAATTCTTCACACCATATTTCGGTGTGATCTCAAACTGCCTTTACCAACTATCGGCTCGCAGCCGAGGGGTAGTTTTTATCTGGCGAAAGCCAAATAAGTTAATTAAGGAGAAGCGCAACAAACTCGACCTACTGGACAAAACCAACGAGCCAGAGCCGTTGCGGCGATCAGCTCAGGACTCTACCCGGGCAAGCAATGCGACATGCCCAGTTCAGGCGCCCTAACTTTGGCGTCCGGTACTACTCATGCCTGTGCACTTTAAAGTTGCAACTGCGACATAAAGGTGCAAACGGAAGTGACACTAACGTCACATATTAAACAGCGTGCTTAAAGGACGAGGTGAATACGATGCGAATCAGCATCTTCGGTTTGGGCTATGTTGGTGCAGTGTGCGCCGGCTGCCTCTCTGCTCGTGGTCATGAAGTTGTCGGTGTCGACGTTTCTCAGACCAAAATCGACCTGATCAACAATGGCAAATCGCCCATTGTCGAACCGGGTCTGGAAGAACTTCTACAGCAAGGCGTGAAAACTGGCCGTCTGCGCGGCACTACCGATGTCGCCGGTGCCGTTCGCGACACCCAGGTTTCCTTCATCTGCGTCGGTACCCCGAGCAAGAAGAATGGCGACCTGTCGCTCGACTACATCGAAGGCGTCTGCCGCGAAATCGGCTTCGCCCTGCGCGACAAGGCCGAGCGCCACACCGTGGTCGTACGCAGCACCGTGCTGCCGGGCACCGTGAAGAACGTGGTGATCCCGATCATCGAAGACTGCTCCGGCAAGAAGGCCGGCGTGGACTTCGGCGTCGCTGTGAACCCCGAGTTCCTCCGCGAAAGCACCGCGATCAAGGACTACGACTACCCGCCCATGACCGTGATCGGCGAGCTGGACAAGGCCGCCGGTGACGTCCTGGAAACCCTGTACCGCGAGCTCGACGCCCCGATCATCCGCAAGGACATCGAAGTGGCCGAGATGATCAAGTACACCTGCAACGTGTGGCACGCGGCCAAGGTCACCTTCGCCAACGAAATCGGCAACATCGCCAAGGCGGTCGGCGTCGATGGTCGTGAGGTGATGGACGTGGTCTGCCAGGACAACAAACTCAACCTGTCCAAGTACTACATGCGCCCGGGCTTCGCCTTCGGCGGTTCCTGCCTGCCCAAGGACGTGCGCGCGCTGAACTACCGCGCCACTTCCCTGGACGTGGAATCCCCGCTGATCGGCTCGCTGATGCGCAGCAACGCCGGCCAGGTGCAGAAGGCGTTCGACATCATCTCCGGCCACGACAAGCGCAAGGTCGCCCTGCTCGGCCTGTCCTTCAAGGCCGGTACCGACGACCTGCGTGAAAGCCCGCTGGTGGAACTCGCCGAGATGCTGATCGGCAAGGGTTATGACCTCAGCATCTACGACCGCAACGTCGAGTACGCCCGCGTCCACGGTGCCAACAAGGACTACATCGAGTCGAAGATCCCCCACGTGTCCTCGCTGCTGGACAGCAACTTCGACGCGGTGGTCGACAAGGCGGACATCATCGTCCTGGGCAACCGTGACGAGCTGTTCGCCCCGCTGGCCCAGAAAGCACCGGCCGGCAAGCAGGTGATCGACCTGGTGGGCTTCATGCCCAAGGGCTCCCAAGGCAACGCCGAGGGAATCTGCTGGTAAAGCGCCCTGCCCCTCTTCCCCAACGGGAAGGGGGGCATCCGCCAAACGAGCCCAGGACGACTCTATGGACAAGATCAAGCATGGCCTGCTCGAAGCCTCGGGCTGGCTGTTCTACCTCATTGCACTGATGCTGCTGGCACTGGCACTGCCCAGGTCCGTTTTCGACCCCGACTCCAAGCATTTCCTGCTGCTGATCGGGGCTGTGGGCATCTGGCGCTATTCCATGGGCGCCCTGCACTTCGTGCGCGGCACGCTGTTCCTCTACTTCGTGTATCCCTGGTACAAGCGGCGCCTGGCCAAGCTCGGCAACGCGGCAGACCCGTCCCACGTGTTCCTGCTGGTGACGAGCTTCCGCATCGAGGCCCTGACCACCGCCATGGTCTACCGCTCAGTGATCGAGGAAGCCATCGCCTGCGGCTACCCGACCACCGTCGTCTGCTCCATCGTCGAGCTGTCCGACGAGCTGCTGGTGAAGAACCTCTGGACGAAGCTCGCGCCACCGTCGCGGGTCAAGCTGGACTTCGTGCGCATTCCCGGTACCGGCAAGCGCGATGGCCTGGCCTATGGCTTCCGCGCCATCTCCCGGCAACTGCCGGATGCGGACGCGGTCGTGGCGGTGATCGACGGCGACACAGTGCTGGCCGAAGGCGTGGTCAAGAAGACCGTGCCCTGGTTCAAGCTCTTCCCCAACGTCGGCGGCCTGACCACCAACGAGTTCTGCGAGGTGCGCGGCAGCTACATCATGAGCGAGTGGCACAAGCTGCGATTCGCCCAGCGCCACCTCAACATGTGCTCGATGGCCCTCTCCAAGCGCGTGCTGACCATGACCGGGAGGATGTCGGTGTTCCGCGCCAGCGTGGTGACCGATCCGGACTTCATCGCCGACGTGGAAAGCGACCACCTGGACCACTGGCGTCTGGGGCGTTTCCAGTTCCTCACCGGTGACGACAAGTCCAGCTGGTACAGCCTGATGCGCCTGGGCTACGACACCTTCTACGTTCCGGATGCCGCGATCAACACGGTCGAGCACCCGCCGGAGAAGAGTTTCATCAAGGCCAGTCGCAAGCTGATGTTCCGCTGGTACGGCAACAACCTGCGGCAGAACTCCCGCGCCCTGGCGCTCGGTCCGCGTCGTCTCGGCTGGTTCACCTCCGTCGTACTGGCCGACCAGCGTGCCTCGATGTGGACCTGCCTGCTGGGCCTGGCCGTGGCCATCATCGCCAGCCTGAAGTACAGCATCGCCTACCTGCTGGTGTACCTCCTGTGGATCGGCCTTACCCGCTTCGTCCTGACCCTGCTGCTCAGCATTACCGGGCACCGGATCGGACCGGCCTACCCCTTGATCCTCTATTACAACCAGATCGTCGGAGCGCTGGTGAAGATCTACGTCTTCTTCCGCCTCGACCAGCAGTCCTGGACTCGCCAGAACACCAAGCTCAACCGTGACCTCGCGAGCTTCTCGCGCTGGTTCAACACCTGGTCCTCACGCGCCATGACCTTCTCCGCAACCAGCGTATTCGTCGCCGCGCTGCTGGCGATCGTGTGAGCACAAGGAACCTGACAGGAATCGAAGCCATGAATACAGCCGTCAATCTCAATGTGGTGCATGAATCCGAAGCCCAGCGCCAGCACGCGCGGGTGAAGATCCCCGGCAAGATCCGCTACATCGCCCGTGGCGAGCGCTTCGAAGCGTCGCTGCTGGACGTCTCCGCCGGCGGTTTCGCCTTCACTGCCGGGCGCGCCGGCTCCAGCATCGGCGACCACCACAAGGGCCGCCTGATGTTCCAGATCGACGGCCTCAGCCTGGGCCTGGACGTAGAGTTCCAGGTGCGCGCCGTGGACACCCGCACCGAGCGCATTGGCTGTGTCTTCCATGGCCTTCAGCCGCGTGACATCGCCACCCTGCGCTACCTCATCAGCTCGCACCTCTCGGGCGAACTGGTCAGCGCCGGCGACCTGCTCAGCACCCTGCAGCGCGAGAACTTCACCAAGCCACGCAAAGGCGGTGCGGGCGGTGGCATGGGCCCCCTGGCGCGTCTCAAGGCGGTCGGCTTGAGTGCTGGCATCTTCGTCGTCGGTGTCGGGGCCTTCGGCTACATCCTCAATTCGCTGTACGGCCTGTACTTCGTCACCCATGCCGACTCGGCCATGGTCGCGGTGCCTTCCATGCAGGTCACCATGCCCCGCGAAGGCACGGTGCAAAGCCTGGTTAGCCCAGACGCCAGCGTGGAGAAAGGCGCGCCCATCGCGTCCTTCAACGCCACCATGCTGGAGATGCTCAAGGGTCACCTGACCGACGACCAGCTCACCCCGAAGAACGTCGAAGAACTGTTCGGCAAGCAGATGAAGGGCACCCTCACCAGCCCCTGCAACTGCAAGATCGCCCGCCAGCTCGTGGCTGACGGCCAGTTCGCCAGCAAGGGCGACGTGATCTTCGAACTGGTGCCCCAGGACACCCAGGCCACCATCCAGGCGCGCTTCCCCTTCCGCCACATCGGCCAGGCCAAACCGGGTGCCCGCGTCACCTTCCAGGTGGCCGGCGAAGACCAGGCACGCCACGGCAAGATCCTCAGCAGCAGCCTGCATGACGGCACCATGTCCGCCGACATCCGCGCCACCATCCAGCCTGACGAGCCGCTGCCCAGCACCTTCGCCGGTCAGCCGGTGGAAGTCAGCATCGATCGTGGCCCGTCCCTCGATTGGCTGATCGACCGCGCCCTGGCCGCGGGCTTCTGAGGAGGGCGCAACCATGGCCCATCACGCCACTCCCCTCCTGCTGCTGGCCGCGGCCGTCGCCCTGGCCGGCTGTGCCGGCCTGCCGGACGAACGCCTCGCCCACGAAGCCCTGAAGCGCGGTGACAGCTCCACCGCCGAGCAGAACTACCGCCAGCTGGCCGACCTCGGTTATGCCGACGCCGCAGTCGGCCTGGCCGACCTGCAGGTGGCCAGCGGAGACCCGGCGCAACTGCAGAAGGCCGAGCAGACCTATCGCCAGGCCATCGACCAGTCGCCCCGTGCCAAGGCCCGTCTGGGCAAGCTGCTGGCGCGAAAGACCCAGCTGAGCCAGGCCGAACGCCAGGAAACCGCGCGGTTGCTGGAAGAGTCCTTCGAAGCCGGTGAGGAAAGCAGCCTGCTGCCGCTGGTGATGCTCTACCTGCAATACCCGCAGGACTTCCCCTCGGTGAACGTTCCGGCGCGCATCGCCAAATGGCGCGCCGAGGGTCACACCCAGGCGGAGCTGGCGCAGATCCTCTTCTATCGCACCCAGGGTTCCTACGATCAGCACCTCGGGGAGATCGAGCAGATCTGCACCCGCAACCTGGCGTTGGCCGACGTCTGCTACGTCGAGCTGGCCACCGTCTACCAGAAGCAAGGCAATGCCGACGCCAAGGAGAAACTGCTGGAGCAACTGATGGCCGGCTACCGCGCCGGGCGCATTCCCGCCCAGCGCGTGGAATCGGTCGCGCTGGTCCTGGCCGACGCCGACATCGGCACGCCCGACGAAGGCAAGGCCAAGGAACTGCTCGAAGCGCTGGCACCCGCTTACCCCGCCGCCTGGGTGAGCCTGGCCAAGCTGATCTACGAATACCCGGAACAGGGCGATACCGAGCAACTGCTGGGCTACCTGGAGAAAGGCCGAGCCGCCTCCCAGCCCCGCGCCGAGCTGCTGCAAGGCCGCCTCTACTACGAAGGCAAGCTGGTGCCGCAGGACCCGAAGAAGGCCGAGGAGCACCTGCTCAAGGCCGCCGCCACCGAACCCACCGCCAACTACCTGCTGGGCCAGATCTACCTGCGGGGCTATCTGGGCGACATCGATCCGGACAAGGCCCTGGACCACCTGCTCCGTGCCGCCCGCAGCGGCCAGATCAATGCCGACTTCGCCCTCGGCCAGATGTACGCCCAGGGCAAGGGTATCCAGCGCAACCTGGTCAACGCGTTCGTTTTCAGCCAGCTGGCCTTGCCCAAGAACACGCCCCAGGCCCTCGAGCTGGCGCAAAGCGTCCAGCAGCAGTTGCCGCCGGCCGAACGTCCCCGCGCCGAACAACTGCTGCGTGAAGAACGCGCCGTGCGCGGCGCCGCAGCGCCCGACACGCAGATGAGCAGCCTATGAATCCCCCTCCGCAGCTCCCGGTAGGTTGGGCAGAGCGCAGCGAAGCCCAACAGCGAAGTACGGCCCGCGGAACAAGAGAGATGAGAAACGCATGAACAAGAATCCCTGGATCAAGGCTGGCCTTGGTCTGTCCCTGCTGGCCGCAAGCATCGCCCACGCCGCAGAGACCCACGACAAGAACTTCGGCCTGGACGTGAAGATCACCGCCCAATCCGAAGATGATCGCGACCTCGGCACCCGCGACGGCGGTGACGTCAACGGCATCGGTCTCGACCTGCGCCCCTGGGTCTACGGCGAACGCGGCGAATGGAGCGCCTTCGCCATGGGCCAGGCGGTCACCGCCACCGATATCGTCGAAACCGACACCCTGGAATCCAACGACATCGAAGCCGATGCCGCCCAGCGCAACAACGGACGCGAACCGGACAAGAGCTACCTCGCCATGCGCGAGTTCTGGATCGATTACGGCGGCCTCACCGCCTACCCCGGCGAGCACCTGCGCTTCGGTCGCCAGCGTGTACGCAGCGAAGAAGGCACCTGGTGGGATACCAACATCGAAGCGCTGCGCTGGAGCTTCGACACCACCCTGCTTCGCGCCCATGCTGGCGTCGCCGAGCGCTTCAGCGAATACCGCACCGACATCGACGAACTGGCGCCGGAAGACGAGGACCGCCAGCACTTCTTCGGCGACATCTCCACGCAATGGCGCCCGGGTCACTGGGTCGGCGCCAAGCTGCACCACAGTCGCGACAACGGCGACCTGCCCAACGTCGGCGAGGAAGTGGATGAGCTCGACAAGCGCACCACCGGCGACCTGACCTGGCTGGGCCTGGAAGCCGACGGTGGCTTCTTCGACCGCCGCTCCACCCTGCCGCTGAACTACTGGGCGCAGGCCACCTGGCTGACCGGCGACGTGGACGAACTGCAGCAGTCGACCCTGGGCAACCAGAACTTCGCCAACGGCAGCCGCAATGTCGATGTCGACGCCTGGGCGGTGGACCTCGGCCTGCGCTGGAACATCGATGACCAATGGAAGGTCGGCGGCGCCTATGCCCGTGGCAGCGGTGGCGGCGACGACGACAGCTCGGAGCAGTTCCGCCAGACCGGTCTGGAGAGCAACCGCTCCAACTTCACCGGCACCGAAGCCCGCATGCACCGCTTCGGTGAAGCCTTCCGGGGCGAGCTGAGCAACCTCCAGGTGGCCACCGCCTTCACCTCCTGGCAGATGGGCGAGGACTACGACGCAAGCGTCGTCTACCACCGTTTCTGGCGCGTGGACGACAACCAGGACGTGGGCCAGAGCGGAATCATCGCTCCCCTGGAAGACGGCGAGAAAGACATCGGCCAGGAGATGGACCTGGTGGTCACCCGCTACTTCAAGCAGGGCCTCCTGCCGGCCTCGATGGCCGAGCACCTGGACGAGCGCTCCGCCCTCGTGCGCTTCCGTGGCGGCGTGTTCAAGCCGGGCGATGCCTATGCCAGCGGCACCGACTCGCTCATGCATCGCGCCTTCGTCGACTTCATCTGGCGCTTCTGATGGACATCCGGCGCAAGGGAGGAACAGTCATGAAACGTGGCATGGGAACCACGCTGCTGGCAGGCGGCGTCGTGCTCGGCGCCCTGCAGTTCGCCGCACCCTGGGTCCAGGGTGCAGAACTGACCCAGGAACTGAAGCCGATCAAGAACTACACGGTGTCCACTGCGCCGGTGGAGCAACTGCATCTGGATACACCCAAGGCGCCAGACCTGTCCGGCTACACCGCCGCCGCCGTGGACGCGAAGATCGATCGTTCAATCCGCGGCAAGGTGGCGGTCAGGCGCATGCTCCAGCAGGACTCGCTGAAGGACTTCATCGGCGGTGACGAGCGCCTGCGCGAGTGGGTGAAACGTCAGCAGAGCATGCCGCAGGCGATCTTCGTCGAAGGTGGCTACGTGACCCCGGCGGACCTGGCCAAGGCACTGCCCGACAGCCAGTTCAGCGAAACCGAGCCGGGCGTGTACCTCGCCCGCTTGCCAATCGTGGTGGCCCAGGGGGCGAGCCTGCAGATCGGCAAGGAGACCCGGGAATTCCGCCTGTCCCAGGAGCGCGGCGCGTTCCTGGTCAACGACGGCAAGCTGTTCATCACCGGCACCCAGCTCACCGCCTGGAACGAAAAGAACAAGTCCCCGGCCTGGTTCCAGAAGCCCGAGGAATTCCGTCCGTTCCTGGTGTCCTGGGGTGGCAGCGAGCTGTACATCGTCGGCAGCAAGGTCACCAGCCTCGGCTACGACAACTCCAAGTCCTACGGCGTCTCCATCACCCAGTACACGCCGGGCCAGGCCAAGCGCCTGAAACGCCCTGCGCCCACCGGCTGGCTGCTGGATTCCGAGTTCGTCGACCACTGGTACGGCTTCTACTGCTTCGAAGCGGAGAACGTGGTCATCAAGGGCAATACCTACCGCGACAACATCGTCTACGGCATCGACCCGCACGACCGCTCGAACGGTCTGATCATCGCCCACAACACCGTCTTCGGGACCAAGAAGAAGCACGGCATCATCATTTCCCGTGAGGTGGACGACAGCTGGATCATCAATAACAAGAGCTACGACAACAAGCTCTCCGGCATCGTGATCGACCGTAACTCGGTGAACAATCTCGTGGCCTGGAACGAGGTGTACCAGAACCACTCCGACGGCATCACCATCTACGAAAGCTCCAACAACCTGCTCTGGGGCAACAAGATCCTCAGCAACCAGCGCCACGGCATTCGCGTGCGCAACAGCGTGAACATCCGCCTGTACGAGAACCTCTCCGCGGCCAACGGCCTGACCGGCGTGTATGGCCACATCAAGGACCTCTCCAACACCGACCGCAACATCAAGCTCGACCCCTTCGACACCAAGGTCTCGCTGATCCTGGTCGGCGGAAAGCTCGCCGGAAACGGCTCCAGCCCCCTGTCCATCGACTCGCCCCTATCGGTTGAGCTGTACCGCGTCGAGCTGCTCGCCCCGAGCAAATCCACCGGTATCAGCTTCGCCGGCATCCTCGGCGAAAAGCAGGACGAGATCCTCGACCTGATGGTGCGCCGCAAGCAAGCGGTGCTGATCGACCCCGTCGAAACCCAGGCCGAACTCCAGGATTGAGGTACCCGATCATGCCCAGAATTTCCCGCAAATGGTTCATCCCTTCGGCCCTGGCAGCCGCCCTGCTGGCTTCTGCCCAGGGTGCGCACGCCGCGCCCGAGTTCAGCGTGCAACGCACGGGGCCGCTCTGCGCCGCGGCGCAGAATCCGGCCAACTACAACACCAAGTACCTGAGCTTCTTCACCACCCTGGTGCAGGGTGAGGGCGACTGGCTGTTCCGGACCCAGTACGACCTGCGTACCGATTTCGGCACCACACCCTTCGGCTGGAGCCAGTTGAAGCGCCTGCGCGACGCGCTCAAGGCCAAGGGAGTCGAGCTGATGGTGGTCTACCAGCCCACCCGAGGCCTGGTGAACCGCGAGAAGCTCACGCCCGAAGAGAAGGCCCACTTCAACTACGAACTGGCGAAGAAGAACTACCTGGCTGCCGTCGACCATTTCCGCAAGGCTGGCATCTGGGTCACCGACCTGTCGCCACTCTTCGATGAGAAAGGCGTTGGCACCGACTACTACTTCAAGGCCGACCACCACTGGACGCCGGCCGGTGCGGACCGCACCGCCAAGCTTGTCGCCGAGACCCTGAACCAGATTCCCGGCTTCAGCGACATTCCGAAGAAGGACTACCAGAGCAAGGTGGTGGGCCTGCTGCCCAAGGCCGGTACCCTGCACAAGACTGCCGCCCAGTTCTGCGGCAACGGCTATGCCACCCAGTACGTCGACCGCTACGAAACCGAGGCGGCGGGCGATGGCGGCGACAGCCTGTTCGGCGACGAATCCAACCCCAAGGTCACCCTGGTGGGCACCAGTAACAGCGGTCCGGCCTACAACTTCGCCGGTTTCCTGCAGCAGCACACCGGTGCCGAGGTGCTCAACATGGCCGTCAGTGGCGGCGGTTTCGAAAGCGCCCTGATGCAGTACATGAGCAGCCCGGAATTCCATCAGAACCCGCCCAAGGTCCTGGTCTGGGAATTCGCCACCCACTACGACATGGCCGAAGCGAGCTTCTACCGCCAGGCCGTGCCCATGGTGAACAACGGCTGCGAAGGCCGGCCGGCGGTGTTGAAGAACAAGGTCAAGCTCAAGCCTGGCGCCAACGAGGTGCTGGTCAATGGCAAGGGCGCACCACTGCGCGACCTGCGCGGCGGCGATTACCAGGTGGACCTGCGCCTCAGCGATCCGTCCATCCACGACCTCAAGACCACCATCTGGTACCTCAACGGCCGCCGCGAGAACTTCAAGCTGGAACAGAGCGACCGCATCGATACCGGTGGTCGTTACGCCTTCGAGCTGCGCAACGAGCCCGATTGGGCCGACCTGAACATGCTCGCCCTGGAAATCCACAGCCCCGAGCAGATGCCCCAGGACCTCAGCGTCGAGGTCAGCGTCTGCGCACGCCCTGGCAAGGGCGGGGACAACCTCACGGCGAAGGCCGAGTGAGGAAGGAGGTACCCATGACCACCCGACCCTGGCTGATCGCTCCGCTGCTCGCAGGCATCCTGCTCGCCGCACAGGGCCACGCCGCAGACCTGGTGCCGCCCAGGGGCTACTACGCCCCTGTGGATATCGACGCCAAGTCCGCCGGCACTTGCAAGGCGCCGCCCGCGCCCTACACCGCCAAGCTGGAGTTCCGCAGCAAGTACGAGGGCTCCGACAAGGCCCGCGCCACCCTCAACCCAAACGCGGAAAAGGCCTTTCGCGAGAAGACCGCCGACATCACCGAGATGGAGCGCGGCGTCAGCAAGATGGTCATGGAGTACATGCGCAAGGGCCAGCGCACGCAGCTCGAATGCTCTCTGCAATGGCTGGGCAGTTGGGCCCAGGCCAATGCGCTGCTGAGCCCGCAGTACAACCACACCGGCAAGTCGATGCGCAAATGGGCACTGGGCAGCATGGCCTCGGCCTACTTGCGCCTGAAGTTCTCCGAGTCGCAGCCGCTGGCGCCCTACCGCGCCCAGACCCAGGTGATCGAATCCTGGTTCTCGCGCCTGGCCGACCAGGTCGTCCACGACTGGAGCGACCTGCCGCTGAAGAAGATCAACAACCACTCCTACTGGGCCGCCTGGTCGGTGATGGCCACCGCTGTGGCGACCAACCGCGAGGACCTCTTCGACTGGTCGGTGGCGCAGTATCGCGTGGCAGCTGGCCAGGTGGATCAGAACGGTTTCCTGCCCAACGAACTCAAGCGCAAGCAACGCGCCCTCGCCTACCACAACTACAGCCTGCCGCCGCTGGCGATGATCGCGGCGTTCGCCCAGGCCAACGACGTGGACCTGCGCCAAACGAACGACAGCGCCCTGCGCCGCCTCGGCGAGAAGGTGATCGCCGGCGTGGATGACCAGGACGCCTTCGATGAAAAGACCGGTGACGACCAGGACATGAGCGAGCTGAAGAAGCACGACAAGTTCTCCTGGCTCGAGCCCTGGTGCTCGCTCTATTCCTGCTCGGCCAAGACCCTCGCATGGAAGGACGAAATGGGCCCCTACAAGACCTTCCGCCTCGGCGGGGATGTGACCCAGGTGTTCCATCCGAAGAAGAAAGGAGAGAGCTAAACCCACGCTCGGATAGCCCCGTCTCCCCCTGGGAGAGGGTTGGGGTAAGGGTGGACGGACTCCGCGCGGAGCTCAGTAACCCTCATCCGAACGCGGCCCGCCCCGGCCCCTCTCCCAAAGGGAGAGGGGAGAAATACGCCCCCGCCCTCGCAGGCGGGACTGAAATCAAACGTTCACTGGAGAGACTCGGATGGTCTTTTCTTCCAACGTGTTCCTGTTCCTGTTCCTGCCGATCTTCCTCGGCTTGTACTACCTGGTCGGGACACGCTATCGAAACCTGCTGTTGCTGGTCGCCAGCTACATCTTCTATGCCTGGTGGCGCATCGACTTCCTGGTGCTGTTCGCCGCCGTAACGGTCTTCAACTACTGGATCGGCCTGCGCATCGGTGCGGCCGGAGTGCGCACGAAAACGGCGCAGAAATGGCTGCTCCTCGGCGTGGTGGTGGACCTTTGCGTCCTCGGCTACTTCAAGTACGCCAACTTCGGTGTCGACAGCCTCAACGCGATCATCACCTCGTTCGGCATGGAGCCCTTCGTGCTCACGCACATCCTGCTGCCGATCGGGATCTCGTTCTACGTCTTCGAATCCATCAGCTACATCATCGACGTGTACCGCGGCGACACGCCGGCCACGCGCAACCTGGTGGACTTCGCGGCCTTCGTGGCGATCTTCCCTCACCTGATCGCCGGCCCGGTGCTGCGTTTCAAGGACCTGGTGGACCAGTTCAATCACCGCACCCACACGGTGGACAAGTTCGCCGAGGGCTGCACGCGCTTCATGCAGGGCTTCATCAAGAAGGTCTTCATCGCCGACAGCATCGCGCCCATCGCCGACCACTGCTTCGCCCTCTCCGATCCCACCACGGGCGACGCCTGGCTCGGTGCGCTGGCCTATACCGCGCAGCTGTACTTCGACTTTTCCGGCTACAGCGACATGGCCATCGGCCTCGGCCTGATGATGGGCTTCCGCTTCATGGAGAACTTCAACCAGCCCTACATCAGCCAGTCCATCACCGAGTTCTGGCGGCGCTGGCACATCAGCCTCTCCACCTGGCTGCGCGACTACCTGTACATCAGCCTGGGCGGTAACCGTGGCACCACCTTCCAGACCTACCGCAACCTGTTCCTCACCATGTTGCTGGGTGGCCTGTGGCACGGCGCCAACTTCACCTACATCATCTGGGGCGCCTGGCACGGTGCCTGGCTGGCCATCGAGCGCGCGTTGGGCGTGAACGCCGCGCCACGGGCGATCAACCCGCTGAAATGGGTCTTCACCTTCCTGCTGGTGGTAATCGGCTGGGTGATCTTCCGTGCCGAAAACCTGGACGTTGCCTGGCGCATGTACGCCGCCATGTTCAGCTTCGGTGACTGGCAGCTTTCCGAGCTCAACCGCGCCCAGCTCACCAGCCTGCAGATCGCCACCCTGCTGCTGGCCTACGTGGTGCTGGTCATCTGCGGTATCCGCCAGTTCTACGCCCAGCCCCTGGCCGGCGCGCCGAAGGCCAAGGCCCGTGAAGAAGACGACGGCATCACCATCAATGCCGACGGCAGCGCTGCCCTGCCCCGTGCTCGCGTGCAGATCGGCGCCCTGGCCTTCCACGCTGCCGTACTCCTGCTGTTCGCCGCCTCGGTGCTGAAACTCTCGGCGCAGAGCTTCTCGCCCTTCCTGTACTTCCAGTTCTGAGTGGAACCGACCATGAACAGAACCCTGAACCTGCTCTACATCCTGCTCTTCTGCGGCCTGCTGCTGGCGCTGAGCCTGTGGTCCATGCGCGCGATCCTCGGCTTCTCCGTGGCCAAGGAAACCAGCGTGCTGGACGGCAAGCTGGCCCTGGCCTTCGAGAAGCGCTACGACGAGGAATTCCCGGTCAAGCAGCTGGGGACCAACCTCTGGGCTCTGGTGGACTACAAGCTGTTCGGTGAAGGCCGCCAGGGCGTGGTCATCGGCCAGGACGGCTGGCTCTACTCGGACGAGGAATTCGACCCGGTAGCCGATGGCACCCGCCAGGTCCGCGACAACCTGGCGCTGATCGGGGGCGTGCGCGACGAACTGGCGCGGCACAACGTGGAACTGGTGCTGGCGATCATCCCGGCCAAATCGCGCCTTTACCCCGAACACGTCGGCCAGGTCACCCCCACCGCCCTGCGCCAGGACCTCTATGAGCGCTTCCGTGGCGTCGCGCGCAAGGCCGGGATCATTGCCCCGGACCTGCTCGCCACGCTGGAAGACGCCAAGAACCAGGGCCAGGTATTCCTGCGCACCGACACCCACTGGACCCCGCTGGGTGCCGAAGTGGTAGCCGGTCGCCTGGGCCAGTCGATCAGCCAGGCCATGAGCCTGCATGGCAGCCCTCAGCAATACGTCACCGAGGTGCTGGGCAATGAGGACTACAAGGGCGACCTGACCCGTTTCCTGCCGCTGGACCCGCTGTTCGAGAACCTGATGCCGGCACCGGATCAGCTCCAGAAGCGCGCCACCCGCAGCCAGGACGAAACCGACGCCGGCGGCGATGCCCTGTTCGCCGAGAGCAACGTGCCGGTGGTGCTGGTGGGCACCAGCTACAGCGCCAACGACAAGTGGAACTTCGCCGGCGCCCTGCGCCAGTCCCTGCAACGCGACCTGGTGAACCACGCCGAGGACGGCAATGGGCCGATCCTGCCGATGCTCAAGTACCTCAAGAGCGACGAACTGAAGGACGCCCCGCCACAGCTGGTGATCTGGGAGTTCCCGGAACGCTACCTGCCGATGCAGAGCGATCTGTCCGACTTCGATCCCGAATGGGTCGCCAACCTGCGCAAGGGCGCGGGTTCCGAAGAACGCCTGGCTTCGCGCTCGGGCAACTGAATACCCCGTGAGGGGAACACAGGGCCGGACACGGCCCTATCCAGAGAGATAGATGGAGGTACACCTCATGAACCGACAGAACAACCGCAGCTGGACGTCTTATGCCTGCGCCCTGGTACTCGGCCTCGGTGCCCTGCATGCCCAGGCCGACGAGGGTGGCCTGTACGGGCCAAAGGCGCCCAAGGGGTCCGCCTTCGTCCGCGCCTACAACGCCGCCAGCAACGAGCTCAGCGTCAATGTCGGCAACACCGCGCTGACTGACGTACCGCCGCTCGGCTCCAGCGACTTCAAATTCCTCCCGGCCGGCAATTACAGCGCCCAGGTCGGCAGCAGCAACCTCTCGGTGAAACTCGAGGCCGACCGCTACTACACCCTGGTCAACCAGACCGGCAAGGGCCCGCAGTTGGTGGAAGAACCGCCGTTCCGCAACAAGCAGAAAGCCTTGCTGCGCGTGCAGAACCTGTCCGACGCCAAGCTCACCCTGAAGACCGCCGACGGCAAGACCCCGGTCGTCGCCGACGTGGCCCCGCAAGGTCGCGGCGAGCGCGAGATCAACCCGGTGAAAGTCGGCCTCGCCCTGTTCGACGGCGACAAGAAGGTCAGCGACCTCAAGCCCGTCTCCCTGCAGCGCGGCGAAGTGGTGTGCCTCTACATCACCGGCAACGGCGGCAAGCTCTCCCCGGTGTGGGTGAAGCGCCCGGCGGAATCCTGAGCGGCACAGCAGAAATAACCGGCGTGGGCTGAACCCCCGCCGGTACCTACCCGCCCCGCAGAGGGTGGGAAAAGAAAGAAATGTGATTTGTGGAAGCAGCGCCTACAACCCATGACTGAGTTAGGAGAAACACCCATGATTCCCGTGATCCTCTCTGGCGGTAGCGGCTCTCGCCTCTGGCCTCTTTCGCGCAAACAGTATCCCAAGCAGTTCCTCGCCCTCGCCGGCGACCAGACCCTGTTCCAGCAGACCCTGCAGCGCCTCTGCTTCGAGGGCATGCAGCCAGCCGTGCTGGTGGCCAACCAGGATCACCGCTTCATCGTCCAGGAGCAGCTCGATGCCATCGGCCTGCAACCGCAGTCCATGCTGCTGGAACCCTTCGGCCGCAACACCGCGCCGGCAGTGGCCATCGCCGCCATGCAACTGGTCGCCGAAGGCCGCGACGAGCTGATGCTGGTGCTCCCCGCCGACCACGTGCTGCGCGACCAGGAGGCCTTCGAGCAAGCCCTGGCGCTGGCCAGCAGCGCCGCCGAAAAGGGCGAGATGGTGCTCTTCGGCGTCCCCGCCGAGCGTCCGGAAACCGGTTACGGCTACATCCGCAGCAAGGTCGACGGCGCCCTGCCGGAAGGCATCAGCCGCGTGGCGCAGTTCGTCGAGAAGCCGAACGAAGCCAAGGCCCGCGAGTACGTGGAATCCGGCGACTACTTCTGGAACAGCGGCATGTTCCTGTTCCGCGCCAGCCGCTTCCTGGAAGAGCTCAAGCAACACGACGTGGACATCTACGACACCTGCCTGCTGGCCCTGGAGCGCAGCAAGCGCGACGGCGTCGCGGTGAGCATCGACTCGGCCACCTTCGCCTGCTGCCCGGACAACTCCATCGACTACGCGGTGATGGAGAAGACCTCCCGCGCCTGCGTGGTGCCGCTTTCCGCCGGCTGGAACGACGTGGGCAGCTGGAGCTCCATCTGGGAAGTGCACGAGAAAGACAACAACGGCAACGTCACCAAGGGCGACGTCGTGGTGCAGGACAGCCACAACTGCCTGGTGCATGGCAACGGCAAGCTGGTCTCGGTGATCGGCCTGGACGACGTAGTGGTGGTCGAGACCAAGGACGCCATGATGATCGCCCACAAGGACCGCGTGCAGGACGTGAAAAAGCTGGTCAACAAGCTCGACGCCGACGGCCGCAGCGAAACCCAGAACCATTGCGCCGTGTACCGTCCCTGGGGCTCGTACGACTCGGTGGACATGGGTGGCCGCTTCCAGGTCAAGCACATCACGGTGAAGCCCGGCGCGCAGCTTTCGCTGCAGATGCACCACCACCGCGCCGAGCACTGGATCGTGGTCTCCGGCACCGCCCAGGTGACCTGCGACGACAAGGTGTTCCTGCTGACCGAAAACCAGTCCACCTACATCCCGATCGCCTCGGTCCACCGCCTGGCCAACCCCGGCAAGATCCCGCTGGAAATCATCGAGGTGCAGTCCGGCAGCTACCTGGGCGAAGACGACATCGAGCGCCTGGACGACGTCTACGGCCGCGCCCCGCAGTCCGCGACCGTGCACAGCATCGCCCGCTGACCGGTAGGAGCCAGCTTGCTGGCGAAGGGGCAACCTTTCGCGAGCAAGCTCGCTCCTCGGCCATGGGCACTCTTGCTAGCATGGAAGGCCTCAAGGAGGTCCTTCCATGCTCATTGGCGCCGTTCTTTTCCTCACCTGGCTGATCCTGCTGGTGCGCTACCCGGCCAAGGCCCTGTCGCTGTCCCTGGCGGCGGTGCTGGGCGTAGCGCTCATCGCCGTCTGGGTGCTCTGGGAAGAACGTGGCGAGGAACGCCGCTTCGCCCGCCTCGATATCCAGCTCACGTACACCCCGCAACGCTGCCCCGCCGACCGCCCGCTGGCGATCCGGGTGCATAACGGCGACAAGGCCGTGCTGCGCGATTTCGCCTGGCAGGTCCAGGCTTTCCGCCCCGGCGACACCATCAACCTCGCTCAGCCCAGCTACGACCATCCGCGCTACCTCGGCCCTTCCGAACTGCAACCCGGCGCCGAATGGCAGGACTGCCTGACCCTGCCGCCCATTCGCCAGGGTTATCGCGCACAATCCCTGGAGTTTCGCGCCGCCAATCTGCGTGGCACATTCGTCGACTGATCGCCCAGCCAGCGACCGTAGGTTGGTGCGGGCCGCGCAGGTCAGAGCGAAGCGAAGCCCAACATTCCGCGTACAAGGACACGCCATGCCCTCCCCCACCGCCCTCATCACCGGTTGCTCCAGCGGCATCGGCCGCGCCCTGGCTGACGCCTTCACGGCCAGCGGCTACACCGTCTGGGCTACGGCCCGCAAGCCGCAGGACCTGGCCGCGCTGGACGCCGCCGGCTTCATCGCCGTCGAGTTGGACGTGAACGACCAGGCCGCCGTAGCGGCCCTCGCCGAGCGGCTGGAACAGGAGGAAGGCGGCCTCGACGTACTGGTGAACAATGCCGGCTTCGGCGCCATGGGGCCGCTGCTGGACGGTGGTATCGATGCCCTGCGCAAGCAGTTCGACACCAACGTCTTCGCGCTGGTGGATGTGACCCGCGCCTGCTTCCCGCTGCTGCGCAAGCGCCGCGGCCTGGTGGTGAACATCGGCAGCGTATCGGGTGTGCTGGTCACCCCCTTCGCCGGTGCCTACTGCGCGTCCAAGGCCGCAGTGCACGCGCTTTCCGAAGCCCTGCGCCTGGAACTGGCGCCCTTCGGCATCGAGCTGATGGAGGTACAGCCCGGTGCCATCGCATCCAGCTTCGGCGCCAGCGCCACTCGCGAGGCGGAAGCCCTGATCGCCGAAGATTCGCCCTGGTGGCCGGTGCGTGAAGGCATCCGCGCCCGCGCCCGTGCCTCTCAGGACAACCCCACCTCGGCGGCGGACTTCGCCCGCACCCTGCTCGCGGCCGTACAACGCAATCCGCGTCCGCCGCTGGTACGCATCGGCAACGGCAGCCGCGCCCTGCCGCTGCTGGCGCGCTGGGTGCCGCGACGCGTGCTGGACCGGGTGTTGAAGAAGCGCTTCGGTCTCGGCGTGGAGTTGTGACGCCCTCGTAGGTTGGCGCCGAGCACAGCGAGGCCCAACGCGATCTACGTTCAAGCCGATCAGCTAGAGTTACCCCACCCTGGTCCCGAGGAACCACCATGTCGCTCTCCTTGCGCTACGCCGTCGGCGGCGTGGCCCTGGCCGTCGTCCTGAACCTGCTGTTTCGCAGTTTCGTGAAAATCGGCGGGATCTTCGCCACGCTGCTGATCGCTGCCGCCACGGCCGCTGCACTCGCATTCGCGTTCCGCTTGATCCAGCGCCGCGCCCCCGAACCCGGTGAGCGCTGGCGCATCGTGTTCACCTACGGCGGCCTGCTCGGCCTGCTATACCTAGGACTGCTGGCGATGATGACGCTGCAGGACACGCCCAGCCCCATGGGCGTCCTGCTGTTCCTGGTCCATTACCTCTGCTATCCGGTGATGGCCGCATTGCTGCTGTCGGAGCGGGTATTCACGAAAGTCCGCTGATGGCCAACAAGGATGTCCACCATGAACTACCGCCCCTTGCGCGTGCCGGCCGATAGCGATCGGCTCGCCGCTTTCGACGCTTCCTACATCACCTCTCACATCTGGCGCATCGAAGCCGATGGCCTGGCCCTGCGGCTGGTCGAGGAAAAACTCGCCGAGCCCTTCCACAAGGCGTACGACGCCGCCGGGTTTCCCGATGATGTGGCCGATGCCGACTTCGCCCTTGCGGCGGAAGCCCGCGACGGCAGCCTCGCCGGTTTCGCCTGCGTGCGCCTGGTGCCGTGGAATCGCAGCGCGGAACTGAGCGCGCTGTTCGTTGCGCCTGCGCACCAGGGCCAGGGCATCGGCCGTGCGCTGCTGGAAGGGGCGATGGCCTACGCCCGCAGCCAGGCGATGCGCTGCCTGTGGCTGGAAACCCAGACCAGCAACCACCCGGCCATCGGCTTCTACCAACGCGCCGGCTTCACCTTCTGCGGACTGAACACCATGCTCTACGACCCGACCGAAGTCGCGGCCGAAGAAATCGCCCTTTACCTGAGCCATCCGCTCAACGGCTGATCGATGGAACCGTCGCCCATCGCTCGCCACTAAGCAGAAGGTGTGCGAGGAGTTGGCGATGGACTACCTGGACCTGCTGCAATGGCCGGCGATGCTGGTGACCGTACTGGCCGCGTGGCTGATCGGTTCCAATCGCGACTCGCGGCGCAATGCCGGTTTCTGGGCGTTCATCGCAAGCAATGCGCTGTGGATCGCCTGGGGCCTTCATGCCGATGCCTATGCACTGATCGTGCTGCAGTTCTGCCTCGCGGCCATGAACATGCGTGGGGTGAAAAAGACCGAGGGCGACTAGATGCTCCCTTCCCGCTCGATGACCAGGACGCGGGCGGCGCCGACGGGATGGGCGACATGTTCGCAGCCCACCTCGGCGAAGAAGATATCCCCGGTCCGCAGCGACACCCGTCGCTCCTCGCCTTCCTCGCGATAACGCATCTCTACCTCGCCATCGAGCACCACGAAGACTTCCGGGCCGTCATTGACGTGCCAGACGTAGGGCCGGTCGGTCCAGTGCAAGCGCACCGTGGTGCCATCCATGTTGGCGATACCCATCGCGCCCCACGCCCGCTCCGCAGTGAACTCGCAGCTGCGCACCACTCGCCCGGCACTCATGCGCGACCCGCTGTGGCAGCGGCTGGCACGGACGGCTTGGGCTTGCGGAACACCAGCACGTTACCGGCCATCACCAGGCCCAAGCCGAACAGCGCCGGCAAGGTCCATTGGTAGCCTTCGACAAAGGCCGAGATATTCAGTGCCACCACCGGGAACAGCACGGTGCAATAGGCGGCACGGTCCGGGCCCATGCGTCCCACAAGGGTCAGGTAGGCGGTGAAGCCGATCACCGAGCCGGGAATCGCCAAGTAGAGCAGCGAACCGATGTAACGGGTATTCCACTCCATGCCGAACGGCGTGCCGCTCGCCAGGCACCAGGCACTGAGCATCAGGGCGCCATAGAGCATGCCCCAGGCATTGGTGGTCAGCGGCTTGAGGCCGGCCCTCTGTTGCAGGCTGGAGAGCATGTTGCCGGCGGAGAAGCACAGGGTTCCGAGCAGAGCCAGGCCAAGGCCGATGAAGGTTTCACGGCTGGCGCTGTGGTGCGACAGCTCCGGCCAGAACAGCAAGCCCAGCCCCAGCAGGCCAAGGCCGCCGCCACCGAGGACATTGGGGGCGATGCGCTGGCCGAAGAAGATGCGTGCATTGAGGGCGTTCCACAGGGTGGCGGTGGAGAACACCACGGCGATCAGGCCGCTGGGTATCCATTGGCTGGCGGTGTAGAAGCACATGAAGTTGACGCAGAACAGGCACAGGCCCTGGGCCAGGCAGACCATCTGCGCGCGGCCATCGAGCTTCTGCAGGCGTCGGCTGATCAGCAGGATGGTGAAGAGCACGGCGGCGGCCAGGGCGAAACGGTAGGCGATGGAGGCGGGAATGGCGACGCTGCCCATCTGCAGCTTGATGGCGATCCAGGTGGTGCCCCAGATCAGGACGGTGAGCAGGTACAGGGACAGGTTCATCACGGCGACTCCGGTTTCGATGGAACCAGTCTCCGTCCGCCACCGGCTTCCGGCTTGCACAAACTTGCGCTTATCTCGTCGGAGACCTGCCCGTCGGTTTACGCGCGCGCTAGGATGAACCCCATTCGCACACCGGCCGCTTTGTCCATGTCGCTACTCGAACAGAACCAGGTCTTCCAGTCCCTCAGCAGTTCGCCCCATGCTCGCCTCGAGCACAGCGCGGAGCTGGGCGATGGCCTGGGCGCGGCACTCTGGAGCAATCACCACGATGCGCGGGATTACCAGGGGCCGAAGTTCCACACCCTGTCCTGCTACCTGGAGGGCGGCACCGGCACTTACCGCCGCGAGCGCCCGGATACCAAGGGCGCCCCGGGCAAACTGTGCATCCTGCCGGCCGGCCACGAGTCGTCCTGGGTGATCAACGGCGACATCCGACTGGCGCACCTGTACTTCAGCGCAGAGCACTTCGCCCAGGCCGCCGTGACCCTGCTGGACCGCGAGCCCCGCGAACTGCAACTGTGCGAGCGTACCTTCCTCGACGACCCGCTGCAGGCGCAGAACTTCCACCAGTTGATCCGCCTGGACTGGGACGAACCCAGCGAGCGCCTGCGTGCCACCAGCCTGGCGCACGAGATGATCCATCACAGTCTGCTGACCCAGGTGGGCATGCGTGAAGGTTTGCGCTTGAAGGGGGGATTGGCGCCGACCTTGCGCAAGCGCCTGGTGGACTACATCGAGACCCGCCTGGCCGAGCCCATCAGCCTGGGTGAGCTGGCGACCTTTTCGGCGCTGTCGGAGTACCACTTCGCACGGATGTTCCGCGAGAGCTTCGGCATGCCGCCCCACCAGTACGTACTGGCGCGCCGCCTGGAACGGGCGCGCAAGCTGCTGCGCGACACTGAACTGCCTTTGGGAGAGATCGCCCTGGCCTGCGGTTTCGCCAGCGCCAGCCACTTCAGCAATCGCTTCCGCGCGACGGTTGGCGGCACGCCAGGGGCCTTCAGGTCGGCGTTTCGCTGATCAGAACACCAGGTCGGACAGGCGCCAGACTTCGAACGCGGGCGTTTCGTAGGGATGGGCCTTCTTCAGTGCCTTGACCGCCTCATGGATGAGCTCATCGGCCACCACCATTTCCACTTTCCACTCGGCCACATGCTCGACGGTGCCGGACTGGCCCAGATAGGGATTGCTGCCCTCCAGCGGACGGAACTGTCCCTGCCCGAGCGCTTGCCAGCAGCAGCTGTCATAGGCGCCGATGCGCCCGCCGCCTGCGGCGAAGATGGACTTTTTCACAGGTTCCAGATGGCTCTCCGGAACGTAGAAGCACAACTTGTACATCGAGTCCTCCCAATGGCTCAGACTGCGGTTCGTGCACGGGAAATGATGTCACGAATGATGGCACTTTGACGTCAGTTTACCGAGGCACGGTTCACATACGGCGATTTGGACCCGGAGCGCAGTAAAGCGTTCTGCGCGGGGATAGTGCGTCTGGTGATAAAGGTGACGTGCTACTCACCTTTCCAGAATCGCCGCCAGCGTTGCCCGAGGCTGGGCGTGGGCGGACTGTGGCTGCCATCGCACCAGGGCAAGCGAGCGGACAGGCCGCAACGACAGAGCAGCAACCGCTGCTCACGGCGAGCGATCAGGTCGAAGCCGTCGGCGCAGTCGGATGGGCAATCCGGCAGTTCGGGCGAACGACCACAGCGGCAGAGCCGGCAATGGTCGCCGGGTTGGAGCAGGCGGACTTCAGGAAGGATCGGGTCCGGCATGGGCAGGCTCGGAAACGAAAAAGGCGGGAGAAGATTGCCTTCTCCCGCCTTTCGCTGTCGATGTCCGAGTGGGCCAATTTAGCCCTCTCCCGGAGGGAGAGGGTCATCAGATGGCCTTCGGCCGGCTTTTAATCTACCCAGACGCGGGCATTGCGGAACATGCGCATCCAGCCGCCGTCTTCCTGCCACTCGTCCGGGCGCCAGGAGTTCTGCACGGCACGGAACACGCGTTCCGGGTGCGGCATCATGATGGTCACGCGGCCGTCGCGGCTGGTGAGGCCGGTGATGCCACGGGGCGAGCCGTTCGGGTTGGCCGGGTAGGTCTCGGTGACCTTGCCGTGGGTATCGACGAAGCGCATGGAGACGCAACCGGACAGGTCGGCTTCCAGCAGCGCCTCTTCGCTCTCGAACTCGGCATGACCTTCGCCGTGGGCGATGGCGATCGGCATGCGCGAACCCGCCATGCCACGCAGGAAGATCGAGGACGACTCCTGCACCTGGACCATGGCCACGCGCGCTTCGAACTGCTCCGAGCGGTTGCGCACGAAGTGCGGCCAGAACTCGGTGCCGGGGATCAGCTCGTGCAGGTTGGACATCATCTGGCAACCGTTGCACACGCCCAGGGCGAAGCTGTCCTTGCGCTCGAAGAACGACTGGAAGCCTTCACGGGCACGGGTGTTGAACAGGATCGACTTGGCCCAGCCCTCACCGGCGCCGAGTACGTCGCCGTAGGAGAAGCCACCGCAGGCCACCAGGCCCTTGAAGTCTTCCAGGCTGACGCGGCCGGCGAGGATGTCGCTCATGTGCACGTCGATGGCAGCGAAGCCAGCGCGGTCGAAGGCGGCGGCCATTTCCACCTGGCCGTTGACGCCCTGCTCGCGGAGGATCGCCACCTGCGGACGCACACCCTTCTTGATGTAGGGCGCGGAGATGTCCTGGTTGACGTCGAAGCTGAGTTTGACGGACAGGCCGGGGTTGTCTTCTTCCAGCAGCGCATCGAATTCCTGGTCAGCGCAGTTGGCGTTGTCGCGCAGGCGCTGGATGCGATAGCTGGTCTCGGACCACTGGCGCTGCAGCATGCGGCGCTCACCGCCGAACACGGCTTCGCCGTTGAAGCTGATGGCGACGTTGGCGCCGTTGAAAGGCTGGCCGATGACGGCAACGCAATCCCCGAGCCCAGCGGCGCTGAACTGGGCCAGCACTTCCGGCGTGGCGTCCTGGCGAACCTGGATGACCGCACCCAGTTCTTCGTTGAACAGCACGGCGGCCAGGCCTTCACGGTTGTCGGCCAGGGCGTCGAGGTAAAGGTCCAGGCCGCAATGGCCGGCGAAGGCCATTTCCAGCACGGTGGCCAGCAGGCCGCCGTCGGAACGGTCGTGATAGGCCAGCAGGTGGCCATCGGCGTTCAGGCCCTGGATCACGGCGAAGAAGGCTTTCAGGTCTTCGGCGTCGTCGACGTCCGGTACCTGCTGGCCGAGCTTGCTGTAGACCTGGGCGAGGATGGAGCCGCCCATGCGGTTCTGGCCGCGGCCGAGGTCGACCAGGATCAGGTCGGTCTCGCCCTTGTCCAGGCGCAGTTGCGGGGTCAGGGTCTGGCGCACATCGCTGACCGGCGCGAAGCCGGTGACGATCAGCGACAGCGGCGAGGTAACGGACTTGTCCGCGCCCTCGTCCTGCCAGCGGGTCTTCATGGACATGGAGTCCTTGCCCACCGGGATGGTGATGCCCAGCGCCGGGCACAGTTCCATGCCGACGGCCTTGACGGTGTCGTACAGACGGGCGTCTTCGCCCGGGTGGCCAGCGGCGGCCATCCAGTTGGCGGAGAGCTTGATGTCGCCCAGCTTCTCGATCTTCGAGGCCGCCAGGTTGGTGATGGTCTCACCAATGGCCATACGGCCGGACGCAGGGGCGTTCAGCAGGGCCAGCGGCGTGCGCTCGCCCATCGCCATGGCTTCGCCGGTGTAGACGTCGAAACTGGTGGCGGTAACGGCACAATCGGCTACCGGGACCTGCCAGGGGCCGACCATCTGGTCGCGGGCAACCAGGCCGGTGATGGTGCGGTCGCCGATGGTGATCAGGAAGTTCTTGCTGGCCACGGCCGGGTGATGCAGGACACGGCTGACGGCTTCGTCGATGTCCAGTTCGGCGGCGGCGAAGTCATCGCCCAGTTCGGCCTCGCGGCTGACCGAACGGTGCATGCGCGGCGGCTTGCCGAGCAGGACTTCGAGCGGCATGTCCACTGGGTTGTTGCCGAAGTGGCTGTCGGCCACGGTCAGGTGAGGCTCTGCGATTGCCTCGCCAACCACGGCGAACGGGCAGCGCTCGCGCTCGCAGATGGCCTTGAAGCGCTCGAAGTCAGCGGCGTCCACGGAGAGCACGTAGCGCTCCTGGGATTCGTTGCACCAGATTTCCAGCGGGCTCATGCCCGGCTCGTCGTTGGGCACGGCGCGCAGTTCGAAGCGACCGCCACGGCCGCCGTCGTTGATCAGTTCGGGCAGGGCATTGGAAATACCGCCGGCACCCACGTCGTGGATGAACTTGATGGGGTTTTCCGAACCCATCTGCCAGCAACGGTCGATCACTTCCTGGCAGCGACGCTCCATTTCCGGGTTGTCGCGCTGCACGGAGGCGAAGTCCAGGTCTGCGGAGCTTGCGCCGGTGGCCATGGAGGATGCGGCACCGCCGCCCAGGCCGATGAGCATGGCCGGGCCGCCGAGGACGATCAGCTTGGCGCCGATGGAAATCTCGCCCTTTTGCACGTGCTCTTCGCGGATGTTGCCCATGCCGCCGGCGAGCATGATCGGCTTGTGGTAGCCGCGCACCTCGTTACCGTGGGGGGTGTCGATGGCCTGCTCGAAGGTACGGAAGTAACCGGTCAGGGCCGGACGGCCGAACTCGTTGTTGAACGCGGCGCCGCCCAGCGGGCCTTCGATCATGATGTCCAGCGGGGTAACGATGCGCTCGGGCTTGCCGTACGGCTTTTCCCAAGGCTGTTCGAAACCGGGGATTTGCAGGTTGGATACGGTGAAACCGGTCAGGCCAGCCTTGGGCTTGGCACCGCGGCCGGTCGCGCCTTCGTCGCGGATCTCGCCGCCGGAGCCGGTGGAGGCGCCGGGGAACGGGGCGATGGCGGTCGGGTGGTTGTGGGTTTCCACCTTCATCAGGATGTGCACGGGCTCCTGGGTAGCGCCGTACTGACGGGTCGCCGGGTTCGGGAAGAATCGACCGGCGGTGGAGCCCACGATCACCGAAGCGTTGTCCTTGTATGCGGACAGCACGCCTTCGCGGTTCATCTCATAGGTGTTCTTGATCATGCCGAACAGGCTCTTCTCTTGCGCCTGGCCGTCGATATCCCAGCTGGCGTTGAAGATCTTGTGGCGGCAATGCTCGGAGTTCGCCTGGGCGAACATCATCAGCTCGACGTCGTGGGGGTTGCGGCCCAGGTCGCCGAAGCTCTTCACCAGGTAGTCGATTTCGTCTTCGGCCAGTGCCAGGCCCAGTTCGACGTTGGCCTTTTCCAGCGCGGCGCGGCCGCCACCGAGGATGTCCACGGCGGTCAGCGGCTTGGGCTGGGCATGGCTGAACAGGCTGGCAGCCTCTTCCGCGCCGGCCAGCACCAGCTGGGTCATGCGGTCGTGCAGGCTGCTGGCGATGAGCTGCGCCTCGGCGTCGCTGAACTCGCCTGTCACGTAATAGGCGATAGCGCGTTCCAGACGCTCGATCTTGGCCAGGCCGCAGTTACGGGCAATGTCGGTGGCCTTGCTCGACCAGGGCGAGATGGTGCCGAAGCGCGGCACTACCAGGAACAGGCGGCCGCTGGGCTCCTGAACCGGGACGCTCGGGCCGTACTTGAGCAGGCGAGCCAGGACTTGCTCTTCCTCCCCGCCGAGTACGCCAATCACTTCGGCGAAGTGGGTGAACTCGGCATAGAGTCCGCTGACGGCGGGGACCTTCTGGGTCAGTTGCTCGAGCAGTTTGCCGTGGCGAAAAGCGGAAAGGGCGGGAGCACCGCGCAGGATCAACATCTTCGGGACAGCCTCTGGGGAAGGGGTGTGCTTGGAGGCCGTGCATTCTAGCGCAAAGCGCCGCTTTCCGGCACCTCTGAAGGTGCCTCGCGTCGCCCGACAGCTAGCAGAGAAGATGCCCGCTGTCGAGATATGGCGCCCGCCAGGCTTTGCGTATACTCCGTGGATGCTAAATCACCACGTGTTCGGCACACGTCGGGCGTTCTGGGCCCTGGCTACCGGATTCTTCCTGATGCTCGTCGGCTGCAAGCAGCCCACCACCCTCGAGCGCGTTCAGGAGGAGGGTGTGCTACGCGTGATCACACGCAACAGCCCCGCCACCTATTTCGAAGATCGCAACGGCGAAACCGGTTTCGAGTACGAACTGGTCAAGCGTTTTGCCGACGATCTGGGCGTCGAACTCAAGATCGAAACCGCCGACAAGCTGGACGACCTCTACTTCCGCCTGGGCCAGGCCAACGGCCCGGTGCTGGCCGCCGCGGGCCTGGTGGCCAGCGACGCGCGCAAGAACGATGTGCGTTTCTCCCATTCCTACCTGGATGTCACCCCCCAGGTCATCTACCGCAATGGCGAACGCCGCCCCACCCGCCCCGAAGACCTGGTGGGCCGCCGCATCCTGGTCCTCAAGGGCAGCAGCCACGCCGAGCAACTGGCGACGTTGAAAGCCACCCTGCCGGGTCTGAAGTACGAGGAATCCGACGAAGTCGAGATGGTCGATCTGCTGCGCATGGTCGACGAAGGGCAGATCGACCTGACCCTGGTGGATTCCAACGAGTTGGCGATGAACCAGGTCTACTTCCCCAATGTGCGCGTGGCTTTCGACCTGGGTGACGCCACCAGCCTGGCCTGGGCCATGGCGCCGGGCGAGGACGACAGCCTCTACAACGAGGTCAATGCCTTCCTCGACAAGGCCCGCAAGGACGGCACCCTGCAGCGCCTGAAAGATCGCTACTACGGCCATGTCGACGTACTCGGCTACGTTGGCGCCTACACCTTCGCCAAGCACTTGCAGCAGCGTCTTCCCAAGTACGAGCAGCACTTCCGCCTGGCTTCGCAGAAGAACGACGTGGACTGGCGCCTGCTGGCGGCCATCGGCTACCAGGAATCCCTCTGGCAGCCCACGGCCACCTCCAAGACCGGTGTGCGCGGCCTGATGATGCTGACCGAGGGCACTGCCAAGGCCATGGGCGTATCCAACCGCCTGAACGCCCAGCAGAGCATCCATGGCGGCGGCAAGTACTTCACCATGATCAAGGACGGTCTCTCCGACGATCTCAAGGAACCGGACCGCACCTGGTTCGCCCTGGCCGCTTACAACATCGGCATCGCCCACCTGGGTGACGCCCGTAAGCTGGCCGAAGCCGAGGGCCTGAACCCGAACAAGTGGCTGGACGTGAAGAAGATGCTGCCGCGCCTGTCGCAGAAGCAGTGGTACCGCAAGACCCGCTATGGTTATGCCCGTGGCGGCGAGACGGTGCACTTCGTGCAGAACATCCGCCGCTACTACGACATCCTCACCTGGGTGACCCAGCCGCAGATGGAAGGCAGCCAGCTGGCCGAGAACGCCAGCCACCTGCCCGGCATCAACAAGACCCGTCCACCGGAAGACCAGCAGGACGAAAAGCTCTGAGCTGTTGTTCCGGACATGAAAAAGCCCGCATCGAGCGGGCTTTTTCACATCAGGCGATCACCAGCCAGACGGCAGCAGGTTGAGCGCGCTGCAGATGGCATAAGCGGCGCTGGCCAGGTAGATCATCACAATGAACACCTGGATCAGCGGATGGGCGATCCAGCCGCACTGCCAGGCCGGTTGCAGATCACCGTGGCGACGAGCAGATCGCAGCATGAGGATCGGCATGATGGACAGGATCACGCCACTGAAGGCACCGGCGAAGTACAGCGCGTTCACGAAGCCGACCATGCCGCTGTAGGCCAGCAGGAAGGGTGGTACGCACACGATTCCGAGCACCAGCAGACGGGTCTTCGGCTGGCTTTCCGAACCGAGCTTGTGGAACTTGTCGAAGATGTTGGTCAGGAAGCTGCCACCCAGGCCCCAGTAGGAGGTCAGCATGGCGCACAGCGCAAAGGTGTTGGCGGTGTAGAACGCCCACTGCCCCAGCGCCTGGCCCCATGCCAGCGTGGCGACTTCGCTCTGGTTTTCCAGCCCGTTCAGGGAGATCACTGACATGGGCACGATCGCCAGCAGGCAGAAAGTCACCAGCATGCCGGTGATCACCGCCTTGGGCAGTTGCGACGGCGCATGGCTGAATCCACGGGCCATCTCCGGGACGATGTACTGCGCGGAGAAGCAGAACACCGCGATGTTGAATACCGGCACCATGTAGATCCAGTCGCCTTCCAGCAGGCGGGCTACGTCGGTGTTCTCGTTGACCAGGGTGGCGACCACCAGCACCACGATCATGCTGACCATGCCGATGCTGATGAACTTTTCACCCTTGCCGATCGCGCCCAGGCCGAGATAGAGCACCAGCGCCGCCGGCAGGAAGAACAGCAAGCTGCCCAGCGCCGGACTGATGCCGAAGAAGGCGCTGAGGATCTTGCCGCTGCCGCTCATGTAGGCGATCAGCGCACCGATGCTGTTGACCGCAACCGAAAGGAAAATGGCCCAGGCACCGAACGACCCCACGTAGCGCTGTGCGAGGCCGCTCAGCTGGTTGTGGGTACGGGTCCGCAGCGCGGTTTCCGATACGTACAGCATGGAAATGGTGGTGAACACGCCCGCCACCGCGAGCCACAGCAGCAAGGGCATGAAGCCCGCCTTGCGGCTGGCGTAGGCCATGGAGAGTACGCCCGCCCCAATGTTGGTGCCTACGATCATGGCGACCGCTTCAAGGAAGCTCAGCCGATGGACCGCCAGCCCCGACGAATCGACTGGCTCCGTCCCAACCTGATCCTGGTAAGACTGGACCCTGGTTTCACTCATAACAGCACCCTCAACAACACATTCTCGTTTTCAGGAGGCCCCTGACCTGAAGCTGCCATGGCCTTTCCGTCAAACGATGAAACGGGCACTGCGGGACAACGGGATTGCGGATGCCTCCTGGCGGTGGCCCCTTGTAGGGGCCTTCCCCGGCGACTTTTGCTTACGCCGCTCTGGGACGCCCTGTTCGGGCGGGCGCGCACCTTAGCACAGGAGGTTTCAGGGTCTAGCAGGAATTGTCCCGACCTTGGTCGAATAGCCTGTCGGAAGCGTCCGAGTCAGACGTCCTTGCGCGCGGCGCGACGGGCCTGGAAGAAGCCGGAAAGCATCTCGCTGCACGCCTGCGCCAGCACCCCGCCCTCCACCAGCACGCGGTGATTGAGGAACTCCTGGTTGAAGAACTGGCCACGGCTGACCACCACGCCCGCCTTGGGCTCGGTGGCACCGTAGACGACGCGGGTAATCCGCGAGTGGACGATGAGCCCGGCGCACATGCTGCAGGGCTCCAGGGTGACGTAGAGGGTGCTTCCCACCAGGCGGTAGTTCTCCAGGCGGCTGGCGGCGTCGCGCACCGCCACCATCTCGGCATGGGCACTGGGGTCGTGGCCGGAGATCGGGCAATTGAAACCACGCCCGACGATCTCGCCGTCCTTGACCAGCACCGCGCCCACCGGCACCTCCCCCAACGCCGCGCCCTGCTGCGCCAGGGAGAGGGCTTCACGCATGAAATGTTCGTCGCGGCTGCGGTCGATGATCTGGGGCTGGCGCATGGTGGGTTCAGACAACCTCGATGGCGGCCATCAGACCGGTTTCCATATGGTCGATGACGTGGCAGTGGAACATCCAGACACCTGGGTTCTCCGCCACCAGCGCGATGCGCGCGGTCTCGTTCTTGCCCAGCAGGTAGGTGTCGGTGAAGTAGGGAATGATGTCCTTGCGGTCCGAGTCCAGCACCTTGAACGCCATGCCATGCAGGTGGATGGGGTGCAGGTACTGGGCCATATTGCGCAGCTCGAAGATGTAGTGGCCATCCTTCTTCAGCCGGGCGATGGGACGGTCCGCGCAGGTCTTGTCGTTGATGTCCCAGGCCTTGCCGTTGATCTGCCAGTAGTTGCTCGGACGTCCGGCGGCGCTGGCCAGGGTCGCCGCCCACTCGAAGTTGAAACGCAACACCTGGGCCTTCTCCAGGTCGGGCTCGGGCACCGGGTTGTCCGGCAGCGGCGCCGGCCAGTCGCCGGGCACCTCGCTGCTGGCGACGCTCTTCAGTGTCGCCAGGCGCAACGGACCATTGCGCAGTGGCACCTCGGTGCCTTCGGCCGGCACCTTGATCGCCAGTTCGATGCGCATACCCGGCCCAAGCCAGTACTCCTTGCCCAGGTCGCGCGGTTTCACCGGGTGACCATCGAGGGAATAGATGCGCGCTTCGCCACCCGGCAGGTTGAGCCGGTAGGTGACGGTGTTGTCCAGGTTCAGGATTCGCAGACGCACCACTTGCCCCGCGGGCAGTTCGATGGTCGGCAGCGACTTGCCGTTGATGGTGCTCAGGCGGCCACGGGTGCCTTCACGGGCGGCCTCGCGGGGGACGCTGAAGGCAGTGAAGGCGCCTTCCTGATCCACGTGCCAGGTCTTCAGGCTGAGCACTTTCTCGTGCTTGAAGCCGGAAGGTTCACGCTCTTCGACGATCAGCGGACCGACCAGGCCGCGCCCCAGCTGATGGGCGCTGGACAGGTGCGGGTGGTACCAGAAGCTGCCCGCGTCGTCGGTCTTGAAACGGTAGTCGAAGTATTCGCCGGGCAGCACCGGCAACTGCGAAACGTAGGGAACGCCATCCATTTCCAGGGGCACACGGATGCCGTGCCAGTGGATGGTGGTGGGTTCGTCGAGCTTGTTGATAAAGCGCACCCGCAGCCAGTCCCCCTGGCGGGAGCGCAGCTCCACGCCCGGTGCCTGACCGCCATAGGCCCAGGCAGGCGTGGTGTGACCCTGGACCAGTTCGAGATCCAGCGGCGCGGCGATCAGTTCGTAATCGTGGGTCTTGGCATCCAGGGTGCGACCCAGCCAGTAGCGAGCGCCACCGGCACCAAGGCCGACAACGCCGAGGCCGGCAAGGCCGCCGAGAATCTGTCTGCGAGTGAAGGACATGGGGTCAGGCTCCTCTGGGGAAGAACGGGGCTGTCCCATCGGCTAATCGAACCAGCCTCTGTCGGGCCGGCTTTGGGGCGCACAAGATACACCCAGGGGCTGTGAAAGATAAGTAAAAGCATCTGCGTCGACCGCGACCGATGGGCGCAGCAGCCGGTCCGCGCCAGGTCTAGGCTGAAAGTGAGGTCCGACTCTCTACAGAGGAACGTCTCCGTGCATCCCACCCGCCGCCAAGTGATGCAACTCGGTCTCGGCGGCCTGGTGCTATTGAACTGGCCGCGTTTCGGCCAGGCCGATACCACCAGGACCTGCCGCCTCAGCCCGGCGCAGACCGCCGGCCCCTTCTACCTGGAAGATGCGCTATTGCGCCAGGACATCACGGACGGCAAACCAGGCACAGCTTTGCGACTGCAGTTCGAGGTGCTGCAGCTCGACAGCTGTCGCCCATTGGGCGATGCCGCCCTGGAGATCTGGCACTGCGATGCGCACGGCGCCTATTCGGGCGTGGGGAGCGAAGCGGCGAGCCGATTCCTCCGTGGCGTACAGATCACCGACGACGACGGTCGCGCGGAGTTTCGCAGCATCCTCCCTGGCTACTACCCCGGCAGAACCAACCATGTGCACCTGAAGGTGCATCTGAGCGAGCGGGATATCCACACCGGGCAGCTGTACTTCCCCGAATCGCTCATCCGCCCGGCGATGGCGAAACCGCCCTACTCCCACCCTGGCCAGGATTGGACACCCCGGGAGCAGGACTACATCTATCGCCGGCAGGGCGGGGAACAGTCGGTTGCTGAACTGGTGGAGGATGGCGACGGATTCATCGCACGGCTGACACTGGTGGTCGATACCCGCGCCAATACCTGAGCGTTTGTGATGACTGTGGGGGCGACTTCAGTCGCTGAGCAGGCCGAAGGTCTGCCAACGGGGAATCGGGGCAGCTGCGCTGCCCTTGGCGAATGAATTCGCCCCCACAAAGAGCCCGCCGCGCAACTCTCCCCCCAAAACGAAACCGGCCAGGCTTTGAGGCCTGGCCGGTTCTGTTTCGCTAGTGCTTGCGCACTCGCATCATTCCCACTCGATGGTCGCCGGCGGTTTGCTCGACACGTCGTAAGTGACGCGGGAGATGCCTTCGATCTCGTTGATGATGCGGTTGGAGACGGTCTCCAGCAGCTCGTAGGGCAGGTGCGCCCAGCGGGCGGTCATGAAGTCGATGGTTTCCACCGCGCGCAGGGCCACGACCCAGGCATAGCGGCGGCCATCGCCGACCACACCGACGGATTTCACCGGCTGGAACACTACGAAGGCCTGGCTGGTCTTCTGGTACCAGTCCGCCTTGTGCAGTTCTTCGATGAAGATGTGGTCGGCACGACGCAGCAGGTCGGCATATTCCTTCTTCACTTCTCCGAGGATGCGCACGCCCAGGCCCGGGCCGGGGAACGGGTGGCGGTAGACCATGCTGTACGGCAGGCCCAGCTCCAGACCGATCTTGCGCACTTCGTCCTTGAACAGCTCGCGCAGCGGCTCGACCAGTTCGAACTGCATGTCTTCCGGCAGGCCACCGACGTTGTGGTGGGACTTGATCACGTGGGCCTTGCCAGTCTTGGCGCCGGCCGACTCGATCACGTCGGGGTAGATGGTGCCCTGGGCGAGGAACTTGATGCCCTGCAGGCGGGTGGCTTCCTCATCGAACACTTCGATGAAGGTACGGCCGATGATCTTGCGCTTCTCTTCCGGGTCGGCGACGCCGGCCAGACGAGACAGGAACTTCTCTTCAGCATTGGCGCGAATCACGCGTACGCCCATGTTCTCGGCGAACATGGCCATCACGTGGTCACCCTCGTGCAGGCGCAGCAGGCCGTTGTCGACGAACACGCAGGTCAGCTGGTCGCCGATGGCGCGGTGCAGCAGCGCCGCTACCACGGAGGAGTCCACGCCGCCGGACAGGCCCAGCAGCACCTTGGACGAGCCCACCTGGGCACGCACGGTGGCGATGGCGTCTTCGACGATGTTGGACGGAGTCCAGAGAGCGGCACAGCCGCAGATCTCCAGCACGAAGCGGGAAAGGATACGGCCGCCCTGCTTGGTGTGGGTCACTTCCGGGTGGAACTGCACGCCGTAGTAAGCGCGATGATCGTCAGCCATGGCGGCGATCGGGCAGCTCGGGGTGCTGGCCAGGATGTGGAAGCCGGACGGCATGTCGGTGACCTTGTCACCGTGGCTCATCCAGACGTCGAGGCCGAGTACGCCGTCGTCATCGATATGGTCTTCGATGCCGTCCAGCAGGCGGGCCTTGCCGACCACGTCGACACGGGCGTAACCGAATTCGCGCAGGTCGGAACCCTGCACCTTGCCGCCCAGTTGCTCGGCCATGGTCTGCATGCCGTAGCAGATGCCGAACAGCGGCACGTTCAGGTCGAACACGGCCTGCGGCGCGCGCGGGCTGTTGGCTTCGTGCACCGACTCGGGGCCGCCGGCGAGGATGATGCCGCGCGGCGCGAAGGCGCGAATCGCCTCGTTGCTCATGTCGAACGGGTGGATTTCGCAGTACACGCCGATCTCGCGCACACGACGGGCGATCAGCTGGGTGTACTGGGAACCGAAGTCGAGGATCAGGATCCGGTGGGCGTGAATGTCTTGGGACATGGCCATCTCTCGTTACGGAATTCACAAACGACACGGGGCTGAATCAGACAGCCCCGTGACGCACTAGCTTTCAGTCAGCCTCAACCAACGCGGTAGTTCGGGGCTTCCTTGGTGATCTGTACGTCGTGGACGTGGGACTCGGCCATGCCGGCGCCGGTGATGCGTACGAACTGCGGCTTGGTACGCATTTCCTCGACAGTGGAGCAACCGGTGTAACCCATGGAGGCACGCAGGCCGCCCATCAGCTGGTGGACGATGGCGGTCAGGGTGCCCTTGTAGGGAACGCGCCCCTCGATGCCTTCCGGAACCAGCTTCTCGGCACCGGCCGAGGAGTCCTGGAAGTAACGGTCGGAGGAACCCTGGGACTGCGCCATGGCACCCAGCGAGCCCATGCCGCGGTAGGCCTTGTAGGAACGGCCCTGGAACAGCTCGACCTCGCCCGGCGCCTCTTCGGTACCGGCGAACATGGAGCCCATCATCACGCAGGAGGCACCCGCCACGATGGCCTTGGACAGGTCACCGGAGAAGCGGATGCCGCCGTCGGCGATCAGCGGGATGCCGGAGCCGGCCAGGGCAGCGGCGACGTTGGCGATGGCGGAAATCTGCGGTACGCCGACGCCCGCGACGATACGGGTGGTGCAGATGGAACCCGGGCCGATACCGACCTTGACCGCGTCAGCGCCAGCCTCGGCCAGGGCCTTGGCGGCGTCGCCGGTGGCAATGTTGCCGCCGATCACCTGGACGTGCGGGTAAGTGTTCTTGACCCAGCGCACGCGCTCGATCACGCCCTTGGAGTGGCCGTGTGCAGTGTCCACCACCACCACGTCGACACCCGCGGCAACCAGTGCGGCAACGCGCTCGCCGGTGTCGGCGCCAGTACCCACGGCTGCGCCTACGCGCAGGCTGCCTTGGGCATCCTTGGACGCCAGCGGGTAGGTCTTGGCTTTCTCGATGTCGCGGAAGGTCACCAGGCCGCGCAGGTAGAAGTTCTCGTCGACCACCAGCATCTTCTCGATGCGGTTTTCGTAGAGCTTGGCCTTCATCTCTTCCAGCGGGGTGCCTTCACGAGCGGTGACCAGCTTGTCCTTGGGAGTCATGATCGCAGCGACGCTATCGCCCACGTTCGGGCGGAAACGCAGGTCGCGGCCGGTCACGATGCCCACCAGTTCGCCCTCTTCCACCACCGGGAAGCCGGAGAAGCCGTACTCACGGGCGATCTGCAGCAACTCGATGATCTTGGTGGAGGGGGTTACGGTCACCGGGTCACGGACGATCGCGGTCTCGTGACGCTTGACCTTGCGCACCTCGGCAGCCTGCTGCTCGATGGTCATGTTCTTGTGGATGATGCCGATGCCGCCTTCCTGCGCCATGGCGATGGCCAGACGCGCTTCGGTCACGGTATCCATCGCCGCGGAAACCAGCGGGATGTTCAATTCGATGCCGCGGGTCAGGCGGGTCTTGAGGCTGACATCCTTCGGCAGAATCTCGGAATATCCCGGAATCAGGAGAACGTCGTCGAAGGTCAGGGCTTCTTGGCTGATGCGCAGCATGGCGGGGGCTCCCAGGCGGGAAAATTGGAAGCGCGCCATTATAACGAGGCCACGGCCTCCGCTCAACGCAACCGATGGGCTGTAGAGCGTTTCCCGCAAAAAAACATGCCAAGCCGATCAGTGGTCGTCAGCCGTCCGTTCGCACCTGGCGCACGGCGAACCCCAGCCGATCACTGAAAGCATCAAGAAATGCCGGGGTGAAGCGGGTTTCACCCCAGCCATTGAAGATGAATCCCAGGTTGGAAAAACCACAGGGCTGGAGGAAGAGGAAACCGTTGATGTCATCCTCGAAGCCGCATTCCGGGCAACTGAAATTGTCCGTCTGCCCCGGCCACCACTCCTCCAGGCTCTCGAACAGCGGCTCTCCCACTTCCTGGCGGCACTCCGGACAGCCCGCTTCGCTGAGGAAGTTGCGGGTAGGTGTATAGATGCAACGCTTGTCCACCAGTTCGAGGCCATTCACCGGCTGGCCGAATGGCAGGCGCTCCGGATTCTCCACCACCTCACGCGCGCCAGCGGCGATGGCATAGGCCATGCGATTGCCGCGCAGCCCACAGGTGCTCGGCAGTGCCTCGACCACCTCGCGCCGCGCCAGCCAGCGCAGCATGCGCCCCGCCAGGGCCTGCTGGCCGGGCACAGTGGAAATCTGCGGCACGATGATCAACTGGCTCGATTCCATCGCGGGTCTCCTGCTTGGGTGGAAGGGGCGCGCAGCTTAACCGTCGTCCCTCACTCGTCAACTATGGCGCATGGCGACAAAGTCATTATCATTTCCCCCCATGCTCAAAGACCCCTTTCAACGGCTCGGCCTCGACCGCGAGGTGCTGACCGTCAGCCAGCTCAACCAGCGCGCCCGCCATTTACTGGAGGACGTGTTTCCGCAGGTCTGGGTGGAAGGCGAGATCTCCAACCTCGCCCGCCCCGCTTCCGGCCATCTCTATTTCACCCTCAAGGATGCCCAGGCCCAGGTTCGCTGCGCCCTGTTCCGCCAGAACGCCCAGCGCGTGCGCCAGGCCCTGCGCGATGGCCTGGCCGTGCGCGTGCGTGGCAAGGTTTCGCTGTTCGAAGGGCGTGGCGACTACCAACTGATCGCCGATACGGTCGAGCCAGCCGGCGATGGCGCCCTGCGCCTGGCCTTCGAGGCGTTGAAGGAGAAGCTCGCCGCCGAAGGCTTGTTCGCCACCGAACGCAAACGCCCGCTGCCCGCTCACCCGCAACGCATCGGCATCATCAGTTCGCCCACAGGCGCCGTGATCCGCGACATCATCAGCGTGTTCCGCCGTCGTGCGCCGCAGGTGCAACTGACCCTGATCCCCACGGCCGTACAAGGCCGTGAAGCCACCGCACAGATCGTCCGTGCTCTCGCGCTGGCCGACGCCAAGGGCTTCGACGCACTGATCCTGGCGCGTGGCGGTGGCTCGCTGGAGGACCTCTGGTGCTTCAACGAAGAAGCCGTGGCGCGCGCCGTGGCCGCCTGCCAGACGCCCATCGTCAGCGCCGTGGGCCATGAAACGGACGTTTCCATCAGCGACTTCGTTGCCGACGTACGCGCCCCTACCCCATCGGCCGCTGCCGAACTGCTGGCACCCGACGCGAGCGAACTGCAGCAGCGCCTAGATAGCCTGCACCGCCGCCTCGTCCTGCGCGTGCGGGAACACCTGACCCGCGAGCGCCTGCGCCTGGACGGCCTGTTCCGGCGCCTGCGTCATCCCGGCGAACGCTTGCGCCAGCAGGCCCAGCGCCTGGACGACCTGGACATGCGCCTGCGCCGCGCCTTCGAGCGCCGCCAGCAGATTCGTACCGAGCAACTGGCTCGCCTGGACACCCGCCTCGCCGCACAGCATCCGGGGCGCAGCCTGGCATTGCTGCGACAGAAGCTCGACAGCCTCGCCGAGCGCCTGCCCCGCGCCGCCCGCGATGCCCTCAAGGACCGTCGCCAGCGCCTCGACGCCCTCGCCCAGACCCTGCACGTGGTCAGCCCCCTGGCCACACTCGGGCGCGGCTACAGCATCCTGCTCGACGAACGCGGCCAGGCCGTCCGCGCCGCCAGCCAGACCCGCCCCGGCCAGCGCCTGAAGGCCCGACTCGGGGAAGGCGAGTTGGACGTGCGTGTCGAAGACAACCACCTCACTCCCGTGAACCTCTCCCTGCTGGATTGATAATGCGCCTGCTTGCCGCCCTGCTCCTCTGCCTTGCCCTCCCCGTCCACGCCGAAGGCTTCATCACGCGCCTGCTGAACAAACCGGTGCCGGGTGGCGTGGCGGTGGTCCAATTGGGCAACGGCGCCCAGGCCCCCACCGCGCGCTACCAGGGCAAGCCCGTGCTGGTGGTGAAGGAAGACGGCCGCGACTGGATCGCCATCGTCGGCATTCCGCTGGGTACCAAGGCCGGCCAACAGCAGATCCAGGTCAGCGACGGACGCAAGCTGGCGTTCGCCGTTGGTCCTCGTACCTATCGTGAGCAGCGCATCAAACTGGCCAACACACGGCAGGTGAACCCACTGCCGGAAGACCTCAAGCGCATCGACCGCGAACTGGCCGAGCAGACCACCGCCTACCGCCGCTTCAGTCCCGGCTCGCCGAGCAACCTGCTGTTCGACAAGCCAGTGAACGGCCCGCTTTCCAGCCCCTTCGGCCTGCGCCGCTTCTTCAATGGCGAGGAGCGCAACCCGCACTCCGGCCTGGACTTCGCCGTGGGCGCCGGCACGCCGATCAAGGCACCGGCAGCGGGCAAGGTGATCCTGATCGGCGACTACTTCTTCAATGGCAAGACAGTGTTCGTCGACCATGGCCAGGGCCTGATCAGCATGTTCTGTCACATGTCGAAGGTAGAGGTGAAGCTCGGCCAGCAATTGCCCCGCGGCGGCGTGGTCGGCCGCGTCGGCGCCACCGGCCGTGCCACCGGACCGCACATGCACTGGAATGTCAGCTTGAATGATGTGCGAGTGGACCCGGCCATTTTCATCGGTGCCTACAAACCCTGAGCGACATCCGCGCTTACAGCCTCGGTTTGGGCCGGAGGGACGGATTTGTTATGGTCCGGCGCTTTCCGGGACCCGCCCCGTGCAGCGGATAGATAAAGGGAGCAGCCCATGCAAGACGAAGTCACCCACTGGCTGATGTGGCTAAGACAGCACAACGAATTGCACACCGTCGTCTCCACCAGCGCCCTCATCCTCCTGGCCTGGGTTTCCAACTGGATAGTCCGCCGCATCCTCCTGCGCGGCCTGTTCCGCATTACCGGCGCGCATATACAGGACCACGGCCTGATCAAGCGCCTGGCCAACGTGGTGCCCGCCCTGGTGCTGGCATTCGGCGTCAAGGTGGTACCGAACCTGCCCGGCGCGCTGGTGGAAGTGATCAGCAACGTCTGCGCTGCTTTCATCATCCTCACCATCGCACTCGCCCTGAGCGCTGCGCTGAATATCGTCAGCAGCCTCTACCAGCGCCGCAAGGACGCCCACCTGCGGCCCATCAAGGGCTACGTGCAGGTGCTGAAGATCGCCATCTTCGCCATCGCCACCATCCTGATGATCGCCAGCCTGATCGACCGCTCGCCGCTGATCCTGCTCTCCGGCTTGGGTGCCATGGCGGCGGTGTTGCTGTTGATCTTCCAGGACACCCTGCTGTCGCTGGTGGCCAGCGTGCAGATCACCTCCAGTGACATCATCCGCGTCGGCGACTGGGTGGAAATGCCGCAGCTCAATGCCGACGGCGACGTCATCGACATCGCCCTGCATACGGTGAAGGTGCAGAACTGGGACAAGACCATCACCACCATCCCCACCAAACGCTTCATCACCGACTCGTTCAAGAACTGGCGGGGCATGCAGGAATCCGGCGGCCGTCGGATCAAGCGCTGCCTGTACCTGGACCAGAACAGCGTGCATTTCCTCAGCGAGGATGACATCGACCGCCTGCACCGCTTCCGCCTGCTGGACGGTTACCTGAAAGCCAAGGAAAGCGAACTGCTCAGCTGGAACAGCCAGCTGGATGAATCCCTTCGCCTGCCCATCAACAGCCGCCAGTTGACCAACATCGGCACCTTCCGCGCCTACGTCGAGCACTACCTGCGGGAGAACCTCGACATCCGCAAGGACATGACCCTGATCGTGCGGCAGTTGGCCCCCACCGCCGACGGCCTGCCCCTGGAGCTTTACTGCTTCACCAATACCACCGCCTGGGCGAGCTACGAGTCCATCCAGTCCGACATCTTCGACCACTTGCTGGCGATTCTTCCCGAGTTCGGCCTGCGGGTGTTCCAGCACCCCAGCGGCGCGGACATGCGCGCGCTTCGCCTGCCAAAGGTCGATTGACCAAACTGCCCGCGGATTGCCCGACACCGGGCTTTTCGCGGGCGAGCTGCTTAACCCCAAAAAAGCGGCGCAATCATCTCAAGAAAAACCCCGCAATTGCGCAATAAATCCCTCCCCTGCAAATTCTTGCGCTCTTTTTCACCGTTTTTTTAACAATGCTTGCCATATTCACGCACGATGAATAGGGTTAGCCCCTATGAAAACCGCACACACCCTCATCCTTCTGCGTCAACACGCCTGCCTGCGACTGGTCAGCCCACGACTGCGTGGCTGAATCCCACCTCCGCCGCACCCGCCGACTTCAATGCCTGGCCGACCACCATACGGCCCGCAGTAAAAAGGATTTGCCCCATGAGCATGCTGAAAGACCCGTCCCGCAAATATCGCGCCTTCCCCGCCATCAATCTGCCGGACCGTACCTGGCCGTCGAAGACCATCACCGAAGTGCCGATCTGGTGCAGCTCCGACCTGCGTGACGGTAACCAGTCGCTGATCGAGCCGATGGACGCACAGAAGAAGATGCGCTTCTTCAAGACTCTGGTGCAGGTGGGCCTGAAGGAAATCGAGGTGGCTTTCCCCTCCGCGTCGGATACCGATTTCAACTTCGTTCGCGAGCTGATCGAGGGCGGCCACATTCCGGATGACGTGACCATCCAGGTGCTGACCCAGGCACGTGAAGACCTGATCACCCGTACCTTCGAATCCCTGAAGGGCGCGAAGAAGGCCATCGTTCACGTCTACAACGCCACCGCGCCGTCTTTCCGCCGCATCGTCTTCAACCAGGACAAGGCCGGTGTGATCGAGATCGCCACCAGCGCTGCCAGGCTGATCAAGAAGCTGGCCGCCGAGCAGCCGGGCACCGACTGGACATTCCAGTACTCGCCGGAAATCTTCAGTTCCACCGAGCTGGATTTCGCCGTGGAAGTCTGCGACGCGGTAATCGACGTCTGGCAGCCGACCCCCGAGAAAAAGATCATCCTCAACCTGCCGGCCACCGTGGAATGCGCGACGCCGAACGTCTACGCCGACCAGATCGAATGGTTCGGCCGTCACGTCAGCCGCCGCGATTCGGTCATCATCAGCCTGCACACCCACAACGACCGTGGCACGGGCGTCGCCGCCACCGAACTGGGCCTGATGGCCGGTGCGGATCGCGTCGAAGGCTGCCTGTTCGGTAACGGCGAGCGCACCGGCAACGTCGACCTGGTGACCCTGGCGCTGAACATGTACACCCAGGGCCTGCACCCGCAACTGGACTTCTCCGACATCGATGCCGTGCGTAAGGTCGTCGAAGAGTGCAACCAGCTGCCGGTCCACCCGCGCCATCCCTACGTGGGCGACCTGGTGCATACCGCCTTCTCCGGCTCCCACCAGGACGCCATCCGCAAGGGCTTCGCCCAGCAGAAGGAAGACGGCGTCTGGGAAGTGCCCTACCTGCCGATCGACCCGGCCGACATCGGCCGCAGCTACGAGGCGGTGATCCGTGTGAACAGCCAGTCCGGCAAGGGCGGCATCACCTTCCTGCTGGAGCAGGAATACGGCATCAGCCTGCCGCGCCGCATGCAGATCGAGTTCAGCCAGGTGGTGCAGAAGGAAACCGATCGCCTGGGCCTGGAAATGACTGCCGAGCAGATCTACAAGCTGCTGGACGCCGAGTACCTGCGGGCCAGCACTCCGTTCACCCTGAAGGGCCATCGCCTGCAGGAAGAGAATGGCACCAGCGCTGTGGATATCGAGGTTCAGTTCAACGGTGAAACCCAGCACCTGCGCGGCATGGGTAAGGGCCCGCTGGAAGCCCTCGTGGCCAGCTTGCCGGTGAAAGTGGAGATCATGGATTACTCCGAGCACGCCATCGGCGCCGGCACCAATGCCAAGGCCGCCGCCTACATCGAACTGCGCGTCAACGGCGGCCGTGCCCTGCACGGTATCGGCATCGACGAGAACCTCACCACCGCCAGCTTCCGTGCCCTGTTCAGCGCCCTCAACCGCGCCCTGAGCCAGGCCGAGGCCGAAGCGGCCTGAAGGCTGATGCTGCAATAAAAAACCCCGCCATCCGGCGGGGTTTTCTTTTGTGGGCGGCCCTTCTCCTGTGGGGGCGATTTCAATCGTCAAGCGGGCCGAAGGCGCGCCACTGGTATTCCATGGGGCGGCTACGCCGCCCTTGGCGAATGAATTCGCCCCTACATTAGTACCCGGACTCGTCCTAGCCCTGCTGCTGCCAGTGGCACTTGCCCCAGGCGCACATGGAGTCCAGCACGGGTTTGAGGCTGAAGCCATGTTCGGTCAGGCGGTACTCCACCCGCGGCGGTACTTCCGCGTACACGGTGCGCGAGACGATGCCATCGCGCTCCAGCTCTCGCAGCTGCTGGGTCAGCATCTTCTCGGTGATGCCCGGCACCAGCCGCTTGAGCTCGGAGAAGCGCCGCGACTCGGGGATCAGGTGGTAGACCAGCAGCGACTTCCACTTGCCACCGATCACCGCCAGAGTGACTTCCACCGGCGTGTTGTAGACCTTCTCCCCCGCCACGAGCAGGTTGCCCCCGGCAGGTATTGGCTTGTGCTCGCTCATGGTGTCCCCGGACTCAAAGGTGCAGGTCGAAGGCGTCCGCATCGCGCATCGCGGGGAAGCGTTCGCGGTAAGCCGCCAGTTGCGAAGCGGACAGGTTTGAGATGAACACGCCATCGCCATCGCCGGCGTCCAGCAGGTGCTCGCCCTGGAAATCCAGCACCTGGCTGTCACCACTGTAACCATGGCCCTTGCCGTCGGTGCCGACGCGGTTCACCGCCGCCACGTAGCAAAGGTTCTCGATGGCCCGTGCCGGCAGCAGGCGATTCCAGTGATGGCGGCGGGCAGCCGGCCAGTTGGCGGTGTACAGGAGCAGGTCGGTATCGTTGGGATCGCGACTCCACACGGGGAAGCGCAGGTCGTAGCAGATCAGCGGGCGCACCCGCCAACCCTTGAGCTCGAACAGCGCCTGGGTCTCACCCGGTGTGTAGTGCTTGTGCTCGCCCGCCATGCGGAACAGGTGGCGCTTGTCGTAATGCAGCACTTCGCCATCCGGACGCGCCCAGAGCAGGCGGTTGCGATGGCTACCATCGGCGGCCTGGATGATGACGCTACCGGTAATCACCGCATCCAGGTGCCGCGCCTGTTCACGCAGCCAGACGTGCGTCGGACCTTCTTCGCGCTCGGCGAGAGCTGCCGAGTCCATGGAGAAGCCGGTGGTGAACATCTCCGGCAGAACGATCAGGTCCGCCCCTTTCGCCTGCTCCAGCAGGGTCTCGAAGTGGGCGAGGTTGGCGGTGCGGTCGTGCCAGGCCAGGGTGGTCTGCACCAGGGCCAGCTTGAGATCAGGCAGGGAAGTCAGATCGCGCATAGCTTTTCCGCCGCCTGCTGCAGCGTCTCCTCACGTTTGGCGAAGCAGAAGCGCACCAGACGCAGGTCCTTGGGCGCTTGCTGGTAGAACACCGACACCGGAATGGCGGCCACGCCGTGCTCGCGAGTCAGCCACTCGGACATGGCCACGTCGTCCAGGTCGTCGCGAATGGCGCTGTAGTCCACCAGTTGGAAGTAGGTACCGGCGGCGCGGGTGAAGCGGAAGCGCGAGCCGGCCAGCAGGTCGCAGAACAGATCGCGCTTGGCCTGATAGAAGGCCGGCAGCTCGGCCAAGTGTTCTGGGTGTGCCGCCATAAAATCGGCCAGCGCCCACTGCAAGGGGGTGACGCCGCAGAAGTTCACGTACTGGTGAACCTTGCGCAGCTCGGCGGACAGCGCGGGCGGCGCCACCACGTAGCCCGTCTTCCAGCCGGTGACGTGATAGGTCTTGCCAAAAGAGCTGACCACGAAGGAACGAGCATAGAGCTCGTCATGGGCGAGCACGCTGACGTGGTCGAGGCCGTCGAACACCAGGTGTTCGTAGACCTCGTCCGACACCAGATAGATATCGCGGTCACGGATCAGCTCAGCCAGTTGGTCCAGCTCCGCGCGGGAAATCAGCGCGCCGCTGGGGTTGTGCGGGCTGTTGAGGATGATCATGCGTGTACGCGGGCTGAGGGCGTCGCGCATACGCTGCCAATCAATGGAGAAACCCGGCAGCGCCAGCGGCACATGCACGCAGCGGCCGCCGGCGAGTTCCACCGAAGGCTCGTAGCTGTCGTAGCAAGGGTCGAGGACGATCACCTCGTCGCCGGTCCGCACCACGGCCTGGATCGCACAGAAGATGGCTTCAGTAGCGCCGGGGGTGACGGTCACCTCGCTGTCGGCGCTGACCTGGCGACCATAGAAGGTGGCGACCTTGGTGGCCACCTGCTCGCGCAGGGCCGGCAGGCCGGTCATGGGGGCGTACTGGTTATGTCCACTGGCGATGTGCCGGCCGACCGCGTCGCACAGGGCAGCCGGCGCGGGGAAATCCGGGAATCCCTGGGACAGGTTGATGGCGCCGACTTCAGCGGCGAGCTGGGACATGCGGGTGAAGATGGTGGTGCCGACGTTGGGCAACTTGCTGGCGATCATTTCTTCAGGCTGCTGGCGACTGGGAAGTGTGGGTCATAGCTTAAGGCCTGAGGGGTTTCGCCACCACAGGAATGCCCCTGTAGGAGCCAGCTCTGCTGGCGAAACATTGTGCCGACTCAGTTCGCGAGCAGAGCTCGCTCCTACCTGTAACGGTGCCCCTAAATGAAAAAGGGCGCCCGAAGGCGCCCTCTTTCGTTCCGGCGAATCAGCGCTTCTTGTCGCGGCGCTTCTTCTCGGCTTTCTTGTGGTGCGACATGAGGCGGCGCTTCTTGTTCACCTGACGCTCGGTCAAGGTGTTCTTCTTGCCCTCGAAGGGGTTTTCGCCGCCTTTGTATTCGATGCGGATAGGCGTACCAACCAGCTTGAGCACGCGCCGGTAGGTGTTTTCCAGGTAGCGCGAGTACGACTTCGGCACCGACTCCACCTGGTTGCCGTGGATCACGATCAGCGGCGGGTTGGCACCACCCAGGTGCGCGTAGCGCAGCTTGATGCGGCGACCGTTGACCAGCGGCGGCTGGTGCTCCTGCACCGCGTCTTCGAGGATCTGGGTCAGGCGGCTGGTCGGCCAACGGGTGATGGCCGAGCGGAACGAGTCCTGCACCGACTTGTACAAGTGACCGACACCAGTGCCGTGCAGCGCGGAAATGAAGTGGATGTCGGCGAAATCGACGAAGAACAGCCGGCGCTCCAGCTCGGTCTTCACGTAGTCGCGTTCACTCGGCTCCATGCCGTCCCACTTGTTCAGGGCAATGACCAGCGCGCGGCCGGTTTCCAGCACGAAGCCGAGCAGGTTGAGATCGTGTTCGACCACGCCTTCGCGGGCGTCCATCACGAAGACCACCACGTTGGCGTCCTGGATGGCCTGCAGGGTTTTCACCACCGAGAACTTTTCCACCGCCTCGAAGATCTTGCCGCGACGGCGTACGCCAGCGGTGTCGATGAGGGTGTACTTCTCTTCGTTGCGTTCGAAGGGAATGTAGATACTGTCGCGCGTGGTCCCGGCCTGGTCGTACACGATCACACGCTCTTCACCGAGCATGCGGTTCACCAGGGTGGACTTGCCGACGTTGGGGCGGCCGATGATGGCGATCTTGATGCCATCCTTCTCGCTCGGTCCCGGGATGCGCTTGGCTTCCTCGCCTTCGGCGACCACTTCGGCCTCGGCGGCAGCCTCTTCGTCAGCCTGGTCGTCACGACCAAACTCACCCAGTGCTTCCTGAAGCATCTGGGTGATACCGCGACCATGGGCAGCGGCGATCGGCAGGGCGTCGCCCAGACCCAGTGGGCTGAACTCGGCGCGGGCGATATCCGGATCGACGGTGTCGACCTTGTTCGCCACCAGGAAACTGCGCTTGTTCCGCTTGCGCAGGTGCTCAGCGATCATCTGGTCGGCGGCGGTCATGCCGGCGCGGGAGTCGACCATGAACAGCACCGCATCGGCTTCTTCGATGGCCTGCAGGGACTGCTCGGCCATTTTCGCGTCGATGCCTTCCTCGTCGCCGGAGATACCGCCGGTGTCGATGACGATGAAGGTGCGGCCCTGCCACTTCGCCTCGCCGTACTGGCGGTCACGGGTAAGACCTGCGTACTCCGCGACGATCGCGTTGCGGGTCTTGGTCAGGCGGTTGAACAGGGTGGACTTGCCGACGTTGGGCCGACCCACCAGGGCAATTACGGGAACCATGAGGCTCTCCACTCGTTATTTCAGAAAACACAAAGGCCGCTGCCGTTCGACGGCAGCGGCCGGGTATCAAGCTTCAGCTTAGCGGATGGTCAGGCCGACCAGCTTTCCGCCGTTGCCATAGGCATACATCCACTCGCCGACCACCAGCGGACGGGCACGCAGGCCGTCGCCGTCGATCTTCGTGCGGCCGACGAAGTGACCATCCACCTGGCTCAGCAGGTGCAGGTAGCCTTCGAAGTCACCAACCGCCACATAGCTGGAAAACACTTCCGGCGCGGACAACTGGCGACGGGCAAGGGAATCGTTGCTCCACAGGGCGGAGGCGGAACGCTCATCCACGCCTTCCACGGTGCCATTGGCCAGGCTCACATAGACGTTACCGAAGCCCTGGGCGACGCCGGCGTAGCTGGACGCCTCGCGCTGCCAGAGTACACGGCCGCTTTCCAGGTCCAACGCGGCAACGCGACCCTGGTAGGTGGCCATGTAGAGGGTACCGCCGGAGAGCAACAGGCCGCCGTCGATGTCCACTACGCGATCCAGCTCGGAGCGGCCCTGGGGCACGGCCACACGCTGTTCCCAGACCGGAATGCCGCGCTTGATATCCAGCGCGAGCACCTTGCCGGTGGAAAGGCCGGCCACGGCCAGGTTGTTGGTCACGATGGGCGCGCCGGTACCACGCAGGGTCAGCACGGCCGGGGTGTTCTCGTAGATCCAGAGCTGGTTGCCGGTGGCGGCATCGAAGCCGAACAGGGTGTCGTTCTGGGTCTGCACGACCACCACGTCACCGTTGTTGGCCGCCGGAGCCAGCACTTCGCCGTTGACGCGGGCACGCCACTTCTCTTCGCCGTTGGTGGCGTCCAGGGCAACGATTTCGCCCTTCAGGGTGCCGACCATCACCAGGCCGTAGCCAACGCCAACAGCGCCGGAAACCGGCAGTTCGAGATCCTGTTTCCAGATCACGTCGCCATTGAAGCGATTGAGCGCCATGACCTCGCCGTTCACATCCGAGGCGTAAATGGTGTCGCCATCGACAGCGGGCACCAACAGGTTGTAGGTCTCACCCTGGCCATCGCCGATCGAACGGCTCCAGCCCTTGTCCAGCGTCACTTCTTCAGTGATATCGGGCAGCTCGGCCGGCGGCAGTTCCTTCTTGCTGTTGCTGCTGCAGCCCACGGCCAGAACGGCGAGGGCCAGCACTGCGGCATTCTTCCAACGCATCACGTCACGCGTCCCCTTTTGCCAGGTCGTCGAGCTTCATCTGCAGGCCACCCACGGCGGCGTCTTCGGGCAGTGCGGCCTTGGCTTTCAGGTAGGCGGCATGCGCATCGTCGGTGCGACCCAGCTGAACCAGCAGGTCGCCCTTGAGTTCTTCGCGGCTGGCAGCGAAGGCCTTGTCGGCATCGCCATCCAGCAGCTTGAGGGCTTCATCGGCCTTGTCCTGGGCAGCCAGAACACGGGCGAGGCGCTGGCGCGCCAGTTCGCCCAGGGTTGCGTCGGCAGGCTTGTCGAGCACGGACTTGAGTTCAGCAGCAGCGTCATCCAGCTTGCCGGCCTCGACCGCGACCTTGGCCACGAACAGGCTGCCGTACTGGGCGTAGTGGGTACCGCCGAAGTCGCTCTTCAGTTTGCCGGCGAGCTCGGCGACTTTCGCCGAATCGGGGGTGCCGCTCGGATTCAGAGCGGTTTCCAGCAGTTGCTGGTAAACGATAGAGGCACCCTGGGCCTGATTGGATTCGTACTTCTGCCAGGCCTGCCAACCAAAGACCACCGCCAGCGCCAACGCGCCGCCAGTGAGCATGGGTTTGCCGTTGCGCTGCCACCAGTCCCTGAATTGCGCAATCTGTTCTTCTTCAGTCTGCATGCTTAACCCCGTACTCCTGATCTTTGTTTGCTCAAGCCTGCTTCAGGCAGGCTGCGAGATGCTCGGCCAGAGCATCCCAGGCAATGCTTTGTTGTTCGCTGTCGTCGCGAAGCGGCTTGCAACCTACCACGCGCTTGGCCAGTTCGTCGTCCCCCAGGATCAACGCGTAGCGAGCACCGCTCTTGTCGGCTTTCTTGAACTGGCTCTTGAAGCTGCCGGCACCGGCGTTGACCAGCAGGCGCAGGCCCGGAACGGCGTCGCGCAGCTGCTCGGAAAGGCCAAGCGCAGCCAACTCGGCGGCTTCTCCGAAGGCGCAGATATAAACGTCGGCCGGGGTGTTCAGCTCCTCCGGCACCAGGCCGAGGGTTTCCAGCAGCAGCACGAGACGCTCAACGCCCATGGCATAACCCACGCCCGGGGTCGGCTTGCCGCCGAACTGGGTGACCAGGCCATCGTAACGGCCTCCGGCACAGACGGTGCCCTGGGAGCCCAGCTTGTCGGTCACCCACTCGAAGACGGTGCGGCTGTAGTAGTCCAGGCCGCGTACCAGCTTCTGATTGATCTCATAGCGAATGCCCACTGCATCCAGTCGCGCCTTGAGGGCTGCGAAATGGACCAGGGACTCTTCGTCGAGGTAGTCGTGCAGGGTCGGCGCATCCACCAACAGGGCCTGGGTGCCACCGTCCTTGCTATCGAGAATACGCAGGGGATTGGTGGTCAGACGGCGCTGGCTGTCTTCATCCAGCAGGTCGTAACGTTCCTGCAGGTAAGCCACCAGGGCATCGCGGTAGCGAGCACGGGCCTCGCTGGAACCCAGGCTGTTCAGTTGCAGGGTCACGGCGTCAGACAGGCCGAGCTTCTTCCACAGGCGCCAGGTGAGCACGATCAGCTCGGCATCGATGTCCGGGCCGGGCAGGTTGAAGACTTCCACACCCATCTGGTGGAACTGGCGATAGCGGCCTTTCTGAGGCTTCTCGTAACGGAACATGGGGCCGGCGTACCACAGCTTCTGCACCTGGCCGCCACCGGTGAGGCCATGCTCGAGCACGGCGCGCACACAGCCCGCAGTGCCTTCCGGACGCATGGTCAGCGACTCTTCGTTGCGATCGAGGAAGGTGTACATCTCCTTGTCGACCACATCGGTACCTTCGCCGATACCGCGGGCGAACAGCTCGGTGAACTCAAGGATCGGCAGGCGGATTTCCTTGTAACCGTAGGAGTCCAGCAGATCAGCTACGGTGTTTTCCAGATAACGCCAGGCGGGCGTCTGCTCCGGCAGGATGTCGTTCATGCCACGAATGGCTTGCAAGGTCTTGCTCACGTCGGTTCCTTGTTTCAGCTACGGGCGATCAGCGCCGCGTCAGCTTCGGCCTTTGCGGCCGCCTTCTCGCGAATGAGCCGCTCCAGCTCGTCCACCAGGTTGTCGTTGTTCAGCTTCTGCGCCGGCTTGCCGTCGATGTAGACGAGGTTGTTCGGGGTACCGCCGGTGAGGCCGATATGGGCCTCCTTGGCTTCGCCCGGACCGTTGACCACACAACCGATGACGGCGACGTCCATCGGCACCAAAAGGTCTTCGAGACGACCTTCCAGCTCGTTCATGGTCTTGACCACATCGAAGTTCTGCCGCGAGCAGCTCGGACAGGCTATGAAGTTGATGCCACGGGAACGCAGGTGCAGGGACTTGAGGATGTCGAAGCCGACCTTGACCTCTTCCACCGGATCCGCAGCCAGGGAGATGCGGATGGTGTCGCCGATACCTTCGGCAAGCAGCATGCCCAGGCCCACTGCGGATTTCACGGTACCGGAACGCAGGCCACCGGCTTCGGTGATGCCGAGGTGCAGGGGCTGCACGATCTGCTTGGCCAGCAGGCGGTAGGCTTCGACGGCCATGAACACGTCGGATGCCTTCACGCTGACCTTGAAGTCCTGGAAGTCCAGCTTGTCGAGATGCTCCACATGGCGCAGTGCAGACTCGACCAGAGCCTGCGGCGTGGGCTCGCCGTATTTCTTCTGCAGGTCCTTCTCCAGCGAACCGGCGTTGACGCCGATGCGGATCGGGATGCCTTTGTCGCGCGCGGCATCGACCACCGCCCGGACGCGATCTTCGCGACCAATGTTGCCCGGGTTGATGCGCAGGCAGTCGACACCCAGCTCGGCAACGCGCAGTGCGATCTTGTAATCGAAGTGAATGTCCGCCACCAGCGGCACCTGAACCTGCTGCTTGATGCGGCCGAAGGCCTCGGCGGCGTCCATGTCCGGCACGGAAATCCGGACGATATCGACGCCGGCATCCACCAGGCGCTGGATCTGCCCGACAGTGGCGGCGACATCGCAGGTGTCGGTGTTGGTCATGCTCTGTACGGCGATCGGCGCATCACCGCCCACCGGAACCGAGCCAACCCAGATTTTCCGCGAGACGCGGCGTTTGATCGGTGATTCGCAATGCATGACTTATTGCCCCAACTTCAGGCGCGCGGTCTCGCCGCGGACGTAAGGCGCCACGTCGACCGACTGGCCGTTGTAGCTGAGCTGGGCGCCGCGAGCGAAACCGAGGCGAACTTCCAGCGGTGCCTTGCCGGCCAACTCCAGGCTGTCGCCGGTACGTTTGAGGGCGCTGACCAGTACCTTGCCGTTGGCGTCGGTGACCTGGGTCCAGCAATTGGCGGTGAACTGGATACGCAACACACCCTGGCCCTGCTGTGCGACCACGGGGGCCGGCGCGGGAGCTGCTGCAGGGGCGGCGGGAGCCGGGGTTGCTGCAGCGGTAGCGGGAGTCTCGGGCTGGGCAACCGCAGGCGCGGCAGGAGCGACTGCAGGCGCGGACGGCTGCGCGACGACCGGGGTGCTCGGAGCAGCGGCGATTGCCGGTGCCGGGGTCTGCGCCGGAGCGGCAGGAGCAACAGGTGCGGTCTCGCCGGCGGCAACCGGTGCAGTAGCTTCAGTGGCCGGCTGTTCAGGCTGTGCAGCGGTTTCCGGCGATACCTGGGCAGGTGCGGGCACCTGGCTTTCCTGGGCCTCGGCGACCGCCTGGTCCTCGGGTTCGTCGAGCGGGTGGATCTGGGTAGTGCCGTCGGCACTTTCCACTTCCACATGTTCCATGTTCACGCTGGCTGCTTCTTCGCTGTTGCGGCTGGAATGCTCCTGCCACCAGAAGAAGCCCACCGCGCCCAGCGCTACCAGGATGATGAAGCTGACGACACGCAGCACGCTCTGGGACAGGCGGACCGGCTCTTCGATGCGCCCCAGGCTGTGCACATTGCTGCCCTTGGCATCGGTACCAGTGAAGTGGTCGAACTCGGCGACCAGTGCAGCCTGGTCCATACCCAGGAACTTGGCGTAGGCGCGCACGTAACCACGGGCGAAGGTGTGCCCTGGCAACTGGTCGAAATCGCCGGCTTCGAGCTGGCGCACGGCATGCTCGGTCAGGTTCAGGTGACGGGCGACCTCACCCAGGCTCAGATCCTTGCTCTCACGGGCCTGACGCAGGGTTACACCTGGGTTGGCGCGGGTCGCCGCTACAGCTTCGGGATGCGACGCTTTCATCATTGCTCCGACAGGTATTGCTGATATTCCGGCGTGCCGGGATAAAGTCGTTTGAGTTGCAGACCGAGGCTGGCGGCCTGGTCACGGTCTTCGAAAATGGTCGACAGACGCGCGCCGAGTAACAGGCTGCGAGCATTCTGCGGGGCAATCTGCGAATAGCGATCGTAGTAGTCGCGAGCCGGCACGTACTGCTTTTCATCGAAAGCCAGCTGGGCCATCTCCAGCAACGCCAGGGGCTGCTGCCGGTTCAGGCGCAACGCCTTGTCGAAATGCTGTTTGGCCAGGGCCGGGTTGTTCATCTTCAGGGCGGTCAGGCCGAGGTTCTCGAATACCCGCGAGCGCTCCGGGTAGAGGTTGTCCTCTGCGGCCTGCTGGAAGCGTTCGTACGCTTCCTTGTAGCGCTTCTGCTCGTACAGGAAGGTGCCGTAGTTGTTGAGGATGCGCGGATCGTTACGGGACGACAGGGCCTTGCGGTAATGCTGGTCGGCCAGGTCCGGCTCCATCTCGGTCTGGAACACCAGCGCCAGGGCCGCGTTGGCATCGGCGTTGGACGGATCCATCTCCAGGGCTTTCTTCAGCGGCACCTTGGCACGTTCGGTTGCGCCCTGCTTGAGGTAGCCGATGCCCAGGTTGATATACGCATCACGCGCTGCATCACGGCCCGCGTCGGTTTTCATCGGGTCGACCTGACCAGTCGACACGCAGGCCGCGAGCAATACGGAGGAAACGAGGAGCAGCGCAGCGCGCAGGGTCATGGGTTGTCCTTCTCTAGTTCCGGTTCGCGGCGTTACTGGACGCCTCCGCTTCGGCGTTCAGCTGGCGCACGGCGATGTAGCGCTCACTGCGACGGGTACGGTCCATGACCTGGCCGACCAGCTGGCCGCAGGCTGCATCGATGTCTTCGCCACGAGTGGTGCGGACGGTGACATTGTGCCCGGCCTTGTGCAACAGGTCCTGGAAGCGGCGGATCGCATTATTGCTCGGCCGCTCGTAACCCGAGTGCGGGAAGGGATTGAACGGAATCAGGTTGATCTTGCAGGGGAAGTCCTTGAGCAGCTCGATCATCTGGGAAGCGTGTTCGGGCTGGTCGTTGACATCCTTGAGGAGGGTGTACTCGATGGTCAGCACGCGCTTCTCGCCCAGGCGGGAGATGTAGCGGCGGCAGGCATCGAGCACTACTTCAAGGGGATACTTCTTGTTGATCGGCACCAACTGGTTGCGCAGCGGGTCGTTCGGCGCGTGCAGCGACAGCGCGAGGGAGACATCGATCACCTCGCCCAGCTTGTCGATCATCGGCGCCACGCCCGAGGTGGACAGGGTCACCTTGCGCTTGGAGATGCCGTAGCCGAGGTCGTCCATCATGATGTTCATGGCGGCGACCACGTTGTCGAAATTCAGTAGCGGTTCGCCCATGCCCATCATCACCACGTTGGTGATAGCACGGTCGATCTTCGCGGGAATGGTCCCGAAGGACTTGTTGGCGATCCACACCTGACCGATCACTTCGGCGGCGGTGAGGTCGCTGTTGAAACCTTGCTTGCCCGTGGAGCAGAAGCTGCAGTCCAGGGCGCATCCGGCCTGAGACGAGACACACAACGTGCCACGGCCGCCTTGCGGGATGTATACGGTTTCGACGCAGCTGCCGGAGGCCACGCGGACCACCCATTTGCGGGTGCCATCGCTGGAGATGTCCTGGCTGACCACTTCCGGGCCGCGAATTTCGGCAGAGGCCTTGAGCTTGTCGCGCAAGGCCTTGCCGATATTGCTCATGGCGTCGAAATCATCGACGCCAAAGTGGTGAATCCACTTCATCACCTGACCGGCGCGGAAGCGTTTCTCCCCGATGGACTCGAAGAAGCTTTCCAGTTGCGGCTGGGTCAGACCCAGCAGGTTCACTTTACCGGTCGATTCAGTCATGGCTTCACCCTCTCCCATTCGCGATTAGCGAATGCGAGCGCACACCTCGGTGGCGGCGAAGAAGTAGGAGATTTCGCGAGCAGCGGAAGCCTCGGAATCCGAACCGTGTACGGCGTTTTCGTCGATGGAAACGGCGTAGTCGGCGCGGATGGTGCCAGCGTCGGCTTTCTTCGGATCGGTGGCGCCCATCAGCTCACGGTTCTTGGCAACGGCGTTCTCGCCTTCCAGAACCTGAACGACTACCGGACCGGAAGTCATGAAGGAAACCAGGTCCTTGAAGAAAGGACGCTCTTTGTGCTCAGCGTAGAAACCGCCGGCTTCGCGCTCGGACAGTTGAACCATCTTGGCGGCAACGACGCGCAGGCCGGCCTTTTCGAAGCGGGTGATGATCTCGCCCACTACGTTCTTGGCAACAGCGTCCGGCTTGATGATGGAGAGAGTACGTTCGACAGCCATGGAAAAACTCCAGAAACAAGGATTAAAGCGAAAAATTAAACCCGCGAATTATACGCGGGTTAGGGGGAAATGCGTAGGGCCGGAGCCCAGGGGTGGACGTCGCTCAGTCGGCTTCTTCGATCCAGGCGGCCTGCACGGCCTCCAGGACCTTCTCGCCACCACGATGCGGATCATCGGAGAACTCCGGCAGGGCCAGGATCCAGTTGTGCAGATCGACGAAGTTCACGTAGCGCGGGTCGACATCCGGCTTGGTTTCAGCGAGCTGGATGGCGATTTCGAGTACGTCAGTCCATTTCAGGCTCATGCTCAGTGACCCTCGGAAACCTGGTTGATGGTGTATTTCGGGATTTCCACCACCAGGTCTTCATCAGCCACCAATGCCTGGCAGGACAGGCGGGAATTTGGCTCCAGGCCCCACGCCTTGTCCAGCATGTCGTCTTCCAGTTCGTCGGAAGCTTCCATGGAGTTGAAACCCTCACGCACCACCACGTGGCAGGTGGTGCAGGCACAGGACTTCTCGCACGCGTGCTCGATGTCGATGCCGCTGCGCAGGGCGGCATTCAGGATGCTTTCGCCCGGCTGCGCTTCGATCACGGCACCCTCGGGGCAATGCTCGGCGTGGGGCAGGAAGATGATCTGCGGCATTTCTGGTTCAATCCTCGATTTCGTTGAGTCGGCGGCCGGACAGGGCAGCCTTGACGGCGGCATCCATACGACGCGCAGCAAAGGCATCGGTCACCTGGGACAGGCGCTTGATCTGGGCCTCGATGGCGACGACATCACTGCCGATCGCCAACTCGCTCAGGGTCTGCATGCTGTCGAGGATGGCGGCGCGCTCGGTATCGTCCAGCAGGCGCTCCCCATCGACGTCCAGCGCAGCCTGGACAGCTTCCAGCAGGCGCTCGGCCTCGACCTGCTGCTCGCGCAGGGCACGGGCGTTCTTGTCTTCGCCGGCGTATTCGAAGGAGTCCTTCAGCATGCGAGAGATTTCGCCATCGGTCAGGCCATAGGATGGCTTCACCTGGATACTCGCCTCGACGCCGGACGCCAGTTCGCGAGCGGTCACACCCAGCAGGCCGTCGGCATCCACCTGGAAGGTCACACGAATCTTCGCCGCCCCCGCCACCATCGGCGGAATGCCGCGCAACTCGAAGCGCGCCAGGGAACGGCAATCCTTGATCAGCTCGCGCTCACCCTGGAGCACGTGGATCATCATGGCCGTCTGGCCATCCTTGTAGGTGGTGAAGTCCTGGGCGCGAGCCACTGGAATCGTGGTGTTGCGCGGAATCACCTTCTCCATCAGCCCGCCCATGGTTTCCAGGCCGAGCGACAGCGGAATCACGTCGAGCAACAGCAGCTCTTCGCCGCGCTTGTTCCCCGCCAGGGTATCGGCCTGCACGGCAGCACCAATGGCCACGACCTGATCAGGATCGATATCGGTCAGCGGCTGGCGGCCGAACATCTCCGCCGCTGCCTCGCGAACGCGCGGCACGCGGGTGGAACCGCCGACCATGACAACGGCTTCGACCTCATCCAGCTCGATGCCGGCATCCCGCACGGCGCGACGACAGGCCTTGAGGCTGCGGGCGACCATGGGCTCGATCAGGGCGTCGAACTGTGCGCGAGTGAGCACGCCGCGCCAATCGCCATGGACCAGCTCGACGCTGCCGGCATCGGTCAGGGCTTCCTTCGCATCGCAGGCAGTACGCAACAGGCTGCGCTGTGCGCCAGGATCGAGATCAGCGGAAAGACCAGCCTGCTCGACTATCCAGCCAGCAATCGCATGATCGAAATCATCACCGCCCAGCGCGCTGTCGCCGCCGGTGGCCATGACTTCGAAGACGCCACGAGACAGGCGCAGGATGGAGATATCGAAGGTGCCGCCGCCCAGGTCGTAGATGGCGACCACGCCTTCGGCCTGCTTGTCCAGGCCATAGGCCACGGCAGCTGCGGTAGGTTCGTTGAGCAGACGCAACACGTTGAGCCCGGCCAGACGCGCAGCGTCCTTGGTGGCCTGGCGCTGGGCCTCATCGAAGTACGCCGGCACGGTGATCACCGCACCCACAAGCTCGCCACCGAGGGTCTGCTCGGCGCGCTGACGCAGGGCCTTGAGAATATCGGCCGAGACTTCCACCGGGCTCTTGGCGCCCTGGACGGTCTCGATGAAGGGCATGTGCGATTCGCCACCCACGAAGCGATAGGGCAGTTGCTCGCCCAATTGCTTGACGTCTTCCAGTCCACGCCCCATGAAGCGCTTGACGGAAATAATGGTGTTGAACGGATCACTGGCGGCAGCCTGCTTGGCGCTGCGGCCAACTTCGACGCGATCGGCGTGATAGCGGACCGCAGAAGGCAGGATGACCTGTCCATCGTCATCCGGCAGGGGTTCGGCGACACCGCTGCGCACGGCAGCGACCAGCGAATTGGTGGTACCCAGGTCAATACCCACCGCCAGGCGGCGCTGGTGCGGCTGGGGGCTCAGCCCGGGTTCGGCGATCTGCAGTAAGGCCATGCTTGTCTATTTATCAGGCGTACCGGCAACCATGACGGCATCGCGGGTTAATCGTCGAGGCGCTCTTCCAGTTGGCGCACTTCGTGGGTCAGCTTGTCGAGGAACTGCATACGGCGCGCCAGACGCTCTGCATCTTCGCGGCGCTCGCCATCATCCCAGCACTCGGCGAACTCGACATCCAGCTCCGCCTGCGCCGCCTTGAGCCGGCGCTTGAACGCACCCGCACCATCAAGGTCCGCGCTGTCGTGCAATTCCTCTAGCTCTTCGCGCCACTGCATCTGCTGCAGCAGGAACTGAGGGTCCTGCACCGTAACTTCCAGCGGCAGCTCCTGCCCCTTCAGCGCCAGCAGATAAAGTGCCCGTCGCGGCGCGCTCTTCAGTGTCTGGTATGCATCGTTGAGCTGCGCCGCGCGCTCCAGCGCCAGACGCTGCTCACGCTCGGAGGCATCGGCGAAACGGTCGGGATGGACGGTACGCGCCAGCTCGCGATAACGCGCCGCAAGCTGGTCAAGGTCCAGTCGATAACCCGGCTTCAGGTCGAACAGGGCGAAATGACAGGGAGTTCCCACACACGCCTCAGACGTTGAAGCTCTCGCCGCAGCCACACTCACCGCGCACGTTAGGGTTATTGAACTTGAAGCCCTCGTTGAGCCCTTCGCGAACGAAGTCCAGCTCAGTGCCATCGAGATAGGTCAGGCTCTTGGGATCGATGATCACCTTGACGCCATGACTCTCGAAGACCAGGTCTTCAGCAGTCAACTCGTCGACGAACTCCAGCACATAGGCGAGACCGGAGCAGCCAGTCGTACGCACCCCCAGACGGATACCTTCACCCTTGCCGCGTCCGTCGATGGAACGCTGCACGTGACGGGCGGCGGATTCGGTCATGCTGATGGCCATTGCAACTCCTTACTCGTTCGAGCGCTTAGAGCAGACCCTTCTTCTGCTTGTAGTCATGGACGGCCGCCTTGATGGCGTCCTCAGCCAGTACCGAGCAGTGGATCTTCACCGGCGGCAGAGCCAGCTCTTCGGCAATGGTGGTGTTCTTGATGGCAGCCGCTTCGTCCAGGGTCTTGCCCTTCATCCACTCAGTGGCGAGGGAGCTGGAAGCGATGGCGGAACCGCAGCCGTAGGTCTTGAACTTGGCGTCTTCGATCACGCCCTGCTCGTTGACCTTGATCTGCAAGCGCATCACGTCGCCGCAGGCCGGCGCGCCGACCATGCCAGTGCCCACGTCGGGGTCCTGGGCGTCGAGCTTGCCGACGTTACGCGGGTTTTCGTAGTGGTCGATGACCTTGTCGCTGTATGCCATGGTAACTATTCCTCACTCATCAGGGTGGCGTCAGTGCGCCTGCCATTCGACCTGGGAAAGGTCGACGCCCTCTTTATACATATCCCACAGCGGGGACAGTTCACGGAGCTTGCTGACCGCTTCGCGCACCTTGGCAGCGGCGTAGTCCACTTCGTCCTCGGTGGTGAAACGACCGAAGGTGAAGCGGATGGAGCTGTGCGCCAGCTCGTCGTTGCGGCCCAGGGCGCGCAGCACGTAGGACGGCTCCAGGGAAGCCGAGGTGCAGGCGGAACCGGAGGAGACCGCGAGGTCCTTGAGCGCCATGATCAGCGACTCGCCTTCGACGTAGTTGAAGCTGACGTTCATGTTGTGCGGCACGCGCGCCGTGGCGCTGCCGTTCAGATAGAGCTCTTCCATGCCATCGATCTGGGACCAGAAGCGATCAGCCAGGGCCTTGATACGCAAGCGCTCGGAGGCCATTTCCTGCTTGGCGATGTGGAAGGCTTCACCCATGCCGACGATCTGGTGGGTCGCCAGGGTGCCGGAGCGCATGCCGCGCTCGTGACCGCCGCCGTGCATCATGGCTTCGAGGCGCACACGCGGCTTGCGGCGGACGTAGAGCGCGCCGATGCCTTTCGGGCCGTAGGTCTTGTGGGCAGAGAAGGACATCAGGTCGACCTTCAGCTTCTCCAGGTCGATCTCGACCTTGCCGGTGGACTGGGCAGCGTCGACGTGGAAAAGGATGCCGCGGGCACGGGTCAGCTCGCCGATGGCGGCGATGTCGTTGATGGTGCCGATTTCGTTGTTCACGTGCATGACGGAAACCAGGATGGTGTCGTCACGCAGGGCAGCCTCGACCATGGCCGGAGTGATCAGGCCATCTTCGCCCGGCTCCAGGTAGGTCACTTCGAAGCCTTCGCGCTCCAGCTGGCGGGTGGTGTCCAGGACCGCCTTGTGCTCGATCTTCGAGGTAATGATGTGCTTGCCCTTGCCACCGTAGAAGTGTGCAACACCCTTGATGGCCAGGTTGTCGGACTCGGTCGCACCGGAAGTCCAGACGATTTCGCGAGGGTCCGCATTGACCAGCTCAGCGACCTGACGACGAGCATTCTCCACCGATTCTTCAGCTTTCCAGCCGAACACGTGGGAGCGCGAGGCCGGGTTGCCGAAGTTGCCGTCCACCAGCAGGCACTCGCTCATTTTCTGAGCGACGCGCGGGTCCACCGGCGTAGTGGCGGAGTAGTCGAGGTAGATCGGCAATTTCATCGGGGCTCTCCTATCAGGTATCGGGGCCAATCACGGGCCGGCGCCCTGCTCAATCGATGGCGGACGCTTCAATCTTATCGAGGTGCGGCATCCTGCCATTGCTTCCACAGCGGCGTTGATCCTGTCGCTGTGCGACCTCTTGAACCTCACGGCGATTGACCAGGTCGGCCAAGCTGATGCCGCTGAGGAACTCGTGGATCTGCAGACTCAGATCACACCAGAGGTGGTGGGTAAGGCAGGTATCGCCGGAATGGCAATCGCCCAGGCCTTGGCAACGGGTGGCATCTACCGACTCGTTGACCGCATCTATTACCTGGGCGACATGAATGCCATGCATGTCGCGGGAAAGCTGGTAGCCACCGCCCGGGCCGCGCACACTGCTGACCAGGTTGCCGCGACGGAGCTTGGCGAAAAGCTGCTCGAGGTAGGACAGGGAAATGCCCTGCCGCTCGGAAATATCAGCCAGGGACACCGGCCCATGCTGCGCATGCAGCGCCAGGTCGAGCATGGCGGTGACGGCGTAACGGCCTTTGGTGGTCAGTCGCATGGTGAGTACCACGGGATCGCTGGAATGCAGCGAGTATGCGATTCCCGACTATTTAAGTCAACTATAAGCCTGATCAAAATAGTCGGGATTACATCTTGCAGGGGCGTGCATGATAGCAGAGGCACATCCCGTTAGCACCCTAATAATCCGCCCCGAAAACACCGGACCAAAGTCGAATCGGAAGCGTCAGGCGACCGGCTTGCGCTCTTCGTCCTTGACGCCCGCAAAGTCCTCATCACGAAGCTCCGGCAACGCCTTGGCGCAATAGTCACTGCCCAGCGCAGTAAGCGCCTTGCACATGCCGTCCAGGCGCTCGTCGACCGCCTGCACGTGATCGAGCAACTGGCCAATGGCGCGAGCCACCGGATCAGGCATGTCCTGGCCCAGGCCATAGGCGTCGAAACCGAAACGCTCGGCAATGGCCTGACGTTTGGCCTCCTGCTCGGGATCAGCCTTGACGATGACCCTACCCGGAATCCCCACCGCCGTAGCACCGGCAGGCACTTCCTTGGTCACCACGGCATTGGAGCCGATCTTGGCGCCCGCACCAACGGTGAAAGGCCCAAGCACCTTGGCGCCCGCGCCTACCACCACACCATCTTCCAGCGTCGGATGGCGCTTGCCCTGGTTCCAGCTGGTACCCCCGAGGGTCACGCCCTGATAGAGAGTCACGTCATTGCCGATTTCGGCAGTCTCGCCAATGACGATGCCCATACCGTGGTCGATGAAGAACCGCCGGCCGATCTTGGCACCGGGATGGATTTCGATGCCGGTAAGCCAGCGACTGAAGTTGGACACCAGGCGCGCCAGCCACTTCCAACCGGAGACCCACAAAGCGTGGGCCACGCGATGCAACCAGATGGCATGCAGGCCCGGGTAACAGGTGAGCACCTCGAAGGCATTGCGCGCAGCCGGATCACGGTGGAATACGCTCTGAATGTCTTCTCGAATGCTGTCGAACATCACTTGTCACTCCGCTTGCTTGTTTCGCCCCGCGCGGCTTTCTGGGTTTCCGTGAGGATGCCCCGCAGGATATTCATTTCCAACTTGCTGATGGCGCTACGGCCATAGAGACGGCGCAGACGGGACATCAGATGTCGCGGCTTTTCCGGGTCCAGGAAGCCGATCTCGACCAGGGTGCTCTCCAGGTGTTCGTAGTAGCGCTCCAGCTCATCGACGGTGACCGGCTGGGCATTGAGCATGGCGGTGGTTTCCACCTTCTCCACCTTGCTCGGCAAGCCTTCCTGCTCAAGCCACGCCATGCGCACCTCGTACACCAGCACCTGAACGGCGGCCGCCAGATTCAGCGAGGAGAACTCGGGATTGGACGGGATATGCACGTGATACTGGCAGCGCTGCAACTCTTCGTTGGTCAGACCCGCGTACTCGCGACCGAACACCAAGGCAACCTCACCGCCGAGCTGCGCCTGCTCCACGGAAGTCTTGCCGCACTCGCGCGGATCCAGCAGTGGCCAGGGAATACGGCGATCACGAGCACTGGTACCAATGACCAGACTGCAGCCCACCAGCGCCTCTTCCAGGGTGGCAACGACCTGAGCACCCGCGAGGATGTCATCCGCACCGGATGCGCGAGCCTGAGCCTCGGGACTGGGGAAGTCCTCGGGATCGACCAGCACCAGCTTCGACAGGCCCATGTTCTTCATGGCGCGCGCGGCACCACCGATATTGCCGGGATGGCTGGTATTGACCAGCACAACGCGAATGTTCTGCAGCAACGCTCTAGTCTCCCAGCGGAACCTCAAGGGAGCGGAATATTACCGGAGCCCCCGACGCAACGCCACGAATGACGCCTCGTCCTCTGCCTGCCTTGAGCTTTTTCTGCTACTATGTGCGGCTTTCTTCTTTAACGACCCAGGTGAACTCCCCATGCAGCCTATGCTGAATATCGCCCTGCGCGCCGCTCGCAGCGCCGGTGAACTGATTTTCCGCTCTATCGAGCGCCTGGACGTTATCTCCGTCAACGAGAAGGACGCCAAGGACTACGTCACCGAGGTCGATCGCGCCGCTGAACTGTCCATCGTGCAGGCCCTGCGCAAGGCCTACCCGAACCACGGCATCATGGGCGAGGAAGGCGGCCTGCTGGAAGGCAAGGGCGAAGGCGCCGACTACCTGTGGATCATCGATCCGCTGGATGGCACCACCAACTTCATTCGTGGCGTTCCGCATTTCGCCATCAGCATCGCCTGCAAATACAAGGGTCGCCTGGAGCACGCCGTGATCCTCGATCCGGTCCGCCAGGAAGAGTTCACTGCCAGCCGCGGCCGTGGCGCCGCCCTCAACGGCCGCCGCCTGCGTGTCAGCCCGCGCAAGAGCCTGGAAGGCGCCCTGCTGGGCACCGGTTTCCCCTTCCGCGATAGCCAGCTGGACAACCTCGACAACTACCTGGGCATGTTCCGCAGCCTGGTTGGTCAGACCGCCGGCATCCGCCGCGCCGGCTCCGCCAGCCTGGACCTGGCCTACGTCGCCGCTGGCCGCTTCGACGCGTTCTGGGAATTCGGCCTGTCCGAGTGGGACATGGCTGCAGGCGCCCTCCTGGTTCAGGAAGCCGGCGGCCTGGTAAGCGACTTCACCGGCGGCCATGACTTCCTTGAGAAGGGCCACATCGTTGCCGGCAACACCAAGTGCTTCAAGGCGGTGCTGACCGCCATCCAGCCGCACCTGCCGCCGTCGCTGAAACGCTGATCGCGCAGCCATGAAAAAACCCGGCCAAGGCCGGGTTTTTTTGTACTCAAGCGCAGCTTATTGCTGCACGCCTGCACCGCCACCCTGGGGCTCGATACCGCCGCCCTGCTGGCTCAGGATCAACTGACCTTCCTTCGTCACCGGAATCTGACGACCCGGGTCATGATCCATGCGAACCTGGCTAACCTTGCCATCCAACTGGTACTTCACGTCATAGCCGACGAGCCTTTCGCTCGTGTCAGTGACGGTCTTGCAGCGGGTTTCAGTCGTGGTGTAGGTGTCACCTTCCTGCATGTGCTCCTGCACCTTGTTGCCGGCATAACCACCGCCGACGGCGCCAGCCACAGTGGCGATCTTCTTGCCGCTACCGCCGCCGACCTGGTTGCCCAGCAGACCACCCGCAACCGCTCCAAGGACGGTGCCGGCAATCTGATGTTGATCCTTGACCGGACGCTGACGGGTCACCGCCACATCGTTGCAGACCTCGCGCGGGGTCTTCACGGTTTCATTGATCGGTTGGACAGCGAGCACTTCGGCATACTCCGGGCCGTTCTTGCCTACCAGGTTGTAGGTGGCCACGGCGCCGCCGGCAGTCACACCAACCGCACCCAATACAGCACCGACGAGCATCGACTTGTTCACTTGAACCTCCTGAATCTTCCATAGCGGGCCTACTTGCCCTGCTCAACGCCTTGGATAGGCGGATAAATGCCAAGTTCCCAAACCCATGGGAATATTCCGACAAATGGGACGACAGTCTCATACAGCAGAAACGACGAGGCCCGGCATTTGCCGGGCCTCGCTTTCAGCTGCGGTACGCCTCAGGGACGGTCATCCGCTTCGGCGGTATTCGCCGGCGGAATCAGGTCCTCGGAAGACAGACCCAGCCAGATCAGTACCGGGGCACTGATATAGATCGAGGAGTACGTACCCACGACCACACCGACCAACAGCGACAGGGCGAAGCCGTGCAGGCTGTCACCGCCGAAGATCAGCAGGGCGAACAGCGCCAGGGCAGTGGACATCGAGGTCGCAATGGTCCGCAGCAGGGTCTGGGTGCAGGACACGTCGATGTTCTCGATCAGGTCAGCACGACGCAGCACGCGGAAGTTTTCACGGATACGGTCGAAGATGATGATGGTGTCGTTCAGCGAGTAGCCGATCATCGCCAGCACAGCAGCCAGAACAGTGAGGTCGAAGGGAATCTGGAAGAAAGCCAGGATACCCAGGGTGACAATCACGTCGTGAACCAGCGAGGCCACAGCGCCTACACCGAACTTCCACTGGAAGCGGAAGGCCAGGTACAGCAGGATGCCGCCCAGTGCCAGCAGCATGGCCAGGCCACCCTGGTCACGCAGCTCTTCACCCACCTGCGGGCCGACGAATTCGACGCGCTTGAGCTCGAACTTGCTCTCGGCATCCACCTTGCGCAGGGCGTCGGCGACCTTGTTGCCCAGCTGCGGGTCTTCACCAGCCAGACGAACCAGGACATCGGTCGAAGCACCGAAGCTCTGCACAATGGCGTCGGGGTAGCCGACCTGGCCCAGTTCCTTCTTGATCAGCTCGAGGTTCGCCGGCTTCTCGTAGGCGAGCTCGATCAGCGTACCGCCAGTGAAGTCCAGGCCGAAGTTCAGACCCTTGATGAACAGGCTGCCGATACCGATCAGGCTGATGATCACGGTGATGGCGAACGCAACGTTGCGTATCGCCATGAAACGGATGGTTGACTTGATCATGACAGGCCTCAAATCCACAGTTTCTTGAAGTTGCGGCCACCGAAGATCAGGTTGACCATGCCGCGGGTGAACATGATGGCGGTGAACATCGAGGTGATGATCCCCAGCGACATGGTCACGGCAAAGCCCTTGATCGGACCGGTTCCGAGGGCGAACAGGATGCCGCCCACCAGCAGGGTGGTGAGGTTACTGTCGACGATCGCGGTATAGGCGCGGTCGAAACCTTCGTGAATCGCACGCTGTACCGACAGGCCGTTGTTCAACTCCTCGCGAATACGCGAGTAGATCAACACGTTGGCGTCCACCGCCATGCCGAGGGTCAGCACGATACCGGCGATACCCGGCAGCGTCAGGGTCGCACCGATCACCGACATCAGGCCGACCAGCAGCACCAGGTTGAACGCCAGGGCAATGGTGGCCAGGAAGCCGAAGAAGCGGTAGATGGCCATGATGAACAGCGATACGAAGACCATCGCCCACTCGGTGGATTCGATGCCCTTGATGATGTTCTCGGCACCCAGGCTCGGGCCGATGGTGCGCTCTTCCGCGAAGTACATCGGTGCAGCCAGGCCACCAGCGCGCAGCAGCAGGGCCAGTTCGGAAGACTCACCCTGGCCGTTCAGGCCGGTGATGCGGAACTGGCTGCCCAGCGGCGACTGAATGGTCGCCAGGCTGATGATTTTCTTCTCTTCCTTGAAGCTCTGGACCGCGACTTCCTGCTGGACGCCGTTGACGTCCTGGGTGACGTAGCGGGTAACCGGGCGCTGCTCGATGAAGATCACCGCCATGCTGCGGCCCACGTTGTTGCGGGTAGCACGGCTCATCAGTTCGCCACCATGGCCATCCAGACGGATGTTCACTTGCGGGCGACCGTTCTCGTCGTAGCTGGCCTGGGCGTCGGTCACCTGGTCACCGGTGATGATCAGACTGCGCTCCAGCGGCACCGGCGGACGACCCGGCTCACGGAACTCGAAGGATTCGGTAGAAGCCTTGCTGGCGGTCGACTCAGCGGCCAGGCGGAACTCCAGGTTGGCGGTCTTGCCGAGGATACGCTTGGCTTCGGCGGTGTCCTGCACACCCGGCAGTTCAACCACGATGCGGTTGGCACCCTGGCGCTGCACGATCGGCTCGGCCACACCCAGTTCGTTCACGCGGTTACGAACGGTGGTCAAGTTCTGCTTGATGGAGTATTCGCGGATCTCAGCCAGCTTGGCCTGGGTCAGGACCAGTTGCAGGACCTGCTGATCGCCACGCGCGGTGGTGGTCATCTGGAAATCGTTGAAGCTCTTGCGAATCAGCGACTGCGCCTTGTCCAGGGACTCCTGATCGGTGAAGCCGAGCTGGAAGCCGTTCTCCTGGGCCGGCAGGCTGCGGTAACGGATCCGCTCCTTGCGCAGCAGGGTACGAACTTCGCCTTCGTAGATCTTCAGGCGCGCATCGACAGCTTTCTCCATGTCCACTTCCAGCAGGAAGTGCACACCGCCGGAGAGGTCAAGACCGAGCTTCATCGGTGCAGCGCCAAGCTTGCGCAGCCAGTCCGGCGTGGTCGGGGCCAGGTTGAGTGCGACTACGTAGTCGTCGCCCAGCGCCTTGCGTACAACATCCTTCGCCGGCAGCTGGTCACCCAGCTTGGTCAGACGCAGCAGGCCGCCGCGTTCGCTGACGCTGGAGGACTTGAGCTCGATGCCCGCTTGCTTCAGGGCTTCGCTCGCCTTGTCCAGGTCGGATTGCTGGATCTTCAGCGCGGTGCTGGTGCCGCTGATCTGGATCGCCGGATCATCCGGATAGAGATTGGGTGCGGAATAGACCAGGCCGATCGCCAGCACCGCCAGGATCAGCAGATATTTCCACAGTGGATACTTGTTGAGCATGACTCCGCCCGTTATGAAGCGGGGCGCCTGATGGCGCCCCGTCGGTGTTGATCCATGTATCTGTTAGATGGCTTTCAGGGTGCCCTTCGGCAGGGTCGCCGCAATAGCCGCCTTCTGGAACTTCAGCTCTACGGTATCGGACACTTCGATGACTACGAAGTCATCGGTGACCTTGGTGACCTTGCCGGCGATGCCGCCGGAGGTGACCACTTCATCACCTTTCTGCAGGCTGCCCAGGAGGTTCTTGTGCTCCTTGGCGCGTTTGGCCTGGGGACGCCAGATCATCAGGTAGAAGATGACCAGGAAACCGATCAGGAAAACCCACTCGAAACCGGTACCGGCAGGACCTGCAGCGGCGGCCGGCGCAGCAGCGTCGGCATAGGCGGCGGGAATCAGAAAGCTCATGTAGCACTCCTGTTGCGGAAATTTGAAAAAATCGACTGTGAATATGCGGCTTTATCAGTCCAGGGGCGGAGTCGGTAGTCCGCGCTTGGCGTAGAAGGCATCGACAAAGGCGGCCAATTTACCCTGTTGGATTGCCTCGCGCAAACCAGCCATCAGGCGCTGGTAATGCCGCAAGTTGTGGATTGTATTCAACATGCTGCCGAGCATTTCGCCGCATTTGTCCAAATGGTGGAGATAGGCGCGCGAGAAGTGTTTGCAGGTGTAACAGTCGCAAGTCGGGTCCAGCGTAGACTCGTCATGCTTATGCACCGAGTTGCGGATTTTCAGCACGCCGGTATCGATGAACAGGTGACCGTTTCGCGCATTACGCGTCGGCATCACGCAGTCGAACATATCCACACCGCGGCGCACACCCTCCACGAGATCCTCCGGCTTGCCCACGCCCATCAGGTAGCGCGGCTTGTCCGTCGGCATCTGCCCGGGCAGGTAGTCCAGCACACGAATCATCTCGTCCTTGGGCTCGCCCACCGACAGACCGCCGATGGCCAGTCCGTCGAAGCCGATTTCACTGAGGCCTTCCAGGGAGCGCATGCGCAGTTCTTCGTGCATGCCGCCCTGGACGATGCCGAACAGCGCAGCGGTGCTTTCACCGTGAGCCGCTTTGGAGCGCTTGGCCCAACGCAGGGACAGCTCCATGGAGCGCTTGGCGGTATCGAAGTCAGCCGGATAAGGCGTGCACTCGTCGAAGATCATCACGATGTCGGAGCCCAGGTCGCGCTGGACCTGCATGGACTCCTCGGGCCCCATGAACACCTTCGCGCCATCAACCGGCGAAGCGAAAGTCACGCCCTCTTCCTTGATCTTGCGCATGGCACCCAGGCTGAACACCTGGAAGCCACCGGAATCGGTGAGGATCGGCCCCTGCCACTGCATAAAGTCGTGCAGGTCGCCATGGCGCTTGATCACTTCCATGCCCGGGCGCAACCAGAGGTGGAAGGTATTGCCAAGGATGATCTGCGCGCCGATTCCTTCGATATCGCGCGGCAACATGCCCTTCACGGTGCCGTAGGTGCCTACGGGCATGAAGGCAGGCGTCTCGACAACACCCCGGGGGAAGGTCAGACGGCCACGACGGGCCTTGCCGTCGGTGGCCAGCAGCTCGAAGTTCATCCGGCAGGTGCGCGTCATGCTTGGTCCTCGGGCCCGCGAGGGGCGGGATTGCGGGTGATGAACATGGCATCACCGTAACTGAAGAATCGGTAACCCTGCTCCACGGCGGCATCGTAGGCGGCCATGGTCTCTGGATAGCCGGCAAAGGCGGAAACCAACATCAGCAGGGTGGATTCGGGCAAATGGAAATTGGTAACCAGGGCATCGACCACATGGAAGGGTCGGCCGGGGTACAGGAAAATATCGGTGTCGCCGCTGAACGCCTTGAGCTGCCCGTCTCGCGCGGCGCTTTCGAGGGAGCGCACGCTGGTGGTGCCAACCGCAACCACCCTGCCACCACGGGCACGGCAGGCGGCAACGGCATCGACCACGTCCTGGCCCACTTCAAGCCACTCGCAGTGCATGTGGTGGTCTTCGATGCGCTCTACTCGCACCGGCTGGAAGGTACCCGCCCCGACATGCAGCGTGACGAAAGCACTTTTTACCCCTTTGGCGGCAATGGCGGCCAGCAGGTCCTGGTCGAAATGCAGCCCCGCCGTCGGCGCCGCAACGGCACCGGCGTGGCGGGCGTAGACGGTCTGGTAACGCTCGCGGTCGGCGTCTTCGTCAGGCCTGTCTATATAGGGAGGCAGCGGCATGTGGCCGACCCTGTCCAGCAGCGGCAACACTTCTTCGGCGAACTTCAGTTCGAACAGCGCATCGTGGCGAGCGACCATTTCAGCCTCCCCGCCACCGTCGATCTGCAGCATCGAGCCCGGCTTGGGCGACTTGCTGGAGCGCACATGGGCCAGCACGCGATGACTGTCCAGCACACGCTCGACAAGAATCTCCAGCTTGCCGCCAGAAGCCTTCTGGCCGAACAGGCGCGCGGGAATGACGCGGGTGTTGTTGAACACCATCAGATCGCCGGGCCGCAGGTATTCCAGCAGGTCGGTGAAATGGCGATGGTTCAGTGCACCAGATTCGCCATTCAGCACGAGGAGGCGGCTGGCGCGACGCTCGGCCAGTGGATGGCGGGCAATAAGAGCTTCAGGGAGCTCGAAGTGGAAGTCGGCTACGCGCATGGTGGGGGGTCGTATCGCAGGGGCGCAGATAGTACAGGAAATGCCTGTTTCTGACCACGCAGACGGATTGACCGACACAGAGCGTCTCCCTATACTCCGCCGCCATCGTGCCTCGGTGGCGGAATGGTAGACGCGGCGGATTCAAAATCCGTTTCTGGCGACAGAGTGAGAGTTCGAGTCTCTCCCGGGGCACCACGATATCTCCAAGCTCTTTCTGGGCTTTCTCCCCCTCAACTTTCCGCCCGTCCGGGGCCCTTTCCCCGCCCGTAAATATTGGTCTTTCGGGGCTTGGCATTTCCGGGAAACTTAGCGTAGAGTTGGCCAACTGTGTTTGCATGGGTCGCTGTTGAATCGTGACCTGATGCGGTAGATCACCAGATCCGCTACATCCCGCTCGACTTCTCTTACCTCTTTGCAACCAGTTCCAGCCCTTCTGGCGCACCAGTGAACAGCAGGCTGTCATCAACTTCAGTTTCAAGGAAAAAGATATGTCGAATCGTCAAACCGGCACCGTCAAATGGTTCAACGACGAGAAAGGTTTTGGTTTCATCACCCCGGAAAGCGGCCCGGATCTGTTCGTTCACTTCCGCGCTATCGAAGGCTCCGGCTTCCGTAGCCTGAAAGAAGGCCAGAAGGTTACCTTCGAAGCCGTTCAGGGCCAGAAAGGTATGCAGGCTGACAAGGTTCAGGTAGTTAACTAACTACCTGAGCTTCGCCGAAAGCCTCTGATGGAAACATCAGGGGCTTTTTTGTGCCCGCGAATCGGCTGCTAGAATGGTGCGCCTTCCACACGCCAAGAGCCCGCAATGCCGAAACATCAGCTGCGCCCCCAGGGGGAATTCCCCTCCGCCGGGCTGGTTCGTCGCTTCGCCGCGATCTTCTACGACTTCCTCCTCTGCGTCGCCCTGCTGATGGTGGTCACCCTGATCTATCAACAGGTCGTCCTTCGCCTGATTTACGGAGGCGAGCGCCTGCGCCAACTGGCCGACCAGGGTGCCCTCTCCGGCGACCCGGTGCTCTCCACGCTGCTGGTATTCGCCCTGTTCGGATTCTTCGCCAAGTTCTGGACCCATAACGGACAGACCCTCGGCATGCAGGTGTGGGGTATCCGCGTGCAGAACAAGGATGGTTCGGCCATCAGCCTGTGGCAGGCCCTGCTGCGTTTCGTCATTGCCATCGGCTCATGGTTGGCGCTGGGCCTGGGCTTCCTCTGGAGTCTCTGGGACAAAGAGAAGCGCACCTGGCACGACATCTATTCGGAAACCCGGGTCGTTCGCGTCCCCAAGGACGCACACAAGAAGTGACCCACAAAAAAGCCGGCAGAAGCCGGCTTTTTCTTGGATCGATTCAGGGTCAGCCCGCGCGCCTCAGCAGCCAGACGCCAGCCAGGGCGCAGACACCCGCCGGTACCAGAACCGCGAAGAGCGGCGAGAATCCGAACACCAGGCTCGATGGCCCGAGCAGATCCTGGCTGATGCGCACCACGAACCCGATAACGACGCCGGTGAACACGCGCTGGCCCAGGGTTACCGAACGCAGCGGACCGAAAATGAAGGAAATTGCCATCAGCACCAGGGCCGCCGTGACCAGGGGCTGCAGCACTTTGGTCCAGAACGCCAGCCAGTAACGGCCGTTGTTCAGCCCCTGCTCCGCCAGGTAGTGGGTGTAACGCCAGAGGCCCGTGATCGACAGCGCCTCGGGCTCCATCACCACGGTGCCGAGCAACTCCGGCTTGAGTTCGATATTCCAACGCTCGGTGACGCTGTTGAGCACCTCGGTGTGATCGCCCCGGAAATGCGTGGTGGTCACATCCTCCAACTGCCAGTAGTCACCTTGGAACAACGCGCGCTTGGCGAAGCTGGCCGACTGCATGTGGCGCTCGCCATCGAAGTGATAGCGCGTCACGCCATAGAGCACGCCATTGGGCTGCACGGCGTTGATATGGACGAATTCCTCGCCCTGACGGTGCCACAGACCACGCTTGGAGCTTTGTGCATCCCCGCCGCCCTGGGCCAGGGAACGATTGGCCTGGGCCAGGTTCTCGCTCCAGGGTGCGGCGTACTCGCCAATCAGCACGCCTACGAGCATCAGCACCAGCATGGGCTTCATCACCGCCCAGACGATACGGCCGATGGACACACCGGCGGCACGCATCACGGTCAGTTCGCTGCTGCTGGCCAGGGTGCCGAGACCGATCAGGCTACCGATCAGGGCCGCCATGGGCAGCATGTCGTAGACCCGACGCGGCAGGGTGAGGAAGACATACCAGGCTGCGGCGAACACGTCGTAGTCGCCCCCCACGTCGCCCAGCTCATCGATGAAAGCAAACAGTGCCGCGAGGCTGACGATGATCCCCAGCACCGCGAGGATGCCGAAGAACACGCTAGTGCCGATGTAACGATCCAACCTAACCATGGGCCACCTCACGGGCATCACGACGAGCCGCCCACTTCAGGCGCAGAGGCTCCCAGTACAACAACAACAGGCCTACCGCGATGAACAATGCGTGAACCCACCACAGGCCGAGGGCCATGGGAATGCGCCCCTTGTCCAGCTGCCCGCGCGCGGCGATCAGCAGGGCGAGGTACGCCATATACAGAAGGATGGCCGGGAGCAGCTTGAGGAAGCGCCCCTGGCGCGGATTGACCCTGGACAGCGGCACCGCCAGCAGGGTGACGACGAACACCAGCAGCGGGATCGACAGACGCCACTGCAGCTCGGCCTGGTAGCGCGGGTCTGTGCTGCCGATCAACTCGGAAGTGGACACCGCCTCGCGCTCGCCGATTTCCGAGGTAATCTCGGGCTTGGGCAGGAGCACGCCGTAGGTTTCGTAGTGGATGATGCGGTAATCGGCCTTGCCCGGATTACCGTCATAGCGATAGCCATTCTTGAGGATCAGGTAGCGGCTGCCATCCGGCTGGACCTCCTGGTGGCCCTTCTCCGCGACCAGCACCCCAATGCCACGATCCTTGCCGTCCTGGCGCGAAATGCGCTTCTCGGAGATGAACACGCCGCCCAGCTCACCGCGATCGGAAGACAGGGTCTCGGTATAGGTCACCCGTCCGCCACCCTTGAGCGCCTGGAAGCGTCCGGGAACGAGGGTGTCCAGCTCCGTCAGGGCATCCTGTTCGTTGAGGATGCGAGCGACCTGGCCAACGCCCTGGGGCGCGAGACCCAGGCTCAGCCAGGCCACCAGCAGCGCCACCAGCAGCGCAGGAGCGAGGCTGTAGACCATCAGGCGCTGCTGGCTCATGCCGGTAGCGCTGAGCACGGTCATTTCACTTTCGAGATACAGGCGGCCGTAGGCCAGCAGGAAACCGAGAAACAGCCCCAGAGGCAGGATCAGCTGAAGGAAACCGGGGATCCGAAACCCCATGATCATGAACAGCACGCCGGGGTCCAATGCCCCTTGCGCGGCTTGCGCCAGATACTTGATGAAACGGCCGCTCATGATGATCACCAGCAGCACGGCACTGACCGCGCTCAGGGTGACCAGGACTTCGCGGGAGAGATAACGGAAGACAATCAAACCAGACACTCCAGGGTTGTCAGGCTCACGCGGCTACGCTCAAACTAGCCGCTTTATGGCCAGCCCGCCGTTCTGACGGGCCACTGAAAAAATAGCCGGCATTATCCGTCAATCCCGGCTCTTTGTCTTGGGGACACATGTCATGGAATTCCTCGTCAAAAGCGCCCGTCTGGAAACCCTGAAAACCGCCACACTGGTCGTCGCTGTCGGCGAAGGACGCAAGCTTGGCGACGCCGCCAAGGCCGTTGATACCGCAGCTGGCGGCGCCATCGCGACCCTGCTCAAGCGCGGCGACATTGCCGGCAAGGTGGGTCAGACCCTGCTCCTGCACAGCCTCCCCAATCTCAAGGCCGAGCGCGTACTGCTGGTGGGCAGTGGCAAGGAGCGCGACCTCTCTGACCGCCAGTTCCGCAAAATGATCGCCGCCGTGAATGGCGTGCTGAAAGGACTCGGCGGCGGCGATGCCACGCTGGCCCTCTCCGAGCTGGCCGTCAAAGGCCGCGACGCCTACGGCAAGGCCCGCCTGATGGTGGAAACCCTGGCCGATGGCGGTTACGTCTTCGATCGCTTCAAGAGCCAGAAGGCCGAACCCAGGGCTCTGAAGAAAATCACCCTGCTGGTGGAAAAGGCCGACCAGGCCGAGGTCGAGCGCGGCAGCCTGCACGCCCAGGCGATCGCAAACGGCATGGCTTTCACCCGCGACCTCGGCAACCTGCCTCCGAACCTCTGCCACCCCAGTTTCATCGCTGAAGAAGCCAAGGCCCTGGCCAAGGCGCACAAGAACCTCAAGGTCGAAGTGCTCGACGAGAAGAAGCTCAAGGAGCTCGGCGCCGGCGCCTTCCTCGCCGTAGCCCAGGGCAGCGAGCAACCGCCGCGGATGATCGTGCTCAATTACCAGGGCGCCAAGAAGGATGAGCAACCCTTCGCCCTGGTCGGCAAGGGCATCACCTTCGACACCGGCGGCATCAGCATCAAGCCGGCGGCCGGCATGGACGAAATGAAGTACGACATGTGCGGCGCCGCCAGCGTGCTCGGCACCTTCCGTGCCGTGCTGGAACTGCAACTGCCGATCAACCTGGTGGGCCTGCTGGCCTGCGCCGAGAACATGCCCAGCGGCGGCGCCACGCGCCCGGGCGACATCGTCACCACCATGAGCGGCCAGACCGTCGAGATTCTCAACACCGACGCCGAAGGCCGCCTGGTGCTGTGCGACACCCTGACCTATGCCGAGCGCTTCAAGCCGCAGGCGGTGATCGACATCGCCACCCTCACCGGCGCCTGCATCGTCGCCCTGGGCAGCAATACCTCGGGCCTGATGGGCAACAACGACGCGCTGGTGAAGCAGATCCTCAAGGCCGGCGAGTACGCCGACGACCGCGCCTGGCAATTGCCCCTGTTCGACGAATACCAGGAGCAGCTGGACAGCCCGTTCGCCGACATCGCCAACATCGGCGGCCCGAAGGCCGGCACCATCACCGCCGGCTGCTTCCTGTCGCGCTTCGCCAAGAAGTTCCACTGGGCGCACCTGGACATCGCCGGCACCGCCTGGGTCAGCGGCGGCAAGGATAAAGGCGCCACAGGCCGTCCGGTCCCCCTGCTCACCCAGTACCTGCTGGACCGCATCAAGTGAGAGTTGAGTTCTACGTGCTCTCTTCGGCCAATCCGGCTGACCGCCTGCGCGCGGCCTGCCAGTTGGCCGCCAAGGGCTGGCGACATGGCTTGCCAGTCCTCGTACGTTGCACCGATGCCGCCCAGCGCGACGAGCTGAACGAGTTGCTCTGGCGTTTTCGCGGCGAAAGCTTCGTTCCCCACAGCCTGATCGACGACGACGCCAGCGCCCCGGTGGTGCTGGCCCTGGACGAAGCACCCGCCACCCAGCAGGGCCTGCTGATCAACCTTGCTTCGACCATTTCCCCTCACGTCGAGCACTTCAGCCGGATCATCGAGATCGTCAACCAGGAACCCGACCTGCTTGCCGCCTGCCGGGAGAATTTCCGTAGCTACCGGCAGCGGGGCTATGATCCGAAACGAGTCGAACTCTAGCCGTACCGCACCGATGGACACCCCCAAGCACCCCCAAAAGCCGGCGAACCTGCTGGACGACCTCGAATCCATTCGTGCCCTGCTCGATGACGAGCCCGGCGACGCCGAACCACCCTTGCTCACCGAAACCCTGGATGCCGACGGCATCCCGCTGTTGTCGGAAATAGTCGAACCCGCTCCCGCGCCGCCGGCCGCGCCCCTGTCGGTGCCGCAGCAGCCCGTGTTCCAGGCAGCGCCCGTCGAACCAGACCCCATTGCCACGCCGACTCCGGAGTCAGATCCCGCGCCCGCAAAGATGGCCGAAGCGATACGCCAGCGCATGACGCCGGCGAGCAATCCGGAACTGGTCCGCCTGGACAGCGAACTGCGCGCCGCCGCGCAGCTGATCCTGCAGGATGTGATCGACGATTTCGTGCCGCAGATCGAAGCCGAACTGAAACGCCGCCTCGAAGCCCGCCTGACCCGCCTGCTGCCGCCACGCCGGCAGTGATCCGGCGCGCCCGGTAACCACCGGGCGGCAACGGCAACGCGCGCCAATTCTTTCGAGGGGCCGTTGCCGTTATACTCTCCCGTTTTCCCGTTCAGACGCCTCTAGGGTCCCCGCCGAACCATGGACAAGACCTACCAGCCCCACGCCATCGAAACTTCCTGGTACCAGACTTGGGAGAAGAACAACTACTTCGCCCCGCAAGGTTCCGGTGACCCCTATACCATCATGATCCCGCCGCCGAACGTGACCGGCAGCCTGCACATGGGTCATGGCTTCAACAACGCCATCATGGATGCCCTGATCCGCTTCCGTCGCATGCAGGGCCGCAACACCCTGTGGCAGCCGGGCACCGACCATGCCGGCATCGCCACCCAGATGGTGGTGGAGCGCCAGCTGTCCGCCCAGGGCGTCAGCCGCCATGACCTCGGCCGCGAGAAATTCCTCGAGAAAGTCTGGGAATGGAAGGAACAGTCCGGCGGCACCATCACCCGCCAGATCCGCCGCCTCGGTTCCTCCGTGGACTGGACGCGCGAACGCTTCACCATGGACGACGGCCTGTCCGACGCGGTCAAGGAAGCCTTCGTACGCCTGCACGAAGACGGCCTGATCTACCGCGGCAAGCGCCTGGTCAACTGGGACACCAAGTTCCACACCGCCATCTCCGACCTCGAAGTGGAAAACCACGACGAGAAAGGCAGCCTGTGGAACCTGCGCTACCCGCTGGCCGACGGCCACAAGACAGCCGACGGCAAGGATTACCTGATCGTCGCCACCACCCGTCCGGAAACCATGCTGGGCGACAGCGCCGTCGCCGTTCACCCGGAAGACGAGCGCTACAAGAACCTGATCGGCACCTTCGTCGAGCTGCCCCTGGTGGGCCGCCGCATCCCGATCATCGCCGACGAGTACTGCGACCCCGAGTTCGGCACCGGCTGTGTGAAGATCACCCCGGCCCACGACTTCAATGACTATGAAGTCGGCAAGCGCCACAACCTGCCGCTGATCAACATCTTCGACAAGAACGCCGCCGTGCTGGCCCATGCCCAGGTGTTCAACCTCGACGGCAACGTCAATCACGAAGTGGACGGCAGCCTGCCAGGCCAGTTCGCCGGCCTCGACCGTTTCGAAGCCCGCAAGCAGATCGTCGCGGCTTTCGAACAGCTCGGCCTGCTCGAGAAGATCGAAGACCACGCGCTGAAAGTGCCCAAGGGCGACCGCTCCGGCACCGTCATCGAACCCTGGCTGACCGACCAGTGGTACGTCTCCACCAAGCCGCTGGCGGAACCTGCCATCGCCGCCGTGGAAGATGGCCGCATCCAGTTCGTGCCCAAGCAGTACGAAAACATGTACTTCTCCTGGATGCGCGATATCCAGGACTGGTGCATCAGCCGTCAGCTGTGGTGGGGCCACCGCATCCCGGCCTGGTACGACGAAGAAGGCAATGTCTACGTCGGCCGTGATGAAGCCGAAGTCCGCGCCAAGCACAACCTGGGCGACCTCCCCCTGACCCAGGACGAAGACGTGCTGGACACCTGGTTCAGCTCGGGCCTGTGGACCTTCTCCACCCTGGGCTGGCCGGAGCAGACCGAGTTCCTCAAGACCTTCCACCCCACCGACGTGCTGGTCACCGGCTTCGACATCATCTTCTTCTGGGTTGCCCGCATGATCATGCTGACCATGCACCTGGTGAAGAACGAAGACGGCACCCCGCAGGTTCCGTTCAAGACCGTCTACGTCCACGGCCTGGTGCGCGACTCCCAGGGCCACAAGATGTCCAAGTCCAAGGGCAACGTCCTGGACCCGCTGGATATCGTCGACGGTATCGACCTGGATACCCTGCTGGAAAAACGCACCAGCGGCATGATGCAGCCGAAGCTCGCCGAGAAGATCGCCAAGCAGACCAAGGCCGAGTTCCCCGAAGGCATCAACAGCTACGGCACCGACGCCCTGCGATTCACCTTCCTCTCGCTGGCGTCCACCGGCCGTGACGTGAAGTTCGACATGGGCCGCGTCGAGGGTTACCGCAACTTCTGCAACAAGCTGTGGAACGCCGCCAACTTCGTCATCGAGAACACCGATGGCCAGGACACCGGCGTCAACGACGAGCCGGTCGAACTGTCCTCGGTCGACCGCTGGATCATTTCCGCCCTGCAACGCACCGAAGCCGAAGTCACCCGTCATCTGGACGGCTTCCGCTTCGACCTGGCCGCCCAGACCCTCTACGAGTTCGTCTGGGACCAGTACTGCGCCTGGTACCTAGAACTGGTCAAGCCAGTGCTGTGGGACGAGAACGCCCCCATCGAGCGCCAGCGCGGCACCCGCCGTACCCTGATCCGCGTGCTGGAAGTGGCTCTGCGCCTGGCGCATCCGTTCATGCCCTTCATCACCGAAGAAATCTGGCAGCGCATCAAGGGCCAAGCAGGCAAGAGCGGCGCCACCCTGATGCTGCAACCCTGGCCGGTGGCCGTGGAAGAGCGCATCGACGCTGCCGCCGAAGGCGACATCGAGTGGGTCAAGGCACTGATGCTCGGCGTGCGGCAGATCCGTGGCGAGATGAACATCTCCATGGCCAAGCGCATCGACATCATCCTCGCCAATACCAACGGGGAAGACCGTCGCCGGCTGGCCGACAACGAACCGCTGCTGAAGAAGCTGGCCAAGCTGGAGACCATTCGCGTCCTGGCTGCTGGCGAAGAAGCACCGATGTCCGCCACCGCCCTGGTGGGTGACATGCAGGTGCTGGTGCCCATGGCCGGCCTGATCGACAAGGACGCGGAACTGGCCCGCCTGGACAAGGAAATCCAGCGGCTGGACGGCGAAGTGAAGCGTGTCGGCGGCAAGCTGGGCAACGAAGGTTTCGTTGCCAAGGCTCCGGTCGAGGTGATCGAGAAGGAGCGCGCCAAGCTGGCCGAAGCCGAACAGGCCCTGGCCAACCTGACCGAACAACGCTCGCGAATCGCCAGCCTGTAACTCCCAACAAGGCCCGCTACTGCGGGCCTTGTTCTATCTGCTGAAGGACAGTCCATGGAAACCAGCAAGACCAAGACCAGCTTCTACCGCCGCCTCTACGTCGCCTGGCTGATCGACAGCGGCACCGCTGTCAGTGTGCCGGCCATCATGGACGCCACCGGAATGCCCCGGCGCACCGCACAGGACACGCTGCTGGCCCTGGGTGAGCTGGATATCGATTGCCATTTCGAGCAGCAGTCCGGCGAGCGCAACAACGCCGGGCACTACGTGATCCGCGACTGGGGTGCCATCGACAAGCGCTGGATCGCCGCTAACCTGCAACAGATCAAGGCTGTCCTGGGATACCCCTGACAGACTGCCGCTCCCCGCCAAGGAACCTCCGGGAGTACTGCTTGAACCACGAATTGCTCTTGGTGCTGGCCCTGCTGTTCGCCGCCATCACCCTGTTCGTCCTCAACAAGCCACGCATGGACGTGGTCGCCCTGCTGGTCATCGTCACTCTGCCACTGACCGGAATTCTCGATATCAGTCATACCCTGGCCGGATTCAGTGACCCCAGCGTGGTGCTGATCGCCGCTCTCTTCGTCATCGGCGATGGACTGGTGCGTACCGGCATCGCCTATCGCCTGGGTGACTGGCTGGTGGCCCGCGCCGGCAGCAGCGAAACACGCCTGCTGGTGCTGCTGATGCTGGCCGCCGCGGCCCTGGGCTCGGTAATGAGTTCCACCGGCGTGGTCGCCATCTTCATTCCCGTGGCCCTGGGGGTCGCTGCGCGGCTGAAGATCGCCCCGGCGCGGCTGATGATGCCGCTGGCCTTCGCCGGCTTGATCAGCGGCATGCTCACCCTGGTCGCCACCGCCCCCAACCTGGTGGTACACAGCGAACTGCGCCGCGCCGGCCTCGACGGCTTCGGCTTCTTCAGCCTGACCCCGGTGGGGCTTGCGGTACTGGCGCTGGGTATCGTCTACATGTTGCTCACTCGGCACTGGCTGACCCCCAGGGGCAGCGACCAGGCCGACGCCGTACCGCGCCTGACGCTCACCGACCTGGCCACGGCCTACGCCCTCGAAGAACGTGAACGACGGCTGAGAGTACGCGCCGACTCCCCTCTGGTTCGCCAGGCCCTCAACGAGCTGGAGCTGCGCAAGCAGTACGGCATCAACGTGATCGCCGTCGAGCGCCAGCGCCGCTTTCGCACCCTGCTGCTGATGGCCACCGGCAATACCCTGCTGGAGCCCGGCGACGTGCTGCTGGTGGACCTGGCCAGCCCGACCATCGGCCTGCTGGGCGCTTACCAGGAACTGGGCCTGGAGCCCTTGCCGCTGCCCTCCTCCTACTACAGCCTGCACGCCCATTCGCTGGGACTCGCCGAGGTCGCCCTGCCGCCCGAGTCGAAGCTGCCGGGAAAGACCATCCAGGAACTGGGTTTCCGCTCCAACCACCAGCTCAACGTGGTGGGCCTGCGCCGTCATGGTGAGGCACTGGAAGGCGTGCTGGTGGACGAGAAGCTGAAGGCCTCTGACACCCTGCTGGTTGCCGGCGAGTGGAAGGCCATCCATCAGTTGCAGGGGCAAAGTCGCGACTTCCTCGTACTGAGCCTGCCTGCCGAGGTGGACGAAGTAGCGCCCAGCGCGCGCAAGGCACCCTACGCCCTGCTCAGTCTGGCGGTGATGATCTTCCTGATGGTCAGTGGCCTGGTGCCCAACGTGATGGCGGCGCTGATCGGCTGCCTGCTGATGGGGGCCTTCCGCTGCATCGACCTGGACAGCGCCTACCGCGCCATCCACTGGCCCACGCTGATCCTCATCGTCGGCATGCTGCCGTTCGCCCAGGCCCTGCAGCAAACCGGCGGCATCGACCTTGCGGTGAAGGGGCTGGTCGCGCTGCTCGGCAATGCCGGCCCCTACGCCATGCTGGCCTGCCTGTTCATCGTCACCGCATTGATCGGCCTGTTCATTTCCAACACCGCCACCGCCGTGCTCATGGCGCCGGTGGCCATCGCCACAGCCCAGCAATTGGGGATGTCGCCCTATCCCTTCGCGATGATCGTCGCGCTGGCGGCCTCTGCAGCCTTCATGACACCCATTTCCTCGCCCGTGAACACCTTGGTGCTGGGGCCCGGCCAGTACCGCTTCGGCGACTTCGTGAAAGTCGGCGTGCCCTTCACCCTGCTGGTGATGGTCGTCAGCGTGTTCCTGGTGCCGCTGGTGTTCCCGCTCTGACCATCATCGCCACCCTGCGTGCAAGGCAAACGTAGGTTGGGCTGAGGTACGAAGCGCAACACTGCGGAGCCGAGCTTCGATTGTTGGGCCTCGCCAAGCTCGGACCAACCTACAGCCGCACCGTAGTGCACCACCGGACACGTCGGCTGTGGGAAAATGCCGCGTTTTCACCTGCCGACACCGCCACCATGCCCCAGCCCCCCAAGCGCTCTCGTAACGCACCAGCCAAGCCGCCCGCCAGCAAGGGGCAATTGCACCCGCGCAATCGCCATCAGGGCCGCTATGACTTTCCCCAACTGATCCAGGGCAGCCCCGAGCTGGCGCGCTTCGTCATCACCAACCCCTACGGCAAGGAGAGCATCGACTTCGCCGACCCCGAGGCGGTCAAGGTGTTCAACCGCGCCCTGCTGCGGCAGTTCTACGGCATCCAGCACTGGGACATCCCCGCCGGCTACCTCTGCCCGCCCATACCGGGTCGCGCTGACTACCTGCACGGCCTGGCCGACCTGCTGGCCGCGGATAACGGCGGGCAGATTCCCCACGGCAAGGGCATCCAGGCGCTGGATATCGGTGTCGGCGCCAACTGCATCTACCCGCTGATCGGCCATAGCGAGTACGGCTGGCACTTCACCGGCGCCGATATCGACCCGACGGCCCTCGGCTCGGCGCGCGCCATCGTCCAGTCCAACCAGTTGGACGGCGCCATCGACCTGCGCCAGCAGGCCGGATCGCGCAATATCTTCAAGGGCCTGATCGCACCGGGAGAACGCTTCGACCTGACCCTGTGCAACCCGCCCTTCCACAGCTCGCTGGAAGAAGCCACTCGCGGCAGCCAGCGCAAGTGGAAAAACCTTGGCAAGCTCGATCCCAAGCGCAAGCTGCCAGTGCTGAACTTCGGCGGCCAAGGCGCGGAACTCTGGTGCGAAGGCGGCGAAGTCGGTTTCCTGGAACGGATGGTGGATGAGAGCGTGCACTTCAAGACACAGGTGCTCTGGTTCAGCAGCCTGGTTTCCAAGGCTGGCAACCTGCCCGGCCTCGAGGCCCGCCTGCGGCGCAGCGATGCCGTGGACATCCGCGTGCTGGAAATGGCCCAGGGCCAGAAGCAGAGTCGCTTCGTCGCCTGGACCTTCCTGGATGCCGCACAGCGCGAGGCGTGGCGAAAAGAGCGCTGGGCATAACGACTCCTACAACGCGGGCACGTGTCGCTGATCTTCCTGTGGGGGCGAATTTATTCGCTATGGGCAGCGAAGCTGACCCGTGAAGCCTGTTTGGCGAACCTTCGGCTCGCTTGGCGATTGAAATCGCCCCCACAGCGTTCGTGCCCGAGATTGGCGTTTCCTTGTATGAGCGAATTCATTCGCGAATAAATTCGCTCCTACATTGACCGATTGACCTACGCCCCAACCGCGAAACAGGCATCCAGCCGGCTGTACCCCATGCCCACGCCCTTGTGCACCTTGAGCTGCACCGGGATGCGCTCCTTCAATGCTTCGACGTGGCTGATCACGCCGATCATCTTGCCGCTGGCATTCAGCGCATCCAGGGCATCGAGGGCGACTTCCAGGGTTTCACCGTCGAGGGTGCCGAAGCCTTCGTCGAGGAACAGCGAATCGATGCTGGTCTTGTGGCTGACCAGATCGGACAGCGCCAACGCCAGCGCCAGGCTGACCAGGAAGCTCTCGCCGCCGGACAAGGTCTTGCAGTCGCGGACGACATCGGCCTGCCAGGTATCCACTACTTCCAGCTCCAACTCTCCGCCCTGGCGCCGGGCCAACTGATAGCGGCCGTGCAGGCGCTGCAACTGCAGGTTGGCCAGATGCACGAGGTGGTCCAGGGTCAGCCCCTGGGCGAACTTGCGGTACTTGGCGCCGTCGGCCGATCCCACCAGGCCGTTGAAGCGTTGCCAGAGGTCGTATTCGGCTTCCTGGCGGGCGATGTCGGCGAACAGGGCCTGTTGGTTCTGTCGGCGCTGCTCGTCGCCGGAGAGCTGGGCACGGATTTCACCCTGTCGCTGACTGAGCTGGCGCACGCGCTCGCCCAGGGCCTGCCATTCACTCTCCAGCCGCTCGCGATCCAGCTCGCTCTGGGGCTCAGCCTGCAGGCGTTCGGCCTGGGCTCGGGCGTCGGCCAACAGGGCCTCCGCATCACCCAGTTCGCGGTTCAGGCGCTGTTGCAGCTCCAACAGAACAGTGCGCTCCGCCTCGTCCAGCAGGGCTGCGAGGAAGGCCGCCTCATCGGCAAAGGGACTGGCCGCCAGGCCCTGGCGCCAGGCATCGAGCTGCACGTGCAACTGGTGCCGGGCTTCCTGGACCCGCTGGTCCTGGCTGCGCTCACTGCCCTTGAGCTGGTTCAGCCGCTGTTGTGCAGCGTCCAGCTCGGTCTGCACCAGCGCCAGCGCGGCCTGGGGATCCTCTACCGGCGCCAGCGGTGTTTGTCCGGTATGCCCGGAAGCCTGCCAGCGGCCTTGCCACAGACGAGCCTGTTCCCGAGCGGCCTCCAGGGCATGCTGCTGGTCACGCAGGCGGACTTCCAGTTGCTGGCCGGTCGCCTGGTCCTGCTGCCACTGCTGCCACTCGGCTTCGCGTTCGGTGAGCCAGACGTCACCTGCCGTCGGCAGGCCGTAGCCCAATGTCGCCAGACTGGCGGACAACTGCTCGCGCGCCTCCTCCTGCTCGCGGTCCAGTTGCTCCAGCCGCTGGGCGTTGCCCTGTTCCTGCTGGCGCAGGCTGGCTTGGTCCTTCTCCAGCAAGGCGAGCTGGCTGGTGCAGTCGTGCAGGACCTTGTCGCGCTGCTGGCGCAGGTCGCGGGCCGAGATCAGGCCAGCCTTGAGCTGATCCAGTTGTGCCAGTCGATCCTGCAGCGCGTGCAGTTGCTCGGCATGACCTGACAGCTCGGCCTGCAGCGCCGCCAGGTCCGGCAACTGAAGTTCGAGGGTCTGGCACAGCTCGCGCCATTGCTCCACGTACTGCCGCTGTTCGACTTCGGCGCCCTGCAAGGCTTCGCCCAGCTGGGCAACCTGCGCTTCCAGGGAAGCCAGGCGATTGCTCAGGGTTTCCCCTTGCTGGCGCACCTCGTCCTGCGCGGCCTTGCAATCCAACAGCCCCTGTTGGGTGGCGGAGAGGTTGAGGGCCTGGTATTCGGCGATAGCTGGGTGCTCGTGCGAACCGCACAGCGGGCAGGCCTCGCCCGGCTGCAAGGCTGCGCGGTAAGCCTCCAGTTGCTGGATGCGCTGCTCCTGTTCGAGGAGCTTTTCCTTGTCGGTGATCTGTTGCTTGAGTTCGGCGAAGCGGCGACGTAAGGCGTCGCGCTGTTCGACCAGGGTTTTCTGCTCGTCCTGCAACGGTTGCAGCTGCTCACGGGCGCGCGATTGGCGCTCGGCCAGTTGCCGGCGTTGCTGGGACAGCTGGTCAAGGCGCTCTAACAGGCGGCCTCGTTCCAACAATTGCTGCCACTGCGAGCGAAGGGCAGCGTCATCCAGCCCTCCCAGAAGCCCGTCGAGCCGGGCCTGCGCTTCCGTCTCGCCGTGAAGCGCCTGCGCCTGTTCGGCCCTGGCACTCTCCAGGGCGCCACGGGCCAGGCCGAAGCGCGCTCCCAGTTCGTCGGACTGACGCTTCAACTCGGCCTGGGCACGTTGCAATCCGCTCAACTCGTCCTGGCGCCTGGCCAGGGCGCCAAATTCCGCCCGCCAGCCCCCCAGATGCTCACCAAGACGGGACCGCTGGGGTTGTTCAGCCATCCTCCTTTGCAGGGCTTCTCGCTCGGCCTGGAGGCCTTCAAGGGCATTCTGGCGCGCATCTGCCCATTGCTCGCCAAACTGGGCGCCCTGCCAGAGCTGGTCGAGGATGCGTTCGGCCAGCGTCTGCAATTCGTGCCGGGTGACGCGCAGCTCGCTTTCACCCTGGTTCAACTGTTGCTGGGTCCGCTGCCAGTCGCGATACACGGGCAGCAGCTGGCTGGCCGGCTCGCTGGCAGCCAGCCGGGACAATTGCGGCTGCGCCTGTTCCAGGGCGGCACGGGCAGCCTGGCCCTGTTGTCCGGCTGCCTGTTGGCGGGCCAGGGCCTTGTCCAGTTCGTCGCGCCATTGCCGCTGACGTTGCAGATCGGCCTGGCGCGTCTGCAGTTGGCGTTCTTCGTCGGCGAGCATGCCGGCTTCCTGCTGCAAGGCCGCGCGGGTGACTTCGTTCAACAGCTCGACACCCTCGGCTCGGGCGCGCAGTTGGTCCAGTCCGGTCTTCACTTCACGGGTGCGCTCGAATACCCGCTGGGACACGCGCCCGTAGATTTCGGTGCCGGTCAGTTCTTCCAGCAGCTCCGCGCGCTGGTTGGCGTTGGCCTCCAGGAAGGCGGCGAAGCCACCCTGGGCCAGCAGCATGGACTTGGTGAAACGCTCGAAATCGAGACCGGTCAGGCTCTCGGTCAGCTTGAGCTTGTCGTTGATCTTGTCGGTGAGGATTTCCCCATCCAGCACCCGCGCCAGCTCCACCTTGGGTGGCTGCAGGCCGCCATCAGCCTTGTCGCGGGCACGGCGCTGACTCCAGAAGGCCCGGTAGGCCACGCCCTTCACCTCGAATTCCACCTCGGCCAGGCAGTCCGCGGTGTGACGGGTCATCAGCTCGTTGATGCTGGCCGATACGGTGCCCATGCGAGGCGTGCGGTGATAGAGCGCAAGGCAGATGGCGTCCAACAGGGTCGTCTTGCCGGCACCGGTAGGTCCGGTAATGGCGAACAGGCCGTTGCCAGCGAAGGGTTCGCCGGTGAAATCGACCTTCCACTCGCCCTTGAGCGAATTGAGATTCTTCAGGCGCAGGCTGAGGATCTTCATGCCTGGCCCTCCTGCAATTCGGCCAGCACTTCGCGGTGCAGCCCCTGGAGTCGCTGCCGCAGCTCCTGCTCCAGCTCTTCGCTTTCCAGGCGTTTGTCGAACACCTCTTGCGGATTCAGCTCATCGAGGGTTTCCCGTGCCTCACGTTGCAGGCCAGCCTGGGCCGCGCCGCGGTCGCGGCGAATGCGCAACACCTCCACCGGCAGGCCATCGCAGAGCACCGCAAGACGCGCTTGCAGGTCGTTGAGGTAGTCGTCGGTGCTGATCTGCACTTCCACCCAAACCGGTTGTTCCGGGCTGCCGTCCCGCGCCACTTCGGCGAACAGGGCCGGCAACTCCGTCAGGCTGCCACGCAACGAGTAGAGGGGCTGGAAGCGCGGTACCGCCAGGGCCTCCACCTTGTGCAGGCCAATGCTGTCCAGCTCCACCAGCAGCACTTCCTTCTGCTGCCTCGCTTCGTCGAAAGACAGCGGAATGGGCGAGCCGCAATAGCGGATGTGGTCCAGACCGCCCACCTTCTGCGGCCTGTGGATATGTCCGAGGGCGATGTAGTCGGCCGCCGGGAAGGCGCTGGTGGGGAAGGCTTCCAGCGCACCGACGTAGATTTCCCGCACCGACTCGCTCGCGCTGGCGCCCACGGTGGTCAGGTGGCCGGTAGCGACGATGGGCAGGCCGCCGCCCAGTTCGGCACGGCGCTGTTCGGCGAGGGCGAACAGTTGCTGATAGTGATCCTGGATAGCCTGCTGCAGGGACAGCTGCTTGTCCGCGGCGCTCTGCCCGGGCTGGCTCTGCAGCACATCGCGCGGACGAATGAAGGGAATTGCGCAGAGAATCGCCCCCGGTTCGCCGGAGCGGCGCTTGAGCACCAGCAGTTGCTCGTCCGGTTCCACGCCCACCGCCGGCACCACCCGCGTGTCCAGTTGCGCCAGCAGCGTGCGGCTCTCGCCGAGCATCGCGACCGAATCGTGGTTTCCGCCGAGCACCACCAGGCTGGCGCCGGCGTCCCGCAGTTCGACGATGAACTGGTTGTATTGCTCGCGGGCGTAGCTGGGCGGTGCGCCGGTGTCGAACACATCCCCGGCGATCAGTACCGCGTCGACCTCGCGTTCACGTACCTGCTCGATCAGCCAGCGACAGAAGGCCTGGTGCTCGGCCTGGCGGGTCTTGCCCATGAAGTGCTGGCCCAGGTGCCAGTCGGAGGTATGGAGAATGCGCATCGGGAATCACGGTGAAGGAACGGAAATGCGGGCAACCCTGTCATTTCCTTCGCGGCCTGGCAACCACGGAGCCGCTATCCTTCCCAGCATTCGCTGCAGACAAGGACTGACATGCAACGCATCTTTCGTGACATCAAGATCATGCTCCTGGCCAACCTCTGGCTGATCCCGGTGATGGCGGCACTGGTGGGTGCGCTCTTCTATTTCGTCGCGCCACCACCGCCCATGCACGCACGGCTGGCGACCGGAGGCCCCTCGGGCGGCTACAACGCGTTTGGCGAGAAGCTCAAGGAGGAACTGGCCAAACAAGGCTTCGAGCTGGAACTGGTGCGCAGTACGGGCTCACTGGACAACCTGGCGAAGCTGCAAAGCGGCGAAGTGGATATCGCCCTGGTCCAGAGTGGCCAGGAACTCACCCTGAGCCCGAAGCAGCGCCAGCACCTTCACGGTCTCGGTGTGATGTACCAGGAGCCGCTCTGGCTGTTCAAACGCAAGGAACTGGATGTCGACAGCATGGCCGACCTGCTGCAGCTGCGGATCGCCATCGGTGCCCCGAACAGCGGCACCCGCTCGGTCAGCGACGCGCTCCTCGCCGCCAACCAGATCAGCCCCGAGCGCTATCCGCCACAGTGGCAGCCCATCAGCGGCAGCTCGGCGGCCAACGCCCTGCTCGGCGGTGAACTGGACGCTGGCTTCTTCCTCGGCCCGGCAGAAAGCGCCGTGGTGCAGCGCCTGGCGGCCAGCCCGGAGTTGGACCTGGTCAATCTGCGTCGTAGCGCCGCCTATCGCGCGCGACTGCCCTACCTGACCAAGCTGGAAGTGGGCGAAGGCCTGCTCAACCTCGCCAGCAACAGCCCCTCGCGTGACATTCGCACCCTCGCCCCAGTGGCCACGCTGGTAGCCAACGACGAGTTCCATCCCTCGCTCACGCCGCTGATCCTCGAAGCAGCCCGCGAAGTGATGAAGAACGGCACCCTGCTCGATCCGCCTGGCACCTATCCGAGCGCCAAGCCGCAGATGCTCGCCAGCCTGGACGAAGCCGATTACTACTACGAGAAGGGTTTGCCGATCCTGCAGCGCTACCTGCCCTTCCGCATCGCCTCGCTGGCCGACCGTTACATCATCCTGCTGATTCCGTTGCTGGTGATCATGATTCCGCTGAGCAAGGCGATAGGCCCGATCTACCGCTGGCGCATCCGCGCGCGCATCTACCGCTGGTACAAATATCTGCGCGAAATCGACCGCAAGCTGGACAGGGGCACGCCGCCGGAACAACTGGCCAACGAGATCGACCAGCTCGAGAAGCTGGAACAGCGCCTGGCGAAGGTCGAAGTGCCGCTGTCGTACTCCAACGAGTTGTACGACCTGCATGTGCACCTGCGCTATGTGATCGAGCGCCGGCAGGCGGTGCAGAGACGGCAGGCAGCCGAAGAGCAGGTCGGGTAAACTGGCGCACTTTTCCTGCCGGCGCGTCCTCGCGCCGGATGTGCCCCTGAGAGCGAAGATCCATGCCCATCCGCCACTGCATCGTTCACTTCATCGACAAGAAGCCCGACGGCAGCGCCGCCGTGCTGCATGCCCGGGATAGCGAACTGGGCGCGTCCCAGGCCATGGAAAACCTCCTGGCTGATCTCAACGAAAGCTACAACGCCAAGCAAGGCAAGGCCTGGGGCTTCTTCTTCGAGGAGTCCGGCGCCTATCCCTTCAGTGGCTGGCTGAAGGAGTACCAGGACGGCGCCCGCGACTTCACCGCCTTCAGCCGCCAGGCCGTGGAGCACCTGCAGAAGCTGATGGAGGAATCCAACCTCTCCACCGGCGGGCACGTGCTGTTCGCCCATTACCAGCAAGGCATGACCGATTACCTGGCCATCGCCCTGCTGCACCACAGCGAAGGCGTCGCCGTGACCGACTCGCTGGAAGTGACGCCCGCCAAGCACCTGGACCTGGGCCAGCTGCACCTGGCAGCGCGCATCAATATTTCCGAGTGGCAGAACAACCAGCAGTCGAAGCAGTACATCTCCTTCATCAAGGGCAAGAACGGCAAGAAAGTCTCGGACTATTTCCGCGACTTCATCGGCTGCCAGGAAGGTGTCGACCCGCCGAGCGAAACGCGCACCCTGCTCAAGGCCTTCAGTGACTTCGTGGAAAGCGAAGACCTGGCCGAGGAACAGGCCCGCGAAAAGACCAAGACCCTGGTCGATTACGCCACCACCCAGGCCAAGATGGGCGAACCCATCACCCTCGACGAACTGTCCGGACTGATCGACGAAGACCGCCCGCGCGCTTTCTATGAGCACATCCGCAACAAGGACTACGGGCTGTCGCCGGAGATTCCGCCGGACAAGCGCACCCTCAGCCAGTTCCAGCGCTTCACCGGTCGTGCCGAGGGCCTGTCGATCAGCTTCGAAGCCCACTTGCTGGGCTCGAAGATCGAATACGACGAAGGCCGCGACATGCTGATCATTCGTCAGTTGCCGACTCAGCTGAAAGACCAGTTGAAACGGCGCAAGGACTGATAACGACGAAGCCCGGCAGATGCCGGGCTTCGTTTTTCCTGTGGGAGCGAATTCATTCGCGAATGCAGCCCGCAGGGCTGCCCCTCGGAGCAATGGGGCTGCTGCGCAGCCCTTTCGCGAATGAATTCGCTCCCACAACAGAAATGAAGTTATCCCCGGCTCAGCGAGCCTCGATACGGAACCCCAGCCGTGGTACGTGCACATGCACCACGCCGGCGCGCTCGTCCTGGCGGCGCAGGATGATCTCCTCACGGCCGACGAACATCAGTTCGCCTTCCACCGGATCGACGCCGTAGTCCGTAGCTGCCACCAATACCTTCTGGCCGGGCGCGAAGCCGTTGGGATCGACGAAGTCCTCGACGGGCAAGGCGGCCGGAGTGGCCTGGCGAGCGATTTCAATCGCCTCCGCGGCAGACAGCGGACTACTCGCGCCCTCGCCGAATCCCAGCACGCGGCCGAACCAGGCCGCCACTTCCGGATAGTCGTCCACCAGCGGCGCGGTAACCGGCGTGGCCTTGAGGAACCACAGGCAGTGGGCCAGGGAAAAATCAGCCACCGACGGTTCGCCGAAGAGGAAGTCGCCTTCGCTGCGTTCCAGTTGGTCCTGCAGTCGCCCCATCAGCACCGGCCAGTTACTGCGGGCCTGGTCTGCCGGCAGGCGAGTCGAGCTGCCGCCGGAGAACAGCTTGGCGCGGTCGGCGAGGAAAGCCTGCTGCACCGCTGGCGGCAGTTGGCCTATGCGCACGGCCATGGATTCGGGCTGGAACACCAGGGTCACGGCGTGCTGGAAGACCACCGAGTCCACCCACAGGGCGAAGCTCGCAACGTTGAACTCCTGCCCCTCCGGGAACAGCGCCGGACCGGCCTTTTCCTGCTCCAGCCGACGGGCGATCAATGCGGTGTCGCAGTAGATGTCGGCGCCCACCTGCAAAACCGGCGTCTTGCGGTAGCCGCCGGTCAGCGCCATCAGATCGGGCTTGGGCAGAATCCGTGGGATCTCTACCGAGCGCCACGACAGTTGCTTGTAACCGAGCATCAGCCGCGCCTTCTTGGCGAAGGGCGAGGGTTCGTAATGGTGCAGGATGAGTTCGGACATTGCAGGGCTCCGCTGCGATTGTGATGAGGCCGGAGCTTATCCGGTCACTTGGTCGAGGCCTATCCTTTCGGCGCGCACCCAGTCCTCTATCAGCGACTCTTTGACCGCCTTCTTCATGCGCTTGATGGCGATCTCGCGGCGCAAGGCCTCGCTCTTGTCGGCGCAGGCCTCGATGAACACCAGGGCCTGGGCCGGGCTGGAATGGAAGAACCGTGCGCCCTTGCCGCTCTGGTGCTGGGCGAAACGTCGCTGCGGGTCGTCGCTGATGCCGCAGTAGAGGGCACCGTTCTCGGCGCGCACCAGATAGACGTACCAGAGCTTGGCGGCGGGGGCGGATTCGGATTGCTCGGGCATTGCGGGGTCCTGAGGAAAGGCCGCCGCATTAGGCATTGCCTCACCTGATCAAGACAAGTCCTTCAATGCCCCGGCTCGATACGCCGCAAGGCCTCGCGCCGCTTGCTCGCGGATGGCGTTCTGCACCGGCGGCAACCAGCCCAGCAGCGTCCCCTTGGCACCCAGGGCCTGACGGGCCCAGCGCCAGAGATCGAAGCTGTCGTGGTGCTCGATGATCTTGCCGTCGGAAAAGAGAAAGCGCGCCTGGATACGGTTCTCCACCATTCGCCCGGTCTGACTGAAAAGGTAGGTGGCGACCCAGTTGGCGCGCCCGGAGAGGTCGTCCGCTTCGACGCCGTCGAAGGTCAGGCTGAACCGCTGCGCACGGCTGGCGAGCATGCGCCACATGTCAGCGGCTTCCTGGCCATTGAGATCGGTGAACACCGGGTCGCTGAAGTGCACATCCGGGCTGTAGCAGGCGGCCATGGCCTCAGCATCGAGCTGCTGGAAGGCCTGGTAGAAGCGGGTGATGAGTTCAGCATTGGGGTGAGCCATGGACAACTCCGACAAGACTGTATGACTAGCAGTATTGACCCGAATGGCCCGGAGGGCGATTGGCGGCATTGCCAACTTTGTGTCAATAATCGCCAACCCTATCTAGAGTCCAATCCATGATCCGCGTCGCCCTGTTCGTCTGCCCACAGACCGTCTGCTCCAGCCTGGCAACGGCTGATGACGCCTTTCGCCTGGCCAACCAGTTGGCCGGCGAGCCGTTGTTCCAGGTCCAGCGCTTCAGCCGTGATGGCCGCGCTGTGGATATCGGCATGGCCGAGGTGCGGGTGGATGGCGACCTGGCCCTGGCGGAGGACGCCGATCTGGTACTGCTGACAGCGACCGGCCCTGGCGTGGAGAAAACCCTCGCAGCCAATCAGGCACTGCTGCCCTGGCTGGCCGCCCGGCCGGATACCCAGCAACTTGCCAGCCTCTGCAGCAGTGCCTTCCTGTTGGCCGCCTCGGGTCGCCTCGACGGCCGCCGCGCCACGACGCACTGGGCACTGGCACCGGCCTTCCGCAAACGTTATCCACAGGTCCGGCTGGACGCGGATGCCATGCTGACGGAGGACGGCAACCTGTTCTGTTCGGGTGGTGCCCAGGCGGGGCTGGACCTCTGCCTGCACCTGATCGGCTGGCACGCGGGCGACTGGCTCGCGCAACGGGTGGCCAGCGCCATGGTGTTCGACATGCAGCGCGGTCTCCAATCGCGATTCGCTCCGTTGTTGCCAGCCGCCGGCGGTGACGATCCACAGATAGGCCCGCTGCTGCTCTTCCTGCAGCGCAACCTGGCCGAACCGCTGGACGTGGACGCCCTGGCGACCCGCGCCCACTGCTCGAGCCGCACCCTGTTGCGACGCTTCAGGGCCGCCACCGGCCTGACCCCAAATGCCTACCTGCAACGGCTGCGTATCAGCGCAGCGCAGATCGCCCTGCGCAACCCGGCGCGGTCCCTGGAACAGGTGGCGGCGCAGGTGGGTTACGCCGATCGGGCGACGTTCGCCAAGTTGTTCAAGCAATTGTGCGGGGAAACGCCGGGGGCGTTCAGGCGCAGGCTGCGCGCACCGGAATCACCGTAGGTTGGGCCAAGCGAAGCGCGGCCCAACGCTTGTTCGCGAAGACGTTGGGCTTCGCTTCGCTCAGCCCAACCTACAAGAGCAGGTGCTTTAAACCGACTCTTCCTTCAGTTCCTTGAGGTGCTTGTAGACGGTGGCGCGGCCCATGTTGAGCACGTTGGCCACGTAGTTGGCAGCGCTTTTTCCCTTGAAGGCGCCCTCGGCATGCAGGGCCAGGACCAGTTCACGCTTGTGATCACGGGTCAGCAGGTTGAGGCCGAGCTGACGCTGGCGTAGCCAGTTGTGCAGGAAGGTGTTGATACGCTCCTGCCAGTCGTCGCGGAACAGCGCGTCGGGCTGGGGAATGAGCTTGCTGGATGACAGGAACAGGTCGAGGGCCGCCTTGGCCGCCTCGAACATGGAGATGTTCAGGTTGATGCAGAGCATGGCAAGCGGCGCGCCCTGGGCATCGCGCAGCACGGTGCTCACCGAGCGGATCTTCTGGCCGTCCCAGTTGAGCTTTTCGTAAGGACCGATGTTCCGCTCCCCCACTTCCTCGCCGAGCATGTCTTCCAGCGCCGCATCGTCGCCAACGCAGCGCTTGGAGATGTTGTTGGCGATGTAGTCGATCTTCTGTGTCCGCAGGTCGTGCAGCACCACCTCGGCATGGGGAAAGAACAGCGTGGCGATGGCGTCCGCGATGGCGCGATAGTTGTCCAGGGCGAGGTCTGGTCGAGAGGTCATGGAACGGCTCCTGGAGCAGGAAGATCGGCGCCGGGCGCGGGGCCCGGCGCAGCGAGTGTGGCGCAAAGCGCCAACGTCGTCACCCCAGTCGCGCGGGCGACAGCATGGCCTCGGTCAGACCGAATTGCGTCAGGTGCTCCGGCAACGGCTGGCGCAGGATCAGGCAGGCACTGGCCTCGCCCATGGCAGCGGAGGTCTGGATACCGTAGCCGCCCTGCCCCGCCACCCAGTAGAAGTCCGGCGTGCGCAAGTCGTAGCCGGACACCAGGTCGCCATCGGGGAAGAATGAACGCAGCCCGGCCCAGACCCGTGCGGGACGGCGAATGGTCATGCTGGTGTGTTCCTCGATCTGGTAGATACCGAGGGCGATGTCCAGTTCTTCCGGCTGCACGTCGTGGGGATCGACCGGGTCGGCGTTTGCCGGCGAGCCCAGTAGCACTCCCGCGTCCGGCTTGAAGTAGAAGGACTCGTCCAGGCTCACCAGCGCCGGCCACTTGTGCGCATCGATGCCTTCCGGCGGCGAGAAGATGAACGCAGCGCGGCGCTTGGGTTGCAGCCCCAGCGGCTGGACGCCGGCAAGCTGCGCGAGCTGGTCGCACCAGGCACCGGCGGCATTGATCAGCGTCGCGGCCTGGAAGCTGCCCTGGGAGGTTTCCACCCGCCACTGGTCACCGTCACGGGTCACCCCGGTCACTTCGCAGCTATGACGTACTTCGCCGCCATTGCGGCGGATACCGCGCAGGTAGCCCTGGTGCAGGGCATCGGTGTCGATATCGGCGGCACTGGGGTCGAGCATGGCGCCCTGCACCTTGTCGCGGCGCAGCACTGGCACCAGGGCGCAGGCCTGGTCAGGCGTGAGCATCTGCATCTCGGGGACGTTCTCCAGCGCACTGTCGAACTGGCGCTGCAGTTCCTCGGCATCACCGGTGAAGTCCACCACCATCTCGCCACGCGGAGTGAGCAGTGGGTGCTCGCTGAAACCTTCCGGCGGCGCGTCGAAGAATGCCCGGCTCGCGGCGGTCAGCGCGCGCACCTGGGGCGTGCCGTAGGCGACGGTATAGAGTGCGGCGGAACGGCCAGTGGAGTGGTAACCGGCGTGTTCCTCGCGTTCCAGCACCAGCACGCGGCCGTGGCGGGAGAGCCAGAAGCCGGTGGAGGCACCGGCGATACCGGCGCCGATGATGATGAAGTCAGCCTGTTGCATGGCGTCTACCTCACTGGCCTTGGCGTTGCAGATGATAGAGGGCGTTGGCCAGGGCCATGTCTTCCAGGCCCAGACCGATGGAGCGGAAGAAGACCGGGCGGCTGTAATCGGGACGCGCCGACTTGCCACTCACCAGCTCCGGCAGGTCGCCACGGATGGCGTCGCGGCTCCAGCCGTGAAGCTCGGCGGCGAGCAGCATCTCGCCTGCGGAGCCCGGTGTGGTAGCGCGATAGTCGCAATACACATCCATTTCACCCAGCGCCTGCGGCGGCACTTCATGAGCGCGCGGGGCATTGGTGCTGATGGAGGTGACCAGGGAGGGCCTGGCCAGGCTGCGTGGGTCCAGCACCGGGCCGGCCGACGACGTACAGAGCATCACCACGTCGGCTTCGGTGACTGCGTCCTCCAGCGTGGTACTGAATTCCACGCGCGGGTCCTGGGCAGCCAGTTGCGTCCGGGCGTCGTCCGAGAGGGAGGGCGAATAGACGGCGATACGCTGCCAGTCACGCAGGCCTTTCACGTAATGCAGGTGGGCTCGGGCCACTGGGCCGCTGCCGACCACGGCGAGTCGACGCGCCTGGGCCGGTGCGAGGACCTCGACGGCTACGGCGGTGGTTGCGGCGGTGCGTGCGGTGGTCAACTCGGCGGCATCGCAGAGGAGCAGAGGCTGGCCGCTGTCCATGGACATCAGCAGCGTCCAGGCCGTGACCAGGGCACCATCGGGTTTCTTGATGTAGGGCGAGGTCTTGACGCCATAGACCCCCTCCTTGGCCAGCACGCCCAGGTAGTTGATGAAGTCGCCTGCGGCATTGGGGAACTCCACCAACTGCTGGGCCGGCTGTACCGCTTCACCGGCGGCGAGGTCGAGGAACATGCTGCGCATGGCCTGGTGAACGTCCACCTGTTGGAGCAGGCGGCGAGCTTCGGCTTGCTGGAGAACGATGGGCGGGGTGCTGGACATGGGGGATGCTCCCGAGACTGGCATAAACAATTTGTCCATCTTGGACTTTTAAGTTTATACCAGCAAGGGGACAACCGACCGGATGTACGAGTTTGGCGCCTGGGTATAAGACCAGGCATCGCGTGTAGGAGCGATTTCAATCGCGACCGACTTGTAGGAGCGAGCTTGCTCGCGAACAGTCCGCGCACGATCTTTTGCGAGCAAGCTCGCTCCTACAGACAATCCGGCTTTTACCAGCCTACGCCGAAGCCCACGGTGTAGCGGGTTTCGTCGACTTCACCCTCGGCGCCGCTGACCTGGTCCTTCTCCGCTTTCATGTTGAGCGAGGCCCAGTCGGTGAGCTTGTAGCGCAGGCCCACTTCAGCATCCAGCGCGTAGTCGGCGGTGTTGTCGAGGGGACGGCCCACCTCGCCGCTGGTGAAGAGCTCCACGGTCTTGCCCACCAGGTAGCGGTTGTAATCCCACTTGGTACTGATGGAGTAGAAGTTTTCCTTCTCGCCGTTGGAGAACTGGTAGTCACTGCGGTTGACCAGCCCGGCCAGGGAGAAGGCCCCGAGTTCGTCGTCCCAGAACTGGTAACCGGGACCGGTACCCAGGGTGCGCTGGCGCTCCAGGTCTTCGACCTTGTCGCGCTTGTACTCACCGCGGCCCTGCCAGAAGAACTTCTGGGTGATGAAGCGATCGAGGGCGTACTCGGTTTCCCAGTTGTCCGTGGTCTTCTCGTCGTCGGTGAATTCGCGGTTGTACTCGCCCGAGGCGTTGTGCCGCCAACGGCCGTGGCGCGCCTTGGTCTTGAAGTCGACGTCGTAGTCGTCGGTGTCCCGCTCGGCGCGCTTGTAGTCCAGGGCCAGATCGATGTTGCCGCTCCAGGTGAGGTCTTCCACCAGGGGTTTGGGCTTCATGATCTGTTCGATGCTGGCCAGTTCGACTTCCTTCGGCGCCTCGCCGTTGGCGAGGATCACCTTGCCTTCGTCGGCGCGATGCAGCGACTTGGCGCGTTCGCCGTTGAGATCGTCCTGCTTGATCAGCAGCTCGCGGTCACTTTCCAGGGTGGCGACTTTCTTCCAGTCCAGCGGGATGGTGCCGCTGTAGTCGGTCTCGAGAACCAGCTTGCCACCATCGAACACGCGGATCGTACCGGTGAGTTTGTCGCCATTCTTCATCCAGACGGTGTCGGCGAAAGAGGCGGAGGAAGCGGCGGCGAGCGCCATGCACAGCAGGTTTCTGGACAACATAAAGCGGATTCTTTGCTCGGGTCTTCAAAAAAAGCCGGGCATTATCCGTATGACCGACAGCAGAGCAAGGACTGACCGGCCAACACCTGCTGAGTTCCGGAAAATCGATGGACGTGCCCCTTCCCTGCCCTACCAGCCGATACCGACACCGATGAGATAGTGCTTGTCCGAGTCCGTCTGGCCCAGCCCTCGCAACTGATCCAGTTCGTAGAGCAGCGACAGGCGTGCCCAGTCGTTCAGGCGATAGCGCAGGCCAAATTCGCTGTCGAGCACGTAGTCGACCTCGTCTATCTGCGGCACCTGCAGCTGGGCCTTGGAATAGAGCTCGAAACGGGTTCCCCAGATCAGTCGCTTGAAGTCCCACTCGAAGGAATAGGCGTTGAAATCCAGGTTGCCCTCATCGCTTTCCAGTTGGAAACGGGACAACTGCGCGATCAGGTCGAAACGGCCCAGTTCGTTGTCCCAGAAGCGATAGCCGGGCCCGAGGCCATAGGATCGCTGCCGCTCGAAGAACTGGAACTCGTCGTTCTCCTGGTCGTAACTGCCCCGCACGAACCAGTGTTCGGTGAGGAAGCGGTCGAGGTCGTACTCCAGCTCCCAGCTGTCCTCGGTACGCTCGTCGTTCTTGGTTTCCTTCTCGAACTGGCCGCTCATGACATGCCGCCAGCGGCCATGTTCGACGCGGGTATCGCCCTTGAGCTTCCACTCGTCCGTCTTGTCGTCGTTACGCTCCATGTCCAGCTTGGCATCGAGGTTGCCCTCCCAGACCCGGTCCTTGAGGACAGGGCGTGGCGGCACCATCTGCCGAATGCTCGCCAGCGGCACCGTCTCGCTCTTGCCATTGACCAAGTGCACCATGCCCTTTCCCGCCGCGCCAAGGCTGCGACTATGCTGGCTGTCGAGGCCCTCGCGCTTGATCAGCAAGGGTTTTTCGGAGCGGAGGGTGTCGATATCCTTCCAGTCGATCAGGACCTGGCCGGCATATTTGGTTTTCAATGCGAGCTTGCCGCCATCCAGCAGGATGATTTCCCCGGTCAGGCGGTCACCGTTGTTCAACCACACGGTGTCGGCCCAGAGCGGCAGGCAGTTAAGCAACACGAACGAAGCAATCAGGCTACGGAGCAGCATGGTCGGTAAGAAGAAGAAAGTAGAAGCGCCAGAGCATGCATGGGCCGACTTGCCGACAGCAAGCACGGACGTCCGCCGCGAAGCGCTCTACCTGACCCTGGGCCAGGTTCCGGAAGGCAAGGTCGTGACCTATGGTCAGTTGGCCGAGCTGGCTGGTCTGGGCCGTGCCGCTCGCTGGGTCGGTCGCACCCTGAGCCAGTTGCCGACCGGCACCCAATTGCCCTGGCATCGGGTGCTGGGCGCTGGCGGACGCTTCAGTCTGGCGCTGGGCACGCCTTCGGGCAATGAGCAGCGGGCACGTTTACGCGCCGAAGGGGTCAGTATCCAGAACGATCGGGTGGACATGCGTCGGCACGGCTGGCATCCCATGCCACCCAAGGGTTAGAGTGCGCCCTGCCCTGTTTTCCGCTCCCACCATGGACGCCGCGAGCAGCCTTATGCCCAGCACCACGCTTTCCGGACCACACCGCTAATGCCCCATCGCTCCTGGCGCGCAGCCATCGCCGCCTACGCCACACCGGCCACGCTTTCGCTATTGCTGCTCGGGTTCGCCGCGGGCCTTCCCTACATGCTGGTGTTTTCCACCCTTTCCGTCTGGCTTCGCGAGGCAGGTGTTTCTCGCGAGGCCATCGGCTTCGCCAGCCTGATCGGCCTGGCGTACGCCTTCAAATGGATCTGGTCGCCGCTGCTCGACCAATGGCGCCTGCCGCTGCTGGGCCGACTCGGCCGGCGCCGCTCCTGGCTGGTGCTGTCCCAGGCGCTGGTGGGCGTCGGGCTGGTGGGCATGGCCCTGTGCGATCCCAAGACCAACCTTACCTGGCTCATCGCGCTGGCGGTGCTGGTGGCCTTCGCCTCCGCCACCCAGGACATCGCCATCGATGCCTATCGCCTGGAAATCGCCGAAGACAGCCGACAGGCCGCCCTGGCCGCCAGCTACATGACCGGCTACCGCGTCTCCGCACTACTCGCCACCGCCGGCGCGCTCTACTTCGCCGAGTGGTTCGGCTCCACCGCCCAGGTCTATGAATACGGCGCCTGGGCCGGCACCTACCTGCTGTTCGCCCTGCTGATGCTGCCGGGGCTGATCACCAGCCTGTGGATGCGTGAGCCACCGGTGGACCTGCCGGCAACCAGCACCACCTCGCGCTTCAAGCTCAAGCACCAGCTCTCTTCCGTGCTGATCCTGCTGGTCATGCTGATCTCCCTGCCAGCAATGATCACCGGCCTGCTCGACCGTGCCTGGCCACGCGCCGCGCTGTACGCCATCTTCCTGGTCACCTGCCTCTCGCCCTGGGGCATGCGCCAGATCCTGCCGGTGCGCGAACTGCTCAGCCAGCAGCGCCGCCAACTGCTGGTAGCCGCGCGGGGCAAGGTGATGCCCAACTTCGACTTCGTCCACCAGGCGGTTTCGATCATCGTCCTGATCGTGATCCTGGTGACCATCGCCGCTGCCGCCAAAGCCTTCTCCTCCGGCGCCTGGCCACGCGGAACCATGTTCCTGCTGATCACCCTGGCGTGCTTCTCCGCCGCTGGCCGCCTGTTGATGGCACCGGTGCTCACCCCGATCAGCGAGTTCGTCCAACGCTACCGCTGGCAGGCGTTGTTGTTGTTGGGGCTGATCGCCACTTACCGCATGTCTGACACCGTGATGGGCGTGATGGCCAACGTGTTCTACATCGACCAGGGCTTCACCAAGGAGCAGATCGCCAGCGTCAGCAAGCTGTTCGGCCTGGTGATGACGCTGCTCGGCGCGGGTGCCGGCGGGGTGCTCATCGTGCGCTTCGGCATCCTGCCGATCCTGTTCATCGGCGGCATCAGCTCGGCAGCCACCAACCTGATGTTCGTGGCCCTGAGCGACATGGGTGCCCACCTGAACATGCTCATCCTGACCATTTCCTGCGACAACTTCAGTGCAGGGCTGGCCACGTCGGCGTTCGTCGCCTACCTCTCCAGCCTGACCAACCTGAAGTTCTCCGCGACCCAGTACGCCCTGCTCAGCTCCATCATGCTGCTGCTGCCACGCCTGATCGGCGGTTACTCGGGCGTGATGGTGGAAAGCGTGGGCTACCACAACTTCTTCCTCATCACGGCATTGCTGGGCATTCCCACGCTGGTGCTGATCGCCATCCAGTGGGGCCGCGATCGCCAACAGCCGAAGGAGAATGGCTCCTCCGACGCATCGGCGGCGCCCGGCTCTACCGAGCAGCCCTGATTTATCCACACAGCCATGAAAAAGGCCGGCGAATGCCGGCCTTTTTCGTTCGTGCCGAACCTCAGCTCGGCACCACCTGCACCATGCGCGGCGGCTGCGCCAGCTCGACGCCAACCGCGTTGAGGCTGTCACGTACGGTTTCGTTGAGCTTGAAGATCACGCCCCAGTAATCGGCGTTGGATGTCCACAGGCGCAGCGACAGGTTGATCGAGGTATCGCCCAGGGACGAAACCACCACCACCGGCTCCGGGTCCTTGTGCACGCGCGGGTCCTGGGCCAGCTTCAGCAGCACATCGCGGGCCTTGGCGAGGTCGGTGGAGTAATCCACCTTCACGTCATAAAGGACCTGGCGATTGGCCTGCTTGGAGTAGTTGGTGATGATGCCGTTGGACAGGCCGCCGTTGGGCATAATCACAGTCTTGTTGTCGCCGGTGCGCAGCACGGTGTGGAAGATCTGGATGTGGTCCACCGTGCCGGAAACGCCCTGCGCCTCGATGAAATCACCGACCTTGAAGGGGCGGAACAGCAGGATCAGCACACCTCCCGCGAAGTTGGCCAGGCTGCCCTGCAGCGCCAGGCCGATGGCCAGGCCCGCCGCACCGATGGCGGCAACGAAGGACGTGGTCGATATGCCGATCATGGACGCCACGCTGACCAGCAACAGCACCTTCAGGACGATGTTGGCCAGGCTGCCGATGAACCCCTGCAACGTACGGTCGACGCGGCGGTGCTGCATCAGGGTTCCGACTCGGCCGGTCAGCACATTGATCAACCACCAGCCGATCAGCAGGGTGAGCAGGGCCAGCGTCAGCTTGCCGCTGTACTCCAGCACTACGGGCAACCAGGCTTGGGATGCCTTCACCAGTTCGTCGACGTTCATCTCCATGGGCACTCTCCCGCACTATTTCAGCAATGCAAAAAACCGGGCCGCCATGGACAAGCCATGGCAGCGACGGTTCAAAGGACTTCAGTTTTGCGACGCGATTCGGCCGCGAAGGTTCCGCTCAGTCGCGGAAGTTGTTGAATTGCAGGGGCATGCCGAATTCCTTGGCACGCAGGGCAGCGATGGCTTCCTGCAGGTCGTCGCGCTTCTTGCCGGTGACACGCACCTGCTCACCCTGGATCGCGGCCTGGACCTTGAGTTTGCTTTCCTTGATGTGGGCGACGATCTTTTTCGCCAGTTCCTTGTCGATACCTTCGCGCAGAACGGCTTCCTGCTTCACGATCTTGCCGGAAGCGTAGGAGTCCTTGATCTCGAGGCACTGGACATCGATCTTGCGCTTGACCAGCGCCATCCTGAGGATTTCCAGCATCTGCTCCAGCTGGAAATCGGCGTCGGCCGTCAGGGTGACCGTCAGTTCCTTGAACTCGAAACTGCCCTTGCCGCGCAGGTCGTAGCGGCGATCGAGCTCTTTCATGGCGTTGTCGACGGCGTTAGTGACTTCGTGTTTGTCCAATTCGGACACCACGTCGAACGAGGGCATGGGATTCCTCCAGATAGACGGCGCGATCTACTTCACGGATATGAGCGCGCCTGGCTTGACGGTAAAAAATGCGCACCCATTATAACCGAGCGACAAGCCGCCTTCTGGAGACCTTCCCCAGCAGTCCGAAACCGGCAGAACGGTAGGGCGACAAGGCAACCCGAACGAGGCTTGATATCATAACGCCATATACCGCTATCCCACTCCCCTTGCGAGCCTGCCACATGCCCAACCCTCATCTCAGTATCCTGGTGGTGGACGATGCCAAGTTTTCCAGCGCCATGATCGGCCGAGCCCTCAGTCAGGCCGGTTACCAGGATCTGCGATTCGCCAGCAGCGCCAGCGAAGCCCTGCAGCTGCTGGAGTCCAAGCCCGCCAACGTCATCCTCGCCGACTGGCTGATGCCCGAGATCGACGGCCTGGAACTGACCGCCCGCGTGCGTCAGCTGGATGAAATGACCGATCACTACAGCTACATCATCCTGCTCACGGGCAAGGAAGGTGAGAACGTCCTTGGCGAAGCTTTCGATCGCGGCGTGGACGACTTCATCAGCAAGGCGGCGATGAGCGAGCAACTGGTCCCCCGGGTCTACGCGGCTGATCGCCTGTGCAACACCCTGCAGCGCCTGTTGCAGGAGAACCGCCTGCTGACCCAGAACATCGCCAGCCTCGAACAACGTAACCTGGTGGACTCCCTCACCGGCCTCGGCAACCCGCGCTACCTGCGCCAGAAGCTCGCCGACAGCCTGCGTCAGGTGGAATCCCGGGGGGGCGCCATGTGCTACCTGTTGATCGGCCTGCTGGATGCTCCACAGCTGCGCCAGCAGTACGGGGAATCCTTCTACAACGAGCTGCTGCACGGCGTCGCCCGGCGCCTGCAGCAGTTGGTGCGTCCGCTGGACGTCCTGACGCGCGTGGACGACAGCCATTTCGGCCTGATCACCCTGCTCGAAGACCTCCACGAATGCTCGCCGAGCAGTTTCCGTCGCCTGCATGAAGGCCTGAACCTGAAGGCCTTCAAGACCAGCGAGGGTTTCATCACCCTCAAAGCCGGCATCGCCCTCGTCGGCCTCGATACCAAGGCCCTGCCCCTGGATGTCGAGGAGCTTCTGGAAAAAGCCAGCGCGATGCTCCCTGAAGCCTACGCCAGCGGTCGCGTCACCGCCTTGCGCCTGCCACAACCATGACCTGGCATATTCTCGGCGCCGGCAGCCTGGGCAGCCTCTGGGCCGCCCGCCTAGCGCGCGCCGGGACGCCGGTACGGCTGATCCTGCGCGATCGCGCGCGGCTGCAGGCCTATGAAGCGGCCGGTGGCCTGACCCTGGTCGAGCAGGGCCAGGCGCAGCAGTACGCCATCCCGGCCGAGCTGCCCAGCAAGACCGGACCGATCAGGCGCCTTCTGGTCGCCTGCAAGGCCTACGACGCCGAAGCGGCGGTCCAGCCACTGCTGCCGCATCTGGCACCTGGCGCCGAACTCATCCTGTTGCAGAACGGCCTGGGCAGTCAGGACGCCGTTGCCCTGCGCCTGCCCCACGCCCGCTGCATACTCGCCTCCAGCACCGAAGGCGCCTTTCGCGAAGCGGACTTCCGCGTGGTCTTCGCCGGCCACGGCTTCACCTGGCTGGGCGATCCTCTGCAGCCCGCCGCCCCCGCCTGGCTGGATGAGCTGGAACAGGCGGGAATTCCCCATGGCTGGACACCCGACATCCTTTCGCGCCTCTGGCGCAAGCTGGCGCTCAATTGCGCCATCAACCCCCTTACCGTGCTCTATGACTGCCGCAACGGCGGACTTGCCGAGCACCCGGCGGAAGTCGGCGTGCTCTGCCTCGAGCTGGCCGAGTTACTGCACCGCTGCGGCCAGCCGGACGCCGCCGAAGGCCTGCACGAGGAAGTGCAACGCGTGATCCAGGCCACTGCAGCGAACTACTCGTCCATGTACCAGGACGTCGCAAACGGTCGCCGTACCGAGATCAGCTACCTGCTCGGCCACGCCTGCACCACCGCCGCTCGCCACCGAATCAGCCTGCCGCATCTGGCCAGCCTGCACGCTCGCCTCAGGACCCATCTGGAAAAGCGTGGATTGCCCGTCACCTGACCCCGCGCTAGGCTCTGTTCGAAAAGCCATCGAGCGACAATCAGGTGTTCGTGCAAAGCCCAACCTGCCCTTCACCCCAGCCGCGGATATTTCCTTGACCAATCTGCGTCAGCGCCTAGATAACCTGTCGGTCGGCCGCAAACTGCTCGCCGCACTGCTGGTCCTGCTTGCCACCGTCCTACTCATCGCCAACCTGGCCTTCATCAGCGCCGCCTACTGGATCTCCCAGGAAAGCGTGGCACCACAGGGCCTGGAAACCCTCGGGCGGCTCTTCGCCACCTCGGCCGTCGGCCCGGAAGCCCTGTCCTCGGAAGAGAACGCGAAGGCGATGCTGCAGCGCCTGAACAGCTATACGCCTTTGCGGGTCGCGGCCCTCTACGACACCGATGGCCGTCTGCTGGCGCAGTTGCAGCGCGGCGAACAGCTGGATCTGCCACTGAAGGCCGGCGACATTTCCACCTGGCGGCTGCGAGAGTTCCGCACGTCCTATGTGACCGAACTGCCGATTCCCGGAAAACCCGCCGGCCACCTGCTATTGGTGGCCTCCAGCGAACTACCCGGCGTGTTCTATACCGGTACCCTGACCGCGAGCCTGGCCATCCTGGCCTGCAGCGTACTGCTCTGGCTGCTGGTAGCGCGGCAGATCAGGCGCATGGTCACCCGCCCCATCCGCCGCCTGGAGGAGCTTTCGCGCCAGGTGACCCGCGAGGAGAACTACGCCTTGCGGGCTCCCCGTGGCAATCGCGACGAAATCGGCAGCCTGGCGGATGCCTTCAACACCATGCTCAGTCGCATCGAGGCCCGCGAGCAGCAACTCAAGCGCGCCCGCGACGATGCCCAGGCCGCCTTCGACCAGGCCCACGAACTGGCCGAAGAAACCCGCCATTCCAACCGCAAGCTGGAGCTGGAAGTCCAGGTGCGCAGCAAGATCGAGAAGAAGCTCACCGGCTTCCAGAACTACCTCAACAGCATCATCGACTCCATGCCCTCGGCACTCATCGCACTGGACGAGCAGCTCTACGTCACCCAGTGGAACCAGGAGGCCAGCGCGCTCTCCGGCACTCCCATGGACGATGCGCTGAACCAGCCGGTGTTCCTCGCCTTTCCCTCGCTCAAGCCCTTCCTCCCGCAGATCCGCCTGACCGCCGAAAAGCACAAGGTGGAAAAGGTGGAACGGGTGAGCTGGCTGGTCGGCGAGAACGTCCACAACTATGCGCTGACCTTCTACCCGCTGATGGGGGGCACCGGGCGTGGCGTGGTGATCCGCATCGACGACATCACCCAGCGCCTGTCGATGGAAGAACTGATGGTGCAATCGGAGAAGATGCTCTCGGTGGGCGGCCTGGCCGCCGGTATGGCCCACGAGATCAACAATCCGCTAGGGGCCATCCTGCACAACGTGCAGAACATCCGCAGACGAATCTCCCCGGAGCTCGACCGCAACCAGGAACAGGCGGCGATCAATGGCCTCAGCCTGACGTCCGTCAACCAGTACCTGGAGGCCCGAGAGGTGCCCAAACTGCTGGACGACATTCACCAGGCTGGTGCCCGGGCGGCCAAGATCGTCACGCACATGCTCGCTTTCAGCCGACGCAGCAATCGCCAGCTGGCGCCCTGTCAGTTGCCGGTGCTGATCGACCAGGCGCTGGAAATCGCCAGCAACGACTTCGACCTGACGGAAGGGTTCGACTTCAAGGGCCTCAAGATCGTCCGCGAATTCGACCCCGAGCTGGGACCGGTCCCCGGCACGGCCAATGAGCTGGAGCAGGTGTTGCTCAACCTGCTGAAGAACGCCGCGCAGGCCATTCACCTGCGCGAGGACGACGAGGAAGGCCGCATCACGCTTCGCACCCGGCTGTGCCCGCCCTGGGCGGAAATCCAGGTGGAGGACACCGGCATGGGCATCCCCGAGAGCGTGCGCAAGCGCATCTTCGAACCCTTCTTCACCACCAAGGAAGTCGGCCAGGGCACGGGGCTCGGACTGTCGGTTTCGTACTTCATCATCACCAACAACCACAAGGGGCAGATGGAAGTGCAGTCCAAGCCTGGCCAGGGCACCTGCTTCACCCTGCGCCTGCCGCTGACTTCCGCCGCCACGGAAGCAGGAACCTGAAATGGGCAATCGCCTTTCGAAGATCTATACCCGCACCGGCGACAAGGGCGAAACCGGTCTGTCCAGCGGACGGCGCGTGCCGAAGAACCACCCGCGAATCGAAGCTATAGGCGAGGTCGACACGCTGAACAGCCAACTCGGCCTGTTGCTCGCGGAACTGCTCGAAGCCCTGCCGCAATCGCCCGGCTTGAGCGAGGTGATCGACGTGCTTGCCCCTTGCCAGCATCGTCTGTTCGACCTCGGCGGCGAATTGGCGATGCCGGAGTACCAGGTTGTGGAAAAGTCGGAGATCGAGCGGCTGGAAGCCACCATCGACCTCTGGAACGACGAACTCGGGCCGTTGAAGAACTTCATTCTTCCCGGTGGCTCCCGCCTGGTGGCCCAGGCCCACATCTGCCGCAGCCAGGCCCGCAGCGCCGAACGCCGCACACAGGCGCTGAACGGCGAGGAACCGCTGCGCGAAGAGCTGCTGGCCTACCTCAATCGCCTCTCCGACCTGCTGTTCGTCGCCGCGCGCCTGATTGCCTTAAGGCAGGGCGTAAGCGAGGTGCTTTGGCAGGCAGCAAGTCGGCCGTAGGCTGGTAAGGACAGCGATCCGCTGGAGCGAAACGAAGCCCAATCTAGCGCCTCAGCGTTGGGCTTCGCCGAGCTCAGCCCAACCTACGACTCTGGCCAGAACGCGCGAATTCCCGCCACGCCCTGGGCACCCGCCCTCCAGGCACGCTCCAGTTCATCAGGGCCAACACCGCCCAACAGATAGGCCGGCTGGTTGAAGCCGCGAAGCAGTTCCTCGGCGCGCTCCCAACCCAGGGGCTGTGCCTCGGGGTGGGTCTGAGTGGCTTGCACCGGCGAGAGGGTGACGAAATCCACTTCCATGGCCGCCGCAAGCTGCAGTTCCTCGATGCTGTGGCAGGACGCCGCCAGCCAGCGCTCGCGTGGGAATGGACGGCCGTTGGGGGCGTACTTGCGCAGTTGCTCGGCGGTCAGGTGCCAGCCGGCGGCGGGGAAGTCACCCAACCACTCCAGCGGTCCCTTGAGCATGAGCTGCGCCTTGCCCGCGCAGAGCCCCTGTACATCCACGGCCAGGTCACGGTACTGGGCATCGAACATGCGCGGCGCGCGCAACTGCACCAGACGTACGCCACTCGCCAGGGCTGTCTTGAGGCCAGCCAGCAGGGCCGGTGGTTCGATGTCATCCGGGGTAATCAGGTAGCGATCCGGCAGCCGCGCAGCGGCCACGATCGGCTTGTTGGCGGCAGGGAATTCATAGTCACCCAGCTCTCGCGGTGACGCCCAGACAAGCGGCTGGCCTTCGGCGCCATGGGGCTCGCCCGTGAAGGCGCTGACTTCCCAGACATCCAGCAGCACGTGCTTGTCCGGGTAGTCATGGTGAATCTGGATCAGCGGCCGGGCTGCGCTAACACGGATGCCCAGTTCCTCCTCCAGTTCGCGGGAGAGCGCGACCTGCACGGCCTCGCCCTCCTCTACCTTGCCGCCGGGAAATTCCCAGAGGCCGCCCTGGTGCTTGTCATCAGGGCGCCTGGCAATCAGTACCCGGCCGTCGGCGCCGCGGATGACTGCGGCGGCAACATGCACTCGTTTCATTCAATGATCTCCGTTTCCTGCAAGGCGGCCTGGTACCAGCGCTGGAAGGCAGGCCACCGGTAAATGGTTTCGACATAGGCCTCGGCATCCGCCGGCAGCTCAACGCCGTAGCTGCGCAGGCGGCAGGCCACCGGCGCGTAGAATGCATCGGCGATGCTGGCATGGCCGAACAGATAGGGGCCGTCCTGACCGAAGCGCGAGCGGCACTCGGCCCAGATCGCGCAGATGCGGCGAATGTCCTCGGCCACTTCTTCCGGGACCTCGGCCAGGGGCTGATTGCGCTTCATGTCCATCGGCATGTGGCTGCGCAGGGGAACGAAGCCACTGTGCATCTCGGCACAGACGGCACGAGCGAAGGCGCGGGCGGCCTGACCGAAAGGCCACAGATGTGCCTCGGGGAAGCGTTCGGCGAGATATTCAGCGATGGCCAGGGAGTCCCAGATGGTGCCATCTTCGGACTGCAGCACGGGCACCTTGGCGGTGGGCGAATAGGCGAGCAGGCGCTTGTGGCTATCCGCCTGGTAGAGCGGGATACGTACTTCGTCGTAGGGCGAGCCGGTCAGCTCCATGGCCAGCCATGCACGCAGGGACCAGGACGAGTAGTTCTTGTTGCCGATTACCAATATCAGGGACATGTTCAGCTCCTTCTTTCCAGTTCCTCGGGGGTGTCGCTGGATCATGAAGAGCGAGTGTGCCCATGGCAAATTCCCGATTTTCATCGGGGGATGAAAATCGGGAATGCCTGGAACGCCTTCACGATCAACTGCCGGACAGCTGATCGTGGAAGGAATATCAGGTGCGGTACTCGGCGTTGATTTTCACGTACTCGTGGGACAGATCAGTGGTCCAGATGGTTTCACTGCAATCGCCACGGCCGAGCTCGATGCGGATGGTGATTTCCTCGCGGGCCATCACCGCCGCACCCTGCGCCTCGGTATAGGTGGCGGCACGGCCACCCTGGCTGGCGATGCAGACTTCGCCGAGGAACACGTCGATCTTGCTCACGTCCAGGTTCGGCACGCCGGCGTAGCCCACGGCCGCGAGGATGCGACCCCAGTTCGGGTCGGATGCGAACAGCGCGGTCTTGATCAGCGGCGAATGGGCCACGGCGTAGGCCACGTCGAGGCACTCCTGATGGTTGCCACCACCATTGACCTGCACGGTGACGAACTTGGTCGCGCCTTCGCCGTCGCGCACGATGGCCTGGGCGATTTCCATGAAGACGTCGAATACTGCCTGCTTGAGCTTGGCGAACAGCTCGCCGCTGGCCGCAGTGATTTCAGGCAGTGCAGCCTGCCCGGTGGCGATCAGCATGCAGCAGTCGTTGGTGGAGGTGTCGCCGTCGATGGTGATGCGGTTGAACGACTTGTTCGCGGCATCGCGCACCAGGGCATGCAGCACGTCGCGGGTAACCTTGGCGTCCGTGGCGATGTAGCCGAGCATGGTGGCCATGTTCGGACGGATCATGCCGGCGCCCTTACTGATTCCGGTGATGGTAACGGTCACGCCGTCGTGCTCGAACTGGCGGCTGGCACCCTTGGGCTGGGTGTCGGTGGTCATGATGCCTTCGGCGGCCTGGGCCCAGTTGTCCACCTTGAGGTCGGCCAATGCGGCTTCCAGTGCGCCTTCGATCTTCTCGACTGGCAACGGCTCGCCAATCACGCCTGTGGAGAACGGCAGCACCGCGTCTTCACTGACACCGGCCAGCGCGGCCAGCCTGGCGCAGGAGCGACGTGCACGGACCAGGCCGTCCGGACCGGTACCGGCGTTGGCGTTGCCGGTGTTGGTCAGCAGATAGCGAACTTCGCCATCCAGACGCTCGCGAGTAACCAGTACCGGGGCGGCGCAGAATGCGTTGGTGGTGGTCACGCCGGCGATTGTCGCCCCCTCGGCGCAACGCATCACTACCACGTCCTTGCGGCCGGGGCGCTTGATGCCGGCAGAGGCGATGCCGAGTTCGAAACCGGGTACCGGGTGCAGCGTAGGCAGAGGGCCAAGACCAACAGCCATGGGAAGCGCTCCTTTGTCAGCGGGTGACCGGCTGCGGGCGGCGCAGGCGGCCAGGGATATCAGGAAAAACGCCGCGAGCGGCAGGGCCGGTCGCGGCGTTGTAACTACAGCAGTGCCTTAGTCGATCTGACCGTGGCAGTGCTTGTATTTCTTGCCGGAACCACAGGGGCAGGGTTCGTTACGACCCACCTTGGGCTCGGTACGCACCGGCGCAGCAGCGGTGGCAACGGCCACATCACCTTGCTCGTCCGCCAATTCCGGCTCGTCGATGCTCGGTGCAGCGGCGTGCTGGAACTGCATGCGGCGGGCCATTTCCTCGGCTTCGCGGCGCAGGCGTGCCTCTTCCTCGGCCGGATCCTCGCGACGGACCTGAACGTGGGAGAGGACGCGGATGGTATCGCGCTTGATGGAGTCGAGCAGGTCCTGGAACAGGGTGAAGGACTCGCGCTTGTACTCCTGCTTCGGGTTCTTCTGCGCGTAACCGCGCAGGTGGATGCCGTGGCGCAGGTGGTCCATGGTGGACAGGTGGTCTTTCCACAGGTCGTCCAGCACGCGCAGCAGCATCTGCTTCTCGAAGGCACGCAGGGCTTCGGCGCCGGCGAGGTCTTCCTTCTCGTTGTAGGCCGCCAGCAACTGCTCGAGGATCTTCTCGCGAAGGGTCTCTTCGTACAGTTTGTCGTCTTCGTCCAGCCACTGCTGAATCGGCAGCTTGAGGCCGAAATCGCTGTACAGCGCGGCTTCCAGGCCGGAAATGTCCCACTGTTCCGGCATCGACTGCGGCGGAATGTGGGCGTCGATGGTGCTGCTCAGCACCTCGTCGCGGAATTCCTTGATGGTGTCGCCAATGTCCTCGGCGGCCAGCAGGCTGTTGCGCATGTGGTAGATCACCTTGCGCTGCTCGTTGGCCACGTCGTCGTATTCGAGGAGCTGTTTGCGGATGTCGAAGTTGCGGCCTTCGACCTTGCGCTGGGCCTTCTCGATGGCGTTGGTCACCATGCGGTGCTCGATGGCCTCGCCGGACTGCATGCCAAGGGCCTTCATGAAGTTCTTCACCCGGTCAGAGGCGAAGATGCGCATCAGGTTGTCTTCCAGCGACAGGTAGAAACGGCTGGAACCCGGGTCACCCTGGCGACCGGCACGGCCACGCAGCTGGTTGTCGATACGGCGGGATTCGTGGCGCTCGGACGCGACCACGTGCAGGCCGCCAGCTTCGATCACCTGCTGGTGACGCTTCTGCCATTCGGCCTTGATCTGCGAGACCTGCTCGTCAGTCGGGGCTTCCAGGGCGGCGACTTCAGCTTCCCAGTTGCCGCCGAGGAGGATGTCGGTACCACGACCGGCCATGTTGGTGGCGATGGTCACGGCGCCCGGACGGCCTGCCTGGGCGATGATCTCGGCTTCCTTCTCGTGGTACTTGGCGTTGAGCACCTTGTGCTCGATACCGCCCTTGATCAGCAGCTGGGAGACGTACTCGGAGCTCTCGATCGAAGCGGTACCCACCAGCACCGGACGGCCGCTGGCCTGGCAGTCCTTGATGTCGGTGATGATGGCGCTGAACTTTTCTTCCTGCGTCAGGTAGACGAGGTCGTTGAAGTCCTTACGGGCAACAGGGCGGTGAGTCGGGATGACGATCACGTCCAGGCCGTAGATCTGGCGGAACTCGAAGGCCTCGGTGTCGGCGGTACCGGTCATGCCGGACAGCTTCTTGTAGAGGCGGAAGTAGTTCTGGAAGGTGGTGGAGGCCAGGGTCTGGCTCTCCGCCTGGATCGGCAGGTTTTCCTTGGCTTCGATAGCCTGGTGCAGGCCCTCGGACAGGCGACGGCCCGGCATGGTACGGCCGGTGTGCTCGTCGATCAGCAGGACCTGGTCGTTCTGCACGATGTATTCGATGTTGCGGTGGAACAGCGTGTGGGCGCGCAGTCCGGCATAGACGTGGGTCAGCAGGCTGAGATTGTGCGCCGAGTACAGGCTCTCGCCCTCGGCCAGCAGACCGGCCTGGGTGAGCATTTCCTCGATGAACTGGTGACCCATCTCGTTGAGTTCGACCTGACGGGTCTTCTCGTCGACCGAGTAGTGGCCTTCCTGGGTGACCTGCCCCTCAACCTCTTCGATGTGCTGCTTGAGGCGCGGGATCAGCTTGTTGATCTGGATGTAGAGCTTGGAGCTGTCTTCGGCCTGGCCGGAGATGATCAGCGGGGTGCGCGCTTCGTCGATGAGGATGGAGTCCACTTCGTCGATCACGGAGAAGTTCAGTTCGCGCTGGAATTTGTCATCCAGGCTGAACGCCATGTTGTCGCGCAGGTAGTCGAAACCGAATTCGTTGTTGGTGCCGTAGGTGATGTCGGAGCCGTAGGCTGCGCGCTTCTCTTCCGGCGGCTGGAAGGGCGTGACGACACCCACGGAGAGGCCGAGGAACTCATACAGCGGACGCATCCAGTTGGCGTCGCGGCGGGCCAAGTAGTCGTTCACGGTGACCACGTGCACGCCTTTGCCGGACAGCGCGTTCAGGTACACGGCCAGGGTCCCCACCAGGGTCTTGCCCTCACCGGTACGCATCTCGGCGATCTTGCCTTCATGCAGGGTCATGCCGCCGATCAGCTGGACGTCGAAGTGGCGCATGCCCATGACGCGTTTGCCGGCCTCACGCGCCACGGCGAAGGCTTCCGGCAACAACTGGTCAAGGGTCTCACCCTTGGCCAGACGCGCCTTGAACTCTTCGGTCTTGGCACGCAGCTGGTCATCGGACAGGGCCACCATCTGCTCTTCGAACGCGTTGATAGCCTGCACAGCCTTGGCCATGCGCTTCACTTCGCGTTCGTTCTTGCTTCCAAAGAGTTTCTTCAACAATGGCGCAAACATATAGAGAGGATCTTCCACACATTGAGATGGAGGGCGGCCTGTAGTCGCCCGCGCAGCCGCCATGGCTGCTTGCGAAGGGGGCATTCTACCCGGATTCCTTGCTGAGGAAAGCGGGAGCACTTCCCGGTCGCCGTAGGAGAGCTTCCATAGTCCCTGGCCAGGGGCCCACTGCAAATGCACAGGCGCGTCGACTGCCAGGACAGCCGAACCACGTATGAACGCCGAGGCCAAGGTCACCCTCTGTTAATATGGGCGCACCTCCCTTCATTCAAGCAGCCCATCATGGCGTTTCGCCCTTTGCCCGCCCGCTCCCCTGCTGCACTGCTGCGTGAGCAAAAACCTCTGCGGGCTTTGTTCAACGAGGCCCAGCGCATCGAACAACTGCAGCAATTGCTGGCCAGCCAGTTGCAGCCCGCCGCCCGTGATCACTGTCATGTGGCCGCATGGCGCGAAGGGCGCCTATTGCTGATCGTCACCGACGGCCACTGGGCCACGCGCCTGCGCTACCAGCAAACCCGACTGCTGCGACAACTGAAGGGATTCGAAGCATTTGCAGGCCTGGAGCGGATCGTTTTCAAGGTCCAGCCGAGCTTCACGCCGAGCAGCGCGCCGGCAACCGAGGGCCGCCTGTCTTCCACTGCAGCGGAAAGCCTGCAAGCCACCGCGGAGACCGTCACCGACCCACGCCTGCGTGAGGCTCTGGAGCGCCTGGCGCGCCACGGCAAACCGAAAGACACGTCGGAATAGCGAAGATAAAAAAAGGCCACCCGAAGGCGGCCTTTGAAGTCAGGAAAGAGGGTATTGCTTAAACGGCTGCTACCGGTCGCATATAGGAGATAGGTGCAGTCCTGGCATCCTCGAAGGTCACCACTTCCCAGGCGTCCTTCTGCTCGATGAGCTGGCGCAGCAAGCGGTTGTTCAGCGCGTGGCCCGACTTGAAGCCACGGAATTCGCCGATCAGGCTGTTTCCGAGCAGGTAGAGGTCACCGATCGCATCGAGAATCTTGTGCTTGACGAACTCGTCCTCGTAACGCAGGCCGTCTTCGTTGAGCACCTGGTTCTCGTCTACCACGATGGCATTCTCCACGCTGCCGCCGAGTGCCAGGTTCTGAGAACGCAGGAACTCGATGTCGCGCATGAAGCCGAAGGTCCGCGCGCGGCTGACCTCCTTGACGAACGAGGTGCTGGAGAAATCCACGCTCGCACTTTGGGTGCGGTTGCGGAATACCGGGTGATCGAAATCGATCTCGAAGCTCACCTTGAAACCGTCGAAGGGCACGAAGGTGGCGCGCTTGTCGCCCTCTTCTACTGTCACTTCGCGCAGGATACGGATGAACTTCTTCGGCGCTTCCTGCTCCTGCAGGCCGGCGGATTGAATCAGGAAGACGAAGGGACCAGCGCTGCCGTCCATGATCGGCACTTCCGACGCGGAGAGTTCGACGTAGGCGTTGTCGATGCCCAGGCCTGCCATGGCCGAAAGCAGGTGCTCCACGGTGTCCACCTTGACCTCACCGTTGATCAGTGTGGTCGACATGGTGGTCTCACCGACATTCTCGGCGCGTGCAGGAATATCCACGACGGGATCGAGGTCGGTACGGCGGAACACTATGCCAGTGTCCACGGGAGCGGGCTTGAGGGTCAGGTAGACCTTTTCCCCGGAATGCAGCCCCACGCCAGTGGCACGGATAATGTTCTTGAGAGTGCGTTGTCTGATCATGGCATTGGCCGCTTGTGCGCAAGTTGCGAACTGTTTTCAACAATGGGCGGCGATAATAGCAGAACCGCCCTTTGCTGAACACCAATCACCCTAATGCTCCTGATACAAATCATCAATCGGCCTGGCGACGCAGGAACGCCGGGATGTCCAGGTAATCCAGGTCATCCTGAGTGTTGAGCTTCGCCGCGGTGGCAGCGCCACCATGAGCCTGGTTGCGCATCACGGTCGGGCGATCCAGATCGCGGTAGTTGACGGACGGCTGCTCCGGACGAGCGGCGACAGTGGTGGTGGCCACAGCGGCTGCCTGAACGGTGTTGTCAATGACCTTGACCGGCTTCTCGATGCGCGCGCCCAGGCCAGTGGCCACTACGGTCACGTGCAGCTCGTCGCGCATGTCCGGATCGATCACGGTGCCCACCTTGACGGTGGCGTGCTCGGAAGCGAACTGCTCGATGATGTTACCCACGTCGGAGTACTCGCCCAGGGACAGGTCCGGGCCTGCGGTGATGTTTACCAGGATGCCGCGGGCGCCCTGCAGGTTCACGTCGTCCAGCAGCGGGTTGCGGATGGCCGCTTCGGTCGCTTCGCGAGCACGATTCGGACCGCTGGCGCAGCCGGTGCCCATCATCGCCATGCCCATCTCGCCCATCACGGTTTTAACGTCGGCGAAGTCGACGTTGATCATGCCAGGACGCTTGATGATGTCGGAGATGCCACGCACCGCGCCGGCGAGCACGTCGTCAGCCTTGGCGAAAGCAGCCAGCAGGCTGGCGTCCTTGCCGAGGATGGTCAGCAACTTCTCGTTGGGGATGGTAATCAGCGAGTCGACGCTTTCCGCCAGGGAGCGAATGCCCTCGTCGGCGATCTGCATGCGCTTGCGACCTTCGAACGGGAACGGACGGGTCACCACCGCAACGGTGAGGATGCCCATGTCCTTGGCCACTTCAGCAATGACCGGCGCAGCACCGGTACCGGTACCGCCGCCCATGCCGGTGGTGATGAAGACCATGTCAGCGCCTTGCAGCACTTCGGCGATGCGCTCGCGGTCTTCGATGGCAGCCTGACGGCCGACTTCCGGGTTGGCACCGGCACCCAGGCCCTTGGTCACGCCTGGGCCGAGTTGCAGCACGGTACGCGCACCGATGTTCTTCAGCGCCTGAGCATCAGTGTTGGCGCAGATGAACTCGACGCCTTCGATGTTGCTCTTCGACATGTGGTTCACGGCGTTGCCACCGCCACCACCGACGCCGATAACCTTGATGACCGCTGTTTGCGGAACGTTATCTACGAGTTCGAACATTTTCCCCTCTCCTTCCTTTTTTAGTTTTTCGCCTACTGCGTACCGCGTTTAAAAATTGCCCTGAACCCAGCGCTTGAGCCGTTCCAGCACAGGAGCCTTGGCCTCTTCGGCGTAGCCGTAGCTGCCAGTGGAGACAGGCATGCCGTCGGATTGCTTGCGCAGTCCGTACATCAGCAGGCCCACGCCCGTGGAATAGATGGGGTTGCGCACGACGTCCGCGAGCCCCTTCACGCTATGCGGGACGCCGAGGCGTACCGGCATGTGGAAAATTTCTTCAGCCAGCTCGACCGCACCTTCCATCTTGGCGGTGCCACCGGTGAGGACGATGCCCGCCGGAATCAGGTCCTCGTAGCCGCTGCGGCGCAGCTCGGCCTGGATCAGGGTGAAGAGCTCGTCGTAACGCGGCTCGACCACCTCGGCCAGGGCCTGGCGCGACAGTTCGCGCGGCGGACGGTCGCCGACGCTGGGCACCTTGATGGTTTCGCCGGCGCCGGCCAGTTTGGCCAGGGCGCAGGCGTAGCGAATCTTGATTTCTTCGGCGTACTGGGTCGGCGTACGCAGGGCCATGGCGATGTCGTTGGTCACCTGGTCACCCGCGATCGGGATCACCGCGGTGTGGCGAATCGCGCCCTCGGTGAAGATGGCGATGTCGGTGGTGCCGCCGCCGATGTCCACCAGGCAGACGCCCAGCTCTTTCTCGTCATCGGTGATGACCGAGTAGGCCGAGGCCAGTTGCTCGAGGATGATGTCGTCGACTTCGAGACCGCAGCGACGTACGCATTTCTCGATGTTCTGCGCCGCATTCACCGCGCAAGTCACCACGTGAACCTTGGCTTCCAGACGCACACCGGACATGCCCAGCGGCTCGCGTACGCCTTCCTGGTTATCGATCACGTAATCCTGGGCCAGGGTGTGCAGCACACGCTGATCGGCTGGGATGGCCACCGCCTGCGCCGCGTCCAGCACACGTTCGATGTCGGCACCGCTCACTTCGCGGTCGCGAATCGCCACGATGCCGTGGGAGTTCAGGCTGCGGATGTGGTTGCCGGCGATCCCGACGAATGCCGAGTGGATGCGGCAGCCCGCCATCAGCTGGGCCTCTTCCACCGCACGCTGGATGGATTGAACGGTGGACTCGATGTTGACCACCACGCCCTTTTTCAGGCCGCGCGACGGATGAGTGCCGATACCGACGATTTCCAGTTGGCCGTCAGCTGCGACCTCGCCCACCAGCGCCACCACCTTGGAGGTGCCGATGTCCAGGCCGACGATCATCTTGCCGCTCTGTACGCTTCCCATGGTTCTAACCTTCTCTCTAATTCACTGCACGGCGACCGTGGTCGCCGCGGGGGCCTCGATCTGCGCCCGCCAGGCCACAGCCAGGCCGTTGGGGTATCGCAGGTCGACGCGCTCGATGTTCGCAATCTGGTCCTTCAGCGTTTTCTCGTAGATCGAGATGAATCGCCGCATTTTCTCTACCAGGTGATCCCGCCCCAGTAGCAATTCGACACCCTGTCCGGTGGACAGGAACCAGCTACCGCGTTCACGCAACTCCAGCCGGACTATCGAGAAGCCGAGCGGACGCAGCATCTGGCTGAGCATCTGGTATTGCTGCATCACCTGCTCCTGCGCCCGCTGTGGGCCCCAGAGCTGCGGCAGCTGTTCGTAGTGGGCCAGTTCGCGCGGGGCGAAGGCCTGGCCCTGGTTGTTCAGGAGTGCCTCGTCGCCCCAACGGGCGATGGGCAATTGTTCTTCCAGTCGGACCATTACCTGGTCCGGCCACACACGGCGTACCTCGGCGTGGGCGATCCACGGCATCAGCTCCAGCTCGCGGCGCATGCCGGCCAGGTCGATGCTGAAGAAGCTCGCAGCGATGTAAGGCGCGATCCGTTGCTGCACCGCCTGCTGGCTGATGTAGCTCAGATCGCCCTGCACATTGACCTTGGCGATGGGCCGGTCGGCATAAGGAAGCAGGCGCTGGGCCGCTTCGTAGGCGCCGAAACCGAGCACCGCCAGCATCACCGGCCACAGCAGCTTGCGCAGGAAGCCGAAGCTGGGCTTGGGCAGACGCTGGGTCAGCGGCTCCTTGGCCACCATCCGACTGGCGCCACGCGGCATCGGCTTGCGCGAGGGAGCGGCGCGGCCGATAACGGGTTCCTGGCGGCGGATAGTGGCGTTACGCATGGGATCAGCCCCTTGCCTCGACGCTGTCGGTCAGGATTGCCAGCACCAGTTGCTGGAAATCCAGGCCCGCGGCGCGTGCGGCCATGGGCACCAGGCTGTGATCAGTCATGCCTGGTGCGGTGTTGACTTCGAGGAGCCAGAAGCGCCCTTCGGCGTCCTGCATCACGTCGGCGCGAGCCCAACCCTGGATACCGAGGGTTTCACAAGCGCGCGCGGTGAGCTGCTTCAGCTCCTCTTCCTTTTCCGCATCCAGGCCACAGGGGATCTGGTAGCGGGTGTCACTGGCCAAATACTTGGCGTCGTAGTCGTAGAAGGTGTGCGGGGTACCAAGGCGGATAGGCGGCAGTACGTCGCCGCGCAACCAGGCGACGGTGAACTCCGGACCGTGGATCCACTGCTCCACCAGGACCTGCGGGTCATAGGTTCCAGCCGCGCGCCAGGCTTCGATAAGCGCCTCGACGTTCTCGACCTTCGCCATGCCGATGCTGGAGCCTTCGTGGGCTGGTTTGACGATCAGCGGGAAGCCCAGTTCTTCTGCGGCCTGGCGGCAGTCCTGCTCGCTGGCGAGCACGGCATGGCGCGGGGTCGGGAGACCCAGGCTGATCCACAGCTGCTTGGTGCGGAGCTTGTCCATCGCCAGGGCCGAGGCAAGGATGCCGCTGCCGGTATAGGGAATGCCCAGGCACTCCAACAGGCCCTGCATGCTGCCGTCTTCGCCGCCACGGCCGTGGAGGATGATGAAGGCGCGGTCGATCTTCTCGGCCAGCAGTCGCTGCAGCAGATCATCGCCCACGTCGATGCCGAAGGCGTCCACGCCAGCAGCCTGCAGGGCCTGCAGCACCATCGCGCCGGATTTCAGCGACACTTCACGCTCAGCGCTCTTGCCACCGTAGAGCACGGCGACCCGACCGAACGCAGCCGGTTCGAGGGTGGATTTCAATTGCGCGCTCATTTCGACTTCCTCTTGGTGGCGTCGTCAGACTGGCCACCAAACAGCGGGTTCTGGATCAGTTGCGGGGCCAACGCGCCGATGTCGCCGGCACCCTGGCAGAGCAGGATGTCGCCGGGACGCAGCAGCGGCTTGACCAGGGGCGCCAGGTCGACGCCGCGCTCGATGTAGATCGGGTCCAACTGGCCGCGCTGACGGATGCTGTGGCACAGCTGACGGCTGTCGGCGCCGGGGATCGGCTCTTCGCCGGCCGGGTAGACCTCCATCAGCAGCAGTACGTTGGCCTCGCCGAGGACCTGCACGAAATCGTCGTAGAGATCGCGGGTCCGGCTATAGCGGTGCGGCTGATAGACCATCACCAGGCGACGCTCCGGCCAGCCGCCGCGAACGGCCTTGACCACCGCAGCCACTTCACGGGGATGGTGGCCGTAGTCGTCCACCAGCATCACGCTGCCGCCTTCGATTTCCAGCTCGCCATAGACCTGGAAGCGTCGACCCACGCCCTGGAAGCCGGAAAGGCCCTGGACGATGGCTTCGTCGCTGATGCCTTCGTCGGTGGCAATGGCAATGGTCGCGAGGGAATTCAGGACATTGTGGTTACCCGGCATGTTCACCGAGACATCCAGCGGCTCGCGGTCCTTGCGCAGGACGGTGAACCAGGTGCGCATGCCTTCCTGGCGAACATTGATGGCGCGTACGTCGGCGTCTTCGGCGAAGCCGTAGGTCACGGTGGGACGTGCGACCTGAGGCAGAATTTCGCGCACGACCGGGTCATCCACGCAAAGCACGGCCAGCCCGTAGAACGGCAGGTTGTGGAGGAACTCCACGAAGGTCTTCTTCAGCTTGTTGAAGTCCCCTTCGTAGGTGCTCATGTGGTCCGCGTCGATGTTGGTGACCACGGCCACCATCGGCTGCAGGTGCAGGAAGCTGGCGTCGCTCTCGTCCGCCTCGGCTACCAGATAGCGACTGGTTCCAAGCTGGGCGTTGGTGCCGGCAGCGTTCAGACGACCGCCAATGACGAAGGTCGGATCAAGGCCACCGGCAGCGAACACCGAAGCGATCAGGCTGGTGGTGGTGGTCTTGCCGTGGGTACCGGCGACGGCGATGCCGTGACGGTAACGCATCAGTTCGGCCAGCATCTCGGCGCGCGGTACCACCGGGATACGGCGCTCCAGGGCAACCGCAACCTCGGGGTTGGATTTGTTCACGGCGCTGGACACCACCAGAACATCGGCGTGCTCAGCGTTCTCGGCGCGGTGGCCGATGAAGATCTGGGCACCAAACTTCTCCAGACGCTCGGTGACCGCCGAGGTCTTGAGGTCGGAACCGGACACGCGGTAGCCCAGGTTCAGCAGCACTTCAGCGATCCCGCACATGCCCACGCCGCCGATACCGACGAAATGGATCCGGCGGATGCGGCGCATTTCCGGCTGGGGCATGGCTTTCTGGCTCTCAACCATGGGCCACCTCCAGGCAGATCTCGACCACGGTGCGGGTGGCGGCGGGTTTGGCCAGACGGCGGGCGGTGGTGCCCATGGCCTTGAGTTTTTCGGGCTGCATCAGAACCTCGGTCAGCTGAGCGGCAAGCTTGGCCGCGTCAGTGGAATGTTGCGGAAGAAGGACAGCTGCGCCCTCCTTCGCCAGATATTCGGCATTGCGCGACTGGTGGTCGTCGATCGCATGGGGCAGCGGCACCAGGAACGACGGCAGCCCGGCGGCGGCCAATTCGCTCACGGTCAGGGCACCTGCACGGCAGATGACCAGGTCGGCCCAGGCATAGGCACGTGCCATGTCCTTGATGAAGGGTGCGACTTCGGCTTCGACCGCGGCTTCGCGATAACGCTCCGCGGTGATCTCGTCATGCTTGCGACCCGCCTGGTGGAACACTTCCGGACGCAGGTCAGCAGGGACCTTCGCCAGCGCTTCCGGCAGCAATTTGTTCAACGGCTCGGCGCCCAGACTGCCGCCCAGCACCAGCAGGCGCGGCTTGCGTCCTGCCAGAGCGTCACGTGGCGTTTCCAGGAACAGCTCCTCGCGCACCGGGTTGCCGGTGGTGCGCCGTTTGTCGCTTTGTCCGAAGGTATCGGGGAAGGCCTCGCACACGCGGCTGGCAAGAGGCACCAGACTGCGATTGGCGGTCCCCGCCACGGCGTTCTGCTCGTGGATGATCAGCGGCACACCGGACAGGCGTGCTGCCAGTCCACCGGGACCGGTGACATAGCCGCCCATGCCGAGTACGCAGACGGGTTTCAGTTCACGCACGATTCGGCGTGCCTGGAACAGCGACTTGAGCAACTCGAAGGGTGCCTTGAGCAAAGACTTCAGCCCCTTGCCGCGCAGGCCGCTCACTTGAATGAGGTGCAGCGGCAGGCCCGCCTGGGGTACCAACTCGTTCTCGATTCCCTTCGGCGTACCGAGCCAATGCACCTTGAACCCGCGCGCCTGGAACTCACGAGCGCAAGCCAGGGCCGGGAATACGTGGCCGCCGGTGCCGCCGGCCATGATCAGCACATTGCCGCTCATGGGCGCACCTCCTCGTCGAAGAAATCGCTTTCGACGAATTCCACTTCCTCATTGCCCAATTGGGTACGCCGCTCCCATTCGATACGCAGTAACAAGGCCAGGCTGACGCAGCAGATCACTAGAGAGCTGCCGCCATAGCTGAGGAACGGCAGGGTCAGGCCCTTGGTCGGCAGCAGACCGACGTTCACGCCGATGTTGATCAACACCTGGCCGATCCAGAGGAAAGCGAGGCCGTAGGCGACGTAGGCGGAGAAATACTGGCGCGCCTTCTCGGCCCACAGACCGATGTAGAGGGCTCGGACACTGACGAAGACGAACAGGCCGACCGTTGCCAGTGCACCCAGCATTCCAAGCTCTTCGGCGAGCACGGCGAACACGAAGTCGGTATGGGCCTCCGGCAGGTAGAACTGCTTCTGGATGCTGTTGCCCAGACCGACGCCAAACCATTCGCCGCGACCGAAAGCGATCAACGCCTGGCTCAGCTGATAGCCGGCGCCGTACTGGTCGGCCCAGGGGTCCACGAAGTTGGTCAGACGCTGCATCCGGTAACTCTGGCTGGTCATTACCAGGACGCCGGCAGCCAGTACCGCGCCTGCCAGGGGGATGAAGCGAACCAGGTTGATACCGCCCAGGAAGAGCATCGCGATGCAGGAACCAACCAGCACCACGGTGGCGCCGAAGTCCGGCTCGGCCAGCAGCAGTACGGCGATCGGACCCAGAACCAGCATGGGCTTGATGAAGCCGGTCAGCTTCTCGCGAACTTCATCCTGGCGACGCACCATGTAGCCGGCGATGAACATCACGGTGAACAGTTTGGCCAGCTCGGACGGTTGCAGGTTGAACAGACCGAAGCCGATCCAGCGCTTGGCGCCGTTGATTTCGCGGCCGATGCCCGGCAGCAGTACGAGCACCAGCAGAATGATGGCCGCGAGCATCAGCCGCGCGCCGTGGCGCTGCCAGAAGGCCATGGGGATCTGCAGGGTAACCAGCGCCGCGCCAAGACCGATCGCCAGGTAAATCAGGTGGCGGATCATGTGGTACAGCGGGTTGCCGGACTGCGCCGCAGCCACTTCCGACGAAGCCGAGGTGATCATCACCAGGCCCAGGCCCAGCAGCGACAGGCAGCCGGCCAGCAGCGGGAAGTCGATGTCGATTCCGCGGCGACTGCGCAGCGGCGACGGGGCGGCGAGCAGACGGGCCAGCATCAGGAAAGTCCCTCCGCGGCCTGGGCGAAGAGGCGCCCGCGTTCTTCGAAGTTCTTGAACATGTCCAGGCTGGCGCATGCCGGCGACAACAGCACCGCATCCCCCGCTTCAGCGAGTTCGGCGCAACGCTGCACAGCGTCATCCAAGGTTTTGACCCGCACCAGCGGTACGGCATGACCCAAGGCTTCGGCAATCAGTTCCGCATCGCGCCCCAGCAGCACGACGGCACGGCAGAAGCTTGCCACCGGAGTTTTGAGAGCGGAGAAGTCGGCACCTTTGCCGTCACCGCCCGCGATCAACACGAGCTTGCCATCGATGTCGGCACCCAGGCCTTCGATCGCAGCCAGTGCCGCTCCGACGTTGGTGGCCTTGGAGTCGTCGTAGTAGGACACACCGTGCAGCTCGCGGACCCACTGGCAACGGTGGGCCAGGCCGGTGAAGGTGCGCAGGGTATCCAGCATCGGTTCGAACGGCAGACCGACCGCATGCCCCAGTGCAAGCGCCGCCAGGGCGTTGGACTGGTTGTGGGCACCACGGACTTTCAGTTCGCGTACCGACATCAGCTTGTCGAATTGATAGGCCAGGAACTTCTCGCCCTCTTCCTCGATCAAGCCGAAGGATTTGAAGTCGGGTTTGTTAAGCCCGAAGGTCCAGCACGGTAGCTGGTCAGCTACCAGCGGCCGCGACAAGGCATCTCCACGATTGACCACGACCTGACGCGCGCCCCGGAAGATACGGTGCTTGGCCAGGTGATAGGCCTGCATGTCGGCGTAGCGGTCCATATGGTCTTCGCTGACGTTGAGGACTGTGGCCACCTCGGCATTCAGGCGATCCGTGGTTTCCAGCTGGAAGCTGGACAGCTCAAGCACGTAAAGCTCAACGTCATCATTCAGCAGGTCCAGCGCCGGCGTGCCGAGGTTGCCGCCGACGGCGACGCGCTTGCCGGCAGCCGCAGCCATGTCACCCACCAGGGTGGTGACAGTGCTCTTCGCGTTCGAACCGGTGATGGCAACGATCGGCGCCTTGGCATTGCGAGTGAACAGTTCGATATCACCGGACAGCTTGGTGCCGCGGCTCGCGGCTTCCTGCAGCGCCGGAGTTGCCAGGGCAAGACCGGGGCTCACGTAAAGCTCGCTGGCGCGACTGAGGAAATCCGGATCGAGCTCGCCACAACGCACTTCCACCTGCGGGAACTGGCTTTGCAGCGTCGCCAGTTCCGGCGGGTTCGCGCGGGTATCGGCCACGGCAAACGGAACGCCCTGCCGCGCCAGGAAGCGCACCAGGGACATGCCGCTCTTGCCGAGGCCGACAACGATGCGGAACTGGTCGGAAGCGATCAACGTCACTCTCGGTTACCTCAGTTTCAGGGTGGCAAGGCCCACCAGGACCAGGATCACGGTGATGATCCAGAACCGTACGATGACCCGGGGTTCGGGCCAGCCTTTCAGCTCGAAGTGGTGATGGATAGGGGCCATGCGGAATACACGACGACCGGTCAGCTTGAACGAGGCTACCTGGATCATCACCGAGAGCGTCTCCATCACAAAGACGCCACCCATGATGAACAGCACCACTTCCTGGCGCACGATCACGGCGATGGTGCCCAGCGCCGCGCCCAGGGCGAGAGCGCCCACGTCGCCCATGAACACCTGGGCCGGGTAGGTGTTGAACCAGAGGAAGCCGAGACCGGCGCCCACCAGGGCGGCACAGAACACGATCAGCTCGCCCGCGCCCGGTACGTAAGGGATCAGCAGGTAGTCAGCGAATTTGATGTTGCCCGACAGGTAGCAGAAGATCCCCAGCGCGCCGCCGACCATCACGGTCGGCATGATCGCCAGGCCGTCGAGGCCGTCAGTCAGGTTGACCGCGTTGCTGGAGCCGACGATCACGAAGTAGGTCAGCACCACGAAGCCGATGCCCAGCGGGATCTCGATGTTCTTCACCAGCGGCAGGATCAGCGTGGTCTCGGCCGGAGTGCTCGCGGTCACATAAAGGAAGATCGCAGCAGCGATGCCAAACACCGATTGCCAGAAATACTTCCAGCGGCTCGGCAGGCCACGGGAGTTCTTCTCGATCACCTTGCGGTAGTCATCCACCCAGCCAATGGCGCCGAACGCCAGGGTCACGGCCAGCACCACCCAGACATAACGATTGGACAGGTCCGCCCAAAGCAGTGTGCTGATGGCGATGGCGGTCAGGATCAGCGCGCCACCCATGGTCGGCGTGCCAGATTTCGACAGGTGCGATTGCGGGCCGTCGTTACGTACGGCCTGGCCGATCTGGCGGATCTGCAGGGTGCGGATCATCCAGGGACCGAGCCAGAGCGACAGCGACAGCGCTGTCAGGACGCCGAGAATCCCGCGCAGGGTCAGGTACTGGAATACACCGAACCCTTTATAGAACTGTTGCAGGTACTCAGCGAGCAGCAGCAGCATGATTAGTGAGCCTCCCCCGTCCCGCAGAATGCCGCGACGACTTTGTCCATCGCCGCGCTGCGGGAGCCTTTGATCAGAATTGTGGTGTTTTTGTCCTGCTCGCTGACCAGTGCCTGGATCAGGCTGGCCTGGTCGGCGAAGTGGCGTCCCTGGGAACCGAAGGCAGTGACGGCGTGCGCCATCAGCGGGCCAACGGCATACAGGGCACTGACTTTGCCGCGAGCGTATTCACCGACTTCGCGGTGTCCTTGCTCGGCCCAATCGCCAAGCTCGCCCATATCCCCGAGCACCAGGACGGTGCGGCCGGAAAAGCCGGCGAGTATATCAACGGCGGCCAGCATCGACGCGGGGTTGGCGTTGTAGCTGTCGTCGATTACGCGCATGCCGCTGGTGGCGAGCTGCGCTACGGCGCGGCCTTTGACAGGCTGCAGGTTTTCCAGGCCGGCCTTGATCCCGACCAGCGGCACGCCAAGGGCGTGCGCAGCGGCGGCGGCGGCCAGTGCATTGGCGACGTTGTGCGTCCCCAACAGGTTGAGCTGGATGTCCGCCTCGCCGGCTACGCCACGAAGGCTGAAGGCCATGCATCCACGGGCATCGCGGGTAATGTTTTCGGCTCGCAGGTCCGCCCCGGCGTCAGCGAGGGCAAAGCTCAGCACCGTGCGACCGGCTGCACGCCTGTGCCAGATTGCAAAGGCGCGGTCATCGCGATTGAGGATCGCCACACCATCAGCAGGCAGGCCCTCGAGAATCTCGCCCTTGGCCTCGACGATCCTTTCCGGACCACCGAACTCACCCACGTGGGCAGTACCGGCGTTGTTGAGGATCGCCACCTGTGGCCGGGTCAGGCCTACGGTGTAGAGGATTTCGCCGACGCGCGACGCGCCCAGCTCGATCACCGCACTGTCGTGCTCGGAACCAAGTTCCAGCAGGGTCAGGGGCACGCCGAGATCGTTGTTCAGGTTGCCACGGGTGGCCAGCACGGAACCCTGGGTACGCAGGATACTGGCAAGCATCTCCTTGACCGTGGTCTTGCCGCTGGAGCCCGTCACCGCGGCCACGCGACCGGTGAAACCGTCGCGATTGTAGGCGCCCAGGCGACCCAGCCCTTCGCGGGTGTCGGCGACCAGGAGTTGCGGGATCGGCGCATTCGCCACCTTGCGCTGTACCAGGGCTGCGACGGCGCCTTGGGCGGCTACATCGGCAAGATAGTCATGGCCGTCGAAACGCGGGCCGACCAGCGCGATGAACAACTGCCCGGCTTCAATCTTGCGGCTATCACTGGAGACGCTGCTGAACGCCACGTCCGCACCGATCAGTTCAGCCTGCAACGGCCCAAGCAGTTCAGACAGCTGGAAGGGTTTAAGCATGGGGCACCTCCCAGGCATCCAGTGCCTTGGCGGCTTCATCGAGATCGGAGAAGGAATGGCGTACGCCAGCGATCTCCTGGTAATCCTCATGGCCCTTGCCGGCCAGCAGGACGACATCGTCCACGCCAGCAGTGCCGATCAATCGGGCAATCGCCAGGCCACGGCCAGCGACGAACTCGACCTTGTCCAGGGCAGTGAAGCCGGGACGAATGTCGGCGAAAATCTGAGCAGGGTCTTCAGTGCGCGGGTTGTCGTCGGTTACCAGAACCCGGTCGGCCAGCTGCTCAGCGACGGCCGCCATGATCGGGCGCTTGCCACGATCACGATCACCGCCACAGCCAAACAGGCAGAGCAGGCTTCCGCGAACATGGGGACGCAGGGCTTGCAGGACCTTTTCCAGGGCATCCGGGGTATGTGCGTAGTCCACGACTACCAACGGCTTCTCGCCGCCGCCAAGTCGCTGCATCCGCCCGACGGGGCCTTGCAACGACGGCAGGACGCCGAGCACATCCACCAGCGGGTAATCCATGGCAAGCAGAGCGCCCACCACGGCCAACAGGTTGCTCAGGTTGAAGCGACCCAGCAACGGGCTGCGCAGCAGGCCTTCGCCTTGATGGGTAACCAGCTGGGCGCGGACGCCGTGATCGTCGAAGTGGGCTTCGCGGCAATAAATGAAGGCGCTGGGGTCTTCCAGGCTATAGCTGAACAGCCGCGACTCATGCTGTTCCGCTGCCAGTTTGCGTCCCAACGCGTCGTCCAGGTTGATCACCCGGGCCCGCAGGTTGGGCCAGCTGAACAGCTTGGACTTGGCGGCCGCGTAGGCCTCCATCGAGCCGTGGTAGTCCAGGTGGTCACGGGACAGGTTGGTGAACGCTGCCACGTCGAAATCCAGTGCGGCTACACGCCCTTGTTCCAAACCGTGGGACGAAACTTCCATGGCCACGGCGCGCGCGCCGGCCTGTTTCAGATTGGCCAGCGTGGCCTGCACGGCAAGCGGGTCAGGCGTGGTATGGCGGCCGCTTTCCAGCTCGCCGTAAAAACCGGTGCCCAGGGTGCCGACAATGCCGCAGCGCTCGCCCAGTTGGTCGAGTGCCTGTGCCAGCAGTTGGCTGACACTGGTCTTGCCGTTGGTCCCGGTGACGCCGACCAGCCGCAGTGCACGGCTAGGCTCGCCATAGAAGCGTCCAGCAATGGCCGAAAGCTGGTTGGCCAGGCCTTTGACAGGAATGAGCTCAGCACCGGCAACTTCAGGCACCTCGGCACCGGCGGTTTCATAGGCGATGGCGACGGCACCGCGAGCGACAGCGTCAGCAATATGGGCGCGACCATCGTGCTGGGCGCCGGGAATCGCCAGGAACAGATCGCCCGGACGTACCTTGCGGCTATCCAGGGTCAGTTCGCGGATCAACGTGGCGCTTTGCGCCTGGGACAGTAACTGGTTCAGTGGCATGGGCATCAGATCCGCCCTCCTTTGCCGGTGGCCGCATTCGCGGTCTGTTGTTCCTCGGTGGGCAGGTTGTCCGGCGCGATGTTCATCAGTCGCAACGCACCCGCCATGACCTTGCCAAATACCGGGGCCGAAACCAGGCCGCCGAAGTAGCCCGCCTTGCTGGGCTCGTCGATCACCACCACCATCGCGATACGCGGATTGGTGGAAGGACCGAAGCCCGCGAAGAGCGAGCGATAGGCGTTCTGGGTGTAGCCCTTGGTTCCTACGCTGGCTTTACGCGCCGTACCACTCTTGCCGGACACGTGGTAACCCGGCACCTGGGCGCGGAACACGCCGCGCGGTGCTTCGACCACTTGTTGCAGCATGCCCTGCATCGTTTTGGCCACATCGGCGGGAATTACCTGTGCACCGTCGGGAATGCTGTCCACGCGAGTCATGGACAGCGGTACGGCCACGCCATTGTTGGCCAGCGTCGCGTATGCATGGACCAGCTGAATCGCCGTGGTCGAGAGGCCGTAGCCATAAGACAGCGTCGCGGTCTCCGCCTTGCGCCACTCGCGATGGTTGGGCAGGTTGCCTACGCGCTCGCCGGGGAAGCCGAGGCCGGTGTCCTGGCCCATGCCCAACTTGCGCATGGTGTCGTAAATGGCCTCGCCGCCAATGTCGAAGGCGATCTTGCTCATGCCGACGTTACTGGAGTTGATCAAGATGCCGGTCAGGTCGAGGATCGGGCCCTCGGTCTTGGATACGTCCTTGATGGTGTAACGGCCGATCTGCAGCGAACCGGGGTAGACCTCGACCTTGTCCTCGGGCTTCCAGCGGCCGGACTGCAGGGCAGCGGACATGGAAATCGGTTTCACGGTCGAGCCTGGCTCGAACACGTCGATCATCGCGCGGTTACGCATCGCTGCAGGTTGCAGGTTGCGGCGGTTGTTCGGGTTGTAGGTGGGCTGGTTGGCCATCGCCAGCACTTCGCCCGTCTTCACATCGACGATCACGAGGCTGCCCGCCTTGGCACCGTTCTCCACCAGGGCGTTGCGCAGCTCCCGATGGGCGAGGTACTGCAGGCGCAGGTCGATGGACAGTGCGAGAGTCTTGCCGGGTTTTGCGTTGCGAGCGACCTGGACATCCTTGATCAGGCGACCACGGCGATCCTTGAGAACCTGGCGCTTGCCCGGCACACCGGCCAGCCACTCGTCGAACGACAGCTCGACGCCTTCGCGACCACGGTCATCGACGTCGGTAAAGCCCACTACATGCGCGGTCACTTCGCCGGCCGGATAGAAGCGGCGGAATTCCTCGATGCCATACACGCCAGGCGCCTTGTTGGCCATGATGGCCTGCCCCTGTTCCGGCGTCAGGCCACGCACCAGGTACATGAACTCGCGATTGGCGTTCTGCTCGATGCGCTGGGCAAAGGCTTTCGGGTCCTGGCCGAGGGACTGCGCGATCCGCGGCCACTCGTCGCGCAGCGCCATGAGGTCCTTCGGATTGGTCCAGAGGGTAGTGACCGGGGTACTTACGGCCAGCGGCTCCCCGTTGCGGTCGGTGATCAGACCGCGGTGGGCAGGAATCGGGATGTGCCGCACGCTGCGCGCATCGCCGTGAGCCTTGAGGAAGTCATGGTCGATCACATGCAGGTCGACGATGCGCCAGGAAATCGCGCCGACCATGATGGCGAGAAGACCCAGCACCACCCGGAAACGCCAGGGGTAGAGTGCGCCTTCCAGCTTCATCATTGCGCCACCATCCGCACTTCTGCCGGATCGGGGATGCGCATCTTCAGCTGTTCGCTGGCCAGGGATTCAATGCGGTTATGCGCAGTCCAGGTGCTTTGCTCGAGTACCAGGCGCCCCCACTCGGCCTGGGCCTTGTCGCGCACGCTGAGTTCCGCATACAGCTCGTTGAGCAGTTTGCGATTCCAATGGGCGCTGTAGGACACCGCGATAGCGGAGAACAGCACGCCGACGAACAGCAGCAGCATGATCAGGCTGCCGCCCGGAAGGGGTTTGGCGTAGAGGCGGCTCATCGCAGCTTCTCCGCCACACGCATGACGGCGCTGCGCGAGCGCGGATTCGCCTTGAGCTCTTCATCGGAGGCGTACTGGGGCTTGCCGAGCAGTTTCAGGCGCGGTTCGAAGGTAGCCAGGCGGATCGGCAGGTCGCGGGGAAGCTTGTCTGCCTCGCCCTTGGCGTGCTTGCGCATGAACTGTTTGACGATGCGGTCTTCCAGGGAATGGAAGCTGATCACCACCAGGCGACCACCGACAGCGAGCGCTTCGAGCGCAGCATCCAGCCCCTGCTCCAGGTCGCCCAGCTCATTGTTGACATGAATACGAATGCCCTGGAAGGCGCGGGTAGCGGGATTCTTGCCTTTCTCCCACGCCGGATTGGCAACAGTCAGCACAGCTGCCAGGTCGGCGGTACGTTCGAAAGGCTTCTCGGCACGGCGCTGCACGACGGCACGCGCCATACGCTTGGCGAATCGCTCTTCGCCATAGTCTTTGAAGACACGGGCGATTTCGTCCTCGCTGGCACTGGCAATCCACTGCGCAGCGCTTTGGCCGCGATCAGGGTTCATGCGCATATCCAGGGGGCCATCGTTCAGGAAGCTGAAGCCACGCTCCGGATCGTCAAGCTGCGGGGAAGACACGCCAAGGTCCAGCAGAACGCCGTCAACCTGCCCGGCAAGCGCGCGCGTGCGCACTTCGTCGCCAAGCTCGGCAAAGCTCCTTTGCACAATGACAAAGCGGCCGTCATCGGCCGCCAGAGCTTGCCCCGTCGCAATCGCTTGCGGGTCTTTGTCGAACCCCAGCAAGCGACCTCCAGGCCCCAGCCGCTCCAGGATGAGCCGGCTATGCCCTCCGCGCCCGAACGTGCCGTCGAGGTAGCAGCCGTCTGCGCGCAGGGCGAGGCCTTCCACTGCCTCTTCGAGCAGTACGGTGATATGGCGGAAGGTGCTGGTTGCGCTCACAGGATCAGGTCACGTAGTTCGTCCGGCAGACCGCCGGGCTGTTTGATTGCCATGAGGTCTGCCTCGGAAATCGCGGTCCAGGCATCCTCATCCCACAGTTGAAATTTGTTCAGTTGGCCGACCAGCATGGCCCGCTTGTCCAATCCGGCGTACTCGCGCAGGCGCGGAGGAACCAGAAAGCGCCCGGCGCCATCCAGCTCCAGGTCCACGGCATTACCGATCAGCAGGCGTTGCAGGCGGCGAGTTTCCTCGCGCAGGGAGGGCAGCTCTCTCAGCTTGGCTTCAATGAGTTCCCATTCAGGCAGGGGGTAGACAGTCAAACAGGGATCGACGGCGTCGATTGTGACGATGAGCTGCCCACCACAACGCGAAACGAGCTCGTCCCGATACCGACTTGGCATCGCGAGTCGCCCTTTGGCGTCGAGACTGATGGCGTTAGCTCCGCGAAACAAGGCTGCGCTTCCCCTTTGATTGGCTTTCCGTGCCAGTAAATCCCACTTCTACCCACTTCGCTCCACTTCCGCACACTATAGAAATGCGCTAGCCCCACCGTCAAGGCGCGGAAAAGCGGAAAACTCCTTACAGGACGGCAATTTAGCGAGGGTTCGGAAGGCATTTGGGCGGTTTTGGAGGGGCAAAGGAGAAGCAAAATCCAGCACTTACAAGAAGCTGAACTTCGAACTTAAAGTAATTTGTTAAGAGTAAGATCTTTTCGGTATTTCGAAGGCGGGACAAAGAGCGGAGAAGAGCTAACGCGAGAAGAGAAAAAGCAGAGAGTCGATCTGTAAGCCGGGTTCTGTCGAGGACAGTCATTCATCTACGGCTGCCATCACTGACAGCCTTTAGCAACCTACCCGAATCCGACGCGGGCCGCGCCATGGATTCCTATTTGGTCTTGCTCCGAGTGGGGTTTGCCTAGCCACGAACTGTTACCAGTCGTGCGGTGCGCTCTTACCGCACCTTTTCACCCTTACCGGCGCTTGCGCGCTTAGGCGGTTATTTTCTGTGGCACTTTCCGTAGGCTTGCGCCTCCCAGGCGTTACCTGGCACTCCGCCCTATGGAGCCCGGACTTTCCTCCCTCTCAAATCGTAGAACGAAATGAGACAGCGACTGTCCGATCGACTCTCCGCCGCCAAGGTTAACGGCAGGCGCCCTCAAGAACAAGCTCAGACATCCGCCTGACGCTCCAAGGCCGCCTGATAGAGCAGGTTCTTGCGCACCCCCGTGATCTCGGCAGCCAACGCAGCGGCCCGCTTGACGGGCAGTTCGGCCAGAAGAAGATCCAGCACCCGCAACGCCTCCGCACTCAAGGCACCCTCGCCTTCCGGCGCTTGCCAGCCACCGACCAACACCACGCATTCGCCACGTTGCTGATTCGAGTCCGCCGCCACCCAGGCACACAACTCTTCCAATGGCGCCCCCTTCAAGGTCTCGAAGGTCTTGGTCAATTCCCTCGCCAGCACCGCCGGACGATCGCCGCCAAATACGCCCCGCATATCCTCCAGGGACTCCAGGAGACGATGAGGCGCTTCATAGAAGATGAGCGTTCGCGGCTCTTCCTTTATGCCCTCCAACCGGCCACGGCGAGCAGTGGCCTTGGCGGGGAGAAAGCCCTCGAAGATGAATCGATCCGAAGGCAGGCCAGCCGACGACAACGCTGCGATCAACGCACAGGCGCCCGGTACGGGAACGACAGGAATGCCGGCCGCACGAGCCTGGCGCACCAGATGAAAACCCGGATCGGAGATCAGCGGAGTGCCCGCGTCGGAGATCAGCGCGACATCATCCCCGGCTTGCAGTCGCGACAGGAAGCGCCCGCCCTGGTCACGTTCGTTGTGCTCGTGGCAGGCGGCCAGCGGCGTTTCTATGCCGAAGTGTTGCAACAGGCGAACCGAGTGGCGCGTGTCCTCGGCAGCGATCAGCTTTACGTCCCGCAACACTCGGAGGGCCCGGGCAGTGATGTCGTCGAGGTTGCCGATGGGCGTTGCGACCACATAAAGCGTACCGACCGCACTGCCGCTGGCGGAAGAAAGAGTCACAAGGCACCTCGGAAAAGACTGAAAGCGCGCATTGTATCCCGATTCACCGGCCCGACATCGCGCCTCAACCGGGGCTTGGGTACAATCGCACCTTTCTTTAACGAGTATCGGGACCGATAAATGATCGCTTGCCTGCGTCCGCTCTCCGCCCTCTGCCTCGCTGGCCTGCTGGCTGCCTGCGCCAGTTCGCCCTCGTCCAGCCTTGGCGAACTGCCCCGCACACCCCAGGCCAGCATCGAGCAACTGCTGCAGCAAGCCAGCCAAGCCGAGCCGGAAGAAGCCGTACTGCTCCGCCTGTCTGCTGCTGACCTTGCGTACAAGCAGCAGGACATCGGCCGTTCCGCTCGCATCCTGGAGCAGATCCCGCTCGACAGCATGAAACCGGCGCAGCAGATCTTCGCCAGCACCCTGGCCGCGGAACTGGCCATGGCCCGCAACCAGCCCAAAAGCGCGCTGAAGGCCCTGAGCCACCCCAGCCTCGACCACCTGGCCGAATTGCCGGTAGAGCAGCAGGTGCGCACGCAACTGGTTCGCGCCCGCGCCCTGGAAGCCGACGGCCAGACCCTCGCAGCCGCTCGCGAGCGCGTATTCATCGCCCCGCTGCTGAGTGGTGAAGCCGCCAGCAGCAACCATGAAGCCATCTGGGCACTGGTTTCCAGCCTCCCGCTCGACCAACTGCAAGGTGGGGGCGACAAGGACCTGGCCGGCTGGCTGGAACTGGCACGCCTGACCAAGACCTCCTCGACGCTGGAGCAGCAGCAGGCAGCGATCGACAACTGGCGCGCACAGAATCCGGAGCACCCAGCCGCCAAACAGCTCCCCCAAGCCCTGACCAAGTTGAAGGAAATTGCCGGCCAGCCACTGACCAAGATTGCCCTGCTCCTGCCCCAGGAAGGCCAACTGGCGTCGGTCTCGCGCGCCCTGCGTGACGGTTTCCTGGCCGCCCATTACCAGGCCGAGCAATCCGGACAGCCGCAACCGTCCATCGAGATCTACGACAGCTCCAAGCTGACCTCCATCGATGACTTCTACCGCCAGGCTCAGGCCGATGGCGTGCAACTGGTCGTCGGCCCGCTCGAGAAGCCGCTGGTCAAGCAACTCAGCACCCGCGAGCAACTCCCCATCACCACCCTTGCCCTGAACTACAGCGATTCCGGCCAGGAAGCTCCTGCCCAGCTCTTCCAGTTCGGCCTTGCCGCCGAAGACGAAGCCCGCGAGGTCGCCCGCCGCGCCTGGGCCGATGGCATGCGCAGCGCCGTGGCACTGGTTCCCCGTAGCGAATGGGGCGATCGCGTACTGCGCGCCTTCCAGCAGAGCTGGCAAGCCGAAGGCGGCCGTCTGATCGCCGCAGAGCACGTCGACCAACCTGTAGCCCTGGCCCAACAGATCGCCGACCTGTTCCAGCTTCGCCAGAGCGAAGCGCGCGCCAAGCGCCTGCAGGGCACCCTGGGCGTTCCAGTCGCGGCGCAACCAGCGCGTCGCCAGGATGTGGACTTCATCTTCCTCGCCGCAACGCCGCAGCAAGCCCAGCAGATCAAGCCGACGCTGGCCTTCCAGTACGCTGGCGATGTACCCGTCTACGCCACTTCCCACCTCTATTCGGCGAGCAATGACCCGGCCCAGTATCAGGACCTCAACGGCATCCGCTTCTGCGAAACCCCCTGGCTGCTGAACGGCGACGACCCGCTCCGCCAGCAGGTGGGGAGCCAATGGCCACAGGCCGGCGGCAGCCTGGGCCGCCTCTATGCAATGGGTGCTGACGCCTATCGTCTCGCTCCGCGCCTCGCGCAACTGAAAGCCCTGCCGGAAACCCAGGTGGATGGCCTTTCGGGCCGCCTCACTCTCAATCCCGCTCGTCGCGTGGAGCGCCAGCTTCCCTGGGCCGAGTTCCGCGACGGCCAGGTCCAGCGCCTGAAAGACAGCGACTCTTGATTGACCGGCGTGCCCGCGGGCAAGCGGCGGAAGCCCTTGCCCGCGATCATCTCGAAGCCAACGGACTGCGCTTGCTGTCCCAGAACTGGCTGTGCCGACGCGGCGAGCTCGATCTGGTCATGCTCGACGGCGATACAGTAGTATTCGCCGAAGTCCGCTACCGGCGTCATGCCGGCTGGGGCGGTGCCCTCGAGAGCGTCGATGTCCGCAAGCGCGAAAAACTGGCATACGCCGCCCAACAGTTCCTCCAGCAGGAATCCCGCTGGGCAAAATACCCTTGTCGATTTGATGTGATTGCCGTCCATGCAATGGACGGTGACTCACCCCCGCGACTGACCTGGCTGAAGAATGCCTTCGACACCTGATCGGTCGCCCCACTGAAGGTCTAACCCGATGGACATGCAACCCCGTATTCGCCAACTCTTCCAGGCCAGCATCGACACCAAGCTGCAAGCCATGGAAGTGCTGGCCCCGCACATCGAGCACGGCAGCATGGTGATGGTCCACGCGCTGCTCAATGAGGGCAAGATACTGTCCTGCGGCAACGGCGGCTCGGCCGGCGACGCCCAGCACTTCTCCTCGGAACTGCTCAATCGCTTCGAACGCGAGCGCCCGAGCCTGCCCGCAATTGCGCTGACTACCGACAGTTCGACCATTACCTCCATCGCCAACGACTACAGCTACAACGAAGTCTTTTCCAAGCAGATCCGTGCCCTGGGCCAACCCGGCGACGTGCTGCTGGCCATCTCTACCAGTGGCAACTCCGCCAACGTGATCCAGGCCATCCAGGCCGCCCACGACCGCGAAATGGTGGTGGTTGCCCTGACCGGCCGCGACGGCGGCGGCATGGCATCCCTGCTGCTTCCGGAGGACGTGGAAATTCGTGTGCCGTCCAAGATCACCGCACGAATCCAGGAAGTACACCTGCTGTCCATCCATTGCCTCTGCGACCTGATCGACCGTCAACTGTTTGGGAGTGAAGAATGATCCGTTCCCCACTGATACTCGCCGGCCTGGCCCTCTGCCTCGCGCTCTCCGGCTGCGGTGGCCGCACCATCGGCAAGACCATCGATGACCAGTCCATGCCATCGAAAGTACGCGCCAAGGTCGAGGCGGCCAGCCCTGATCTGAAGACCAACTCGCACATCGTCGTCTCCAGCTACAACGGCGTCGTGCTGCTTGCTGGTCAGACGCCGCGTGCCGACCTGAAGGAACTGGCCGGCCAGGCTGCCCAGTCCGCCCAGGGTGTTCGTCGTGTGCACAACGAGCTGCAAGTGCTGCCGCCCTCTTCCACCCTGGCGCGCATGAACGACAGCACCATCACCACCAAGATCACCACCCAGCTGCTGGCCGACGGCAAGGTCCCCAGCTCGCAGATCAAGGTGATCACCGAGAACGGCATCGTTTATCTGCTGGGCCTGGTTACCCGCCAGGAAGCCCAACTGGCCACCAGCATTGTCCAGAACGTTTCTGGGGTGCAGAAGATCGTCCGGCTCTTCGAGTACACCAACTGACCTTACGGGCAGACATGAAAAAGGCGATCCGAGGATCGCCTTTTTTATTACTTGACCACTTTGAGGCTGGGACGCCCACTGGGGCGCGACGGTTCGCCTCCCGAACTCGGCGGCTCGCCACCCGACGGGCCGTCATCCTCCGGTTCCGGATCATCACCAGGCAGCGGGGGCTCCAGATCGAAGACCATGCCCTGGCCGTTCTCGCGCGCGTAGATGGCCATCACTGCGGCGGAAGGAACGTAGAGGCTGTGGGCAACGCCACCGAAACGGCCTTCGAAGCTCACCGCCTCGTTGTCCATGTGGAGATGGCGCACCGCACTCGGGGAAACGTTGAGCACGATCTGGCCATCATTGGCGTAGCCGGGCGGAACCCGCACGCCGACGTGCTCAGCATTGACCAACAGGTGCGGGGTGCAATCGTTGTCGACGATCCACTCGTAGAGGGCACGGACGAGGTAGGGACGACTGGAATTCATCTTGGTCTCCTCAGCGCATGTCGCGTTCGGCGGCGGATAGGCTGGACTGGAAGGAGTCACGAGCAAACGCGCGCTCCATGTAGTCCAGAAGAGGCTTGGCCGGCCGCGGCAACTCGATGCCCAGCAGGGGAAGGCGCCAGAGAATCGGCAGCAGGCAGCAATCCACCAGACTGAAATCTTCGCTTAGAAAATATGGCTTGTCCGCAAATAGCGGCGATACGCCGGTCAGGCTCTCACGCAGCTCCTTGCGCGCGACGGCCTTGTCGGCCTCCTTGTTACGCGAATCGAGGATGCGATCTACCAGCGAACACCAGTCACGCTGCACGCGATGTATGAGCAGGCGGGTATTGGCGCGCGCCACGGGATAGACCGGCAGCAGCGGAGGATGGGGGTAACGCTCTTCCAGGTACTCCATTACGACCGTGGACTCGTAAAGCGCCAGGTCCCGATCAACCAGGGTCGGAACGCTGCCGTACGGATTGACCTCGGCCAGCTTGGGCGGGCAACGGCCCGGCTCGACATTGATGATCTCGGCGGCGACGCCCTTCTCGGCGAGCACGATACGCACACGATGGGAGTAGTGGTCGGCGGGGTCGGAGTAACAGGCCAGCCTGTTGGTGACGGCCATTGCGTCCTCCTCACATTGGAAAATTCAGGGGCAGAAAGAAGCGCGCGCCCAATAAGGGCGCGCGCTTCTTGCAACAGTGCAGCAGTGTATCAGTGCACGTCCTTCCAGTACTCGCGCTTGAGCAGGTAGGCGAACACGAAGAAGAACGCCAGATACAGCAGTACGTAGGCACCGATGCGCTGGCTTTCCAGCTTGACCGGGTTGGCGGAGTACGCGAGGAAGGTCACCAGGTTCTGGACCTTCTCATCGAACTCAGCTTCGGTCAGCTTGCCGGTCTTCGGTACTACGGTCAGCTGATCACAGGCTTCATGGGTCAGCGGCGCACCCGTCAGCGGATCGAACTGCTTCTTGCCGTCCTCAACCGCTTGAACCTGCTTGCAACCAACGATCTGACGACCTTGCAGGCTGACCAGGACGTTCGGCATGCCGACGTTCGGGAAGACCTTGTTGTTCACGCCCCACGGACGCGCAGGATCTTCATAGAACGAACGCAGGTAGCTGTACAGCCAGTCGGTGCCACGCACGCGGGCAACCAGGGTCAGGTCCGGCGGTGCAGCGCCGAACCAGGTCTTGGCGTCCTGCGGCTGCATGCCGATCTTCATGTGATCGCCGATCTTGGCACCGGTGAGTACCAGGTTCTGCAGCATGAGGTCTTCCGGAATGCCCAGGTCCTTGCCCACACGCTCATAGCGCTGGAACTTGGCACTGTGGCAGCCCATGCAGTAGTTCGCGAAGGTACGCGCGCCGTCCTGCATGGCAGCCTTGTCGGTCACGTCGATATCGACCTTGTCCAGATGCACATCATGACCACCGGCGGCGAAGGAAAGAGCCGGCAGTGCAGCGAAAACAAATGCAGCAAATAGCTTTTTCATCAGCCTGTCACCCTTTCCGGTACCGGTTTGGTTTTTTCCATCCTTGTGTAGAACGGCATCAGGATGAAGTACGCGAAGTACAGGATGGTGCAGACCTGGGACAGCAGGGTACGGCCCGGAGTCGGAGCCAGAACACCCAGTACGCCCAGGATGACGAAGGAGATGCAGAACACCAGCAGCCAGATCTTGCTCAGCCAGCCTTTGTAGCGCATGGACTTCACCGGGCTACGGTCCAGCCACGGCAGCACGAACAGCACGGCGATCGCAGCACCCATGGCGATAACGCCGAGGAGCTTGTCCGGTACCGCACGGAGGATCGCGTAGAACGGAGTGAAGTACCAAACCGGTGCGATGTGCTCAGGAGTCTTGAACGGGTTGGCCTGTTCGAAGTTCGGCTTCTCGAGGAAGTAACCACCCATTTCCGGGAAGAAGAACACCACGAAGCAGAACACGAAGAGGAACACCACCACGCCGACGATATCTTTCACGGAGTAGTAGGGGTGGAACGCGATACCGTCGAGCGGAATGCCGTTCTCGTCCTTCTTCTTCTTGATGTCCACGCCGTCCGGGTTGTTCGAACCCACTTCGTGCAGGGCCAGGATGTGCAGCACAACCAGGCCAAGCAGCACGATCGGCAGGGCGATCACGTGCAGCGCGAAGAAGCGGTTCAGGGTGATGCCGGAAATCAGGTAGTCACCACGGATCCACTGAGTCAGGTCATCGCCCACGACAGGGATGGCGCCGAACAGCGAGATGATCACCTGGGCACCCCAGTAGGACATCTGGCCCCAGGGCAGCAGGTAGCCCATGAAGGCCTCGGCCATCAGGGCGAGGTAGATCAGCATGCCGAAGATCCACACCAGCTCACGCGGCTTCTGGTAGGAGCCGTAGAGCAGACCGCGGAACATGTGCAGGTAGACAACGATGAAGAACGCCGATGCACCGGTGGAGTGCAGGTAGCGAATGATCCAGCCGTACTCCACGTCGCGCATGATGTACTCGACGGACGCAAAGGCTTCTTCGGCGGACGGAGTGAAGCTCATGGTCAGCCAGATGCCGGTGAGGATCTGGTTTACCAGTACCAGCAGTGCCAGCGAACCGAAGAAGTAGAAGAAGTTGAAGTTCTTCGGCGCGTAGTACTTGCTCAGATGGTCTTCCCACATCTTGGTCGCGGGGAAGCGCGCATCGACCCATTCCATGAATTTGCTCATCAGGCCTTCTCCTGGTCCACACCGACGATGATGACGTCATCCGTCTCATACGAGTACGGCGGCACCGGCAGGTTGATCGGCGCGGGTTGCGCCTTGTAGACACGGCCGGCGAGGTCGTAGCGAGAGCCATGGCAGGGGCAGAAGTAGCCACCAACCCACTCGGAACCCAGGTCAGCCGGGGCAACTTCCGGGCGGAAGGACGGCGAGCAGCCCAGGTGGGTGCAGATACCGACCAGTACCAGGATTTCCGGCTTGATCGAACGGCTGACCGGGTCCACATAGGTCGGTTGAACCGATGCCTTGGACTCAGGGTCTGCCATGCGGTCGTGGATCTTCGGCAGGTTCGCCAGGATCTCTTCGGTACGACGCACGATGAACACCGGCTGACCACGCCATTCGGCAATGATCTGCTGGCCTGCCTCGACCTTGCTTATATTCACCTTGACCGGTGCACCCGCGGCCTTGGCCTTGGCACTGGGCAGCCATGACCCCACGAACGGGACCGCAGCCCCCACCGCTCCCGCCGCACCAACCACGGACGTGGCCGCTACGAGGAAGCGACGCCGGCCTGCATTCACGCCGTCATTGCTCATTCAGTCGTCTCCCATCAGCTTCTGTGGCCTGTTGTTCAGGCCTCTACTAAGTAAAAAATCGAGCCGCGCAAAAAATTCGCCAAATGGTAAAGAAAAGCCCCTTACCTGACAAGGTAATAGCCGGATACAAATAGTCCGAAAGCCTTGATTGGCGGGGGATTCGCACGTGCGACAAGCTGTCGCACGGACAAAATCTTCGCGCATAAAAAAACGCCCAGCTCCGAAGAAACTGGGCGTTTTTCGCAAGCGTTGAATTAACGCTTGGAGTACTGCGGACGCTTACGCGCTTTACGCAGACCGACTTTCTTACGTTCAACTTCGCGAGCATCGCGAGTTACGTAGCCGGCCTTACGCAGCGGGCTGCGCAGGGTCTCGTCGTATTCGATCAGGGCGCGGGTGATGCCGTGGCGGATAGCACCGGCCTGACCGCTTACACCACCGCCAACGACGGTAACGTAGATGTCGAACTTCTCGACAGTCTCGGTCAGCTCCAGCGGCTGACGCACGACCATGCGAGCGGTTTCGCGGCCGAAGAAGGTATCCAGGCTGCGGTTGTTGATGGAAATCTTGCCAGTGCCCGGACGCAGGAAGACGCGAGCGGTAGCAGTCTTACGACGGCCGGTGCCGTAATTTTGAGTCGCCGACATAATGAACTTATCCCGTTAAATCTTCAGTTCTTGGGGCTGCTGAGCGGTGTGCGGGTGAACAGCACCCTTGTACACCTTCAGCTTGCGATACATGTCGCGGCCCAGCGGGTTCTTCGGCAGCATGCCTTTAACCGCGGTCTCGATCACGCGCTCAGGGGCCTTGGCAATCAGCTTCTCGAAGTTGATTTCCTTGATGCCACCCGGGAAACCGGAGTGCGAGTAGTACATCTTGTCGGTGGTCTTGGCACCGGTAACACGAACCTGCTCGGCATTGATCACGACGATGTAGTCGCCGGTGTCAACGTGAGGGGTGTATTCGGGCTTGTGCTTGCCACGCAGACGGCTGGCAATTTCGGTGGCCAGACGACCCAGGGTCTGACCTGCAGCGTCGACGACGTACCAGTCGCGCTTAACAGTTTCCGGTTTTGCAGTAAAAGTCTTCATTCGCTATAGCCTCAGGGGCCGCCCTGAAAATAAGACGGCGGATCTTACTGAATAGTGCTCGCCCTGACAAGTCAGGGACAGCCGGAAACAGACGCTATCGGGGGCTCGGGTCAGCGCGTCCGCTACGGCAAAAGGTTTTTCGGCGGGCTAGGCATCCCCACCTTCCTTCTTCGCAGGCTAGGCATCCCCGCAAAGAAAGCCGCGGAATTATGCCGATTGCAGGAAAAATTTCAACCTGATTTCATGCATCCTTTACAAAAACGCAGGAGGCAGCGATGGAATACCGCCAACTTGGCCGCACTGATCTCAAGGTCAGCAGCCTTTGCCTGGGCACCATGACCTGGGGCGAGCAGAACACCGAGTCGGAAGCCTTCGCCCAGATCGAACGCGCCAAAGGCTACGGCATCAATTTCATGGACACGGCGGAGATGTATCCGGTACCACCCCGCGCGGAAACCTACAGCGCCACCGAAACCATCATCGGCAACTGGTTCGCCAGGCATCGCGACCGCGCCAACTGGGTGCTGGCGAGCAAGGTGGCCGGACCGGGAAATGGCATCAGCCATATCCGCGGCGGCAACCTCAAACACAATCGCCAGCACATCACCGCGGCGCTGGATGCCAGCCTCAAGCGCCTGCAGACGGACTGGATCGACCTCTACCAGCTGCACTGGCCCGAGCGCAGCACCAACTTCTTCGGTCAGCTCGGCTACGAGCACAAGGAGGAAACGTTCACCTCCCTGCAGGAAACCCTCGAAGTGCTCGGTGAGCAGGTCAAGGCGGGCAAGATCCGCCATATCGGCCTGTCCAACGAAACGCCTTGGGGCACCATGAAGTTCCTACAGCTCGCCGATCAGCTTGGCCTGCCACGCACTGTTTCCATCCAGAACCCCTACAACCTGCTCAACCGCAGCTTCGAAGTGGGCCTGGCCGAAGTGGCGATGCGTGAGCAATGCGGTCTGCTGGCCTATTCGCCCATGGCATTCGGCATGCTCTCCGGCAAATACGAGAACGGCGCACGGCCAGCCAATGCCCGGATCACCCTGTTCAGCCGCTTCACCCGCTACACCAACCCGCAGTCCCAGGCAGCCTGCTCGCGCTATGTGCAACTCGCCCGGGAACACGGCCTGGACCCTGCACAAATGGCGCTGGCCTTCGTTACCGCGCAGCCCTTCGTGACCAGCAACATCATTGGCGCCACCTCCCTTGAGCAACTGGAGGCGAACCTGCGCAGTGCCGAGCTGACCCTGTCCGAAGATGTACTGGAAGGTATTGCCGCCATCCACAGGGACCAGCCGAATCCGGCCCCCTGAGAACGAGAAAGCCCGGCAATTGCCGGGCTTTTTTTTGCAAGGGACTCACACCAGGGAACGGGCGATGATCTCCTTCATGATCTCGTTGGTCCCGGCATAGATCCGTTGCACGCGCGCGTCCGCCCAGGCCCGCGCTACCGCGTATTCCCACATGAAGCCGTAACCGCCGTGCAGCTGTACGCATTCGTCCAGTACCTTGCACTGCAGATCGGTGCCCCAGTACTTCAGCATCGCGGCGGTCGGTACATCCAGCTTGCCTTGCAGGTGCAGCTCCAGGCAGCGATCGACGAATACACGACCAATCTGGATTTCAGTTGCCATCTCCGCCAGCTTGAAACGGGTGTTCTGGAATTCGGCGACCGATTTGCCGAACGCCTTTCGCTCGCGGGTGTAATCCAGGGTCCAGTTGAGCGCGGCCTCGGCGGAAGCCAGGGCGCCGATGCCGACCGTCAGGCGCTCTTGTGGGAGTTCCTGCATCAGATAGGCGAAGCCCATGCCGGCCTGGCCCAGCAGATTCTCCTTTGGCACCCGCACATCCTGGAAGAACAGTTCGGAGGTGTCCTGGGCCTTCATGCCGACTTTTTCCAGACGCTTGCCCTTGGCGAAACCCGGCGCTCCCGCTTCGACCAGGAACAGGCTGGTGCCCTTGGCACCTGCCTTTGGGTCGGTCTTGGCCACCACGATGACCAGATCGGCAAGGAACCCGTTGGTGATGAAGGTCTTGGAACCGTTGATGACGTACTCATCGCCATCCAGCACCGCAGTAGTCTTCACACCCTGGAGGTCGGAACCGGCACCCGGCTCGGTCATGGCGATGGCCGTCACCAGCTCGCCACTGACCAGCTTGGGCAGGTACTTCAGCTTCTGCGCCTCGGAACCGTAGTGAAGGATGTAGGGCGCGACGATGTCGGAGTGAAGCGAGAAACCGATACCGGTCAGTCCCAGGCGGCCGATTTCTTCGATGACCACGGCGCTGTAGAGGAAATCAGCGCCCATCCCGCCGTACTCCTCCGGGATATGCGAGCAGAGCATTCCGGCTTCGCCTGCCTTGTTCCACAGGGTGCGATCGATGTGACCGTCCTTTTCCCACTGATGGTGGTAAGGCACTGCCTCCTGCTCGAGGAACTTGCGCACGCTATCGCGGAATAGCTCGTGATCGGAGCTGAACAGGGTTCTTGGGATCATGGCATCACCTTGGAATGATTTTTTGTTGTGTATGTGGGGTTCGGAGGCCATCGACTCTAGGTCAGTACCCTGCCCCGCCATACTGGACACTTAGGACAAAAAATAAGACGATCCAGCCGCAGAATGACCGCTTTCCCCTAATAAGAACAACACCATGAGTATTACGCAGTCCCCCAACCTTCGACAGGTCAGCATCCTGGCCATCGATGGCGTCTTCGCCTCCACCCTCATGCAGGCCAAGGACTTCTTCCACATGGCGAGCCTGCGCTTCGGCAAGTTGCAGGGCAAAGGTTTTACCCCCGCCTTCCAGACCCGCCTGGTCAGCCCTGACGGCCAGCCCGTGCGCAGTTTCAGCGAAGTACAGATTCCGGTCGACGGCGCGCTGGATGATGCCGACATCATCGTCATACCGACGTTCTGGGGCGACTTTGACGTCCTGCTGGCCCGTTATCCACAGGTGTGCGAGTGGCTGCGCGCGCGTCACGCCGCCGGCAGCGCCATCTGCGGCGAAGCGTACGGGGTGTTCTGGATGGCCCAGGCCGGACTTCTGGACGGCAAGGAAGCGACGACCTACTGGCGCTTCTTCGGCGAGTTCGCCGAACGCTTCCCCAAGGTATTGCTGAACCAGGACAAGCACCTTTCCGACGCCGACAACCTCTACTGTGCCGGCGGCGTGACCTCGGCCTGCGACCTCTACATCTACCTGATCGAGCGTTTCTGCGGTGCCAGCATCGCCCAGGCGGTTGCCCGCGACATCCTCTATGAAGTGCAACGCAGCTATACGCCGGGCCGCATCGGTTTCGGCGGGCAAAAGCTGCACCACGATGTGACCATCCTGCAGATCCAGCAATGGCTGGAAGACCACTTCGCCGACAAGTTCCGCTTCGAGGACGTGGCCCGCGACCACGGTATGAGCATCCGCAATTTCATGCGGCGGTTCCAGGCAGCCACCGGCGACAAGCCCCTGCACTACCTGCAAAGGTTGCGCATCGAAACGGCGAAGGGACTGCTCTCCGGTACGCGCAAGAGCATCAAGACCATCAGTTACGAGGTGGGCTATGACGACGCAAGTTTCTTCGCGCGCCTGTTCCGTCAGCACACCCAGCTTTCGCCGAATCAATACCGGCACCAGTACCAGCAGAAAGGTGAATGAGCGGAGCCGCGCACATGCGGCTCGTCACCGGACGCTGCAACCATACCGCTGACGCTAGTTGGCGACCCCGCCTTTTCTGGTATCGCCATCCCAAGGATGGGTTGGCCCCATGCCCCATCGCCCTATGATCGAGCCATGCCCGAACGGGTTGCTTCGAACCCGCGCCGAACCTCGCGCGGGAGGAAAACAACAAGAAAAGGTCCCTCGCCATGCGCCGCTACCTGCTTGCCCTGCTGGCCGCTCTCAGCCTCACCGCTGTGGCGGACGAAAACTGGAAACCCTTCCCTTACGACCAGGCCGCCTACGACTACTCCGGCGACAAGCTGCGTGAAGCCTGGCCGCGCCTGACCCGTGGTTTCGGCTCGAACTATCCCTACCCGGATGCCGACTGGGTCGTGACCATGGCCAGCCAGTACCCCAAGGCACTCGAACTGACCGTGACCGGAAATACCGGCTTCACGGGCAAGCCAGAAGAAGCCGAAGCCTATGCGGCGAAACTCCAGGATGTCTGGCGCCTGATGTTCCGTGGCGACTTTGCCCAGGCCAAGAAGCAGGGGCTAGCGCTAGGTGTTGGCGGCCAGGTTCCGGCGATGTTCGCCCAAGTGGTCTACGCCATGTTCCTGGTGCCGGACCAGACCGAGAAACATCGCCTGCTGGAAGAAGTGATCCGTTACACCGATGAAGCCGGCGATCTGGTCAAGGCAGACGTGGTCGCACAGTTCGGCCGCGCCTATGCCAAGGCCCGGCTGGGTGAAGAGTTGCCAGTGCCCGTTGTGCTCAAGCGCGGCTATACCAGCCAGATCCCCGAAGAACTGGATGCGCTGCTGAAGACGCAGCCTGGCCAACCCTTCGCCCTGGCCCTCTACGGCGGTTACGAAGCCGGCGTGATCCGCAAGGTGGGCAAGCTGGTGGGCAAGATGACCTACGGGGTCAGCTCGGACAAGATGGAGCAGTTCTTCGCCCGCTCCTTCAAGGCCACCGATGACCTGCCCATTGGCCACTACGAATACGCCAACGCCCTGGAGTACGTATACGGCGAAGACGAGGAAGCCAAGGCCCTGGAACACCTGAAAAAGGCTGTGGCGATCAAGCCGATCAACGCAATGGAAGCACTGGAAGTGGCTCACGCGCAGCGACTGCTGAAACAGCAGGAGCAGAAGCTGGCGCAGAACTGACGCCAGCGGAAATGAAAAAGGCTGCCTTCCGGCAGCCTTTTTTCATACACACATCAGGGCTTGTGCGGCCGCGACAGGAACTCGTGGGACTGCATTTCCAGCAGGCGACTCAAGGTGCGCTGGAACTCGAAATTCAACCGGCCGCCGGAGTAGAGATCCTTCAGCTCCACCTCGGCGGAGATGATGAGCTTCACGTTGCGGTCGTAGAACTCGTCCACCAGGTTGATGAAACGCCGCGCCATGTCGTCCTTGGCCACGCCCATCTGCTCGACGTTGGCGAGGATCACCGCGTGGAAGATCTTGCCCAGTTCGATGTAGTCGTTCTGGCTGCGCGGACCATCGCAGAGTTCACGGAACTCGAACCAGGCGACGTCTTCACAGACGCGCACAGCGCGAATTTCACGATTCTCGATCATCAGCGCTTCGTTTTCCTGCGCCATGGTGCAGTCGGGCAGCAGGCTCTTGAAGCTGCGGCTCAGGCTGGCCTCGGCCTCGGCGTCCAGCGGGAAGTGGAACAGTTCAGCCTGCTCCAGGGCACGCAGACGGTAGTCCACGCCGCTGTCGACGTTGACGATATCGGTGTGCTCCTTCAGCAACGCAATGGCGGGCAGGAAACGCGCGCGCTGCAGGCCATCCTTGTAGAGGCCGTCAGGCACGATGTTCGAGGTGGCCACCAGACAGACGCCGTTCTTGAACAGCTCTTCGAGGAGCGTGGCCAGGATCATGGCGTCGGTGATATCGGAGACGAAGAATTCGTCGAAGCAGATCACCCGGGCCTCGTCGGCAAAACGCTTGCCGATGATGGTCAGCGGGTTCTTCTCGCCCTTGAGGGTTTTCATCTCCTCATGGACGCGCTTCATGAAGCGGTGGAAGTGGGTACGCATCTTCTGCTTGAACGGCAACGCGTCGTAGAAGGTATCCACCAGGTAGGTCTTGCCGCGACCTACGCCACCCCAGAAGTACAGGCCCTTTACCGGACCCTGGCGCTTCTTGCCGAACAGGCTGCCCAGCAGGCCGGGCTTGCTGCGGTCGTCGGCGATCAGGTCGTCATACAGCCGCTGCAAATGGCGAACGGCGGTTTCCTGCGCGGCATCGTGGAAGAAATCCGGCCGCTTGAGATCGGACTGGTAGCGCTCGAGGGGGGTCATGATCGATAGCAAGGCAACGAAAAACGGGGCAGGTACTTTAGAGTACTGCCCCGTGGATTGGCAATTGGCCGGGAGAACCGGCCGCTGGAAAGACTGTTATTCCTGGGGTGCGAGGGCCGCGTATAGACGCTGGATGGCAGCATCGCGAGCGGCAGCGTCGGCAAAGGCCGGGCTGGACGCAACCTGCTCATCATCCAGCCAGATACCGAATACGTCACCTTCTACGCGCAGGTCCAGCTCATCGCCCGACTGCAGGCGCTTGCTGACCTGGCCGGCAGCCTTGCCATCGGCAAAGGAACGCGAGAGCAGCAATTGCTCGCCATCGACGTCCAGCAGGCGGAAGCGGAAGCTGCCGTCTTCATCGCGGAAGCTGACGAAGCGGGCGGCCTTGGCGGCTTTCTTCTTGGTATCGCTGCCTGTCTGCACATTGGTGCGGAACGAGCGCAGGCCCACCGCTTCGCGCAGCTCGTTGAGGAACGGCGTGGCGATCTTGCGAGCCTTGGCAGCGCCAGCGAGAAGGATGTCTTCCAGGTCGGAGGGACGCTCGATCAGCGCGTAATAGCGCTCGCGCGCCTCGCCCAATTCGTTGTCCAGCAGTTGGAACAGACGCTGCTTGGCTTCGCCCCAGGCGAGACCCGCCAGAAGGTCAGCGCGGAACTCGGCCAGTTGCGCCGGTGTGGAGAAGGCCTGGTAAAGGGTGAACAGGTGGGAGTTGTCCGGGTCCTTCGGCTCACCAGGCGCGCGGGAGTCGGTGACGATGCGCGCGATGGCATCCTTCAGCTGCTTGGCACTGCCGAACAGCGGGATGGTGTTGTCGTAGCTCTTGGACATCTTGCGGCCGTCGAGGCCGGGCAAGGTCGCCACTTCTTCCTCGATCACCGCTTCGGGCAGAGTGAAGAACTCGCGACCAGCGCCGAACAGGTGGTTGAAGCGCTGGCCGATGTCACGGGCCATCTCCACGTGCTGGATCTGGTCACGGCCGACCGGCACCTTGTGCGCGTTGAACATCAGGATGTCGGCGGCCATCAGCACCGGGTAGCTGTACAGGCCCATGGTGACGCCTGCGTCCGGGTCTTCGCCGTTTTCCAGGTTCTTGTCCACGGACGCCTTGTAGGCGTGGGCGCGGTTCAGCAGCCCTTTGGCGCTGACACAGGTGAGCAACCAGGTGAGTTCGGGAATTTCGGGAATGTCGGACTGGCGGTAGAAGGTCGCCTTGTCAGTATCCAGGCCACACGCCAGCCAGGTGGCGGCGATCTCGAGGCGCGAACGCTGGATGCGCGCCGGGTCGTCGCACTTGATCAGCGCGTGGTAGTCGGCCAGGAAGTAGAAAGAATCGACGTCGCTGGCACGGCTGGCAACGATGGCCGGGCGGATGGCGCCTGCGTAGTTGCCGAGGTGCGGCGTGCCGGTAGTGGTAATGCCGGTAAGGATACGAGTAGTCATGGTGTTCGCTTGTCGGACTTAATTCGGAATCAGAGGCGCGGCAGGACCAGATCCTTGAGATCGGTCAACTTGCCGTGGAAGAAGTGCCCGCATTCTGCCACTTTCAGCAGCTCATGGGGGCGCGCAAGGCCGGCGGACCAATCGTAGACGGCTTGGGGTGCCACGACTTCGTCGGCATCGGGCTGGATGACCGCCAATTCACCGCCTTCGGGTAACGGGTTGTCCGCCGTCAGACGCATTACGGCCGGGGCGACCATGAACAGACGCGGCACCGCGATTCCCTGACGCTCCAAGCGACCGGCCAGGCTGGCTGCAACGAAACCCCCAAAGGAAAAACCGAACAGGGTCAGCGACAACTCCGGACGCTGCGCACGGAACCAGTGGGCCGCGGCTTCCGCGTCATCCACTTCGCCTGTGCCCATGTCATGGCCGCCGGCACTGGCGCCCACGCCGCGATAATTGAAACGCAAGGTGCTGTAGCCTGCGTCACGGGCGGTGCGCTGCAAGGTGGAAACCACTTTGTTGAGCATGGTGCCGCCTTGCACCGGGTTGGGATGACAGATCAGCGCCAGGCCCTTGGCCTCAGGCAGATCAAGGTGCAGCGCCTCGAGTTGGCCACAAGGACCATCGAGCAGAAGAGGGTTTTCGCGGATCAACAAGGGAAACTCCGTGACCCCGTGACGGGTCGACTCGTCTTGGATTAGCACAACAGGGCTTGTGTCGCGGTATACAGCGCGGATTCGAGCCGTTAACGTAAAGCAAAGCCGTTTATAGAGGAAGGACTCGTGGAACAGTCGCTCACCGTCTGGTTGTTACCAGCCTTCGCCCTGCTCGCCGGTATCGGCATCGGTTTCCTGATCGCCCGTCTGGTGCCCAATGCGGCTCCGAGCCGGACACAGCGTCAGCTGGATGATCTGCAGGAACGCTTCGATACCTACCAGAGCGAGGTGGTCACTCACTTCAACACCACCGCCAGCCTGGTGAAAAAGCTCACCCAGAGCTACCAGGAAGTACAAGAGCATCTGTCCGAAGGCGCCAGCCGCCTGGCTCTGGACGAGCTGACTCGCCAGCGCCTGCTGGCCGCTCTGCACGCTGACGAGGCCGCCAGCCCACGCGAGCGCCTGACCCCACCCAAGAGCAACGAAGCACCCAAGGACTACGCCCCCAAGGCACCGGACGCACCCGGCACCCTGGACGAGACCTTCGGCCTGAAAGGCAAGTACTGATTCCGATCAGGCCGGCCAACCGGCCGGCCGAATCGGAAGACAATAAAAAGCCCCGCAATCGCGGGGCTTTTTATTGGGCTGGACCTTAGATCGCACCGCGTTTGCGGAGAACCTCGAGCACCAGCTTCACACCTTCTTCCACGTTGACGGACTGGGTGTCGATCACCAGATCGGCATTCAGCGGCACATCGTAGGGGAAGGACTCGCCGGGGATGTTGTCCTGGCCAGCTGCGTAGAGGCCTTGCGGATCACGTTCGCGGCACGCCAGCGGCGACGCCTGCACGTAGACGGTGATCAGGCGATCAGCACCGATCAGCGCCTTGGCCTGCTCGCGACCTTCGGCATCCGGCGCCACGAAAGCGGCCAGGGTAACCAGGCCGGCTTCGTTGAACTGGCGCGCAACGTGAGCGGCACGACGCCAGTTCTCGGTGCGTCCGGCACGATCCTGCGGCAGGCCCTTGTTCAGGTCGTGGCGCAGGTTCTGGCCATCCAGTACGTAAACGGCACGACCCATGTCGAACAGCTTGCGCTCCACGGCATAGGCCAGGGTGCTCTTGCCCGCGCCGGAGAGGCCGCTGAACAGCACGGTGGCCGGCTGCTGGCCGAAGCGCGAGGCGCGCTCTTCGCGGGAGACGTGGGCCTGCTTGCCATGGTGGCCATCGACATTACGACCGGCCTGCGGGTCGGCGATGATCATGCCGGCGCCGACAGTGCCATTGGTCAGTCGATCGATGACGATGAAGGCGCCGGTCGTGCGGTTCTGCTCGTAGCCATCGAGGGCAACGGGGGCATCCAGGCTGACCTTGACCTTGGCGATCTCGTTCAGCTGCAGGCCGCTACCCGGGGTTTCTTCAAGGGTGTTCACGTCCACTTTGTGCACGATGCTCGGAATGGAACCCGGCACATAGCTGGTCGCACGCTTGATGTCGTATTTCTTGCCCGGAAGCATGGGCTCCTCGGCCATCCATACCAGCATGGCGTCAAAGCTGTCGGTCACCACCGGACGGTTATCGGCATGCACCAGCATGTCGCCGCGGGACACGTCGATCTCGTCTTCCAGGGTCAGGGTAACGGCCTGGCCCGGACCGGCCTGCTCCAGTTCGCCTTCGTAGGTGACGATGGACTTGACCCGGCTGCCCTTGCCGGACGGCAGGGCTACCACGTCGTCGCCCTTGCGCACGATGCCGCTGGCGAGGGTGCCGGCGAAACCGCGGAAGTTCAGGTTCGGACGGTTCACGTACTGCACCGGGAAGCGCATATCGGAGACGTTGCGGTCGCCGGCGATTTCCACGGTTTCGAGGATTTCCATCAGCGACTGGCCGGTGTACCAGGGCGAACGCTCGCTCTTGTTCACCACGTTGTCGCCCTTCAGCGCCGACATCGGCACGAAGTGGATCGAAGTGGGGTTGAGCTTGATGCGTTCAGCGAACTGCAGGTAGTCGGCCTTGATGCTCTCGAACACACCCTGGTCGAAGTCTTTCAGGTCCATCTTGTTGATGGCGACGACGATGTGCTTGATACCCAGCAAGGATGCGATGTAGCTGTGCCGGCGGGTCTGGGTCTGCACGCCGTAGCGAGCGTCGACCAGGATGATGGCCAGGTCGCAGGTGGACGCGCCGGTGGCCATGTTGCGGGTGTACTGCTCATGGCCGGGGGTGTCGGCAATGATGAACTTGCGCTTGGCGGTACTGAAGTAGCGGTACGCCACGTCGATGGTAATGCCTTGCTCGCGCTCGGCCTGCAAGCCGTCCACCAGCAGCGCCAGGTCGACGTCGTCACCGGTGGTGCCGACCTTCTTCGAGTCGCGGGTGATGGCTTCCAGATGGTCTTCGTAGATCATCTTGGAGTCGTGCAGCAGGCGCCCGATCAGGGTGCTCTTGCCGTCGTCGACGTTGCCGCAAGTGAGGAAGCGCAGCAGTTCCTTGCGTTCGTGCTGGGCCAGGTACGCGAGGATGTCCTCGCTGATCAGATCGGATTGATGGCTCATGATGCGGAATCCTTAGAAATAGCCCTGACGTTTCTTCTCTTCCATCGAGCCGGCGGCGTCGTGGTCGATGACCCGCCCCTGGCGTTCGGAAGTACGGGTCAGGAGCATTTCCTGGATGATTTCCGGCAACGTGGTCGCCGAGGACTCCACCGCGCCGGTCAGCGGGTAGCAGCCCAGGGTGCGGAATCGCACCATGCGCTTCTCGATGCGGGCTTTCTCTTCGTCGGAGAGATGCTCGAGGATGCGCTCGTCGTCGATCATGATCAGCGTGCCGTTCTTCTCGATGACCTCGCGCTCGGCGGCGAAGTACAGCGGGACGATCGGGATCTGTTCCAGATAGATGTATTGCCAGATGTCCAGCTCGGTCCAGTTGGACAGCGGGAAGACGCGGATCGACTCGCCCTTCTTCACCTTGCCGTTGTAGACGTTCCACAGTTCCGGGCGCTGGTTCTTCGGGTCCCAGCGGTGCTTGCTGTCGCGGAAGGAATACACGCGCTCCTTGGCGCGGGACTTCTCCTCGTCGCGACGGGCGCCGCCGAAGGCCGCATCGAAGCCGTACTTGTCGAGCGCCTGCTTGAGGCCCTCGGTCTTCATGACGTCAGTGTGCTTCGCGCTGCCATGGGTGAAGGGGTTGATGCCCTGGGCGACGCCTTCCGGGTTGACATGGGTGATCAGGTCCAGGCCCATTTCGGCGACCATCTTGTCGCGGAACTGGTACATCTCCTGGAACTTCCACCGGGTGTCGACGTGCATGACCGGGAAGGGCAGCTTGCCGGGGAAGAACGCCTTGCGCGCCAGGTGCAGCATGACGGCGGAGTCTTTACCGATGGAATAGAGCATCACCGGGTTGTCGAATTCGGCGGCCACTTCACGAATGATGTGGATGCTCTCCGCCTCCAGCTGTTTCAGGTGCGTCAGTTTATCGAGCATGGCTACTCACGAAGGTCTTTCTGATACGACGGCCGGCGGGCCGTGGACGAGCGGGCACTCTATCACAGCGCAAGGCTCTAACTGGGGGACTGGTTATACCGAAAAAATATACTGATATAGCCGTACGAATTCAGTGTCAGCGAAGCTGCCAGGGCCGCTCCACCTGAGCCACTGCGCAGCCTCGGACGGTGGCTCGGCCAGGAGCACACAGTTCCGGCAAGGCTGACTCGCGACTTGTTCCTGCGCAGCGCTGCGCTAGCATAGCCCGCACATTTTCCTGTCCCGAATGACTTCCCATGCGCCGCATCGTCTTCGCCCTGCCTTTGCTCGTCCTGATCTCCGCATGCAGCAGCAAACCAGCTCCCGTCCTGCAGCCGGTTCAGAAGCCAAAGCAACCGACACTCATCACCCCCAGCGCCCATCCGGCATTCGGTTCGGTGCAACCGATCACGCCGCTGCGCGGGGACTTCGCGGGTAACGTCAGTGCCCAGCGGTTCATCGATCGCATGGTCAGCCAGCACGACTTCAATCGCCAGCACCTGCAGGACCTGCTCGCCCAAACCCGCGAACTTGATTGGGTGATCCGCCTGATGGACCGTCAGGCACCGACCTACACACCGCCCAGCGGCCCCAACGGCGCCTGGCTACGCTACCGGAAGAAGTTCATCACACCGGGCAACGTGGGGAACGGCGTGTTGTTCTGGGACGAGTACGAAGTTGACCTGCAGCGTGCCTTCCAAACATACGGCGTACCGCCGGAAATCATTGTCGGCATCATCGGCGTGGAGACCCGCTGGGGACGCGTGATGGGCAAGACACGGATCATCGACGCGCTGGCTACCCTCTCCTTCTCTTATCCTCGCCGCGCCGAGTTCTTCAGTGGTGAGCTGGAGCAGTTCCTTCTGCAAGCGCGCAAGGAAGGCAACGACCCACTGGCGCTGCGCGGCTCCTATGCCGGCGCAATGGGCTACGGACAGTTCATGCCGTCGTCCTTCACCCAATATGCCGTGGATTTCGACGGCGACGGACAACGAGACCTGTGGAATCCCCGCGATGCGATCGGCAGCGTGGCCAACTACTTCAAGCAGCACGGCTGGATCACCGGCGACACCGTGGCCGTGCGCGCCACCGGCCAGGCGCGATCGCTGGAAGACGGCTTCAAGACCCAGTATCCGATCGGTGTGCTGAATGCAGCCGGGCTCCGGCCGCAGGGTTCGCTGGGCAATCACCAAAGGGCCAGCCTGCTGCGCCTGGACATGGGCAACACCTACCAGTACTGGTATGGCCTACCGAACTTCTACGTGATCACCCGCTACAACCACAGCACGCACTACGCCATGGCGGTGTGGGAACTGGGCAGGGCGGTACAGAGCCAACGTCACAGCTCTCGATGAAAAACAGCCGGTTCACTGAGCCGGCCGTTTTTTCTTTGCAATACGAATTCAGGCTGGGTTGGCGCAGTCGATGAACAAGTGCTCGATGGCGAAGCGCTTGGCCAGGTAGTCGCCGAGCGCCTGTACACCATAGCGCTCGGTGGCATGGTGGCCGGCGGCGATGAAGCTGACACCATTCTCCCGCGCACTGTGCACGGTCTGTTCGGAGACTTCGCCAGTGAGATAGGCATCGACACCCGCAGCAATCGCCTGATCGATATAGCCCTGGCCACCGCCGGTGCACCAGCCGATACGGCTGATCATGCGGTCGCCCTCCACCAGCAGGGGCTCGCGTCCGAGGACTTCGCGCACGCGACGGGCGAAGTCACTGGCGGCCATGGGTTCGGCCAGCGAACCGATCAAGCCGACGGTGCGCGGATTATCCGGCTCCAGCGGGCCTTCGACGATGATGTCGAGTTGACGCGCCAACTGGACGTTGTTGCCCACTTCCGGGTGCAGGTCCAGGGGCAAATGGTAGGCAAGCAGGCTGACGTCATTGGATAGCAGGGTCTTCAGGCGGCGCTGCTTCATCCCCACCACACAGGGGTTCTCGCCCTTCCAGAAATAGCCATGGTGCACCAGCACCACATCCGCCCCGGCATCGATCGCAGCGTCCAGCAGCGCCTGACTGGCGGTGACGCCGGTGACGATCCGACTGACCTGTGGACGCCCTTCGACCTGCAGGCCATTAGGGCAGTAATCCTGGATGCGCGAGGCGTTCAGGTAGCGCTCCGCTTCTTCCACCAGAGTGTTCAGGGCAATGGCCATGGCATTCCTCACAAGCTGTTGCGGACGACTCGTTTTTAACCGGCGCCCTCGTATAATGGCGCCACCTTAAGGGGCACCCCTGCCCCCCGCAACCCTCAGGATTCTCCCTCGATGCTCAAGGCGCTGCGATTCTTCAGCTGGCCCCTGGTTGTCGGCGTGCTCGCGGCACTGCTGATCATCCAGCAATACCCGGATTGGGTCGGCCTGCCCCGCGAGGAAGTGCATCTGCAAGAAGCCCCCAAGTTCAACTTTACCCGCCAGGGCCCGGACTCCTATGCCGACGCGGTGACCAACGCATCGCCGGCGGTGGCCAACCTCTACACCACCAAGATGGTGAGCAAGCCGGCACACCCGTTGTTCGAAGACCCACAGTTCCGCCGGTTCTTCGGCGACAACCTGCCGCGCCAACGTCGCATGGAGTCCAGCCTCGGCTCGGCGGTGATCATGAGCCCGGAAGGCTACCTGCTGACCAACAACCATGTGACCGCGGGCGCCGACCAGATCGTGGTCGCCCTGAAAGACGGCCGCGAAACCCTCGCACGCCTGGTGGGCAGCGACCCGGAAACCGACTTGGCGGTGTTGAAGATCGACCTCAAGGATCTGCCGCCCATTACCCTGGGCCGCTCGGACAACATCCGCATCGGCGACGTCGCCCTGGCAATCGGTAACCCCTTCGGTGTCGGTCAGACCGTGACCATGGGCATCATCAGCGCGACAGGCCGAAACCAGCTGGGCCTGAACACCTACGAAGACTTCATCCAGACCGACGCCGCGATCAACCCCGGCAATTCCGGCGGCGCGCTGGTGGACGCCAACGGCAACCTGATCGGCATCAACACCGCGATCTTCTCCAAGTCCGGCGGCTCCCAGGGCATCGGCTTCGCAATTCCGGTCAAGCTCGCACTGGAAGTGATGAAGGCAATCGTCGAACACGGCTCGGTGATTCGCGGCTGGCTGGGCATCGAAGTTCAGCCCTTGACCCCGGAATTGGCGGAATCCTTCGGCCTGGAAGGACGCCCCGGCATCGTTGTCGCCGGTATTTACCGCGACAGCCCGGCTCAACGCGCCACCCTGCAACCCGGCGACATCATCCTCAGTATCGATGGCGAACCGGCTGGCGATGGTCGTCGCTCGATGAACCAGGTGGCCCGCACCCGCCCCGGCGAGAAAGTGAGCATCCAGGTGATGCGCAATGGCCAGGAGCTGGAGCTGACGGCGGAGGTCGGTGTGCGGCCGCCGCCCAGCAACAACGGCGGTAGCTGATCGATAAAAAACGGCGCCTAAAGGCGCCGTTTTCTTTTCCTCGCTCCAAGCAGGAATCATCCGGCACTGGACAGGAACGATTCTCGCCTCGCAGAATGTTATGTTATTACATTATTTGCGAGCCCCCTGATGCGCCTCCATCACCTTGCCCCTGCCAGCGGGCTACTCCTCAGCCTGCTCGGTGAAGCCACTGCTGCCGAAACCTACCTGCCCCTGCTTCTGGACGATATCCAGATTGACGATCGCCATCAGGAAAGTGCCGACGACCCAGTGCGTGGCTACCTTGCAACCCGTTCGACCAGTGCCACCCGCACTGACACCGATATCCGTGACATCCCCCAGGCGATCAGCGTGGTTCCCGCGCAGGTACTGGAGGACCTGGATATTTCCCGCCTCGATCGGGCACTGGACTTCGCTGGAGGCGTATCGCGCCAGAACAACTTCGGCGGCCTGACATTCCTCTCCTACAGCATCCGCGGTTTCACCACCGGAGAGCTGTACAAGAACGGTTTCGCCATCAATCGCGGCAGCTACAGCTCGCCGGACGCCTCCACTATCGAGCGCATCGACGTGCTCAAAGGTCCGGCTGCCAGCCTCTACGGCCGCGGCGATCCGGGCGGCACGGTGAACATAGTGACCAGGAAGCCCCAGGCCGAGCGTTTCTCCCGCTTGAAGGCAAGCGCGGGGAGTTGGGACCGCTATCGCGCCAGCCTGGACGTCAACGCACCACTCGATGAAGAGGACAAGCTGCTGTCACGCATCAACCTGGCCACTGAAGACAACGGCAGCTACCGCGACCATGCCGGCAACCAGCGCCTGGTGGTCAGTCCATCCCTCAGCTGGCAGCTGAACGCCGATACCCGCCTGCTGCTGGAAACGGAGTTCGTCCAGCACGAATCGGTGTTCGATCGCGGCATCCCGGCCGTGAACGGGGAATTGGGCTCGGTCAAGCGTTCCACCTTCCTCGGCGAACCGAATGACGGCGAGATCCGCAATCGCAACCAGATGGTCCAGGCCAGCCTGGAGCACCATCTCAACGACAGCTGGAAGCTGCGCCTGGCCAATCATTACGCCCAGGGACACCTGCAGGGCGACGCCACGGAGGTGTCGCGGCTGATCGGCAACCAGGTCAGCCGCTTCTATCGGCAGCGCGACTTCGAATGGAACGACAGCATTACCCAATTGGAACTGCACGGCCTGTTCGAGACTGGCAGCTGGCTGCACCAGACCCTCGCCGGACTGGAGTACGAGAACTACCGAAATAGCCAGAAATATCCACAGAGCCTCGCTTCCCTGGACTACGGCCTGGACATCTACAACCCCGTATACGGCAAGCCGAAACCCACCATCGTCAATCCAAACGACTTCTTCGAGCAGGTGAAAAGCCGTGCGCTGAACCTGCAGGACCAGATCGATTTCGGCCATGGCTGGAAAGGCCTGATCGGTGCCCGTTTCGAGCGTTTCGAACAGACGGCGCTGAACCGCACGACGCGCGTCAGCAACGACCAGAACAAGGACAGCCTGACCCTTCGCAGCGGCGTGCTCTACCAACTGACACCCGAGGTCGGCCTGTTCGCCAACGCAGCGACTTCGGTCAAACCCAATGCAATCAGCAGCCAGGGCACCGCCTTCGAGCCGGAGAAGGGATTCGGCAAGGAGGCCGGCCTCAAACTCGACCTGCTGGAAGGCCGCCTCGGAGCCACGGCCGCGCTCTTCCACATCGACAAGGAAAATGTACTGACGGCCGACCCGACCAATCCCGGCGAAAGCATCGCGGCTGGCCGCGCTCGCAGCCAGGGTCTCGACCTCCAGGTCAGTGGTCAGTTGACCGACGCAGTTCGGCTGATTGGCGCCTACGCCTACATCGACGCCGAGGTCACCAAGGACAACGTGCTTCCCGAAGGCAGCCGTCTGCTCGGAGTGCCTGAACACAGCGGCAGCCTGTTGGCGGTCTACGAGTTCCAAGGCGGTCGACTGCGCGGCTCGGACGTCGGCGCCACCTTCAACTATGTCGGTGATCGCTCCGGCCAGGCCGGCAGCCAGTTCGAGCTACCCGCCTACGCCACCTTCGACCTCCTCGCTCATCACAGGGTCAGCGAGCGAACAACCCTCGGCTTGAACCTCAACAACCTCTTCGATCGCAAGTACTACGAGCGCTCGTACAACAGCGTCTGGGTCATGCCCGGCGAGCCCCGCAACCTCAACCTCAGTCTCACTCTCGAGCTCTGAAAAGGAATCTCCATGCGACTGGATAAACGCTTCCTCGTCACTCCCCTCCTCGCAGCTGTCTTCGCAGGCAACGTTCATGCGCACGGCCTTTGGACCGAACAACGGCGCGGCAACATCGAAGTGATCTACGGTCATGGCGCCGAAGACGATGCCTTCAAGGCAGAGAAGATCAGCGGCGCCTGGGCCTTCGATGCACAAGGACGAATGATCCCCGTGTCGGTCGAGCGCCTTGCGGACCATGCACGGCTCAACCCCTTGAAAGCGCCGGCAACCCTCGCGGTTGCCCTGGACAATGGTCCCTGGTCGCAGACCGCCGACAAGCAATGGATAAACCAGGGCCAGCGGCAGGTTCCCGGGGCTGTCGCCTCCATCCACACCTGGAAATACAGCCTGGCCTTCTATCAATCAGGTGCGCAGCTGCCGGACCTCAAGCGCGTACGCCTGGCGATAGTGCCAGAAGCCGATCCGCTGGAAGTGGGGCCAGGCAATACCCTGCCAGTACGGGTCCTGCTGGATGGCAAGCCGGCATCCGGCGTCGAACTGATCGGTGACTACCGCGGCGAGCCCAATAATGTGAGTACCAGGACCGACGCCGAAGGGCGCGCCAAGGTGCTGGTACGCAATGCGGGGCTGAACATCGTCGCCGCCCAGGTCACCTTGGACACCCCGAACGATCCCGACGTGAAGCAACAAGGGCTGTTCAGCTCGCTGACCTTCCTCGGCGCACCGCACCACGAGTAGGCGTCCAACAAAAAAGCCGAGGCGGTGACCCGCGCTCGGCTTTTCTTTTACGGGCCCGCGAAAATCAGAGATTGCGCAAAGCATCCAGCAACGCCTGGTTCTGCTCGGGCGTGCCAATGGTGATGCGCAGGAACTGGGCAATGCGCTCCTGCTTGAAGTGCCGAACGATCACGCCCTGCTCACGCAAACCAGCAGCGATGCCGGCGGCGTCCTTCTGCGGATGGCGGGCGAAGACGAAGTTGGCCGCCGAGGGCAGTACCTCGAAGCCCAGCTTGCCCAGCTCAGCCACCAGCAGTTCGCGACTGTCGATCACCTTGCGGCAGGTTTCCTCGAAGTAGGCCTTGTCTTCGAAGGCGACCGCCGCGCCGGCGATGGCCATGCGATCCAGCGGGTAGGAGTTGAAGCTGTTCTTGATTCGCTCCAGTGCCTCGATCAGGTCCGGGTGGCCGACAGCCAGACCAACCCGCAGCCCCGCCAGGGAACGCGACTTGGACAGGGTCTGGGTCACCAGCAGGTTCGGATAGCGGTCCACCAGGCTGATAGCGGTCTCGCCACCGAAGTCGATGTAGGCCTCGTCCACCAGCACAACGGTATCCGGATTGGCCTTGAGCAGACGCTCGATGGCGTCCAGTGCCAGCAGGCAGCCAGTGGGCGCATTCGGGTTGGGGAAGACGATGCCACCATTGGGACGCGCGTAGTCCTCAACGCGGATCTGGAACTGTTCATCCAGCGGCAACGCCTCGAACGGGATGCCATACAACCCGCAGTAGACCGGATAGAAGCTGTAGCTCACATCCGGGAAGAGCAGCGGCTTGCCGTGCTGGAACAGACCGTGGAACGCGTGGGCCAGGACCTCGTCGGAGCCGTTGCCGACGAACACCTGGTTCGTCTGCACGCCGTAGTAGTCGGCGACTGCCTGCTTCAGGCGATCACTGTTCGGGTCCGGATACAGCCGCAGGTTGTCACCCACCTCGGCCTGCATGGCAGCTACTGCCTTGGGCGATGGGCCGTAAGGGTTCTCGTTGGTGTTCAGCTTGACCAGCTTCGCCAGCTTGGGCTGCTCGCCAGGAACGTAGGGCACCAGCCCCTTGACGAAGGGACTCCAGAATTTGCTCATGCTCACTCCCCCTTGATACGGAATTCGGCGCTGCGCGCGTGGGCGGTCAGGGACTCGCCGCGGGCCAGGATGGACGCTGTCTTGCCCAGTTCAGACGCACCGTCGGCCGAGCAGAAAATGATCGAGGAACGCTTCTGGAAGTCGTACACGCCCAGCGGCGAGGAGAAGCGCGCGGTGCCGGAGGTCGGCAGCACATGGTTCGGGCCGGCGCAGTAATCGCCCAGGGCTTCGGCGGTGTAGCGACCCATGAAGATGGCACCGGCATGGCGGATGTGCGGCAGCCAGGCCTGCGGATCGGCAACGGACAGTTCCAGGTGCTCGGGCGCGATGCGGTTCGCCACCTGGCACGCCTGAGCCTGGTCGGCCACGAGAATCAAAGCGCCACGATTCTGCAGGGAGGTGCGAATGATCTCGGCACGCTCCATGGTCGGCAGCAGTTTGTCGATGCTGGCGGCCACCTTGTCGAGGAAAGCGGCATCAGGACTGACCAGGATGGCCTGGGCGTCTTCGTCGTGCTCGGCCTGGGAGAACAGGTCCATGGCGATCCAGTCAGGATCGGTGCCGCCATCGCAGACCACGAGGATTTCCGACGGACCGGCGATCATGTCGATGCCGACCTGGCCGAAGACGTGACGCTTGGCCGTGGCGACATAGATGTTGCCCGGGCCTACGATCTTGTCCACCTGGGGGACGCTCTCGGTGCCATAGGCCAGTGCAGCCACAGCCTGGGCGCCGCCGATGGTGAAGACGCGGTCCACGCCGGCCACACAGGCGGCCGCGAGGACGATTTCATTGATTTCACCACGCGGCGTCGGCACGACCATCACCACTTCGGCGACACCGGCGACCTTCGCGGGAATCGCGTTCATCAGCACAGAGGACGGGTAGGACGCCTTGCCGCCGGGTACGTAAAGACCGGCGCGATCCAGCGGAGTCACCTGCTGGCCCAGCACCGTGCCGTCGGCTTCGGTGTAGGTCCAGGAATCCTGCTTCTGCTTCTCGTGGTAGCTGCGAACGCGAGCGGCAGCGGTTTCCAGTGCCTTGCGTTGCTCGGCGGTGATGCGCGTCAGGGCCAGTTCCAGCCGCTCGCGCGGCAGGATCAGTTCGGCCATGGTGGTCGCCGGCACACCGTCGAAACGCTGGGTGAATTCGACTACGGCAGCGTCCCCACGCTCACGCACGGCCTGGATGATGTCGAGGACACGTTGATTGACCGCTTCGTCGGACACGCTTTCCCAGCTCAGCAGATGATCCAGGTGTCGCGCGAAGTCCTGATCAGCGGCATTGAGTCGGCGGATGGCGATTGGAGCGGTCATAGCGGGCCTCTTGAATGGCAATTGCTCGGGCGCCGCTAGAGTAGCAAGCCCACCGTGCGGGCACCCGAGAATATTGGCTATGACACGGATAGGCGCGTGCGGCGCAGGGCCGCACTCAAGGTGTCAGCTTGGGTGTCGCGACTCGACCGCGCCGCGCAGCACTTCGATCAGTGCCTGGATGCGCGCGTGCTGCATCTTCATCGATGCCTTGTTGACGATCAGTCGCGAGCTGATGGTAGCGATCAGCTCCTGGGGTTCCAGGCCGTTGGCGCGCAGGGTATTGCCGGTGTCGACGACGTCGATGATCTTGTCGGCCAGGCCCACCAGGGGCGCCAGCTCCATCGAGCCATAGAGCTTGATCACGTCGACCTGGCGGCCCTGTTCGGCGTAGTAGCGCTTGGCGACGTTGACGAACTTGGTGGCGACACGCAGACGGCCCTTGGGCTCAGGCGCGCCGACCGCACCCGCGGTCATCAACTTGCAGCAGGCGATCCGGAGGTCCAGGGGCTCATACAGGCCCTGGCCGCCGTACTCCATCAGCACGTCCTTGCCGGCAACGCCGAGATCGGCCGCGCCATGCTCGACGTAGGTCGGCACGTCGGTGGCACGCACGATGAGCAGGCGCACATCCTCCTGGGTGGTGGGGATGATCAGCTTGCGGCTCTTGTCCGGATTCTCGGTGGGTACGATACCGGCCTCGGCAAGCAGCGGCAGGGTGTCGTCGAGAATTCGGCCCTTGGACAGCGCGATGGTGAGCATGAAACAGGATTTCCTTGGCTACGGCCCTCTACGGGCCTGTTGCGCGGTCTTAACGGACCGGCCCACTCAGGGCCGGCCCGCGTTTCGACCTAACCCGGCACGCGGCGAATCTTGGCGCCGAGCAACTGCAGTTTTTCTTCGATGCACTCGTAACCACGGTCGATGTGGTAGATGCGGTCGATCAGGGTATCGCCCTCTGCCACCAGGCCGGCGATCACCAGGCTGGCGGAAGCGCGCAGGTCGGTCGCCATGACCGGGGCGCCCTTGAGCTTCGGCACGCCGGTAACGATGGCGGTGTTGCCTTCCACCAGGATCTGAGCGCCCATGCGATTCATTTCGTAGACGTGCATGAAGCGGTTTTCGAACACGGTCTCGATCACTGCACCGGTGCCTTCAGCCACGGCGTTCATCGAGATGAACTGGGCCTGCATGTCGGTGGGGAATGCTGGGTACGGCGCAGTGCGCACGTTGACCGCTTTCGGGCGATTGCCCTTCATGTCCAGCTCGATCCAGTTGTTCCCGGTGTTGATGTGCGCACCGGCCTCTTCCAGCTTCTGCAGCACGGCTTCGAGGATGGTCGGATCGGTGTCCTTCAACTTGACGCGGCCACCCGTGGCAGCAGCGGCCACCAGGTAGGTGCCGGTTTCGATACGGTCGGGCATCACGTTGTAGCGAGCACCGCCGAGGCGCTTCACGCCATCGATGGTGATGGTGTCAGTGCCGGCGCCCTGGATCTGCGCACCCATGGCGATCAGGCAGTTGGCCAGGTCGACCACTTCCGGTTCACGGGCGGCGTTCTGGAGAACACTGCGGCCATTGGCCAGCGCTGCGGCCATCATGATGTTTTCGGTACCGGTCACACTGACGGTGTCGAAGAAGAAGTTGGCACCACGCAGGCCGCCGGCCGGAGCCTTGGCCTTGATGTAGCCGCCTTCGACGTCGATCTTCGCACCCATGGCCTCGAGGCCGCGGATGTGCAGGTCTACCGGACGGGAGCCGATGGCACAGCCGCCGGGCAGCGCGACTTCAGCTTCACCGAAGCGAGCCACCATCGGGCCCAGTACCAGGATGGAAGCGCGCATGGTCTTGACCAGCTCGTAGGGCGCGACCAGGGTCTTGATGCTGCTGGCGTCGACTTCGACGGCCAGCTTCTCGTCGATCACCGGCTGCACGCCCATGCGACCGAACAGCTCGATCATGGTGGTGATGTCGTGCAGGTGCGGTAGGTTGGCCACGGTGACCGGGGTATCGGCCAGCAGGGTAGCGGCCAGGATCGGCAACGCAGAGTTCTTCGCGCCGGAAATGCGGATCTCGCCATCGAGGCGTTGACCGCCGGTAATAATCAGTTTGTCCATAGCTCTCTCGAAAGCTGGCTCAGGAACGCTGGGCCCAATCGGCCTGGCTGAAGAATTTCATGGTGACGGCATGGATGCTGCCATCGGCGATCCAGGCATTCAGGTGGGCATACACCTGCTGCTGGCGCTTCACCGGGCTCAGGCCGGCCAGCTCGTCGCTGATCAGGTTCAACTGGAAGTTGCAGCCTTCCCCTTCAACTTCCACCTGGGTACCTGGCAGTTTCGCCTCCAGGAGGCTTTTCACTTCTACGGCCTGCATGCTCAACCTCAATCGGCGCCCAACGCGCGCGGGTCGGCCATGATACAAAAAAGCCCTCCGCCTGCGAACCCCGCGCGCTCGGGGCCTGACGGAGGGCCGTTGGACCGGCTCAAGCCTCCAGTGGCAGCAGCTCGGTCAGCCCGGAGACGTCGGCAATCTGCCGCATGTCCTCCGGCATTCCACGCACCGTCACCGACTTGCCGGCAGCACTGGCATCGCGCATGAACGCCAGCAGCAGGGCAAGGCCGACGCTGCTGGTCCTCTCGACTGCCGAGCAATCCAGCAGCACGGAGGCGGTACTGCTCGCCTGGATTAGTTGCCTACCGGCCTCCCGCAGTTGCGGTCCGGTGCTGTAATCGAGCACACCGACCAGGCGCAGCTCGCCCGGAGCGGCCTGTTCGATACGGGCCTCGCTCATTGACCGCCCGCCTGCTTGGCTTCTTCGGTCACTTTGGCCTTGGCGACCACTTCGGCCCAACCATTGATGGTCTTGTCGAGGTCATTGCCATTGCGCTGCATGCTGTCGGCGAACTGGTCGCGGAACAGCTTGCCGATGTTGATGCCATTGATGATCACGTTGCGCAGCATCCACTGCCCATTGATGCTCACCATGGTGTACGACACCGGATAGATGGAACCGCTGCGCCCCGTGACTTCCATATTGACGCTGGCGCGCCCATCGTCGCCCTCTTTGGCATTGATTACGCGGATGTTCTGGTTGTCGTACTCCAGCAAGGCGTTGCCGTAGAACTGGATCAGGCTGCGCTTGAAGTTCTCCTGGAAGCGGGTCATCTGCTCAGGAGTGGCGTTGCGCGAGTATTTCACGGTCATGATGCTGCGGGAGATGCCATCGGTATCCACCACTGGGCCGAGGATTCCGTTCAGAGCGTCGTAAAAGGCATCCGGGTCGGTGCGATATTGCTCTTTGTTGGCCTTCAGATCGGCCAGCAGTTGGTCGGTGGTCTTCTGCACCACATCGCGCGCGTTCGGCGCGGCGGTAGCCAGCAGGGGCAGGGCCGCCAGCAGGACCAGCAGGCCGTTTCGCAGGGCTTTGATCATGTTTCGAATCCTCATTTGCTTTCTTTGTTGACCGAGTTCAGCAGGAACTTGCCAATCAGGTCTTCCAGCACCAGGGCCGATTGGGTATCACGGATGGTGCCGCCTTCCTTGAGCAGTTCCTCGTCGCCACCGACGCTGATACCGATGTACTTCTCGCCCAGCAACCCGGCAGTGAGGATGGAAGCAGTGGAGTCCGTCGGCAGGTTGTCCACACGCTTCTCGACTTCCATCGTGACGCGACCGGTATAGCTATCGCGATCCAGATCAATGGCGGTGACCTTACCAATGGTGACACCGGCCATCGTGACCTTTGCTCTGACAGTCAAACCGGCAATATTGTCGAAATGCGCATAAAGCTTGTAGGTGTCATCACTGGCGCCGTAGGACAGGCCGCTGACCCGCAGGGCCAGAAGCAGCAAGGCCAACAGACCGGCCAGGAGGAACAGGCCGACACCAATCTCCAAGGTGCGGATTTGCATCAGAAATCTCCAAACATCAAGGCGGTCAGGATGAAGTCCAGCCCCAGCACGGCGAGTGAGGCGTAGACCACGGTTTTAGTCGTTGCGCGGCTGATCCCTTCCGAGGTCGGCTCGCAGTCGTAACCCTGGAACACGGCGATCCAGGTCACCACGAAGGCGAATACGACGCTCTTGATCACGCCGTTCAGCACATCCTCGGTGAATTGCACGCTGTTTTGCATGTTGGCCCAGAAGGAGCCCTCATAAACGCCCAGCCAGTCAACGGCCACCATGGCGCCGCCCCAGATGCCCACCACACTGAAGATTATCGCCAGCAGCGGCATCGAGATGAAACCGGCCCAGAGTCGTGGGGCGATTATGTACTTGAGCGGGTCGACACCGATCATTTCCAGACTGGAGAGCTGCTCGGTGGATTTCATGTTGCCGATCTCGGCGGTCAGCGCTGAACCCGCACGACCGGCGAAGAGCAGGCCGGTCACCACCGGACCGAGTTCCCGCAACAGGGTCAGCGCGACCATCTGCCCCACCGCCTGCTCTGAACCGTAGTCGACCAGGATGTTGTAGCCCTGCAGGGCCAGTACCATACCGATGAATACGCCGGAAACGACGATGATCGCCAGCGACAGCACCCCAACGGCATAGAGCTGCTTGAGCAGCAACTGGAAGCCATTGCCAACGCCGGTGCGACCGAACAGGGCATGCAACAGGAACAGCGTGGAGCGCCCCAGCGCTTCCAGCACGTCCAGACCGGAACGCCCGAGCAGGCGGATGCGCTCGAGCAAGGATTTCTTGCGCATCAGCGCCCCCCCAGCAGGTCTTTACGGTAATCAGGTGCCGGGAAATGGAAGGGCACCGGTCCATCCGGAATGCCTTTCATGAACTGGCGGATACGTGGGTTATCGGAATTCATCAGCTCGTCCGGGGTCCCCTGCCCCAGCACCTGGGCATCTCCCACTACATAGATGTAGTCAGCGATGCTGGCGGTTTCCGCCAGGTCGTGGGAGACCACGATGCTGGTGATACCGAGCGCGTCGTTGAGCAGACGAATCAAGCGCACCAGCACGCCCATGGCAATGGGGTCCTGGCCGACGAACGGCTCGTCGTACATCAAGATCTGCGGATCGAGGGCGATTGCACGCGCCAGCGCCACGCGCCGCTTCATGCCGCCGGACAGCTCGTCCGGCATCAGTTCGATAGCGCCGCGCAGCCCGACTGCCTGAAGTTTCAGCAGAACAATGTCACGAATCATTTCCTCGGGCAGTTTGGTGTGTACCCGCAGGGGAAATGCAACGTTCTCGAAGACATCCAGGTCGGTGAACAATGCACCGCTCTGGAACAGCACGCCAAACTGCTTGCGCATGTCGAACAAGTCGGCGCGGGAGAGTTTGGGCAGATTCTGTCCATTGACCCAGACCTCGCCACTGGCGGGCTTGAGCTGGGCGGCGATCAGGCGCAGCAGCGTGGTCTTGCCGCAGCCGGAAGGCCCCATGATGCCGGTGACCTTGCCGCGCGGGATACGGATGTCGACATCTTGGAAAATGCTGCGCGTGCCACGTTTGAAGGTAACCCCCTTCAATTCCACAGCGTAGGTGTTATCGGCACTCATCTAGACTCCTTGCGATACAGCCTCCCTTGAAGACGACGCGCCCCGACGCAAGGACACTCCGCCCGGGACGGGCCGAACAAGGCGCGAACTATATCACCGCGCTATTGCGCCTCCCAAGGCCGCGCCAGCGTCTGTTCAGCTTTGCGACAGCTTCCACGGCATTGGCGCGTGAGCTAAATCACCTTTATCGCTATAATCGGCGCCTTTTCCTTCGGCCACTTCACGCCCCATGAGCCAATCCAGCGATCTCATCAAGTCCGCACAACGCACTATCCAACTCGAACGCGAGGCGATCGACGCCCTCCTGCCGCGCATCGACGCCGATTTCGTTCGCGCCTGCGAGCTGATCCTGGCCTGCAAGGGACGCGTGGTGGTGGTAGGCATGGGCAAGTCCGGGCATGTCGGCAACAAGATCGCCGCCACTCTGGCCAGCACCGGCACACCGTCCTTCTTCGTCCACCCGGCCGAGGCCAGCCATGGCGACATGGGCATGATCACCCGTGAAGACGTGGTCCTGGCGCTCTCCAACTCCGGATCGACTGCCGAGATCGTCACCCTGCTGCCGCTGATCAAGCGCCTGGGGATCACCCTGATCAGCCTCACCGGCAAACCGGATTCGCCGCTGGCCAAGGCCGCGGCCGCCAATCTGGATGCCCGCGTGGCCCAGGAAGCCTGCCCACTGAACCTGGCCCCCACCTCTTCCACCACGGCCGCACTGGTTCTCGGCGATGCCCTGGCCATCGCCCTGCTGGAAGCCCGCGGTTTCACTGCCGAGGATTTCGCGTTTTCCCATCCGGGTGGCGCGCTTGGTCGTCGCCTGCTGCTGAAGGTGGAGAACATCATGCATGGCGGCGACAGCCTGCCCAGCGTTGCGCGCGGTACGCCGCTTCGCGAGGCACTCCTGGAAATGACCCGCAAGGGCCTGGGCATGACCGCGGTGGTGGAACCCGACGGCCACCTCGCCGGCATCTTTACCGACGGCGACCTGCGCCGCACCCTGGACAAGGGTGTCGACGTACGCCTGGCCAGCATCGACGATGTCATGACCATCCACGGCAAGACGGTACGCCCGGACATGCTTGCCGCCGAAGCGCTGAAGATCATGGATGACCACAAGATCAACGTACTGGTCGTGGTCGATGCAGATGACCGCCCCATCGGCGCGCTGCACATCCATGACATGACCCGCGCAGGAGTGATCTGATGAGCAATGAACTCCTCAGCCGCGCCAAGGCCGTCCGCCTGGCCGTGTTCGACGTGGACGGCGTGCTGACCGACGGCCGTCTCTACTTCCTGCCCGGAGGCGGAGAATTCAAGACGTTCAACACCCTCGACGGCCAGGGCATCAAGATGTTGATGAATGGCGGCGTTCGCACGGCCATCATCAGCGGTCGCCAGTCGGAAGTGGTCGAGCGCCGCGCACAGAATCTCGGCATCCAGCATCTGTTCCAGGGACGCGAAGATAAACTGGTTGTCCTTGATGGCCTGCTCGCGGAGCTGGGCCTGAACTATGACCAGGTCGCCTATCTCGGGGACGACCTGCCCGACCTGCCGGTAATTCGTCGTGTCGGCCTGGGCATGGCCGTGGCCAATGCCGACGCATTCGTTCGCGAACATGCCCACGGCATCACCCAGGCGCGTGGTGGCGAAGGCGCGGCCCGCGAGTTCTGCGAACTCATCCTGCGCGCCCAGGGCAGCCTGGAAGCGGCGCAAGCCGCTTATCTCTGAGGTTACCGATGCCAAAGAACATCCGCCTTGCGCTGTTCCTGATCCCGATCGCTGCGCTACTCATCGCCCTGGGGTACTGGAATATCCGCCCCGAAAGCTTCATGGACCGGACAAGCGCTCCAGGCAATGACAACGCCATCGATTTCTACGTGGAAAACGGCAAGAGCACCCAGTTCCAGGAAGACGGCAAGCTCCACTACGAAATGACTGCCACCCGCCTCGAACATATAAAGGCCACTGATGTCACACTGCTGACCAATCCTGACCTGCTTCTGCACCGCGGCACCGCCTATCCATGGCATGTGCAGAGCGAGCGTGGCGAAGTCGGCCCTGAAGGCAAGCAGGTCGAATTGATCGACAAGGTCCGAGTGGCGCGCACCGACGGCAAAGGGCGCCCGACCATCCTGACCACCAGCCGCCTGACCGTGTTCCCTGACGAGGAATATGCGCAGACCCAGCAAGCCGTTAGAATCGACGCGGCCAATGGGGTGACCACGGCGCAAGGAATGAAAGCGTACTTGAATGACAGCAGGATGATCCTGCAGTCCAATGTAAGAGGCCAGCATGAGGTTCGTTAAAACCCTCCCCCTGTTGCTCAGCCTGGGCACCGCACTCGGAAGTGCTGCCGCCTGGGCCCTGCCCACGGACCGCGATCAACCGATCCGCGTCCAGGCCGACAGCGCCGAGCTCGATGACAAGCAAGGCGTCGCCGTCTACCGCGGCAACGTCGTGATCACCCAGGGCACCCTGAAGATCACCGGCGACACCGTCACCATCACCCAGGACGCGAATGGCGATGTCGAGGTCTTCACCTCTGTCGGCAAGCCCGCGTACTACGAACAGAAGCCCGCAGTGGACAAGGAAATCGTCAAGGCCTATGGCCTGACCATCCAATACTTCGCTGCCAACGAGCGCATCATCCTGCTCGACCAGGCCAAGGTGGTCCAGGAAGGTAATACCTTCGAAGGCGAGAAGATCGTCTATGACACCCAGCGCCAGATCGTCAACGCAGGACGCGCTACCGGCACCAATGTCAGCACGCCGCGTCCGCGGATCGACATGGTCATCCAGCCGAAGAAGAAAGAGCAGAAAGCACAGTAATGGCGACTCTCAAAGCCCAGCATCTGGCCAAGAGCTACAAGAGCCGCCAGGTGGTACGCGATGTCAGCCTGTCGATCGACAGCGGACAGATCGTTGGCCTTCTCGGCCCCAACGGCGCCGGCAAGACCACCTGCTTCTACATGATCGTCGGCCTCGTCCAGGCCGACCAGGGCCGCGTCCTGATCGACCAGCAGGATGTCACCCACCAGCCCATGCACGGCCGCGCCCGTGCGGGTATCGGCTATCTGCCGCAGGAAGCCTCGATCTTCCGCAAGCTCAGCGTCGCGGACAACATCATGGCGATCCTCGAGACCCGCAAGGACCTGGATCGCGCCGCACGCCGCAAGGAGCTGGAAAGCCTGCTGCAGGAGTTCCACATCAGCCACATCCGCGACAGCCTCGGCATGAGCCTGTCGGGCGGTGAGCGGCGTCGTGTGGAAATCGCCCGTGCACTGGCCACCTCCCCAAAATTCATCCTGCTGGACGAACCCTTCGCCGGCGTGGACCCCATTTCCGTGGGCGACATCAAGCAGATCATCCATCACCTCAAGGCCAAGGGAATCGGTGTACTTATCACCGACCACAACGTGCGTGAGACCCTGGACATCTGCGAGACCGCCTACATTGTCAGTGACGGACAACTGATCGCAGAAGGTAGCGCGGAAGCCATCCTGGCCAACCAGTTGGTGAAGGAAGTCTATCTGGGCCACGAGTTCCGCCTGTAGCGTCCCGCGACATCGCCTACAAGATGGCTTGCGCGAGCTAGGAAAATCCTTCAAGGTCAGGCATATAATTTGCTTCCTGGTGGCGCTTAGGCGCCCTGTAGTGGATGGCGCGTGAGCGCCGGCGAATCAAGGTGCAAAGCCCTCTGCCATGAAACCATCGCTAGTCCTCAAGATGGGCCAGCAGCTGACGATGACCCCGCAGCTGCAACAGGCCATCCGCCTACTCCAACTCTCCACCCTGGACCTCCAGCAGGAGATCCAGGAAGCGTTGGAATCCAACCCGATGCTCGAGCGGCAGGAGGATGGCGACGATTTCGACACCTCCGACCCAATGGCCGAAGGTGACCAGCAGCCCAATACGGGCAGCCAGGAAACCAGCTTCCAGGAGTCCAGCGTCGAAACCAATGCCGAAGCCATGGAAGATGGCGAATGGCATGAGCGCATTCCGAGCGAGCTGCCGGTCGACACAGCCTGGGAAGACGTCTACCAGACTAGCGCCAGCAGCCTGCCGAGCAACGATGACGACGAGTGGGATTTCACCTCGCGCACCTCGGTCGGCGAAAGCCTGCAAAGCCACCTGCTCTGGCAGCTGAACCTGGCTCCCATGTCGGACACCGACCGCCTGATCGCGGTCACCCTGATCGACTGCATCAATAACGACGGTTACCTCGAAGAGTCGCTGGCGGAAATCGTCGAAGCCTTCGACCCTGAGCTCGGCATCGAACTGGACGAAGTCGAAGTCGTCCTCCATCGCATCCAGCAGTTCGAGCCCGCCGGCATCGGCGCCCGCGACCTGCGCGAATGCCTGATCCTGCAACTCCGCCAACTGCTACCAGGCACCCCGTGGCTGACCGAGGCCCTGCGCCTGGCCGGCGACTTCCTCGATCTGCTCGGCAGCCGTGACTACAGCCAGCTGATGCGGCGTATGAAGGTCAAGGAAGACGAGCTGCGTCAGATCATCGAACTGATCCAGGCCCTGAATCCGCGTCCCGGCTCGCAGATCGAAGCCAGCGAACCTGAGTACGTGGTGCCCGACGTGATCGTCCGCAAGCACAACGAACGCTGGCTGGTCGAACTGAACCAGGAAGCCGTGCCACGCCTGCGGGTCAATCCGCACTACGCCGGTTTCGTGCGTCGCGCCGATTCCAGCGCCGACAACACCTTCATGCGCAATCAGCTTCAGGAAGCGCGCTGGTTCATCAAGAGCCTGCAGAGCCGCAACGAGACCCTGATGAAGGTCGCCACCCAGATCGTCGAGCACCAGCGCGGCTTCCTGGAATATGGCGACGAGGCGATGAAGCCCCTGGTCCTGCACGACATCGCCGAAGCCGTGGGCATGCACGAGTCCACCATTTCGCGCGTGACCACGCAGAAATACATGCACACTCCCCGCGGAATCTACGAGCTGAAGTACTTCTTCTCCAGCCACGTCAGCACCTCGGAAGGCGGCGAATGTTCGTCTACCGCGATCCGCGCGATCATCAAAAAACTGGTCGCGGCGGAAAATCCGAAAAAGCCGTTGAGCGACAGCAAGATCGCTGGTTTACTGGAGGCACAGGGCATTCAAGTGGCCCGTCGCACAGTAGCCAAGTATCGCGAATCCCTTGGGATAGCGCCTTCCAGCGAGCGGAAGCGACTGATGTGACGCGGAAATTGACCCACGCCAAAGTGTTCCGGTGGCAGGCCCGTTAGCCTGTCTCTTATACACGGGCAATAAGGAGAAAGCGGTATGCAAGTCAACATCAGTGGACATCAACTGGATGTGACCGACGCCCTGCGCGATTATGTCGGCGAGAAACTTGGCCGGCTCGAGCGCCACTTCGACAAGATCACCAATGTGCAAGTCATCATGGAGGTCGAGAAACTGAAGCAGAAGATCGAAGCCACCTTGCACATCGCTGGTGGGGAGGTCGTGGCCAATGCGGAACATGAAGACATGTACGCTGCCATCGACCTGCTTACCGACAAACTTGACCGCCAACTGATCAAACACAAGGAAAAGCAGTTGAATCGCCAGCAGGGCGCTACGGCCCGCTGACACTCTTCCCCTTCCTATGATTCGACTCGAGCAAATCCTGACCCCCGGCCGTTCCCTGGTGAACGTGCCGGGTGGCAGCAAAAAGCGTGTACTGGAACAGATTGCCAAGCTGGTTTCCCGTGATCTTCCCGACCTCGACAACCAGGATATCTTCGAAAGCCTGGTAGCCCGGGAGAAGCTCGGCTCCACCGGTTTCGGCAACGGCATCGCCATTCCCCACTGTCGCCTCACCGGCTGCATGGCGCCCATAAGCGCCGTGCTGCGCCTTGACGCTCCAGTCGATTTCGACGCCATCGATGGCGCTCCCGTTGACCTGCTGTTCGTCCTGCTGGTCCCGGAAGCTGCTACCGATGAGCACCTTGAACTGCTCCGACAGATAGCCAGCATGCTCGACCGCAGCGATGTACGCGAGCGACTACGCCAGGCTCCCGACAGCGCCAGCCTCTACCAGGTAGTGGTGGACGTGCAGAGCGGACGCTAGGGCTTCACCATGCGCCTGATCATCGTCAGCGGCCGCTCCGGGTCGGGCAAGAGCACCGCCCTCGATGTTCTCGAGGACCACGGCTACTACTGCATCGACAACCTCCCCGCCGGCCTGCTTCCCGAGTTGGCCGAACGGGCACTGTTGCATACCGAGCTGCTGCAACCCCAGGTCGCCGTCTCCATCGACGCGCGCAACCTGCCCAGCCATTTGCAACGCTTCCCCGAGCTACTCGCCGAGGCGCGCAATCGTCACATCAAATGCGATGTGCTCTACCTCGACGCCGAGCACGACACCCTGCTCAAGCGCTTCTCTGAAACGCGCCGGCGCCATCCGCTGACCAATGACAATCGTTCCCTGGCCGAAGCCATTCGGGACGAGGAAGTGCTGCTGGCGCCCATTGCCGATCTCGCAGACCTGAAGATCGACACCACGCATCTCAACCTCTATCAGCTGCGTGACAGCATCAAGCTACGCCTGCTCAATCAACCCGAGCCCGGCACGGCCTTCCTGATCGAATCCTTCGGCTTCAAGCGCGGCATGCCTGTGGATGCTGACCTGGTGTTCGACGTGCGCTGCCTGCCCAACCCCTACTGGAAGCCTGAATTGCGCGACCATTCGGGGCTTGATTCGGTAGTGGCCGAATACCTTGCCGGCCAGCCGGATGTGGAGGAGATGTATCAGGATATCCACAGCTACCTGAGCAAATGGCTGCCACGCTTCGCTGCCAGCAACCGGGCTTATGTCACCATCGCCATCGGCTGCACCGGCGGGCATCACCGCTCGGTGTACATTGCCGATCGCCTGGGAGCGGCACTGAAACCCAGTTTGAAGAATGTCCAGGTTCGCCACCGCGACCTCAGTTAGAAGGATTGGAAAACGCGATGCCTGCCTGCGAGATCACGATCATCAACAAGCTCGGCCTGCACGCCCGGGCGGCGGCGAAGTTCGTCGGCGTGGCCGGTCGCTATCCCTGCCAGATCCGCGTCGGCCGCACCCCCGAAAGCCTGGTCGACGGCAAGAGCATCATGGCGGTGATGATGCTGGCTGCGGGCAAGGGCACGCCCATCCACCTGCATACCGAAGGCGATCAGGACGACGACGCCCTCAACGCCTTGATCGAGCTGATCAATAACAAGTTCGACGAAGGTGAGTGACGGTCATTTGCCCCAATGAATAACGCGCCCATCGGGGCGCGTTTTTCATTCTGGGGACAGGCAGCCTCAGCTACCGGCCACCGTCATTTTCTCGATGAGCACCGAGCCGGTGCGGATATTGCCACGCAGCTCCAGGTCACTGCCCACCGCCAGGATCTGGCGGAACATATCCTTGAGATTGCCGGCAATGGTCACTTCCTGCACCGGGAACTGGACTTCGCCGTTCTCCACCCAGTAGCCAGCGGCGCCACGGGAGTAGTCGCCGGTCACCATGTTCAGCCCCTGCCCCATCAGCTCGGTCACCAGCAGGCCGCGGCCCATGCGACGCAACAGCGCTGTGAGGTCTTCCTGGCCATGGCTGACGAAGAGGTTGTGCACGCCGCCGGCGTTAGCGGTGCTCGGCAGGCCCAGCTTGCGGCCGGAATAGGTGCCGAGGATGTAGGACACCAACTCGCCTTTCTCGACGAAGGGCTTGGCATAGGTCGCCAGGCCGTCGTTGTCGAAGGCCGCGCTGGCCATGGCTCGCGGAATATGCGGACGCTCGTCGATGGACAGCCACTCGGGGAACAACCGCTGGCCCAGGGCCCCCTCGAGGAACGAGGATTTGCGGTACAGGTTGCCGCCGGAAATGGCGCCGAGGAAGCTGCTGAACAAGCCTGTGGCCAGCTCGGCGGCGAACAGCACCGGCACCTCGCAGGTGGGCACCGGGCGGGCGCCAAGGCGGGCCGCGGTGCGTTCGGCAGCGCGACGGCCAATGCTGGCCGGATCGGCAAGCTGGCTGCCAATGCGGCTGACGTCATACCAGTAGTCGCGCTGCATCTGCCCCTGTTGCTCGGCAATCATCACGCAACTCAGGCTGTGCCGCGTGCTCGCATAACCACCGACGAAACCATGGCTGTTGCCGTAAACGCGGCAACCCTGATGGGTATTGAGGGTGGTGCCGTCCGCCTTGCTGACGCGCTTGTCAGTCTCGAATGCCGCCGTCTCGCAGATCAGCGCCTGCTCCACCGCCTGCTCGGGGGTGATCGACCAGGGATGGTAGAGATCCAGTTCCGGCAGATCACGGGCCATCAGCGCTGCATCGGCCAGACCGGCGCACTCGTCCTCGGAAGCATGCTTGGCGATGGCGAGCGCAGCGGCGACGGTTTCGCGAATCGCGTCCTCACCGCTGGCCGAGGTGCTGGCCGAGCCCTTGCGCTGGCCGACATACAGGGTGATGCCGAATCCCTGATCACGGTTGAACTCGACCGTTTCCACCTCGCCATGGCGAACCGTGGTGGAGAGTCCCTGCTCTACTGAAACAGCCACCTCACAGGCGCTGGCGCCCTGGCGCCGGGCCTCGGCGAGGATGCGTTCGACCCGCGCCTGCAGTTCCGGCAATGCTTCCGGGCCGACCACTTCTACTTCACTCATAGCCACTCCAGTTCAAATAGTGTTCGACGCGGCAGGCGCAACCTGGCGCCTTGCCGCATTTACCGCACTCCGGCGGCGCCAGCCGGGCCGGACAACGCGGCCCCGACTGGTTATCATGGCGGCGTTTCCCATTGGACCACCCCCATGTCTGAATTCCTCGACGACGACTTCTCTGGCGAGAAGAGTAAATCCCAGGTCAAACGCGAGCTGCATGCCCTGCAGGAACTCGGCGAACGCCTGACCACCTTCAAGGCCGACGTGCTGGCCAAGCTGCCGCTGACCGACGCCCTGCAAAAAGCCCTGGCGGAAGCGCCGAAGCACAAGGCGAACGTCGCCCGCAAACGGCACATCCAGTACATCGGCAAGCTCATGCGCGAGCAGGACGTCGAGGCCATCGTCGCCCTCATCGACCAACTCGACAGCTCCACCCGCGAGTACAACGAACGCTTCCACGCGCTGGAGCGCTGGCGCGACCGCCTGATCGAAGGTGGCGATACCGCCCTGGAAAGCTTCGTCGCCGACTACCCGGAAACCGACCGCCAGCACCTGCGCGGCCTCATCCGTCATGCCCAGCACGAAGCAGCCCACAACAAACCGCCGGCCGCCGCGCGCAAGGTGTTCAAATACATCCGCGACCTGGACGAAGCCAAGCGCGGCTTGCGTTGATCCTTCCGGGGGCCGGCATCAGGCCCCCGTCCCACCGACCGTGATCGCATCGATCTTCAGGGTCGGCTGACCCACGCCAACGGGCACCGACTGCCCGTCCTTGCCGCAGGTACCCACGCCGCTGTCCAGCGCCAGGTCATTGCCGACCATGGACACCCGGCTCATCGCCTCCGGACCGTTGCCGATCAGGGTGGCGCCCTTCACCGGCGCGGTGATCTTGCCGTTCTCGATCAGGTAGGCCTCGCTGGTGGAGAAGACGAACTTGCCGCTGGTGATATCCACCTGACCGCCGCCCAGGTTGGCGCAATAGATGCCGCGTTCCACCGACGCAATGATTTCCTGGGGATCGCTCTTGCCGGCCAGCATGTAGGTGTTGGTCATGCGCGGCATCGGCAGGTGCGCATAGGACTCACGACGGCCGTTGCCAGTGCGCGCCACCTTCATCAGGCGGGCGTTGAGCTTGTCCTGCATGTAGCCCTTGAGCACGCCATTTTCGATCAGGGTAGTGCATTGGGTCGGCGTGCCTTCGTCGTCGACGCTGAGGGAACCACGGCGATAGGCCAGGGTACCGTCATCGACGATGGTGCAGAGGCTGGATGCGACTTTCTCGCCGATGCGACCGCTGTAGGCTGAGCTGCCCTTGCGGTTGAAGTCGCCTTCGAGGCCGTGACCCACGGCTTCGTGCAGCAGTACGCCGGACCAGCCCGCCCCCATCACCACCGGCAAGGTGCCAGCCGGTGCCGGAATGGCTTCCAGGTTGACCAGCGCCTGGCGCAGTGCCTCACGGGCGTAGCCCATGGCACGGTCTTCCTGAAGGAAGTAACGGTAGTCGGTACGCCCGCCGCCACCGTGGCCCCCACGCTCGCGACGACCATTCTGCTCGACGATGACGCTGACGTTGAAACGCACCAATGGGCGCACATCCGCGCCCAGGCTGCCATCGCTGGCGGCAATCAGAATACGTTCCCAGACACCGGCCATGCTCACGGTGACCTGCTTGATGCGCGGGTCCAGCGCGCGGGTCGCGGCGTCCACCTGCTTCAGCAATTCCACTTTCTCGGCACGGCTGATCACGTCCAGCGGGCTGCTGGAATCATAGAGCCGGGTGATCTGCGGGCTGGCGAAGGCCTGGACTCGACCTTCCTGGCCAGCACGGGAAATCGAACGTGCGGCACGCGCCGCCTGACGCAGCGCTTCGCCGGTGATGGCATTGCTGTAGGCGAAACCGGTCTTTTCGCCTGACTGGGCACGCACGCCCACGCCTTGATCGAGGTGGAAGCTGCCTTCCTTGACGATGCCGTCCTCCAGCACCCAGGACTCGGAGATCTGTCCCTGGAAGTAGAGATCAGCGGCATCGATACCAGGACCTGCCAACTCGCCGAGGATCTCCGGCAACTGCTCGATGCTGAGGTCGCCGGGCGCCAGCAGATGCTCGCTGACGGATAACAAGAGGTCGCTCATAACTTCTCCGTACGCGCCGGCCCGGGAATGGCCGGCGTAATGAATCTTCTGTGGGTGCTTACCGGCATGCGCTGGCGAACGGCCGCCTGTTCGGCGGCATCGCGTTCCGCAATCAGTACGGCTTCGCCACTGGCCTTCTCGGCCAGTACACGGCCCCACGGGTCGACGATGGCGGAATGGCCGAAGGTTTCCCGTGGGCCGGGATGCACACCGCCCTGCCCGGCTGCCAGCAGGTAGCATTGGGTTTCGATGGCACGGGCGCGGACCAGCACCTGCCAGTGAGCGGCGCCCGTGACGGCGGTAAAGGCCGCGGGTGCGCTGATCAGTTCGGCACCGGCCTCGCGGAGGGCGCCATAAAGCTCAGGGAAACGCAGGTCGTAGCAAACGGTCAGGCCAAGGCGCCCCACCGGCGTATCGGCCACCACCACCTGGGCGCCATGGGCATAGTCATCGGACTCACGATAGCGGCCACGGTTGTCAGCCACATCCACATCGAACAGATGGATCTTGTCGTAACGCGCAACCCGCTCACCCTGCTCATCGATCAGCAGGGAACAGGCGTTCGCCTTGTCCGCTGGCCGTCCGTCGGGCGGCAAGGGCAAAGTGCCCGCCACTATCCACAGCTTGAGATCACGTGCTGCCTGGCGCAGCCAGGGCAGGATCGGACCCTGCCCTTCTGCTTCGGCGCGGCCCAGGTCGGCCAGGTCGCGACGACCGATGGCCGCGAAGTTCTCTGGCAGCACGGCCAGGCGGGCGTCACTTTCAGCGGCCTGCTCCAGCAGGCGCCGGGCGCTGGTGAGGTTGGCCAGGACATCGTCCTGACTGACCATCTGAATCACGGCAAGGGACATCGGAATCTCCGCACAAGGCATGGGATGCATGCTAACCCAAGCCACGAAAGCTCGCTTTACTGACCATGTGGAAACTACTGCGCTCGGTGATGCTGCGTTGAAAACAGCCTCGCGCGCGAGTCCGATCAAAATGCTCATTTACAACATGTAAACTGCGCTTTTTCGGCTGTTTTACTCGCTGGCGCTCACCCTCCGGGCCAGCCTACGGCTGTTACTCCCGTTGGTCATTGCGCCTTGCCTGACCTTCGCTCGCGACGTTTCCACAGGGTCATTTCAGCGAGACTTTTCAAATGGCTTTTCAAAGGTGATCTTGGGGCTCTTCCAGGAACCTTCAACCTTGTATTGCACGCTGGCGAAGCGCGCCACCTTGTCGCCCAGCAACTTGTCCACGACGAAAAGTGCGCCGCCAATGGCCGGCGCACCGACGATCAGCGCCGCCAGTGGCAGGTTGTTGGTTACCGGGAGAGTCACCAGCAGTTTGGCGTCGATGCGATCGGCGGCCAGGTCCAGGGTGCCATCCAGTTCCAGCCCGCTGGACGGGCCTTCGAGGGTGATCGGTTTACGCGTCACGAAGCGCCCTTCGCTCCCCACCAGCAATCCTTTCACCCGGTCATAGGCCAGGCCTTTGCCCAGCAAATCGGAGAAGTCCAGACGCAAGCGACGGCCGATGGAATTGAAGTTGAGCAGGCCGAACACCCGCAGCGCCTGGGCGCCGCCTTCCACTTCGATGAACTGGCCATTACGCAGGCTGGCATCCAGGGAGCCGGAGAATCGTTTCAGGCTGACCCAGGCGGGAGATCCGGGCCAGCGGCCATCGGCGTCGAGGCGGAAGCGCTCGCTGGTGGCTGAGGGTGCGAAGTTCCAGGCCTTGAGCACATCAGCCAGGTTCTTGCCTTCGAGCCGCCCCTTGTACCAGGACGCACTGCCTTCAGCCGCTTCTTCCCAACCTGCCGTCCCCGAGACCTTCAGCCCCTTGAGGTCGAGGTCCAGTTCACTGAACGCCACGCCCTTGGCGCTGGGACGAGCCTTGAACGACCAGGCCCCCAGCGGCGAGTCGCCCAGCATCACCTGATCGATACGCACGTCCATTGCAGGGACCTTATGGGGGTCGATGCCCGCCAGAGGGTCGGGCTTGGCGTCGGCTTCCGCATCGTTTTCAGGGGGCTCGGGCAGCCGAATCTGCTTCATGCGGATGGCGATAGGCACATCCTTGGCGTCCGCCATCACGACCGTTCCCTGCATGAGGGCGCTGTCCAGCCCGAGATTCCAGCCCGTACTGGAGCGGTCGAGGTTGACCTTGAGATTCTCGAAGATCGTGCCGAAGCCCTTGAACTGGCCGATCTCCAGATCGGCGCTGCGCAACATGCGGGCCTTTTCGGCGCTGTCCTTCGGTGTGTATTGCTTGGCCAGCGCCAGCCAGGGCGCTGTGTCCAGCTCCGCGACCCGGCCCCGGACTCGCAAGCCCTTGGTACCCGGCACCGTTGCGGCGCCACCGCCCAGCACCAGCTCGCCACGTCCGTCCTCCAGCTTGCCCACCGGTGCCGCCAGGGCGAGGCTGGCGAGCCCTGCGTAGTCCAGCCAATAGCTCCGCTCGTCACCTTCCAGGGTCATGCGCCAGCTGGCATCGCGACTGTCATCGGCGGCCTTGCCGAAAGGAGCGGGCACGTCGATCGCCAGGCCCTTCAGATTGGAGTCGATGCGCAGCTGGCTGTTCGGACCGTCCAGGCTCAGGTTCAGGCTGTAGGGCAAGGTGCCCGACGCCGGCAACTGCTGGGTGACGCCGAGCCATTTGGTGAGGTCGTTCAGGGCGATGCTGCCCGTGGCGAGGATTCGGGAGCGGGCCTTGCCGTTGCTGCCCTCGGCCTTGGCACTGGCGCGGACCTCACGGCCGAACGCATGGCCACGAATATCCTGGGCGCTGAGCCCCGTGTCGGTGTCGTAGCGGAAGGCGCCCTTGAGCTGGCTGAGGGACAACTCCGGACGGGCGATCTTCAACTGCGCATCCCGGGTGGCGAGGTCCACCACCACATGGGGCGGATGCCCCTTCTCCAACGGGATGTCCAGCTTCAAGTTGCCATCGAGGGTGCCCTGCCCTTGCCAGCCGGCGAAGATGTTCGCCGTTTCCATCGGGGCCTCCTGAAGGATTTTCAGTCCATCGGTGAAGCTGCTGTCGAGCTTGGCATCCAGTTGCAGGCGCGGCACTTGCCCGGGCTCGACATGGGGCACCTCGGCCTCGGCATCGCTCACCCGCGAGTCGAGGATGCGCCCGGCCGGCACCTTGATGCGCACGCCGCTGTCCTCGATGAATACGTCGCCCCGAGCCTCGCGCAGCTCCGGCCAGCCGGGCTGATAGGCGAGTTCGGCATCGTGGACCTTGAAAAACAGGCTGATGGAGCGGGCCGATGGACTTGCCTCACGGGCCAGGGAGCCCTGGTACTGGAAGAAGCCCTCGTCCACCGCGCCGCCCTTGATCGCCTGCTTGAGCCATTTGGCCAGGGCCGGGCTAAGCCCTGGGGACCGGGTGGGCAGGTACTTTTCGGTGTAGCGGGCATCACCATTGCGCAACCCCACGCGCAAATCCATGTAGTCCTCCGCCTCGGGATCGCGCATTAGCCGGATCAACATATCGCCGGCAATGCTGCCCTCCTCGCCTTCCAGCCGCATGTAAGGGCTGGCCAGGGTCACGGCGGTTTCGTCCAGGCTCCAGGTCAGCCGGGCATTGGCCTCCCGATAGCGCCAGGCCTTGGGGAACAGGTGATCGAGGTGCAGGGCGAAGTCACTCGAATCCAGCCGCAGTTCACCCTGGTGGAGATCACCCGCCACGCTGCCGCTGACGTTCTCGACCGCCGGGGCGCCGTGGTAAGCGTCGATACCGACGGCATCCAGGTTGCTGCTGAACTCCAGCCGTTTGGCACCTTCCTGTTGCGGACGGTATTGCAGGCTGAGGTTGCGCAGGGCACCGCGAGGCTTGAGGCCGGCGACGGCGGCTGCCGCCTGCTCGGGAAGCGGCGCGAGCGCCTCCACTACGGGCAGCAGCGGCCCCACGTCGAGACGATCGGCAACCAGCGACCATTCCGGCTGCTCGCCGGACTTGTGGTCGAGACGCAGGTGAGCCTCGCCCCAACGCTCCTTGCCGATGTTCGCGGCAAGCGAATCGAGCAGGACCTGAAAACCTTCATCGTTGCGGGTAAAGAAGACATTCAACCCGAGGTTCGCGAGGGTGACCGCCTTGCGCTCGGCATAGGCGCCGCGAACCTCCGGCGCATGCAGACGCATTGCCGCACGCTGCAGATCGCCCTTGGCCCACTCGCCCCAGATTTCGCCGCCGGCCTGCAGGCGCTGCAGATGCCACTCGCGGGTGAGGCCGGCAGGCAGCCAGCGTGCCCAGTCGGTTTGCGGCAGGCTGAGATAGAGTTCGGCCTCGCTCTGCAGCCAGGCGTCGGCATTGAGACGGGAACGCAGCCGCACGGCCATGGGTTGCCCATCCGGCAGTGTCAGGTGGCCATCGAGGCGCTGGCGACTACCGCTGGCCCTCAGGCTGAGGCTGACATCGGTAAGGCTTGCGGGCTTCTGCCCGTGCGGCCCCAGGGTGAGCCGGCTGTTCAGCACGGATACGAGACCGACCTGCTTCAACAGGTCGCGCAACTGCCCTGGACCCGGCAGGGGCTTGTTGGAACTGGAAGTGAGCCCTTCGAGCTGCCACTTGCCGGCCTCATCCTGGCGCAAGCCAAGCTGCACCCCGTCCAGTTCCAGGCGGGCAATCCGTGGCTGTTGCGCCAGCAGGCTGCCCATCACGTCGGGCATCAGACGAAGCTGATCCAGGCGCAGGGCATTTTCACCCTCCCCCAGCACCACATCGTGAGCGACCAGCAACGGAGACAGTCCATGCCAGCGGCCCTCCAGGGCGCCAAGCGTCACCCGCTGCCCCAGCGCTGCCGACGCCTTGGCTTCCGCCTCGGTGCGGTACTCGGCCACCAGGGGCACGAGCTCCCGTCCGAGGCTGACGTAGAGCGCGGCCAGCACCAGGAAAAGCGCGCAAAGTGCCAGCGACCAGCGCAGGAAGCGCATCAACCAGCGGGCGAAGGCGTCCACTCAGCGCCTCAGAGCAGGACCACGTCGTACTGTTCCTGGGAATACATGGTTTCCACCTGGAACTTGATCGGACGCCCGATGAAGGCCTCCAGATCGGCGACGTTGCCCGATTCTTCGTCCAACAGGCGATCCACGACTTTCTGGTTCGCCAGCACCAGGTAGCCTTCCGCCTGATAGGCGCGGGCCTCCCGCAGGATTTCGCGGAAGATTTCGTAGCAGATGGTTTCCGCGGTCTTCAGCAGGCCCCGCCCCTGGCAACTGACGCAGGGCTCGCAGAGCACCTGGATCAGGCTCTCGCGGGTGCGCTTGCGGGTCATCTGCACCAGGCCGAGTTCGGTGATGCCGATGATGTTGGTCTTGGCGTGGTCGCGCTCCAGCTGTTTCTCCAGGGTCCGCAGTACCTGGCGCTGGTGTTCTTCATCTTCCATGTCGATGAAGTCGATGATGATGATGCCGCCCAGGTTGCGCAGGCGCAGCTGGCGGGCGATGGCGGTGGCAGCCTCGAGGTTGGTCTTGAAGATGGTCTCTTCGAGGGTGCGGTGACCAACGAAGGCGCCAGTGTTCACATCGATGGTGGTCATCGCCTCTGTCGGGTCGATGATCAGATAGCCGCCGGATTTCAGCAGGACCTTGCGCTCTAGGGCCTTCTGGATTTCGTCCTCGACGCCGTAGAGGTCGAAGATTGGCCGCTCGCCAGGGTAGTGCTCCAGGCGGTCGGCGACCTCCGGCATCAGTTCATCGACGAACTGGGTGACTTTCTGGAAGGTTTCGCGCGAATCGATGCGGATCTTCTCGATGCGCGGATTGACCAGGTCGCGCAGGGTTCGCAGGGCCAGGCTCAGGTCTTCGTAGATGACCGAGGGCGATGAAGCGGTCTGCATCTGCGAGGAGATCTGCTCCCACAGACGGCGGAGATAGCGGATGTCCGCAAGGATCTCGTCGGCGCGAGCACCATCGGCGGCGGTCCGCAGGATGAAGCCACCCGCTTCCTCGATGCCCTCGGCGGCGATGCAATCGGCCACGACCTGCTTGAGGCGCTCACGCTCGGCCTCGTCCTCGATCTTCAGGGAAATGCCCACATGGCTGGTGCGCGGCATGTACACCAGGTAACGCGAGGGAATCGACAGCTGGGTCGTCAAGCGAGCGCCCTTGCTGCCGATCGGGTCCTTGGTGACCTGCACCACCAGGCTCTGGCCTTCGTGGACCAAGGCACTGATGCTTTCCACCGCGCTGCCTTCGCGGTTGCTGATTTCCGAGGCATGGATGAACGCGGCACGGTCCAGGCCGATATCGACAAACGCCGCCTGCATACCCGGCAGTACCCGCACCACCTTGCCCTTGTAGATGTTGCCGACGATGCCCCGACGCAGGGTGCGCTCGACATGCACCTCCTGCAGCACGCCGTTCTCCACCACCGCCACGCGCGACTCCATTGGGGTGATGTTGATCAGAATCTCTTCGCTCATGCCGTTGACCTATCCCAGGTGCTGCCAACAAGGAATGCCGAAACCGGCGAGCAACTCCGCCGTTTCCAGCAGCGGCAATCCCACTACCGCTGAATAACTGCCTTCAACGCGACTGACGAATACCGCACCCAGCCCCTGAATAGCGTAGCTGCCGGCCTTGTCGGCGGGTTCGCCGCTGGCCCAATAGGTTTCCAGCTCGGCTCGCGCGATGGGGCGGAAGCGCACCCGGCTCGCAACGACACGCGTTTCGCAGCGGTTCGCGGAGGCCAGGGCGATGGCGGTGAGCACTTCGTGCTCGCGGCCGGACAACAATTCGAGGGTCGCCAGGCCGTCGTCGCGATCGGCCGGCTTGCCGAGAATGCGACCCTCCAGCACAACCGCGGTATCCGCACCCAGCACGCAGGAGTCGCCAGGCTCGGCCAGGCTGGCGAGGCCGGCCAGCGCTTTCTCGCGGGCCAGGCGCTCGACGTAGGCCGAAGCGACTTCGTCAGGCTGGGCGGTTTCGTCGATGGAAGCGATCAGGGTGACATGGGGAACGCCGATCTGCGCCAGCAGTTCACGCCGGCGCGGCGACCCCGAAGCCAGGTACAGCGTGGCCATGCGGACTTCTCCCTGTCGAGGACAGAGGCTTGCGACATGGCCGCAAGCCGATCAATTGACGTTGAGGCGGCGACTCGTACCGCGCAAGGCGGCGTATACCCAGGGCCATAGCAACGCGCTGACCAGTGCGGGCAGCAGGAAGACCAGGGTCGGGGGACGATTACCGGTGAGGGCATTGAGCCACAGCTGTACCAGCTGGGCCAGACCGAAGACAACGAGCAGCACGAGGCACTGCTGCCACATGGGGAACATGCGCAGGCGTTGGTGCAGGGTCAGCACCAGGAATGTGATCAGGGCGAGGATGAGGGCGTTCTGCCCGAGCAGCGTGCCATACAGCACGTCCTCCGCCAGGCCCAGCAACCAGGCCGTGGTCATGCCCACGCGATGCGGCAGGGCGAGCGTCCAGTAGGTGAGGAAAAGCGCCAGCCAGAGCGGACGGCCGATTTCCATGAAGCTGGGGATAGGGCCGACGCTGAGCACCAGGGCCAGGATCAGGCTGATCCATATGACCCAGCCGTTATTGGAGCGCTGGCCGACCATCAGTGACTCTCCTGGGTGTTCTGCGCGGCTGGCGGTTTATTCGGCACTGCGGGTGCGATAGCGGGCGCGGTAGCCGGAGCGGCCTGAGCGGCAGGCGCTGCGGGAGTGCTGCCAGCAGCCGGGACCTGCGCTGCCGGTACAGCCGGTGCAGCCGGAGCGGTCGTGCCGTCGGGTGCCGGCTGGCCAGCCGCTTCGCGATCGGCCGCTTCCTGGGCCTTGGCCGCAGCGTTGGCGCGCTCTTCGGGGCTGCGTGTATCGGTGAACACCAGCAGCATGTAGCGGCTGCGGTTCAGTGCAGCGGTCGGGACGGCGCGAACGATGGCGAAAGGCTGGCCGGAGTCATGAATGACTTCCTTGACCGTCGCTACCGGGTAGCCAGCCGGGAAGCGCTGGCCAAGACCGGAGCTCACCAGCAGGTCGCCTTCCTTGATATCGGCGGTGTCCGCAACGTGACGCAGTTCGAGCCGCTCGGGGTTGCCGGTGCCGCTGGCGATGGCGCGCAGGCCGTTGCGATTCACCTGCACCGGGATGCTGTGGGTGATATCGGTCAACAGGAGTACGCGAGCGGTATAGGGCATCACCTCGACCACCTGGCCCATCAGGCCACGGGCATCGAGCACCGGCTGACCGAGGAACACGCCGTCCTTCTCGCCCTTGTCGATGAGGATGCGGTGGGTGAAGGGATTGGGGTCTACGCCGATCAGCTCGCCCACCAGGACTTTTTCATCCACGAGGGCGGAGGAGTTGAGCAGCTCGCGCAGCCGCACGTTCTGCTCGGTAAGGGTCGCCAGCTTCTGCAGGCGGCGCTGCATCAACAGGGCTTCGGCCTTGAGCTTCTCGTTCTCGGCAATCAGCGTGCTGCGGCTGGTGAACTGGTCGCTGACGCCATCCCAGGCACGGACCGGCAGATCAGCCAGCCAATAGAAAGGCGTGAGTACCAGCCCCATCTGACCGCGCATGGGCTTGAGAGTGTCGAAACGGGCATCGACCACCATCAGTGCAGCCGAGAGCACGGCGAACACCAGAAGGCGTACGCCGAGCGAAGGTCCCTTGGTGAATAGCGGCTTGATGGCCCGCTCCTATGGCTATGCGCTCTCCAACCTTATTCGGTGGAGAGCAGGTCCATCGCGTGGCGGTCCATCATATCCAGGGCACGGCCGCCACCACGGGCGACGCAGGTCAGCGGGTCTTCGGCGACGATCACCGGCAGGCCGGTTTCCTGGGCAAGCAGCTTGTCCAGATCGCGCAGCAGTGCACCACCACCGGTCAGCACGAGGCCGCGTTCGGCGATGTCGGAGGCGAGTTCCGGCGGGGATTGCTCCAGGGCGCTCTTCACCGCCTGGACGATGGTCGCCAGGGACTCCTGCAGGGCTTCCAGCACTTCATTGGAGTTCAGGGTGAAGCTGCGCGGTACGCCTTCGGCCAGGTTGCGACCACGGACGTCGATCTCGCGGGTCTCACCACCCGGGAAGGCGGTGCCGATTTCCTGCTTGATGCGCTCGGCGGTGGATTCGCCGATCAGGCTGCCGTAGTTGCGGCGCACGTAGGTAACGATGGATTCGTCGAAACGGTCGCCACCAACACGTACGGATTCGGCGTATACCACGCCGTTCAGGGAAATCAGGGCGATCTCGGTGGTACCACCACCGATGTCCACGACCATGGAACCGCGGGCTTCTTCAACCGGCAGGCCAGCGCCGATGGCGGCGGCCATGGGCTCTTCGATCAGGAAGACTTCGCGGGCGCCGGCGCCCAGGGCGGATTCACGGATGGCGCGGCGTTCCACCTGGGTGGATTTGCACGGCACGCAGATCAGGACTCGCGGGCTCGGCTGCAGGAAGCTGTTCTCGTGAACCTTGTTGATGAAGTACTGCAGCATCTTTTCGCAGACGCTGAAGTCGGCGATCACGCCATCCTTCATCGGGCGAATGGCGGAAATGTTGCCAGGAGTACGGCCCAGCATGCGCTTGGCGTCGGTACCTACAGCTACCACGCTCTTCTGGTTGCCATGGTTACGAATGGCGACCACGGAAGGCTCGTTGAGGACGATACCGCGCTCGCGCACGTAAATAAGGGTATTGGCAGTGCCCAGGTCGATCGACAGATCACTGGAAAACATGCCACGCAGTTTCTTGAACATGGGAGAGGGACCCTAGGCAACGCGTGGGTAAAAAAGTGCGGCAAACTCTAACAATGACAGGGATTTTGGGCAAGGCGCCGATATGTTAAATTGCCTGTTTTTCCGGGCCAGCAAGGCCCATCATCGCGGCCTTTGACCGCCCGTTCGCAGCACCGTTCCCCGCTCGATTCCCGCACGGTCGACTGCCCACGCAGGCCGCTTCTAGTTGGAGACCCCCGATGGCGCTTGAACGCTCCGACGTGGAAAAAATCGCCCATCTCGCCCGACTGGGCCTGAACGAGGCCGATATCCCGCGTACCACCGAGACCCTGAACAACATCCTCGGCCTGATTGACGCCATGCAAGCGGTGGATACCGACGGTATCGATCCCATGGCCCACCCCCTCGACGCCACCCAGCGCCTGCGCGCCGACAGCGTCACCGAGGAAAATCGTCGCGACGCCTACCAGGCCATCGCACCGGCCGTCGAAAACGGCCTGTACCTCGTGCCCAAAGTCATCGAATAAGGAAAGGGTTTCCCATGCATCAACTGACCCTCGCCGAGATCGCCCGCGGCCTCGCCGCCAAGGAATTCTCCGCTGAAGAGCTGACCCGCGGCCTGCTCGCGCGCATCCACCAGCTCGATCCGCAATTGAACAGCTTCATCAGCATCACCGACGAACCGGCCATCGAACAGGCCAAGGCAGCCGACGCACGGCGTGCCACCGGTGAGCAAGGCGCCCTGCTCGGTGCGCCGATCGCCCACAAGGACCTGTTCTGCACCGAAGGCGTGCTGACCAGCTGCGCCTCGAAAATCCTCAGCGGTTTCAAGGCCCCCTACGACGCCACCGTGGTCGCGCGCCTCAAGGCCGCCGGCGCGGTCAGCCTCGGCAAGCTGAACATGGACGAGTTCGCCATGGGCTCCTCCAACGAATCCAGCCACTACGGCGCGGTGAAGAACCCCTGGGCGCTGGACCGCGTTCCTGGCGGCTCCTCGGGTGGCTCCGCCGCGGCAGTCGCCGCGCGCCTGGTGCCCGCCGCCACCGGCACCGACACTGGCGGCTCGATCCGCCAGCCGGCAGCCTTCACCAACCTCACCGGCATCAAGCCTACCTACGGCCGGGTTTCCCGCTGGGGCATGATCGCCTACGCCTCCAGCCTCGATCAGGGCGGCCCGCTGGCCCGTACCGCCGAGGACTGCGCGTTGATCCTCGGCGCCATTGCCGGCTTCGATCCCAAGGACTCCACCAGCGTCGACCAACCGGTCGATGACTACCTCGCCGGCCTGAACCAGCCGCTGGCCGGCCTGCGCATCGGCCTGCCGAAAGAGTATTTCGGTGCCGGCCTCGACAGCCGCATCGCCGACGCCGTGATGGCGGTGGTCGAGGAGCTGAAGAAGCTCGGCGCCAGCGTAAAGGAAATCAGCCTGCCGAACATGCAGCACGCCATTCCGGCCTACTACGTGATCGCCCCGGCGGAAGCGTCCTCCAACCTGTCCCGCTTCGACGGCGTGCGCTTCGGCTATCGCTGCGAGAACCCGCAGAACCTGGAAGACCTGTACAAACGCTCCCGCGCCGAAGGTTTCGGCGCCGAAGTGAAGCGTCGCATCATGGTCGGCACCTACGCCCTGTCGGCCGGCTATTACGACGCGTACTACCTGAAGGCACAGAAGATCCGTCGCCTGATCAAGAACGACTTCGTCAGCGCCTTTGGTGAGGTCGACGTGATCCTCGGCCCGACTACGCCGAACCCGGCCTGGAAACTCGGCGAGAAGAGCAATGACCCCGTCGCCCAGTACCTGGAAGACATCTACACCATCACCGCCAACCTGGCGGGCGTGCCGGGGCTCTCCATGCCCGCCGGCTTCATCGATGGCCTGCCGGTCGGCGTGCAGCTGCTGGCGCCCTACTTCCAGGAAAGCCGCCTGCTCAACGTCGCCCACCAGTACCAGCAGGCGACCGATTGGCACAAACGCGCTCCGGCCGGATTCTGAGGACCACTCACATGCAATGGGAAACAGTGATCGGGCTGGAAATCCACGCACAGCTCAGCACCCAATCGAAGATTTTCTCCGGCAGCGCCACGACCTTCGGCGCCGAGCCCAACACCCAGGCCAGCCTGGTTGACCTCGGCATGCCCGGCACCCTTCCGGTGTTGAACGCCGAAGCGGTTCGCATGGCCTGCAAGTTCGGCCTGGCCATCGACGCCGAAATCGCCGGGAAGAACGTCTTCGCCCGCAAGAACTACTTCTATCCGGACCTGCCCAAGGGCTACCAGACCAGCCAGATGGACCTGCCGATCGTCGGCAAGGGCCACCTGGACATTACTCTGGAAGACGGCACCGTCCGGCGCATCGGCATTACCCGCGCACACCTGGAAGAAGACGCCGGCAAGAGCCTGCACGAAGACTTCCACGGCATGAGTGGCATCGACCTGAACCGCGCGGGCACCCCTCTGCTGGAAATCGTTTCCGAGCCGGACATCCGCAGTGCCAAGGAAGCGGTGGCCTATGTCAAGGCCATCCACGCCCTGGTCCGCTACCTCGGCATCTGCGACGGCAACATGGCCGAAGGCTCCCTGCGTTGCGACTGCAACGTCTCGGTTCGCCCGAAAGGCCAGGAAGCCTTCGGCACCCGCGCCGAGATCAAGAACGTCAACTCGTTCCGCTTCATCGAAAAGGCCATCAACCACGAGATCCAGCGTCAGATCGAGCTGATCGAGGATGGTGGCAAGGTGGTACAGGAAACTCGCCTGTACGACCCGAACAAGGACGAAACCCGCTCCATGCGCAGCAAGGAAGAAGCCAACGACTACCGTTACTTCCCCTGCCCCGACCTGCTGCCAGTGGTGATCGAGCAGAGCTTCCTCGACGAGGTGCGCGCCCAGTTGCCGGAGCTGCCGGTGCAGAAGCGCGAACGCTTCGAGAGCCAGTTCGGCCTATCCACCTACGACGCCACGGTGCTCGCTGCCAGCCGCGAATTGGCCGATTACTTCGAGGCCGTCCAATCGGTCTGCGGCGACGCCAAGCTGGCCGCCAACTGGGTGATGGGTGAGCTCTCCAGCCTGCTCAACAAGGACGGCCTGGAGATCGAGCAATCGCCGGTTTCCGCCGAGCACCTGGGCGGCATGATCCTGCGCATCAAGGACAACACCATCTCCGGCAAGATCGCCAAGATGGTCTTCGAAGCCATGGCCGCCGGCGAAGGTTCTGCCGACGAGATCATCGAGAAGAAGGGCCTGAAGCAGGTCACCGACACCGGTGCCATCGATTCCATGCTGGACGAAGTGCTGGCTGCCAACGCCGCCCAGGTCGAGCAGTATCGCGCCAGCGACGAAGCCAAGCGCGGCAAGATGTTCGGCTTCTTCGTCGGTCAGGCGATGAAGGCTTCCAAGGGTAAGGCCAACCCCGGCCAAGTGAACGATTTGCTCAAGAAGAAGCTCGAAGGCTGAAACACCCTTTGAGGACGCCGGGCATGCCCGGCGTTTTCTTGTCCGAGGCATGCACGATGTTTCGATCCCCGTTCTGGGTTCCCACGTTCGCCCTTCTGCTCGCAGGTTGCAGCACCTCCCCCTTTGGTGGCGGTGACAGCACGTCCGGCCACGGCTATCGCGCCGAAGGCAAGGCCTCCTATTACGGCTCCCGCCACCATGGTCGGCGCACGGCAAGTGGAGAGCGCTTCGACCAGCATGCCCTCACGGCCGCCCATCGCACGCTGCCTTTCGGTACCCGGGTGAAAGTGACCAACCTCAATAACGACCGCACGGTGGTGGTTCGCATCAACGATCGCGGCCCGCATATCCGTGGCCGGATCATCGACCTGTCGCGCGAAGCGGCCGAACGGCTGGGTATGCTGCGGGCCGGCGTGGCCCCCGTGCGCGTGGAATCCCTCGACTGACTGGAGAATCACAATGAGCGAAGAACGCAAACCCGGACTGCAAGTGCGCCGCGAAGTCATGGGCGACGCCTTCGTCGACCGCGCCCTGGGCAATGCCACCGAGTTCACCCAGCCGCTGCAGGACTTCGTCAACGAACATGCCTGGGGTGGTGTCTGGAACCGCGAAGGCCTGCCGCGCAAGACCCGCAGCCTGATCACCCTCGCCGCGCTCACCGCGCTGAAGTGCCCGCAAGAGCTGAAGGGCCATGTGCGAGGCGCGCTGAACAATGGCTGCACGGTGGAGGAAATCCGTGAAGCGCTGCTGCACTGCGCCGTCTACGCAGGCGTCCCTGCCGCTATCGATGCCTTCCGCGCCGCGCAGGAAGTCATCGACGGCTACCAGAAGGCCTGACATTTTTCGTAGGGTGAGCCGGGCGGCGTTCCGCTTCAGCCCACCTTGCCCTGCCTTCGCCCAAGCCCACCCTCAATAAACAGCGTGGGCTGAAGCCCACCCTACTGCTCAGATCCAGCCAGCCCACTGCAACAGGAAAAGGCCGATATTGGTGGTCACCACGGCCGCCAGAGTGGTCATCACGATGATGGCCGCCGCCAGCTCATGGTTGGCGTTCACCGCACGAGCCATTACGAAACTTGCCGCCGCGGTCGGGCTGGCGAAGTAGAGGAAGAGGATCGCCAGGTCCGCCTCGCGGAACCCGCACAGCCAGGCGCCGAAGGTCGCCAGGATCGGCAGCCAGACCATTTTCATCAGGCTGGCACTGACGGCGATCTTGCCGCTGGAGCGCAGGGACGCCAGCGAGAGGGTGCCACCGATGCAGATCAGCGCCAGTGGCAGGGTCATCTGCGCGAAGTATTCGCCCGAGGTCATCAGCCATTTCGGCAGCGGCAATTCCCAGTACGCGACCGGAATCGCCACCAGTACGCCGATGATCAGCGGGTTGCTGATGATGCTTCTGGCGAGGCTCAGCGGGTCACTCTTGGCATTCGGACTGTAGATCGCCAGGACGATCGACGAGAGGGTGTTGTAGCTGAGGATCACCACCGCGCCGAGGATACTGCCCACTGACAGGCCGTAGTCGCCGTACATGCTGGTGGCCAGGGCCAGGCCGACAATGCCGTTGTTACCGCGGAAGGCGCCCTGAGTGTAGATGCCGCGATCCTCCACCGGACAGCGCAGGATGGCCCAGCCCCAACCAAGCAAAAAGCAGAGGATCGTCGCTGCGACGAAGTAGGCGAGCAGCGCCGGCTGCAATGCCGTGCGCAGGTCCGCCTGGACGATCCCGAGGAACAGCAGGGTCGGCATCGTGCCCTTGAACACCAGCGACGACGCGGTGTTGATGAAGGAGTCGTCGATCCAGCGCAGGCGCTTGAGGCCAACACCCAGGAACAGCATGGAAAACACCGGCGCGGTGATGCTGAGGGTCTGCTGGACGACGGCGAGCATGGGGCAACCTTGGCGGCGGAAATAGTTAGGCGGCTAAGGATACCAATAGCGGAGGGGAAATTACCTTGTAGGGGCGAATTCATTCGCCAAGGGACACGCAGTGTCCCCAAAGGACCTCAGGGCAAGCCTACGGCCTGCTTAGCGAATGAATTCGCCCCCACAAAGAACAAGCGAATGCGTGCGATCAGCGGCGCACAGGACGCTTCTGCAGTTTGCGCTGCAAGGTCCGGCGGTGCATGCCCAGGGCGCGGGCAGTGGCGGAGATGTTGCCGTCATGCTCGGCCAGCACACGCTGGATGTGCTCCCACTGCAGGCGATCCACCGACATCGGGTTTTCCGGCACCAGGCTGTCCAGGTCGGCGTGCTCCGAGAGCAGCGCCGTCAGCACATCGTCGGCGTCAGCCGGCTTGCACAGGTAGTTGGTGGCACCACGCTTGATGGCTTCCACGGCGGTGGCGATGCTCGAATAGCCGGTAAGAATCACCACGCGCATTTCCGGGTCCAGCTCCAGCAGCTTGGGCAGCAGCACCAGGCCGGAATCCCCGTCCATCTTCAGGTCGAGCACGGCGTAGTCGGGCAGGTCATCCTTGGCCAGCACCAGGCCTTCTTCAGCGGAGCCGGCAACCGAAACGCGCAGGCCGCGACGGGCCATCGCCCGGGCCATCACACGGGTGAAGGTGGCGTCGTCGTCCACCAGCAGCAGATGGGGTTGTTCTTCGCCTTCGATCAGGGGTTCGTCAGTCATCTCGCTTCCTCTTCGTCAAGGCACTCAGGCGACGCCGTAGCTGCGCGGCAGACGCAACTCGGTCAGGGTGCCGCCTTCTTCATGGTTATAAAGTTTAACCGTACCGCCGGCTCGGGTAACGCTGGCCTGGCTCAGGAACAGGCCAAGGCCGAAGCCCTTGCCTTTGGTGGTGAAGAAAGGCCGGCCAATCTGTTCGGCAATTGCCAGGGGGACGCCGGCACCGTGATCACGGATGGTCAGGATCATCCACTGATGATCCCAGTTCACGCGGATGTCGAGCTTTTCCGGGCAGGCATCAGCAGCGTTATTGAGCAGATTCAGCAGCGCTTGGCTCAGGTCCGCTGGCGGCTTCAGCCGGGGCGCCACACCGAGGCCCATGCACTGGTAGCGATAGGTCGCTTCAGGGCGCATCAGGTGCCAGCGATTGAGGGTGACCTCCAGCCATTCGATCACCGACTGCTCCACCACCGCCTGGCGACGATCCGCCTCGGCGGCGCGCACCAGATGCTGCAGGGTGTCCTTGCAGAGCATCACCTGCTCCTGCAGCAGGGCGAGGTCGTCCTGCAGGCCGGGCTTGTCGCCATACTCCTGGCGCAGCTCCTTGAGCAGCACGCTCATGGTCGCCAGCGGGGTGCCGAGCTCATGGGCGGCACCGGCGGCCTGGGTGGCCACGGCCAGCAGTTGCTGGTCGCGCATGCTTTCCTCGCGACGCACCGCCTGCGACTGGTCCTGCCGGCGCAGTTCTTCGGCCATGCGGGCCACGAAGAAGGTGATCAGCGCCGCGGCCAGGGCGAAGCTCAGCCACATGCCATAAATCAGCAGGGATTCCCGCTGGCCGGTGGGCATCTCCAAGGGATGGAACAGCACCAGCAGCAGCGTGTAGGCCGCCAGGGCGAGGCCGGCGAGGGTGAGCGTATAGAGCCAGGGCAGCGTCGCTGCGGCGATGGTCAGCGGCACGAGGTAATAGGAGACGAAGGGGTTGGTGGAGCCCCCGGAGAAATACAGCAGCACGCTGTGGATAACCAGGTCGAAGCCGAGCTGGACCGAGTATTCCAGCTCCGTCACCGGCCAGGGGCCGCGCAGGCGCAATGCCGTGCCGACGCAAAGCACCAGCGAGACGCCGAGGGTCAGGCTCAGGGCGATCCAGGGCAACTGCAGCAGTTGAGCCTTGTAGGCAAGGCCCACCGAACCGGCCTGGGCGGCCAGGACGAGGATGCGGATCAGGGTCAGCCGCAGGAGGTTCTGGCGGCTGGCAGACAGTAGTTGTACGGGTTCTAGCATGGACACTCCCAGGAATCGCCGGAGTATAACCAAGGCACGTGCCGCACCGCCTCTGTGCGGCAACTCGCCGCAGCAGATCCGCGCCGGGGACGTTTAGGGAACTTCTGTGGGGGCGAATTCATTCGCTAAGGGACGCGGAGCGGCCCACACCATCCGGGCAGGCCTGCGACCTGCATAGAGAATGAATTCGCCCCCACACGGCACTTAGCCACCGCCACTCTGGAACATCCGTCCCGATTTCTGGTCAATTTGCGTCGCTGTTAACCCGAATGGCCGTTTACCCTCGTCCAATACGGAGAATCACCGCGCAACCCGCGCGGCAACCTGTCCCACAAGGAGTTGTCATGCCCAAGTTCACTCGCCTCGCCGCCGCCCTCGCCCTTTGCGCCGCCAGCCTCGGCAGCCTCTCGGCCCAGGCCGCTGACGAAGTGCACTACAACCAGGTGGCCGTGCGCGCCGAGGTCAGCCAGGAAGTGGCCCATGACCTGATGCACGTCACCCTCTACAGCGAGTCGCAGAACACCGACCCCGCCAAGCTCGCCGACGAGATCACCCGCTCCCTCAATGCCGCCGTTGAAAAGGCCCGCAAGACCAAGGGCGTAACCGTCAGCCTGGGCAGCCGCAACAGCTACCCGGTGTACGACGAGAAGGGCCAGAAGATCACCGCCTGGCGCGAGCGCGCGGAGCTTCGCCTGGAGAGCGCCGATTTCGCCACGCTGTCCCAACTCAGCGCCGACATGTTGGGTGACCTGAAGATGGCGGGGATGAACTTCAGCATCGCCGAGAAGACCCGCAAGACCCACGAAGACGAGCTGATCAAGCAGGCCGTGGACGCCTTCAAGGCCCGCGCCCAGCTGGCCACCAACGCCCTCGGTGGCAAAGGCTACAAGCTGGTGAACCTGAACCTGAACAGCGCCGGCTTCCAACCGCCGCAACCGATCATGATGCGCGCCATGGCTGCCAAGGGTTACGCCGACGGCGCCGCCGCCCCCGAGATCGAAGCCGGCACCAGCCGCGTCAGCGTCAGCGCTGACGGCACCATCGAAGTGCAAATGCCCTGATCCGGCATCGGGCGCCGCCGTTTTCCGGGGCGGCGCCCTTTCCTCTCCCGCGGCCTGGATTTGCAGAATTGCGACAAGGCCTTACAGCTTTATTCCGCCGACTACACTCTTTCCCGTCCAGCTATTGCGTCGGGCATATGCCCTGCATAGCTTCTCGCAAGGCCCCCACAAAGGGCCCCTCACGATGACAAACAGAATAAATATGAGGTCAACATGCGTAAAAACGCCGTCATCCAGGCACTTGTCGCGGCTGGGCTGATCGCCAGCGCACCTTTCGCCAGCGCTGCAAGCAACCTGGTGTTCTGCTCCGAAGGCAGCCCCGCCGGTTTCGATCCGGGCCAATACACCACCGGCACCGATTTCGACGCCGCCGCTGAAACCGTCTTCAACCGCCTGACCCAGTTCGAGCGTGGCGGCACCGCGGTAATCCCCGGGCTAGCCGAGAAGTGGGACGTATCCCCCGACGGCCTCAACTACACCTTCCACCTGCGCAAGGGCGTGAAGTTCCACACCACCGACTACTTCAAGCCGACCCGCGACTTCAACGCCGACGACGTGCTCTTCACCTTCCAGCGCATGCTCGACAAGGACCATCCGTTCCGCAAGGCGTACCCCACCGAATTCCCCTACTTCACCGACATGGGCATGGACGCCAACATCGCCAAGGTGGAGAAGGTCGACGACAGCACCGTCAAGTTCACCCTCAATGGCGTGGATGCCGCCTTCATCCAGAACCTGGCCATGAGCTTCGCGTCCATCCAGTCCGCCGAATACGCCGACCAGCTGCTCAAGGCTGGCAAGGCCGCCGACATCAACCAGAAGCCCATCGGCACCGGCCCCTTCGTCTTCAGCCGCTACCAGAAAGACGCGCAAATTCGCTTCAAGGGCAACAAGGATTACTGGGTGCCTGGCGACGTGAAGATCGACAACCTGATCTTCGCCATCAACACCGACGCTTCGGTGCGCATGCAGAAGCTCAAGGCCGGCGAATGCCAGGTCACCCTCTTCCCACGTCCGGCCGACCTGGACGCGCTGAAGAAGGACGCCAACCTGAACATGCCGTCGCAGCCGGGCTTCAACCTCGGCTACATCGCCTACAACGTCACCCACAAGCCGTTCGACAAGCTTGAAGTGCGCCAGGCGCTGGACATGGCGGTGAACAAGAAAGCAATCATCGATGCCGTTTACCAGGGCGCCGGTCAGCTCGCCGTGAACGGCATGCCGCCGACCCAGTGGTCCTACGACGAGTCCATCAAGGACGCCGGCTACAACCCGGACAAGGCCAAGGAACTGCTGAAAGCCGCCGGCGTTGCCGAAGGCACCGAGATCACCCTGTGGGCCATGCCGGTTCAGCGTCCGTACAACCCCAATGCCAAGCTGATGGCCGAAATGCTCCAGTCCGACTGGGCCAAGGTGGGCATCAAGGCCAAGATCGTCACCTACGAATGGGGCGAGTACATCAAGCGCGCCAAGGGCGGCGAGCACGACGCCATGCTGATCGGCTGGAGCGGCGACAACGGTGACCCGGACAATTGGCTGGGCACCCTCTACGGCTGCGACGCCGTCGACGGCAACAACTTCTCCAAATGGTGCGATGCCAGCTACGACAAGCTGGTGAAAGCCGCCAAGGCCACCAGCGACGTCGCGAAACGCACCGAGATGTACAAACAGGCCCAGCACATCCTGAAAGACAACGTGCCGATCACCCCGATCGCCCACTCCACTGTCTATCAACCGATGCGCAAGAACGTGCAGGACTTCAAGATCAGCCCGTTCGCGCTCAACTCCTTCTATGGCGTGAGCGTCGGCAAGTAAGCCGGCAAACGGGGCCTTCGGGCCCCGTTTTCTTTACAGTCCATAAGGAAGCCCGATGCGTCGAAGCCTGCTGTCCCTCGCTCTCTGCCTTCCCCTCCATGCAATGGCCAGCCAATCCCTGGTGGTCTGCACCGAAGCCAGCCCCGAAGGCTTCGACATCATCCAGTACACCGCGGCCACCACGGCCGACGCCTCGGCCGAAACCGTTTTCGACCGCCTGGTGCAGTTCGCTCCCGGCACCACCCGGCTGCAACCGGGCCTGGCGGAAAGCTGGACCATCAGCCCCGACGGCCTCACCTACGAATTCGAGTTACGCAAGGGCGTCACCTTCCACAGCACGCCCTGGTTCACCCCCAGCCGCGACTTCAATGCCGACGATGTGCTCTGGAGCTTCCAGCGCCAGCTGGACGCCGCTCATCCCTGGCACAAGCTGTCCCCGCGTGGGTTTCCCTATGCCGAATCCATGGCCTTCGCTCAATTGATCGAGCGGATCGAGAAACTCGGCGAGCACCGCGTCCGCTTTACCCTGAAGCACCCTGAGGCGCCCTTCCTCGCCGACCTCGCCATGGGCTTCACCTCCATCTACTCGGCCGAGTACGCCGACCAGTTGCTCAAGGCCGGCAAGGCGGACCAGCTCAACCGCGAACCGGTGGGCACCGGCCCCTTCGTCTTCGAGCGCTACCGCAAGGACGCGCAGATCCGCTTCCACGCCAACCCGACCTACTGGGCGGGCAAGCCGGCTGTGGACAAGCTGCTGTTCGCCATCACCCCCGATCCCAACGTGCGCGTACAACAGCTCAAGGCCGGCGCCTGCCAGATCGCCGTGTATCCGCGCCCCACCGACATCGCCGCCCTGCGCCAGGAACCTGAGCTGCAGGTTCTTGAGCTGGACTCCTTGCTCACCGCCTACGTCGGCATCAACACCCGCCATCCACCCTTGGATGACGTTCGCGTGCGCCAGGCCATCAACCTCGCCTTCGACACCCGCGCCTATCTGCGGGCGCAGTTCGGCGAAGGCAACGCCAGCCTCTCAGTCGCGCCCTACCCGGCCACCCTGTTGGGCTTCAACGACAAGATCGCGCCCTGGCCCCATGATCCAGAGAAGGCTCGCCAGCTACTGGCCGAAGCCGGCCACAAGGACGGTTTCAAACTGGCCATCTGGACCCGCCCGGGTGGCGGCCCGACCAACCCCAACCCAGGCATTGGTGCGCAGATGCTCCAGGCCGACCTGGCCGCCATCGGCATCAAGGCAGAGATTCGCGTCTTTGAATGGGGCGAACTGATCAAGCGCGCCAAGAATGGTGAACACGATCTGGTGTTCATGGGCTGGGCCGGCGACAACGGCGACCCGGACAACTTCCTTACCCCGAACTTGTCCTGTGCCGCCGCGAAATCCGGCGAGAACCAGGCCGGCTGGTGCAACCAGGACTTCGACCGCCTGATCCGCGAAGCCCGCGCCATCACCGACCCGGCCCGCCGCGCCGAACTCTATCGCCAGGCCCTGGCGATCTTCCACGAACAGGCGCCGTGGATTCCCCTCGCGCATCCCAAGCAATTTGCCGCCGTGCGCAAAGGGGTGGAGGGATTCCAGCTGAACCCGATGGGCTCGAACAATTTCGCGAAGGTGAAACTGGCGAAGTAGGTTGGCGAGACGCCTGTGGGGGCGAATTCATTCGCTAAGCAGACCGCAGGTCTGCCCTTTGGAGTCCGAGCGGGCCTAGACCGCCCTCACCCCAACCCTCTCCCAGAGGGAGAGGGAGCTGTCCGTGCAGGCCCAGGGCTGCTAGCTACGCCTCCACCCCAAACGGATCGTCGATGGAATGGCTCGGCTGGGTAAACCAACGCGGCCCGGACGCCGTCATGTAGAAGTGATCCTCCAAGCGAATGCCGAACTCGCCCGGCACGCAGATCATCGGCTCGTTGGAGAAGCACATGCCCTCGGCCAGCCGCGTCTCGTCGCCACGCACCAGGTAGGGCCCTTCGTGGATGTCCATGCCGATGCCATGACCGGTGCGGTGCGGCAGGCCCGGCAGTTGGTAGTCCGGTCCCAGGCCGCCAGCTTCCAGGCAACGGCGCGCGGCGGCGTCGACCGAGCCGCAGGGTTCGCCAGGACGAGCGGCATCGAAGGCGGCCTGCTGCGCGGCCTTCTCCAGATTCCAGAGCGCACGCTGGCGTTCGCTCGGCACGCCGAACACATAGCTGCGGGTGATATCCGACTGGTAGCCGTGGAGCTGGCAACCGGTGTCGATCAGCACCATGTCGCCGTCCTTGAGTACCTGCGCATGCTTCACGCCGTGCGGGAACGCGCTGGCCTCACCGAACAGCACGATGCAGAAGGTCGACCCCGGCGCGCCCACCTTGCGGTGCGCCTGCTGGATGAACTCGGCCACCTCCGTGGTGCTGATACCCTCGCGCAGGATGCTGGCGGCGGCCTTGTGCACTTCCAGGGTCATGTCCTTGGCACGCTGCATCAGCGCCAGTTCGGTAGCCGACTTGTGGAAGCGGCACGGGTTGATAACGCAGGCCGCATCGACGAAATCGAAGTCCGAGCCGAGACGACGGATGCCGTCGTACATGAAGAAGGCCAGCGACGGGCACAGGCCCACCTTGGCATCGGCGGCGATGCCCATGCCGGCCAGCATCTCCAGCAACAGGCGATAGGGGCTTTCGTGTTCCTGCCAGGTGTGGATAACTCCGTCCACCTCGCGGAAATCGCGGATGGTGCCTTCCTCGAACGCGGGGGCGATGTAGGCCAGCTGGCCATTGGCAGGAAGCACGGCACCGACCATGCGTTCGCTCGGGCTCCACTTCACCCCGGTGAAGTAGCGCAGGTTGCTGCCGGCGTTCAGGTAGATGGCCGCGATGCCCTGGTTACGCATCAGGCCCTGGGCCTTGGCGATGCGCGCGTGGTACTCGTCCAGGCCGATGGGGCCCATGCCCGCAACCATGTTCGACAGTTCGGCCAGCGCCTGTTCCGGAGTCTTGCCACCTACACCCACTGTCATTTCTTTCTCCCGAGTCGAGTTGCAGTGCGCCGAATTTAAGTTCCACTTAAATAGCCGTCAATGCTATTTTTCAGTCACACTTAATTTTCAATAAAGCGACAAGCCTTTTCTACAATGCGCCGCCCGTTATACTGGCGCCCTTCAAACAAGAGCCACACCAATGACCGTAGAACAGATCGGCGAACGGTTGCGCCGCTATCGCCGCGCCGCCAACAAGACGCTGAACCAAGTCGCCGCCGAGTCGGGTCTCACGGCCAGCTTCCTGTCCCAGGCGGAGCGCAACCTCACCGGCGTGTCGATCTCTTCCCTGGCGAACATCGCCAAATCCCTGGGTATTCCGCTCAACGCCCTGTTCGACCAGCCTCTCCAGCACCAGCCCGACTCCCACCAGGGCCAGCGCGTGCGCTACACCATCGGCGGCCAGCCGCTGGCCTACGAGCGCCTGTCCAGCAACTTTCCCGGCAACCTGATCAACGCGGTGAAGATGAGCATGCCGGTGGGCTACCAGTCCGAACTCATTTCCCATGAAGGCGCCGAGTTCGCGTATGTGCTGGCCGGGCAGATCGTCTACACCATCGAAGGCCGCAACTATCCCCTAGGGCCGGGAGACTCGGTGCATTTCGACGCAGCCAAACCGCACTTTCTCGCTAATTCCGGCGAAGAAGTGGCCGAGGTGCTGACCGTCACCACCATGGGTCTTTTCGACGACCACGCCACCCCCTGACCGGTCGGTTTTCGGAAGTAAGCGCCACTGAATTTAAGTTGACCTTAATTTCAGCATCACTTAAGTTCGGCCTCGGCCGGCGGAGGCGCAAGTACTCCTTCTTCCTTCGCCGCCATCGCCCGCCCGGGAACACCGATCTACGGCCCCGGCTCGCGAATGACGGGCAACCTGCGGCCCACGAAGTCGCAGGGTCAGGTGCAAAAGACACCGCAGGCTTCAACACCTGATATGCCGCCCTCAGAAAAACAACAACGAGGTTCGCATGCGTCAGAAAACCGCGCTCAAGTCCATGATTGCCGCTGGTCTCATCCTCGGCTCAGGCTTCACCCACGCCGCCAGCAACCTGGTCTTCTGCTCCGAGGGCAGCCCCGCCGGCTTCGACCCGGGCCAGTACACCACCGGCACCGACTTCGACGCAGCCTCGGAAACAATCTTCAACCGCCTTGCCCAGTTCCAGCGTGGCAGCACCAAGGTCGAGCCGACCCTGGCCAGCAACTGGGACATCAGCGAAGACGGCAAACGCTACGTGTTCCACCTGCGCCCGGGCGTGAAGTTCCACACCACCGACTACTTCAAGCCGACTCGCGAGTTCAACGCCGACGACGTGGTGTTCACCTTCCAGCGCATGCTGGACAAGAACCACCCCTTCCGTAAGGCGTACCCCACCGAATTCCCCTACTTCACCGACATGGGCCTGGACAAGAACATCGCCAAGGTGGAGATGGTCGACGACATGACCGTGGCCTTCACCCTGAACGAGGTGGATGCCGCCTTCATCCAGAACCTGGCGATGAACTTCGCCGCGATCCAGTCCGCCGAATACGCCGACCAGTTGCTCAAGGCCGGCAAGGCCGCCGACATCAACCAGAAGCCCATCGGCACCGGTCCCTTCGTGCTCAAGCGCTACCAGAAGGACGCGCAGATCCGCTTCACCGGCAACAAGGACTACTGGAAGCCCGAAGACGTGAAGATCGACAACCTGATCTTCGCCATCAACACCGACGCCTCGGTGCGTACCCAGAAGCTCAAGGCCGGTGAATGCCAGGTCACCCTCAACCCGCGCCCCGCCGATATCGAGGCCCTGAAGAAGGACCCGAACCTGCTGGTGCCGAGCGAGCCGGGCTTCAACCTCGGCTACATCGCCTACAACGTCACCCGCGCCCCCTTCGACAAGCTCGAAGTGCGCCAGGCGCTGGACATGGCGGTGAACAAGAAAGCCATCATCGACGCCGTCTACCAGGGCGCCGGTCAGCTCGCCGTGAACGGCATGCCGCCGACCCAGTGGTCCTACGACGAGACCATCAAGGATCGCGACTTCAACCCGGAAAAGGCCAAGGAACTGCTGAAAGCCGCCGGCGTGAAGGAAGGCACCGAAATCACCCTCTGGGCCATGCCGGTTCAGCGTCCGTACAACCCGAACGCCAAACTGATGGCCGAAATGCTCCAGGCCGACTGGGCCAAGGTGGGCATCAAGGCCCGCATCGTCAGCTACGAATGGGGCGAATACATCAAGCGCGCCCACGCCGGCGAGCACGACGCCATGCTGATCGGCTGGACCGGCGACAACGGTGACCCGGACAACTGGCTCGGCACCCTCTACGGCTGCGACTCGGTGGACGGCAACAACTTCTCCAAATGGTGCGACACCGGCTACGACAAGCTGGTGAAAGCCGCCAAGGCCACCGCCGACGTGGAGAAACGCACCGAGCTGTACAAACAGGCCCAGCACGTCCTGCAACAACAGGTACCGATCACCCCCATCGCGCACTCCACGGTCTATCAACCGATGCGCGCCAGCGTGAAGGACTTCCTGATCAGCCCCTTCGGACGCAACAGTTTCTATGGCGTCTCCAACGGACGCTGAGTGATCGAGGCCGGGAAACCGGCCTTCTTCGCATCCTTCGAGCCGGCACCAGACCGGCCGAGGCGTTTCTTCACCTGCCACAAGAAAAAGCAAGGCACCGTCTCCCGAGCCTTCGGACCGGCGCCTTTACCTATGCGGCCTAAACTGCAGGGAATGGTCAGCACGCTGACCAGCATTACAAAGATGAGGAGTGATTCGCCCAAATGCTGAGTTTCATTGCACGCCGACTGGGGCTTCTGATCCCCACCTTCTTCGGCGTCACCTTGCTCACCTTCGCCCTGATCCGCCTGATTCCCGGCGACCCGGTGGAAGTGATGATGGGTGAACGTCGGGTCGACCCGGAAATGCACGCCCAGGCCATGGAACGCCTCGGCCTCAATAAACCGCTGCCGGAACAGTACCTGGACTACATCGGCAAGCTGGCACAGGGCGACCTGGGCGAATCGCTGCGTACCCGCGAAGGCGTCTGGAACGAGTTCCTCACCCTGTTCCCCGCCACCCTGGAACTGGCCATCGCCGCGCTGATCTTCTCCGGCACCCTCGGGGTACTGGCGGGCGTGATCGCCGCCTTGAAGCGAGGCTCATTGTTCGACCACGGCGTGATGGGCATCTCCCTGGCGGGCTACTCCATGCCGATCTTCTGGTGGGGCCTGCTGCTGATCATGTTCTTCTCCGTGTGGCTGGGCTGGACGCCGGTGTCAGGGCGGATCGACCTGCTCTACGACATCGAGCCGAAAACCGGCTTCATGCTCATCGACACGCTGTATTCCGAAGAGGAAGGCGCCTTCATCGATGCCCTGCGCCACCTGATCCTGCCGGCCATCGTGCTGGGCACCATCCCACTGGCGGTGATCGCCCGCATGACCCGTTCGGCGATGCTCGAAGTGCTGCGCGAAGACTACGTGCGTACCGCTCGCGCCAAAGGTCTGTCGCCGGCCCGCGTGGTCTTCGTCCACGGCCTGCGCAACGCGCTGATCCCGGTGCTCACCGTGTTCGGCCTGCAGGTAGGCACCCTGCTGGCCGGCGCGGTGCTGACCGAAACCATCTTCTCCTGGCCAGGCATCGGTAAGTGGCTGATCGAAGCCATCGGTGCCCGCGACTACCCGGTGGTGCAGAACGGCATCCTGCTGATCGCCTGCCTCGTGATCGTGGTGAACTTCGTCGTGGACATCCTCTACGGCCTGGTGAACCCACGTATCCGCCACCAACGCTAAGGAGACCTGACGTGACCACAATGCAACCCCAGGTCGACCCGAGCGTCCTCTACCCGTCGCCGCTCAAAGAATTCTGGAAGGCCTTCGCCCACAACAAGGGTGCTGTCGGCGGCCTCGCCTTCATGATCCTGATCGTCTTCTGCGCCCTGTTCGCGCCCTGGGTCGCCCCCCATGACCCGAGCGAGCAGTTCCGCGACTTCCTGCTGACGCCTCCGGTGTGGCTGGAAGGCGGCCAGGCGCAGTTCCTGCTCGGCACCGACGAACTCGGCCGCGACGTGCTCTCGCGTCTGATCCACGGCGCCCGCCTGTCCCTGCTGATCGGCTTGACTTCGGTGGTGATGTCGCTGATCCCCGGCATCCTCCTTGGCCTGGTGGCGGGTTTCTTCCCGCGACTGCTGGGCCCATCGATCATGCGCCTGATGGACATCATGCTGGCCCTGCCGTCGCTGCTGCTGGCTGTGGCCATCGTCGCCATCCTCGGCCCAGGCCTGATCAACACCGTGATCGCCATCGCCATCGTCTCCCTGCCCTCCTACGTGCGCCTGACCCGCGCCTCGGTGATGGGCGAGCTGAACCGCGACTACGTCACCGCCTCGCGCCTGGCCGGCGCCGGCCTGATGCGCCTGATGTTCGTCACCGTGCTGCCCAACTGCATGGCGCCGCTGATCGTCCAGGCCACCCTGAGCTTCTCCTCGGCCATCCTCGACGCCGCCGCCCTGGGCTTCCTTGGCCTCGGCGTGCAGCCGCCCACCCCCGAGTGGGGCACCATGCTGGCCTCCGCGCGCGACTACATCGAACGCGCCTGGTGGGTGGTTTCGCTGCCCGGCCTGACCATCCTGCTCAGCGTGCTGGCGATCAACCTGATGGGCGACGGCCTGCGCGATGCGCTGGACCCGAAACTCAAGAATGCAGTCTGAGGAGCCCGCCATGAATCTCTCTATTCCGCGTCAGCTCCTTGTAGGAGCCAGCTTGCTGGCGAACCTGCGGCCCCCCTTCGCGAGCAAGCTCGCTCCTACAACGCCGCGTGCCAGCGTTGCGAATTGCCCGGAGACCGCCGTATGAGCCTCCTTGAAATCAAGAACCTCAGCGTGCGCTTCGGCGACGCCAACGCCGTCCCGGTGGTGGACGGCCTCGACATCTCAGTGAACAAGGGCGAGGTGCTGGCCATCGTTGGCGAGTCCGGCTCCGGCAAGTCGGTGACCATGATGGCGCTGATGGGCCTGATCGACGCCCCCGGCCGCATCACCGCCGACAGCCTACGCTTCGACGGCCACGACATGCTCAAGCTCAAGGGCAAGCAGCGTCGGCACATCGTTGGCAAGGACCTGGCGATGGTCTTCCAGGACCCGATGACCGCCCTCAACCCCAGCTACACCGTGGGTTTCCAGATCGAAGAAGTGCTGCGCCAACACCTGGGCCTGAAGGGCAAGGCCGCTCGCCAGCGCGCCCTGGAACTGCTGGAACGGGTGGAAATACCCGGTGCCGCCAGCCGTCTCGATGCCTATCCGCACCAGTTGTCTGGGGGCATGAGCCAGCGCGTGGCCATCGCCATGGCCATTGCCGCCGAGCCCAAGCTACTGATCGCCGACGAACCCACGACCGCCCTGGACGTGACCATCCAGGCGCAGATCATGGACCTGCTGCTGGACTTGCAGCGCGACCAGGGCATGGCCCTGGTGCTGATCACCCATGACCTGGCCGTGGTGGCCGAAACCGCCGACCGCGTCTGTGTCATGTACGCCGGCCAGGCCGTGGAAATCGGCGAAGTGCCGCGCCTGTTCGACCAGCCCACCCATCCCTATACCGAAGCCCTGCTCAAGGCGATTCCCGAGCACAGCCTGGGCGCTCACCGCCTGTCGACCCTGCCCGGCATCGTCCCCGGCCGCTATGACCGTCCCCACGGCTGCCTGCTGTCGCCGCGCTGCCCTTATGGCCAGTCCAACTGCGTGGCCCAGCGCCCGACCCTGGACCCGCACGCCCATGGCGCCGTGCGCTGCTTCTACCCCCTTAACCTGATCGAGGTGGCGCGATGAGTGCCGTATTGACCGCCCGAGACCTGCACCGCCACTACGAAGTCTCCCGTGGCCTGTTCAAGCCCCATGCCCTGGTGCGCGCCCTCAACGGGGTGTCCTTCGAACTCGAGGCCGGCCGCACGCTGGCCGTGGTCGGCGAGTCGGGCTGCGGCAAATCCACCCTGGCCCGCGCCCTGACCCTGATCGAGGTACCTTCTTCCGGCTCACTGCAGATCGCTGGCCACGAAGTGACGGGGGCCAGCAAGGACGAACGCAAGCAGCTGCGCCGTGATGTGCAGATGGTCTTCCAGAACCCCTACGCCTCGCTCAACCCGAGGCAGAAGATCGGCGACCAGTTGGCCGAACCGCTGGTCATCAACACCGGCCTGTCCCGCGTCGAACGCCGCGAGCAGGTACAGGCGATGATGCAGCAGGTGGGCCTGCGCCCCGAGCACTACCAGCGCTACCCACACATGTTCTCCGGTGGCCAGCGCCAGCGCATCGCCCTGGCCCGCGCCATGATGCTCAATCCCAAGGTGCTGGTGGCGGACGAGCCCACCTCAGCACTGGACGTGTCGATCCAGGCCCAGGTGCTCAACCTCTTCATGGACCTGCAGGAGCGCTACAACACAGGCTACGTGTTCATCTCCCACAACCTCGCGGTGGTGCGCCACGTCGCCAACGACGTGCTGGTGATGTACCTCGGCCGCCCGGCGGAAATGGGCCCCAGCGAACTGATCTACGAGCGTCCGCTGCACCCTTACACCAAGGCCCTGCTCTCGGCCACTCCGGCGATCCATCCGGACCCGAGCAAGCCGAAGATCAAGATCACCGGCGAACTACCCAACCCGCTCAACCCGCCATCCGGCTGCGCCTTCCACAAGCGCTGCCCCTACGCCACCGAGCGCTGCAAGGTGGAAGTGCCGGAGCTGCGCCTGCTCGACGCCCGCCAGGTGGCCTGCCACAACGTGGAAACCATCAACGTTTGAAGGCCGCACAGCGGCCCCGTAGGTTGGCGCAGAGCGGAGCGAAGCCCAACAAGGCGCACGAAGCGTGCCCGGGAACGTTGGGCTTCGTCGAGCTCAGACCAACCTACAGTACAGTTCACGCAGCATCGCCAAGGGCCGCGAAGCGGCCCCGTAGGTTGGCGCAGAGCGAAGCGAAGCCCAACAAGGCGCGCAAAGCGTGCCCAGGAGCGTTGGGCTTCGTCGAACTCAGCCCAACCTACAGATCCCGCAGCACTGCCAAGGGCCGCGACACGACCCCGTAGGTTGGCGCAGAGCGAAGCGAAGCCCAACAAGGCGCGCGAAGCGTGCCCGGGAACGTTGGGCTTCGTCGAACTCAG
>NZ_QJRF01000071.1 GCF_013393345.1 Pseudomonas taiwanensis
AGCCCGCATCACGCCGCCAGGGCATCACGCCTGTGCAAGCCTCGCTCCTCAACCATGGAGCCTCACAGGAAGCACAGCGCAATGGACAGGTTGGTCAAACGGTCGATCTTCGACCCCGTCAACGAGGACCAGGTGGAGGATCCTTTCTTCGCCGTCTCCAAAGTCGATCGGGCATTGGACGAGCCCTGGCAACTACCCGGGCTCGAGCGACTGCTCAGCGAATGCGGCATCGATCCCAACGACAGACAGGAGGAATACTGTCGGAACCGGATTCTCGAGCACGTTCGCAGCGGCGACTGGCTGCTGATCAGCCGGCGTCCATTCAAGCCCCTGAGCGGAAAACGGCCCTCCTTGGCCGACGACCTGGCCTGGTTTGGCGCGCCGGTTTCCGCCCCGCCCGCTCCCGCTGAGCCCAAGCTACCGCCCGACTGGAAGCCCTTCACGCATACCCCCAAGGCCAAACTTCGCATCGCCTTACGCATCGGCGTGTTCTTCGACGGCACCTACAACAATGCCGCCAACGCCGCCCTGGGCCTACTCTGCGGCGCCCAGCACGCCATCACCGAGGACGACCTGGACGCCAGCTGCAAGCCCTATATGCGCGACCCGGAGAGCAGCTATGGCAATGGCGTGACCAATATCAGGCTGCTCCATGACCTGTATCCCGAAACCCAGAAGCTGCCGGCCACAGCCAAACAGGGCTATCGACGTATCTATGTCGAGGGCAGCGGCACCCGCGTGGGTGAGGAGGACAGTCTGTTCGGCGCAGGCACTGGGCGTGGCGCCACTGGTGTGGCGGGAAAGGTGCAGCAGGCCTTTAAGGATATCCGAAGGGTTTGCTACGACTTCATCGACGAAAACACCGACTATGAAATTGAGTCGCTGACCTTCGATATCTTCGGTTTCAGCCGAGGCGCAGCAGCGGCCCGGCACTTCGCCAACCAGATCGCCAAGGGCCGCAATGGCCCCCTGGGCATGCTGCTCCCCGATACCAGCGGCACCTTCAGCCACGACCTGAGCGGCCGCTACGGGCAAGGAGTGCAGGTGGCCGTTATCGGCCTGTTCGACACCGTGGCCTCCACCGCTGGCCTTGCCAACCTGGGCAATGTGCGCAGTGCCAGTACCCCAGGCCTGCAACTCTACCTGGCACCTGCCCATTTCCCGACAGTGGTGCACCTGGTGGCGCGGGACGAATACCGCGCCAACTTCGCCCTCAACAGCACCGAGCCCGAGCACCGCGAAATCGTTCTGCCTGGCGTCCATGCCGACCTTGGGGGCGGTTACCTGGCCGAAGCAGAGGAAACCCTGCTGGTCAGCCCCATGCAGGCGCTGGACGTCCCCTTGCACACCGATGTGCGCAGCACCTCCATCCACCGCGATGCCGAGCGGGCCCGGGACGCCTGGCTGGCCAAAGGCTGGCCAGCCCACATGCTGACCATCGTTACCCCCGAGGCGCGGCCGCTGCCACTCGATCCGACTGACCGCCTGGCCCCTCCACGCAAACGCGTCTATGCCGCCCTGCAACTGAAGCGCTCCGTGCGGGGCGAACTGTCGCGGGTCTACCTGCGGCTGATGCATCAATTGGCCCGGCAAAAGGGCGTGAACTTCGACGATATCCCTGACCGCTCCGACACCCAATTGCCACTTGAACTCCAGCCGCTCTGCAACCGATTCATGGGAGACGACTACAGCACCACCCCCGCCGAAGAGCAGTTGTTGCGACTGCACTACATCCACTGCTCGGCCCACTGGAACCCGCCTGTAAGCCTGCAGGGCCGGACCCCACGCACGGGGGTCGCCCTGACCTTCATCAATGCCCCCACCGCCGATGGCCGGCGCGTGCGTCACCCCCATGCCTAGCACAGGAGCCTGATTCGATGCGCCATTTTCTTCTGATAGGCCTGCTGCTGGTCAGCGGCTGCCAGGCCATGGACCCGCTTTCCGGCGCTCATGACGATCACAACCCCTGGTGGAGCCTGGGTTTCGCTCATCCGGCCTATATGAAGGTCTGGGTCGAGGACAGTGCAGTCGTCGATATCCGCGGTCGGTTGTTCCGGAATACCGGCGGCGGCATTGCTGCTGGCGATGAGCCGGAGGATGGCACCGAAGCCGCCCGCGGCTGGCGGGGCGGCGCCGGCCCCAGCGGCGTCGCGGTGGTCGGCGCCGATCTGCCCCAGCGCATCTACGTGCGCTGGCAGTCCATCGTCGAGCCGCAGACCTACCGCGCCTGGGTGGACATCCCAGAGGAAGCGCGTCAGATCATGCGTGACTCCATTGCCTGGCGCTGCCCACAGAAGCCAGACAGAGTCTCACGTTACCGAGCGTCGCTCTATTTGGGCCTAGCTCCAGGCGGCATCATCCAGGTCTGGGTCTATAACCGCTGCTACCGGTCGGTCAAGGTGGCCCGCGCCCAGGCCGAGGTGGAGCCCCTCGGGCCGGACCAGGGACGTAACGAGGGACGCTATGCCTACAAGCCCAGCGAGAAGGCTAAACGCTATATCGAACGCTTCGGCATTCCTTACGGGAGCTGGTGATGCGCGCTCTCATTACCCTGCTGGGCCTGCTGCTGGTCAGCGGCTGCCAGGCCATGGACCCACTCTCCGGCGCCAATGATCCCCATGATCCCTGGTGGAGCCTGGGCTTCGCCCAGCCCAACTACATGAAGGTCTGGGTCGAGGACAGCGCGGTCGTCGATATCCACGGCCGGCTGTTCCGCCATACCGGCGGCGGCACGGCGATAGGTGGGGAGCCGGAAGATGGCACCGAAGCCGCTCGTGGCTGGCATGGGGCGGGGCCTCCTGGCGTCGCAGTGGTCGGTGCCGACCTGCCCCAGCGCATCTACGTCCGCTGGCAGTCCATCGTCGAGCCGCAGACCTACCGCGCCTGGGTGGACATCCCGGAAGAAGCGCGGCAGATCATGCGTGACTCCGTGGCCTGGCGCTGCCCGGAGAAACCCCACAGGGTCTCAAGCTACGATGCCACGCTGTACCTGGGCCTGGCGCCGGGAGGCATCATCCAGGTCTGGGTCTATAACCGCTGCTACCGGTCGGTCAAGGTGGCCCGCGCCCAGGCCGAGGTGGAGCCACTGGGGCCACATCTGGGAAAATCAGGCGGTCACTACTATCCCCAGTCGGACGCTTCCAAACGCTATATCGAACGCTTCGGCATTCCTTACGGGAGCTGGTGATGCGTGCTCTCCTTACCACCCCCCTGGGCCTGCTGCTCGTCGGCGGCTCCCAGGTCAAAGCCCTGTAGGGGCGAACTCATTCGCTAAGGGCAGCGCAGCTACCCATGGGGCTGTTCGCGAGCAAGCTCGCTCCTACCAATCAGAAATCGCTTTCCGGCACTTGCGAGGGTGGATAAAAAGAGCGTTATCCACCCTCCCAGCCGGCCTGAAGCCACCCGCACCCCGGCCCCCGCTCTGCGCCCCGGCCTTGTCGCTTCACGCTCAGGCGTTCATCGGCACCGGAAGCAGTGCTTCCGAAAGCGTGCCTCCGCTTTTTTTGTAGGGGCGAATTCATTTGCCAAGCAGACCGCAGGCCTGCCCTGACCTAGAACGGCACGGTCAGCTTCAGCCAATAGGCATCCCCTTCCGCGCGGTTGCGCACTTGGGTTTCCTGTTCCCATTTGGCGGTGAGGAACCAGCCGTCCTTGTTGCTGTACATGATCGACGGGCCGATGGAGAAGGCGCGGCCCTTGTTGTCGTCGATGCGGTCGCCGTCCTGGCGGTCGCCGGTGGTCTGGCGGTAGTAGTAGCCGCCCACGCCCAGCACCCAGCCATTTCCGAGGCCCCATCCGACGGCGTAGTCGAAGTGGAATTCCTGACCGGAGCGGTAGTCGGTGGCGGGGTTTTCCTGGTTGAAGTCGTACATCAGCTTAACGCTGGCGTTGAGGCCGGCAGGGTCGATGTAGGAGATCGCCCAAACCGGTTCGACGGTCCAGTAGTTGCGCCCGATGTTGGCCAGGTCGCCCCGGTCGTATTCGCCCGAAGGCGCGATGAAGTCCAGGGCGAAGATGCTGTGCAGCTTGTCTGTGTGATGAAAGCCCAGTGCCGGGCCGAAGATGATGTCGCCCAGGCCTTTCTTGCTCTGGGACTGGCCGTTCACTTCCACCTTGAGGTCGACGAAGGGAAACAGCGCCGCGAAGGCCAGGTTGCCGCCGAACAGTTGCTGCTCGCTCACCCAGATCAGGCGTGGGGCGATGACGCTGGCGCGGACGCGGAAGTCCACCGGCAGGCTGTCGCCGTCGTTGCCGCGCAGGGTGTCGGCCTCGTAGTGAGTGGAGAACACCTGGCCGTAGAAGCCGGGCGGCGGCATGGCGCCGGACATGTAGTTCTCGGCGCCCATCGGGTAGGTGGAACCGCCGCCTTCGGTGGCGTGAGCCACCTGGCCCAGGGCGGCGAGGATGCAGCAGGACAGGACACGCAGTTTGGCACTCATCAGCAATACCTTCTTGTTTTTATGGGCGTGAGCCGCCGTCCGCGCGAGTGGCGCGGAGCGGCGGATGAAGCGGGTCAGATGCGCTTGAACAGGGCTGAGCGGGTGCTCTCGCCGGCGCCGTCAGCGGCGGTGAGGAAGCGCTCCATGAAGATGTCGCGCTCGAACAACCGCCCCTGCATCAGCGCGGTAATGGCGGCGTCGATCATCGGCGGCGGGCCGCAGAGGTAAGCCTTGTTGCCGGTGAAGCGACCGTCGAAGTGCTTCTTCGCCGCGTCGTGCACATACCCCCGGAAACCGGTCCACTCGGTATCCTCGGCAGCCTGGCTGAGGGACGGCACGTAAGTGAAGTTCTCGTGCTCTTCGGCCAGGCGCTCGAAGAGTTCGCGGTTGTAGAGTTCGGCACGGGTGCGGGCGCCCTGGAACAGGGTCATGCGCCGCGTGTCCCCCTGCTCCAGCAGGTCGAGGATCATCGATTGCGGGCTGGACAGCCCCGAGCCGCCAGCGATGAAGATAAGGTCGCCAGCCTGCGACCCACGCACGAAGAACTGTCCGTAGGGGCCGGAGAGCTCCAGCGCATCGCCCGCCTTCAGCTCGCTGTGGATAAACCCGGTGGCCTGGCCGTCCTCGACCAGGCGCACGTGCAGTTCCACCTCGTCGGCACGGCTCGGTGGGTTGGCCAGTGAGAAGGCGCGCGTGCCTTCGATGCCGGGGATCTGCAGGTTGATGTACTGGCCAGCCTGGAAATCCATGGGGCGATCCAGTTTCAGGCGCAGGCCCTTGATGGTGGGCGAGAGGTCGTCCAGCGCGATCACCGTTGCGCGGTAATCCTGCACGGCGTGGCCGGCGAAGTCCGGGTCGACGTCGATGTCGGCCTCGATCACCAGGTCGCTCTGCGGGATGGCGCAGCACGCCAGCACCTTGCCTTCGTCGCGCTCCATGTCCATCAGGGCGAAGGGTGAGGCGGCACCGATGTCCACCTCGCCTTCCAGGACTTGCAGCTTGCAGGTGGCGCAGGTGCCATGGCCGCAGGCGAAGGGCAGCCAGACGCCCTGGCGCAAGGCGGCCTGGAGAATGGTCTGGCCCTCTTCGACTTCGATCTGTTCGCCGGTGGGTTCGATCGTGACCTGGTAGCTCATGGCGACCTCCTCAGTTGAAGCTGCCGTTGAGGCCATCCAGGCCGGGAGTGGAAAGGTGCAGCAGGCTCTTGTGGCCGATGCCGTTGGCGGCCAGGCCCGATTGCAGGTCGGGCTGGAAGTCGACGTCATCGAGGCGCCAGAGGGCCTTGGCGAAATCCACCTTCGCCGCGTCCGGGTGCGCTGCGATGGCCGGTTTGACCACGTTCTCGATGAAGTCGCCGAAGGGCATGTCCGGCGGCAGCGGCAGTGTGAAGGGGGCGCAGAACATCAGGTGGCGTTCCCAGCAGAGGTACACCAGTTGCAGGCCGTTGAAGTTTTCCTGGCGGTCCAGGGATTGCGCCGCATAGGCGCCGATGGCAGTCACGGGCATGACGCTGTCCTTCTTGTAATGGGGTGGAAGGCGGGCACGCGGTGCCCGCCGTGGACTCAGCCGGCCTTGGGGAGGTCGACGGGCTTGTCGCCCTGCCACTCTCGCCAGCGCTGATGCTCGGGCGAGTCCTGGTAGTCGAAGTTGTCCTGGCCGAAGGCGATGTTGTAGTAGTCGCGCACCACCGCCTCGACATCGGCGCCGCCGCAGTTGCCCTGGAGGATCTGGTGCACCGGCAGCCAGGCCTGGACGTACTTCTCCGGCTCGTACTGGAAGATGTCGCAGCAGCCGTCGGAGCAGAAATGGAAGCGCTCGCCGCCATGCATCACGCTGCGGTGGCTCAGCGTCGTATCCGCGTCCGGCTCGGTGAAGGACAGCGGGATCTGGCAGATCTGGCAGAGCATCGGCAGCGCGTTGTTGTAGAAGCGCTCGCCACGTGCCTGCATCTCGCGCCACTGCTCGTAGCGCGGACGGTAGATGCGGTCGAAGGTGTCCGGGTACTTGGCCGAGAGCCAGTCCAGTTCCTCGTCCGTGGGAATCCAGGTGTGGAAGTTGGTGGCCTGGCTGTACTGGTAGAAAATCGACCAGGCCTGGTGGCTGATGTGCTCCTTGCCGATGGTGGTCTGCTCGACGTACTTCGGCGGGCGAATGCCGTAGCGCTCCAGGTCCTTGAACAGCGCACCGCCGGCCTGCTCGTAGTACACCTCCCAGGCCTCGGCCCAGGACATGACTTTGTTCGGCAGCATGTAGTCCATCATCATCCCCACCAGCGTCAGCAGGCGGTATCCGCGCCAGAACCACTTGTCGATCCAGCGCTGGATGATCGGCACGTTGTCCTCGTGCTGCTCCAGCAAGAACTTGATCACCTCCAGCCCCAGGGTCATGTGCCGGGCTTCGTCGGACTGCGCCGAGAAGCCAAAGGTGACGGTGGCCATGTCGCCGTTATAGGCGGCACCGGACATGAAGGGCACGAACAGCAGGTTGGTCAGCACGTACTCGAACGAGAACGAGATGGCCGTCAGGAACTCGAACGGGCCGGCGGTGCGAGCATCCTCGAAGAAGGACTTGGGCACCGACAGGAACCACACCCGGTCGTGCATGTGGGCGAAGTCATGCAGGCCGTTGAAGTGCTTGTTGTAGTGGCTCATGGCGTGGATCTGGGTCTGCACGTGGCGCAGCTCGTCGATCGCCTGCATCTGGCAGGCGACCCGTGCACCGGCGCCGCCGAAGTGCCGGCCGACGCGGGCGAAGCCCTGATAGGCCTGGTACTCCAGCGGGGTCACGCCGCAGAGGAACAGCTTCAGCGCGTTGACGTAGCGCGCGTCGGACAGGTTGGTATGGCCGTTGTTCTGGGCGAAGGCATCGAAGATGGCGTAGAGCTTCTTCTCCTTCTCGGCCTGGTATTTCCAGTAGGCATCCATGGTCAGGCGGAAGGGGTCCTCCCACTTGTCCCAGTCGGTGATCTTGATGCCCTCGAAGCGCTCGTAGGGGTAGATGTCGTCCTTGCTCTGGTAGCTCGGCTCCCAGGCAAGGTCGCGGGTCAGGCAGCGGTATTTGTCTTTCTGGTTCAGGCGTTTGGCGGCCATGGTGGCTCTCCCGATTCTTGTCGTTATGCGCGGGTTCAGTTCCAGTGCAGGGCGAAGCGGTCTTCGTCTTCCTCGACGTTGCCGCCGAGGGTGATGACGTCGATAAGCATTTCCTGCACGTCCCATTCGCGGCCGAGCTTTTCCTCCACCGTGGCGCGGTTGATCTCCAGGCGGCCTTCGGCCTGGACGCGGATCATGGCCGGCTGGTGCTGGATCTCTGCGTGGGGGTTGTCCTGGACGATGGCCTCGACTATGTAGCGAGCGTTGTCGTTGTCCTGGAAGGCGATGTAGACGAGGGAAGTCATTGCGCGGCTCCTGCAAGGCCGAGTTTCTTCAGGCGGGCGGCGAACTCGCCGGCCACAGTGTCGAGGGCAACGCTGCCAGGGCCGATGTCAGCCAATGGCGCCAGGGCTTCCAGGGCACGGGCCTGCCACTGGCCGACCCAGCCTTCCACCAGCGTGCGGTTCTCGGCGCTTTCGCTGATGACAGTTTTCACCAGGGCATCGACCCAGCGTTGGGTCTCGGCGAACCAGAGGCGCATGAATTCGGTGAGCATCCCCACCTGACCGGCACCCTGGGCGCAGAGCTGCTCGTCGAACTTGTGGAACATGAGCGGGAAGAGCAGGCCGTCGCTGACCAGGTTCTGTGCCAGGGTCAGCTCGAACCAGTCACGCACTACCAACGTGTCTTCCACGTAGCGACGCAGGCCCTGCCAGGCCGGGTCCTGCAGCCACTGGTGCTTGGCCTCGGCGAGCAGGTCGGTGCCGCCGTCGTCGAGCATCAGGCCGATGCGCGACAGGTACTGGGCGATGCCGAGACGGTCCATGGCCTGGAACATGTGCAGCTGGGTCAGGCTGGTGCCGAAGCCATCGGCGGCGATGCCACTGTTGTTCATGTTGGCGCCGAGTTCCGCGTGGCGCAGGGGCAGCAGCAAGCGGGCGATCTGCTCGCGGCTGGCGGCATCGAGACTGGCCAGCAGGTTGCGCTTCTCGCAGAAGGCGTAATCGTGCTCGGCGTTCTCCTGCATCCTGGCGCGGGTCTGCACGTAGGCGCCGTAGTAGAACTGGCGCGGGTCGCTGACGGCGTACCAGTCGGCCATGCGCACGGCGGTGCGGGTGGCGTCGTTGAGCAGCTTGTCCGGCTGCCAAAGCGGGCGGTAGTGGAAGTTGGTGGCGGCCTCGATGTCGAAGCTGGCCTCCTGGTAGCGGCTGGCAGGCTTGTCGCCGAAACGCCGGCGGATGTGGCTGAAGGTCTGGCGGATCGGTTCGGCCGTTGCCGTCTTGATCTCGATGCTCATGCAGGGCGTCCTGTATTTGTTGTTGTGGGGAGGTCGGCGCGTCGTGGTCAGGCCATCAATCGGCCTGATCGCGGCTCTCGCCGTAACGCCACTTCTCCATGTCGGCGTCGATGGCTTCGGCCATCTGCGCATCCATGTGCTGAACCCGGTTCTGCTCGCAGAAGCTGGTGAAGGCGGCGCGCGGCAGAACCAGCTCGACGAAGAGGTCGGGATAGCCGATGGCGAAGTCGAACTCGACGAAGGTGGCGTCGGGCTCGCTGCGCACCCGGACGTAACGCGGCAGTTGATCGAAGCGGGTCTGTTGCTGGCTCATGCAAGGCAACTCCATGGGCGGGTTGCCAGGGCTAGAGCAACGCCTGTGCCAGGGCCTGGAATCCTCCCGACAAATAAGCGCAAGGTATTGTTATTAATGGTTTTTTATCGACAACTACGACTTCGGAAAGCCACGACAACAAGGGAATTTGCCTGAAGGCTTTTCACCATTTGCTCAATCGCCGGCGTGCACTTGAGCAAATCACCAATCCGCCTTACCCCGTTCTCGACGGCGATTGACATTTCACTGGCTTTCAGGCCGCTTAGAAAAAAGAGCGCGGCCCCCCTTGCGTCCATCGGCCGCCCGGTCGAACCGTCCAGACCGCCCGCCTGAGCGGTGGTTCGCCACCTCCCCGTACAAGAACAATCTGGGGTGCAACACGATGAAAGTTGATTACAAGGCGTCGGAGCACAGCCCGACGCTGAAAGACCTGACCGACCGGGTCCATTTCCTCGGCAACGAGGGCAAGATCTGGCTCGACGAGCAGCGCATGCTCCTGCTTCAGTCCGCCGCCATGGGCTCGTTCCGCCGCGAGCTGGTGGACATGCTTGGCGAAGAACGCGCGAAGGGATTTTTCCTGCGCCTGGGTTACCAGTCCGGCCTGAAGGACGCCGAACTGGCACGCAAGCTGCGCCCCGATGCTGACGCGGTGGAGATGTTCCTCACCGGCCCGCAGCTGCACTCGCTCAAGGGCATGGTCAAGGTCAACCCGCTGGAGATGAACATCGACATCGAGAACGGCCAGTTCTACGCCGACCTCGAATGGCAGAACTCCTACGAGGTGGAGAACTGCCGCGCCGAAGGCATGTCATCCGACCAGCCGGTGTGCTGGACCCTGCTCGGCTACGCCATCAGCTACTCGTCGTTCTTCCTCGGTCGCCAGGTGCTCTACAAGGAGGTCAGCTGCCGCGGCTGCGGTGACTCGCGCTGCCGCATCATCGGTAAGCCGGTGGAGGAATGGGAGGACGCCGAGGCGTTCATGCGCTACTTCCAGTGCGACCCCATCATCGAAGAGCTCCAGGCCCTGCAGGTGCAGGTCGCCAACATGCGCCAGCGCCTGCAGCAGGATGCCGGTCAGTACTACGGCATCGGCAAGGCGCCGCACTATCGCAAGGCGTGCACGCTGATCGACAAGGTCGCTCCAGGCAAGGCTTCGGTCCTGCTGCTGGGCGAGACGGGCGTCGGCAAGGAAGTCATGGCGCGTTCGCTGCACCTGCGCAGCGAACGCGCCAGCGGCCCCTTCGTGGCCCTGAACTGTGCCGCCATCCCGCCGGACCTGATCGAGGCCGAGCTGTTCGGTGTCGAGCGCGGCGCCTACACCGGCGCCCAGCAGTCACGCATGGGCCGTTTCGAGCGGGCCAACGGCGGCACCCTGTTCCTCGACGAAGTGGTGGAACTCACGCCACGCGCCCAGGCCAGTCTGTTGCGGGTGCTGCAAGAGGAAGAGCTGGAACGGGTCGGCGACTCGCAGACGCGCAAGGTGGACGTCCGCGTGATCGCCGCTACCCATGAGGACCTGGCCAAGGCCGTGAAGGAAGGCCGTTTCCGTGCCGACCTCTACTACCGGCTGAACGTCTATCCGGTATTCATTCCCTCACTGCGCGAACGCAAGGAAGACATCCCGCTGCTGGTGGAGCACTTCCTCGCACGCCTGCACACCGCGTACGGCAAGACCACCCTGGGACTTTCCGACCGGGCCCTGGAAGCCTGCATGCGCTACGACTGGCCGGGCAATATCCGCGAACTGGAGAACCTCATCGAGCGTGGCGTGATCATCACCGACGCCAACCAGAGCATCAGCGCGGATGCGCTCTTCCCGCACCTCTCCCACGAGGCCCATAGCATTGGCCTCTCCAGTGACGGAGTGCTGGTGGAAGCGACGCCGAGTGTCGAGCCCGACTGGGTGGAGCGCCTGATCGACAGCGGCGTCAGCCTGGACACGGTCGAAGAGGCGCTGATGCAGGGGGCGATGAAGCGTGCCCAGAACAATGTCTCGGAAGCCGCACGCCTGCTCGGCATGACCCGCCCGGCGCTCGCCTACCGTTTGAAGAAGTTGCCGACGGAGGATGCCGCGGGCCAGCGTTGATGTCCGCGCCGGTCTTTTCCATGGCAAAGCCGGAGCCATCCACTAGAGTTCCAGCATTGCTCGATGTTCGCTCCGCCCAAGGAGGGCTCCATGCGTCTGACCTGTGCCGCTGTTTCCCTGTTGCTGCTCGCCGGTTGCTCGTCCTACCGGGCCGAGCCGCAACACATCGTCCCGGTTCCGGCCGACCGCTTGCTGGCGTTCCAGCAGCCGGTGGAGGGCGGTGGGCAGATCGTGGTGAACCGCGACATGGGCGGGTTGGGCAGCGGCTGCTACATCGCCGTCCATGTGGATCGTCAGTTGGCGGCGCGCATCGGCATAGGCGAAGTTGCCAGCTTCCAGGTACCGCCGGGTGATCGCATCGTCGGCATCGGTATCGACGAAACCGACGACACACTCTGCTCCAAGGGCCGGCTACGTCGTGAGAAGGCCGCCCACGTGGAGGTCGGACAAAGCGAACATTTCCGTATCGTCAGCGACAACCGCGAAGGTTTTGCGCTGCTGGCGGATGATCCGAAGGCGCAATGAAAGAGGCCGGAATCGGGACGACTGAACCCGGTTCCGGCCTGACGCTAAAGCGTGGATCTCTGCCTTGTCACCTTCCGCAGTTACTGCCCGAGAAGGCTTGTGGAGTGGGCTTCCTTTCGCTTACCGCCCCCGCCCCATACGAGTTAGTGAAAGCATACTGCTCCCGCGAAAATGCGCGTCTCCATTTATCAGCGATTCGGCTCACTGGTCGGCGGCCAAAAGGGCGGTCGACCGTTCGCCCGTCCTTTGCCACCGTTCACTCCCGGGGGTAACCTGCCGCCTTTTGCGCGCGAACATGAGCCTCCACGATTTCTTCCTGCTATTGGTCGCCGGCTTCGCCGCCGGCGGCATGAATGCCCTTGCTGGCGGCGGTACGTTTTTCTCCTTCCCCGCCCTGCTCGCGGCCGGCCTGCCACCGGTGACCGCCAACGCCACCAATGCCGTCGCCCTGTGGCCTGCCAGCCTCGCCGCCAGTTGGGCGGCGCGCGAGCAGCTGCGACCATTGGGGCGCTACGTGGTACCGCTGGTGGTGGTGTCGCTCCTGGGTGGGCTGGGCGGCGGCCTCCTGTTGCTGGCGGGTGGCGACGAAACCTTTCGCCGGTTGATTCCCTGGCTGCTGCTGGCCGCGACCCTGCTGTTCGCTGCCAGTCCGTGGCTGAGCAAGTTGATCAACCGCCAGCGCAGCGCGGGTGAGCTGCCTCCCCACGGACTCGCCAGCCACCTGTCCCACAGCCTGGTGGCCATCTACGGCGGCTACTTCGGCGCGGGCATGGGCATCCTGCAACTGGCGGCCTTTTCCATCGAAGGCCATCCGCTGCTGCGCGCCAATGCGCTGAAGAACCTGCTGTCGAGCACGATCTACAGCGTGGCAGTGGTGACCTTCGTGGCGGCTGGCAGGGTGAGCTGGAGCGAGTTGGCGGTACTGCTGGGCGCGGCCAGTTGCGGCGGCTATGCAGGCGGCGCGCTTGCGCGGAAACTGCCGACTCGGTGGTTGAGGTGGCTGGTGATTGCGGTGGGGACGGGGATGACGACTTACTACTTCGTCGCCGCCTGATTCGGCCCTGGCTGGCGCGGCTGCATTTGTAGGATGGGTCGGGCGGCCTTCCGCGAGCTTGCGATACCCATCGATATCGTCGTGATGGGTATCGCTCCGCTCCACCACATCCTACGGGCTGCTACCTGATCCGGACTCCCTTGTAGGGTGGGCTACCTGTGGGGGCGAATTCATTCGCGATGGAACGCGCAGCGTTCCCCTGAGGCGGTCGGGCAACCCTGCGGGCTGCTTTGCGAATGAATTCGCCCCCACAATTGAATCCCGCCCACGCGGAGCAACCATCCGCCCCCTTCATTTGCCCGCAAGGTGCGCCTCTGCTAGTGTCGCGCCCGATTCGACCGCCGCGAGACAGCAACATGGCCCGCAAGAAAGCCGCCCCCGATTTCGAACAGTCCCTCGCCGAACTGCAGACCCTGGTGGAACGCCTGGAAAGCGGCGAGCTTTCGCTGGAGGACTCCCTCAGTGCCTTCGAGCAGGGCATCCGCCTGACCCGTGAATGCCAGGCCTCCCTGAACCAGGCCGAGCAGAAGGTGCAGATCCTCCTGGAGCGTGATGGCCAGTTGGAAGAAGCGCCCTTCGACGCGGACGAACAAGCATGATTTCCAGCTATCAGGCTCGCTGCCAGGAACGCGTGGACGCGGCCCTCGCCGAGCTGTTCATCGCCCCGCTCGCTCCGCTGGAACGTCTTTACCAGGCCATGCGCTACAGCGTGGTGAACGGCGGCAAACGTGTGCGCCCGTTGCTGGTCTACGCAGCCTGCGAAGCCCTGGGTGGCGACGTGGCGCGCGCTGATGCCGCCGCCTGCGCGGTGGAGTTGATCCACGCCTATTCCCTGGTGCATGACGACCTGCCGGCCATGGACGACGACGACCTGCGTCGTGGCCAGCCCACCACCCATATAGCCTTCGATGAAGCGACCGCCATCCTCGCCGGCGACGGCCTGCAAGCGCTGGCCTTCGAAGTGCTGGCCGACGCCCAACGCAATCCGCACGACGCCGAAACCCGCCTGGCGATGATCGCCAGCCTCGGTCAGGCCGCGGGTCCCGCCGGGATGGTGGGTGGCCAGGCGATCGATCTGGGTTCGGTAGGGTTGAAGCTCGACCAGGCGGCGCTGGAAACCATGCACCGGCACAAGACCGGCGCGCTGATCGAAGCCAGTGTGCGCCTCGGTGCCCTGGCGAGTGGCCGTGCCGATCCGGCGGCGTTGGCGGCACTGCGCATCTACGCCCGCGCCGTCGGCCTGGCTTTCCAGGTGCAGGACGACATCCTCGACGTGGAGAGCGACACCGCTACCCTGGGCAAGACCCAGGGCAAGGACCAGGCCCACGACAAGCCCACCTACCCTTCCCTGCTCGGCCTCGATAACGCCAAGGCCTATGCGCTGGAACTGCGTGACCAGGCCTTGCGCGCTACCGCCAATCTCGGCGACACCGCCGAGCCGCTGCGCGCACTGGCGCGCTATATCGTCGAACGGCGCAGCTAAGCGCGCCGTCCGACATTCACCTCGCGGTCATCAGGCGACCGGTTCGGCCACTGCTTCGCCCCGCGGCTTGCGAACGGCCTCCAGCAAGCTCATGCGCACCAGCACCCAGGGCATCGCCGCTGCCACGAACGACCCCATCACCAGCCCACGCAGGCCCTGCCAGAGTTGCGGGTCCAGCGGCCAGGCAGCGCCAGCGAGCTTCAGCGCTTTCTGCAGCAGGATGAAGCTCACCGCACCGATGGCCGCAGCCAGCAAGCGGCGCCAGACGGCGATCTCAGCGGAAAACGCGAACTGGCGATAGCCGCACAACACACCGACTATCAGCCCCGCCAGCAGCGGCACATAGCTGGGTGCGACTCCCGGCCAGGTCAGCCAGGCGGCGAGGAACACCAGCAGGATCAGCGCCAGGTGCCAGAGCCCATGAGCCTCGCGCCACCAGTTCCAGTTCCGCACCTGGGCGAACAGCAGCAAGGTCCCGATACCCAGCAGAGAGCCACCCAGCACGTCTTCCACATCGTGGGCGCCGAGGTAGAGCCGGCTGAAGATGATCCCTGTTACCACCACGCCACTGACCGCCCAGGCCCAGGCGCGGCGCAGCTCGAAGGCCAGCCAGAACCAGATCACCACGGCGATCTGCGCATGGCCGCTGGGCAGGCCAAAGCTATCGCCCACCTCATGGTCCATGCGCAGGGCGATGTCCGGACGCGGGTCCTGCCAGTAATCCTTGAGCCAGGCGTTGATCAACGCAGTCACGGCCACCAGCACCAGCAGGCGCAGGAATACACCGCGGTTCCAGGCCCAGTAGCCCAGCGGCAGGAAGAACAGGATGAACTTCTCGTAGCCCAGCAGCGTGAAGAAACGCATCACCGGGGTCAGCGCATCGCTGCGAAGGGGCAGCACCCAGTCCAGGCTGTGCAACAGCTCGTTCATGGACAGTCCTTGTGGAAGAAATGGAGGCGCAACAGATACTGCGGGCAACGGACTGCCACAAGGGCCGATTCGGACATTCCATGTCACTGAATCATCATCCGCCATGAGTGGTGGGTATTCGTCGCGACACAGTTGGCTGCGGCGATTGGCCCACGCTGCCTAAGATCACTGGATTGCACGCCAAGGACCCTCGCCGTGACCACAGCCATCCAGTCCCTGCTGATCGCCAACCGTGGCGAGATCGCCATCCGCATCGCCCGCGCCGCCGCCGAACTGGGCATCCGCAGCGTCGCGGTGTATGCCGAGGACGACAGCCAGTCCCTGCACCTGCGCAAGGCCGACCTCGCGGTACCGCTCGTGGGCCGGGGCGCGGCGGCCTATCTGGATGCCGCCCAACTGGTGGAGGTGGCGCTCAGGAATGGCTGCGACGCCGTGCATCCCGGCTACGGCTTCCTCAGCGAGAACGCCGATTTCGCCCGCCAGTGCGAAGCCGCCGGCATCCGCTTCATCGGTCCTTCGGCCGAAGCCCTGGAACTCTTCGGCGACAAGGCCCGCGCCCGCGAATTGGCCGCGCGTTGCGGCCTGCCACTGGCCGCCGGGAGCAATCGCGCCACGTCCTTAGCGGAAGCCAACGCGCTGCTGGAAAGCGGCCCGATCATGCTCAAGGCCCTGGCCGGCGGCGGTGGGCGCGGCATGCGCGCGGTACGTGACAAGACGGAGCTGGCACACGCTTTCGAGCGCTGCGAGTCCGAGGCCCGCGCCGCCTTCGGCAATGGCGACCTGTACGTCGAACGGCTGATCGAGAACGCCCGGCACATCGAAGTCCAGGTATTGGGCGACGGCAAACGGGTCACTCACCTCTGGGAGCGCGATTGCAGTCTGCAACGCCGCCATCAGAAGGTGATCGAGATCGCCCCGGCGCCCAACCTGACTGCAGAGCTGCGCCAGCGCATCCTCGATGCGGCGCTGACCCTGGCCGCCGCCGTGGGCTATCGCGGTATCGGCACGTTCGAGTTTCTGGTGGATACCCGCCGTGGCGATTTCGTGTTCATGGAGGCCAACCCGCGCGTCCAGGTCGAGCACTGCATCACCGAGGCCATCACCGGCATCGACCTGGTCCAGGCGCAGCTCCGCCTCGCCGCCGGTTCCAGCCTGGCCGAATTGGGCCTGCTGGAACCCGTCGCACCGCGAGGCTTCGCCGTACAGCTGCGGATCAATCTGGAAAGCATGCAGGCCGACGGCAGCGCCCGACCTGCCGGCGGGTTGATCAGCGCCTATGAACCACCCAGCGGCCCCGGTATCCGTGTCGATGGATATGGCTACGCCGGGTACGCCACCAGCCCCAGCTATGACTCGCTGCTGGCCAAGTTGATCGTCCAGGGAGATGACCTGCCCGCCGCCCTGCGCCGCGCTTATCGCGCCCTGTGTGAATTCCGCCTCGAAGGTGTGGCGAGCAATATCCACTTCCTGCAGAACCTGCTGCGTCACGAGGAACTGGCAAGTGGCGTCGACACCCGTTTCATCGAGCGGGAAATCAGCCAGCTCCTCGCCCCGCAACAGGCTGCCCATCCACACCTGTTCGTCAGCGGCACAGGCGCTGCCACGCTCGCTGGGACCGGGCAGGTTGAAGTGCCCGCCGGTTGCGTACCGCTGAACGCCCCGAGCCAAGGGGTGCTGGTGAGCCTCGATGTGCAGGAGGGCGACGCGGTCGCCGTCGGCCAGCCAGTGGCGGTGCTGGAAGCGATGAAGATGGAGTTCGTGGTCAAGGCGACCCAGGGCGGCATCGTCCGCGCCCTGGCCGTGGCACCCGGTGACAGCCTGTTCGAAGGCGCGCCGCTGCTGTTCCTGGAGCCGGCGGAAGTCGCTGGCGATGCGGTGCAGAGCGAGGAAAGCCTCGACCTCGCGCACATCCGCGCCGACCTTGCCGAAGTGCTGGAGCGTCACGTCATCACCCGCGACGAACGTCGCCCGCAGGCTGTGGCACGACGGCGCAAGACCGGCCAACGCACCACCCGCGAGAACCTCGACGACCTGCTCGATGAAGGCAGTTTCATCGAATACGGCGCACTGGCACTGGCGGCCCAGCGCCGGCGCCGGTCGCTGGAAGAGCTGATCGAACAGAGCCCCGCCGACGGGCTGGTGGCCGGTATCGGCACGGTCAACGCCACGCAGTTCGGCAGCGAGGCCGCCCGCTGCATGACCATCGCCTACGACTACACGGTGTTCGCCGGCACCCAGGGCGTGATGAACCACAAGAAGACCGACCGCATGCTCGGCCTGGCCGAACAATGGCGGTTGCCCCTGGTGCTGTTCGCCGAGGGCGGCGGCGGCCGGCCGGGGGATTCGGATTTCGTCGGTGTGGCCGGGCTGGACTGCCACACCTTTGTCGGCATGGCCCGACTGTCCGGCCTGGTGCCGCTGGTGGGCGTGGTTTCCGGCCGCTGCTTCGCCGGCAACGCCGCGCTGCTCGGCTGCTGCGACGTGATCATCGCGACGAGGAACGCGAGCATCGGCATGGCCGGCCCGGCGATGATCGAAGGCGGCGGACTGGGCAGCTTCGCGCCGGAAGAAGTCGGCCCCACCAGCGTCCAGGGCCCCAATGGTGTGATCGATGTGCTGGTGGAAGACGAGGCCGAGGCGGTACGAGTCGCCCGGCAGTACCTGTCCTACTTCCAGGGCGACCTGGCCGACTGGCAATGCGCCGATCAGCGCCTGCTGCGCCAGGCCATCCCGGAAAACCGCCTGCGGGTCTACGACATCCGCGCACTGATCGAAACCCTGGCCGACCAAGGCTCGGTACTGGAACTGCGCCGGCAGTTCGCACCGGGGCTGGTCACCGCCGTCATCCGCATCGAGGGCAAGGCGTTCGGCCTGCTGGCCAACAACCCCATGCACCTCGGCGGCGCCATCGACGCCCAGGCCGGCGACAAGGCCGCGCGCTTCATGCAGCTGTGCGATGCCTTCGACCTCCCCATGCTTTCGCTCTGCGACACCCCCGGTTTCATGGTCGGGCCGGAATCGGAGAAGCAGGCCACGGTGCGCCACGTTTCGCGCATGTTCGTCGCCGCAGCCGGTCTCTCGGTGCCCTTCTTCACCGTGGTCCTGCGCAAGGGCTACGGCCTGGGCGCCCAGGCCATGGCGGCGGGCAGCTTCCACTCACCGCTGTTCACCATCGCCTGGCCCAGCGGCGAGTTTGGCGCCATGGGCCTGGAGGGCGCGGTTCGCCTGGGCTACGCCAAGGAGCTGGCCGCGGTGGAGGACCCGGCCGAACGCCAGGCGCTGTTCGACAAGATGGTTGCCAAGGCCTACCAGAACGGCAAGGCGATCAACATGGCCAGCTTCCTGGAGATCGACGCCGTGATCGATCCGCAGGAAACCCGTTCCTGGCTGCTGCGCGGGTTGAATGCCACCCCCAGACCGGCGCCCCGTGCCGGCAAGAAACGCCCCTTCGTCGACACCTGGTAAGAATCGGAGCCCGTCATGCCGCCACTCGAACATCGCCTGCTGCCGGTCAATGGCATCACCTTGAGCCTCTACATGGCCGGCCCGGCCGAAGGGCGGCCGGTGTGGCTGCTGCATGGTTTTCCCGAGTGCTGGTATTCCTGGCGCCAGCAGATAGGCCCTCTGGTAGCGGCCGGCTATCGCGTGCTGGTACCGGAGATGCGCGGGTATGGGGAGACCAGCGCCCCTGAAGCGATCGAAGACTATGCGCTGCTGACCCTCTGCGGAGATATCCAGGCCGCCATGGACAGCCTCGGCCAGACCGATGCCTGCGTGATTGGCCATGACTGGGGCGCACCGGTGGCCTGGCACCTGGCGCTGCTGGAGCCAGAACGCATCGCGGCGGTGGGCACCATGTCGGTGCCTTTCGGCGGCCGCCCCAAGCGCCCGGCCACCGAGATCATGCGCGAGGCCAATGCCGGTCGTTTCAACTACATCCTCTACTTCCAGGAACCGGGGGTGGCCGAAGCCGAACTGGATGCCGACCTCGAGCGCAGCCTGCGCCTGCTGCTGAGCGACCTGGGCGACGCGGTATTGCGCGACAGACCCGCCGATGCCGGCCTACTGGACGGCCTCAGCGAATCGCCCTCCCTCCCCAGCTGGTGCGATGCCGAAGAATTCGCCGTTTACCGACGCACCCTGGCCCGGCAAGGCTTTCGCGGGCCGCTCAACTGGTACCGCAACTTCACCCGCAACTGGGAACAGACCGAACCGCTGGCGGGCAAGCAGGTCGAGCAGCCCGCGCTGTTCCTGGTCGGCGACCTCGATCCGGTCGCGCATCTGGAGGCCTACACGCTCAAGCGCATGGCCAGCCTGGTGCCACGCGTGGAGCAGACCCGACTGCCCGATTGCGGCCATTGGCTGCAGAACGAACGCCCTGACCGGGTGAATCCATTGCTGCTGGACTTCCTGGCGCGCCATTACCCGGCGTAGTCGATCACACAAGGCCGTACGAACGGACTGACAGCGCGTTTGGGCAGTTACGAGTGCATCAGGTAAACTTGCCCATCTTTTTTTGCCCATAACGATTAGCCTGATGCCCACGACGTTCCACGAGATTCCCCGCGAACGCCCCGTCACGCCCCTGCTCGATCGCGCGGCGACGCCGGATCAATTGCGCCGGCTTGGTGAGGCTGAGCTGGAAACCCTGGCCGACGAACTGCGCCAGTACCTGCTCTATACCGTCGGCAAGACCGGCGGACACTTCGGTGCCGGCCTGGGTGTGGTGGAACTCACCATCGCCCTGCACTACGTCTACGACACGCCCGACGACCGGCTGGTCTGGGACGTGGGCCACCAGGCGTATCCGCACAAGATCCTCACCGGGCGCCGTGAGCAGATGGGCACCCTGCGCCAGAAGGACGGCGTCGCTGCCTTCCCGCGCCGCGTGGAAAGCGAGTACGACACCTTCGGCGTCGGCCACTCCAGTACCTCCATCAGCGCTGCCCTGGGCATGGCCATCGCGGCCCGCATGCAGGGTTCCAGCCGCAAGTCGATCGCGGTGATCGGTGACGGCGCCCTGACCGCCGGCATGGCCTTCGAGGCGCTCAACCACGCATCGGACGTCCAGGCCGACATGCTGGTGATCCTCAACGACAACGACATGTCGATCTCGCGCAACGTCGGCGGCCTGTCGAACTACCTGGCGAAGATCCTCTCCAGCCGTACCTACGCGAGCATGCGCGAAGGCAGCAAGAAGGTGCTCTCGCGCCTGCCCGGCGCCTGGGAAATCGCCCGACGCACCGAGGAATACGCCAAGGGCATGCTGGTTCCCGGAACCCTGTTCGAAGAGCTGGGCTGGAACTACATCGGCCCCATCGACGGCCATGACCTGCCCACCCTGGTAGCCACCCTGCGCAACATGCGCGACCTCAAGGGCCCGCAGTTCCTGCATGTGGTGACCAAGAAGGGCAAGGGCTTCGCCCCGGCGGAAGTCGACCCCATCGGCTACCACGCCATTACCAAGCTGGAGCCGATCGATGCCCCGGCCGCGCCGAAGAAACCTTCCGGGCCGAAGTACTCCAGCGTGTTCGGCCAGTGGCTGTGCGACATGGCCGGGCAGGACCCGCGCCTGGTCGGCATCACCCCGGCGATGAAGGAAGGCTCCGACCTGGTGGCATTCAGCGAGCGCTTCCCGGACCGCTATTTCGACGTCGCCATTGCCGAGCAGCATGCCGTCACCCTGGCGGCTGGCATGGCCTGCGACGGCGCCAAGCCGGTGGTGGCGATCTACTCCACCTTCCTCCAGCGCGGCTACGACCAACTGATCCACGACGTGGCGGTACAGAATCTCGATGTGCTGTTCGCCATCGACCGTGCCGGCCTGGTGGGCGAAGACGGTCCGACCCACGCAGGCAGCTTCGACCTCTCCTACTTGCGCTGCATCCCCGGCATGCTGGTGATGACGCCGAGCGACGAGAACGAACTGCGCCTGCTGCTGACCACCGGCCACCATTTCGAAGGTCCGGCGGCAGTGCGCTACCCGCGCGGCAGCGGCCCCAACGCCATCATCGAGCGTGAGCTCAAACCCGTGGAAATCGGCAAAGGCGTGGTACGCCGCCAGGGCTCCAAAGTCGCCATGCTGGTATTCGGCGTGCAACTGGCCGAGGCACTGCAGGTCGCCGAAAGCCTGGATGCCACCGTGATCGACATGCGCTTCGTCAAACCCCTGGACGAAGCACTGGTGCGCGAGCTGGCCGGCAGCCACGAACTGCTGGTGACGATCGAGGAGAACAGCGTGATGGGCGGCGCCGGCGCCGCCGTCAGCGAGTTCCTCGCCCGCGAGAACCTGCTCAAGCCGGTGTTGCACCTGGGCCTGCCGGACTACTACGTCGAACACGCCAAGCCAGCGGAAATGCTCGCCGAGTGCGGACTGAATGCGGCGGGCATCGAAGCATCGGTGCGCGCGCGCCTGGCGTTGCTGGGGCTCGTCTGAACCTGTAGGAGCGAATTCATTCGCGAATGAATTCGCTCCTACAGGGCAGGACTGCGTCCTGCTTCGCGATTGAAATCGCCCCCACAGGAAAAGCAGACAACTGCCCGATTGGCACAGGCTGCTCCCTCTCCCTCTGGGGTGAAGAGGCACGCTTTCGGAAGCACTGCTTCCGGTGCCGATGAACGCCTGAGCGCGAAGCGATCGGGCTGGGGCGCAGAGCGGGGTTGGGGTGAGGGCTGCGTCAGGCTGGCTCGAAACCAGCTCTATTTGCGAATGAACTCGCCGTTGCTTTGATGGGTTGCCAACAGCCACGGCTGATTGACATGGAATCTCCCACAGCATGGGTTTCGCTACGCTCTACCCATCCTACAAAGGCAAATCTGCCGCTTTCGTAGGATGGGTTGAGGTACACCTCGTTCAGCTACCTCGCCGCGTCGAGCAACCGACACAGCTTTCCGGTCGCCGCCAGCATCTGGAAACTCGGGCGTTCCAGCCCCCGGTCCGGTACGGGCCAGACCTGCTTGTTCTTCACAGCCGCCAGCTGTGGCCAGGACGCCCACGCCCTGGCCTGGTCCGGTTCGCTCACCAGGATCACCGCTGGGTCACGCTGCAGCACTGCCTCGATTCCGACTTGTGGCGCCGGCAACGACAGGTCGGCGAAGACGTTTTCCGCGCCACAGACCTTCAGCGCATCACTGACGATCTGACGCCCGCCCAGGGTGTACAGCGGCTTGTCCCACACCTGATAGAAGACTTTCAGCGGCACACCGCGCTGGTGACGCTGGCGCAGCGCTGCCAAGCCCGACTCGAAACGCGCGGCCAACTGGCGGCCCTGTTCGGCGCGGCCCACGCGCTCGCCGATCTCGATGAAGGACTGCGCCAGTTGCGCCAGGTCCCGCGGCTCCACCACCAATTGGGGTACCGAGAGTTTCTTCAGCTGCTCACGGCCGGCAGCGCCGACGCTGTCCGGCCACAGCAGCACCAGATCAGGCTTGAGGCTGAGCAGGCTCTCGGCCTGGAGCTGGCCGTAACGTCCCACGGATGGCAGGCCGGCGAGGATGGCCGGGCGCTCGCCACCATCGAGCACGCCCACCAGCAGATCGCCGGCGCCGAGGTCGAGCATGGTTTCGGTCAGGGAAGGTGCCAGGCTGACCACCCGCAATTGCGCCGTGGCAGGCAGCGCCAGGCACAGCAGCAGACAGGCGAGCAGCCGGCGCATCAGCCGAGCTGGCGGGGGATTCGGTAGAGGTAGAGCATGACCAGGCTGCTCGTGGCCAGGAGGATCAAGGCCACCGCGTTGAGCCCGAATGGCACTGCCAGCGCGGCTATCCAGGCCGGAAGGCCGGCAGCGACAAAGGCTTTGCGGCGTTGACGGGCCAACGCCTGCCAGGCACCCGGCTCTTCGGCGCGGCCGAGGGCGGCTTCGGTCGCCACCAGGGCGCGCTTGTAGCCGGCGAACAGCGGCAGGCTGAGGAACATGGACGCCAGCCCGACAATGAACAGCGGCATCTGCAGGACCGGCAGTGCCGGCTCGCCGTCACCGAACAGGTAACCCATGATGAACAATGGCACCAGGGTGTAGCCCACCTGGAGCCACCAGGCCTGGGCCAGCCGGCGACGGACTTCCTTGCGGGTCACGACTCGGCTTCCGCCTGGTGCATATTGCCGAGCATATGCCCGAGCTTGCCCGCCTTGGTCGCCAGGTACTTGCGATTGTGCTTGTTCAGGCCGGTCTGCAGCGGCACACGTTCGGCCACGTTGAGGCCATAACTTTCCAGCGCCTTGACCTTGCGGGGGTTGTTGGTCATCAGCTTGATGGCGGTAATGCCCAGGTGCTCCAGCATCGGCTGGCACATGGCGTAGTCGCGCTGGTCGGCGCCGAAGCCGAGACGCTCGTTGGCTTCCACGGTATCGGCACCGCCGTCCTGCAGCTCATAGGCGCGAATCTTGTTCAGAAGGCCAATGCCACGACCTTCCTGGCGCAGGTAGAGGAGCACGCCGCAACCGGCATCGGCAATGGCGCGCAGGGCCGCTTCCAGTTGGAAGCCGCAATCGCAGCGCAGGCTGAACAGGGCATCGCCGGTCAGGCACTCGGAGTGCAGACGGCCCAGGACAGGTCCGCCATTGGCCACATCGCCCAGGGTCAGTGCGACATGTTCCTTGCCACTGGCCTCATCGAGGAAGCCGTGCATGGTGAACACGCCGAACGGAGTGGGCAGCTGGGAGGCGGCGACGAAAACGACAGACACCGTGTAACTCCTGGAAATTGGCAAGGCCGGCATTGTAGCAGCAGCGCTAACCGGCACGTCAGATTGAATAGTTGGGGATACGTATCGAATGGCTCGAAGCACGCGGCTTCAGAACTTGGACTCCAGCATCAGCACGCCTTGCTCCTCACGCCAGCGCACGCGGTTGAGGAAGCTCATGCCCAGCAGCACCTCCACCGGCGCTTCGCCTTCGATGACCGCGCCTTCCACGCCCAGCACTTCGAGGCTACCGACCTTGATGCGATCGAACTTCACTCGCCACGCGTTGACCGTGCCACCGGCGGTGCTGGCCTTCATCGGCAGCCCCTTCACCCGGTAGTCGATGCCCAGGCGACGGGCCTGACCCTCGTTCATGGCGACACTGGTGGCCCCGGTGTCTACCAGGAACTGCACCGGATGTCCCTCGATGGAGCCGGCCACCTGGTAGTGGCCGTTATTGCCGCGAGCAATGCTCAGCTGGGCTTTTTGGGGGGCCGACGGGCTGCCGGAACCCACGGAGTCGGCGCTGGACGAATTGTATTCGCGCGAGAGGCCATAGCTGCGCTCAACCCCATCGACCCGTAATACCGCGCCCTTGCTGTCGGCGCTGATCACCTGGACGCCGCCCGGACCGGTCTGCCCGACTTTTACCAGCTTGCGCTGGCCATCGACATTGAGCACTGCGGCACCGGGAAACAGCCCGACCACCTGCACCTGGGTAGCGTCGGCAAGCAGCGGGGCGAGCGCCAGCACGACGGCGGCGATACGCAACTCAGGGCGCGACATGGGGTTTCTCCAGTTCCTTGTCGAAGGCATAGGGTTGCTTCCAGCGCACGAACAGCGGGCGAAGCTCGCCACTGGCAACCAGTGCGTCCATACGGCGGTCGAACATGTCCGCCAGGCGGCGACCACGCGGCGTATTGGCGAAGCCCAGGTAAAGCGGCAGGCGCTTCAGCGGCGTAATGCGGTACTTGTCCGGCTCTGCGGAACTTTCCAGCACATCGTCGACTTCGGTGCGGGCATCGATGTAGAAATCCACGTGTCCGAGTTCGAGCATCGAGAGGATGCCGCTGCGCCGCTGGATTTCCTTGAAGTGCTTCAGGTTGGGCAGGTAGTCCTGGTAGTCGTAACCACGAATCCAGGCCAGGCGGTACTGGCCGAGGGTAGCGAGGGTGGGCACCGGGGTGGAACGCAGCGAGAGTGCAGTGACCTGGTCGGCATCGTAGTGCCAGCGCGGGTAGTAGGCGCTCTGCACCTCATTGCGGTAGGAACCCATCCAGGCGTCGGCTTCGCCACGTTCCACCAGGCCAATGGAGCGGGTATAGGGCACGGAGTGAATCTTGAGCTGGATGCCCTCGGGCTCGTAGACCTTGCGTAGGATGTCCCACCCAAGCCCCTTGCCGTCCGCTTCGGTGTGCTCGGGCCAGACCTCGCTGGCGAGGTGGATTTCGTTGGACGGGAGCTCGTCGGCCCGTGCTGCGGGGAGCAGCAGGCAACCGATCAGAAGCGCCAGGAACCAACTCCGCATGACTCGTCCTCTACCCGCTCATCGTGGCCACGGGTCCTTACAAGACTAGGCCACGCCCCAGACGATGAGTTGCATGGCCAGCCAGGCGAAGACGCCCGCCAGCACATCGTCGAGCATGATCCCCACTCCGCCGTGGACATGACGGTCGATCCAGCGGATCGGCCAGGGCTTGAGGATGTCCATCACGCGGAACACCAGGAACCCCAGCAAGAGCCATTGCCAGCCTTCCGGCACCAGCCAGAGGGTGATCCACATGCCGACCATTTCGTCCCATACGATCCCTTCATGGTCGTGTACGCGCAGGTCATCGGCGACCTTGCCGCACAGCCAGAAGCCGAACAGCATGGTCAGTCCCAGCATCAGCCAGTAGCCCCAATCCGGCAGCATCTGCCAGAGCGGAATGAAAGGCAGCGCCACCAGCGAACCCCAGGTGCCCGGCGCCTTGGGCAAGGTACCCGAGCCAAAACCGAAGGCGATGAAATGCCAGGGATTGCTCCACACCGAGTGGGGGATGGGTTGCGGCGTGGCCGATTCGCGATCAGTCACCTTGACTCCCGAAATGTTGATAGCCCAGGGCCGGCGGCTGCAATTCGATACCGGCGGCGTCCAGCAGGTGCACGCCCTGCCCGACTTCCACACGACCGATCACTGCCACTTCCGGCCAATCCGCCAGGATGGCGGCCAGCTCACTGGCGGGCAGGGTAAAGGCCAGCCGATAGTCGTCGCCACCGGACAGCGCACAATTGCGCGCGAATTCCCTGGAAAAGAGTCCTTCGAGGGCGGCAGACAGCGGCAGCTTGTCTGCATCCACCCACAGTGCGACGCCCGACGCGGCGGCGATATGGCCGCAGTCCGCGAGAAGGCCGTCGGATATGTCCAGCGCGGCGGTCGCGCGTCCGCGCAGCGCCTGGCCGAGATCCAGTTGAGGCTGCGGCGCCCAGTAGCGTTGCAGCAGGTAATCCGCTTCCGGCCCGCTGTGCTTCAGCTCGCCCAGCACCAGCGGCAACGCGCCGCCGCCATCGCCCAGGCTGCCACCCACGCAAAGCAGGTCTCCCGGACGCGCACCGGCGCGGGTCAGCGCCTGGCCGGCAGGCACACGTCCGAAGACGGTGAGGGTCAGGCTCAGCGGCCCGCGAGTGGTATCGCCACCGACCAGGCCGATTCCGCAGCCGCTCGCCATGGTGCAGAGGCCACGGGCGAAGCCGTCGAGCCATTCGGTGCGTGCGGCGGGCAGGGTCAGGGCAAGGGTGAAAGCGATGGGCTTGGCGCCCATGGCCGCCAGGTCGCTGGCGGAAACGGCCAAGGCACGCTGGCCAAGCAGGAAGGGGTCGGCGTCATCCGGAAAATGCACGCCAGCCACCAGGGTGTCGGTGGAGATCGCCAGCTGCTCGCCGGCCGGCAGCTGCAGCAGGGCGCAGTCGTCGCCAATGCCAAGGGCAATGCCTTCGCCTCCGGCCGCACAGGCGGCGGAGGCGAAGAAACGGCGGATCAGCTCGAACTCACCCACGCGCTAGCTGCAATCAGCGCTTGCCGCCGCGGACTTCCGCAGCACGCAGGCGCGGCGCCAGCTTGTCCAGGACGCCGTTGACGAACTTGTGCCCGTCGGTGGCGCCAAACACTTTGGCCAGCTCGATGCCTTCGTTGATCACCACGCGGTACGGCACGTCCTGGCGGTTCATCAGTTCGAAGGTCGACAGGCGCAGGATCGCCAGCTCTACCGGGTCCACTTCTTCGAGGGCACGGTCCAGGCAAGGCAGGAAGGCCGCGTCGATCTCGGTCTTCTGGCGCGGTACCCCGTGCAGTATCTCGTGGAAGTAGGCGCCATCGACGCTGCTGAAATCGTTGTCGACGCGGAACTGCGCCTCGATTTCGTTGAGCGGCTGACCGGCGATGTGCCAGGAGTAGAGCGCCTGCATCGCCAGGCTACGGGCCTGGCGACGGGCTGCGATCTTGCCTTTCGGTGCCTTGGGCGCCGAACCGTCTGCGTTGCTCACTTGGCCTCCAGGGCGGCCAGCAGGCTCACCATCTCCAGGGCGGACAGGGCAGCTTCGGCACCTTTGTTACCGGCTTTGGTGCCGGAACGCTCGATCGCCTGCTCGATGGAATCGACGGTCAGCACGCCGAAGGCGACCGGAACGCCAAACTCCATGGAAACCTGGGCCAGGCCCTTGGTGCACTCGCCGGCAACGTATTCGAAGTGCGGGGTGCCGCCACGAATGACCGCGCCGAGGGCGATGATGGCGGAGTACTCGCCTTGCTGGGCGACCTTCTGGGCTACCAGCGGGATTTCAAAGGCACCGGGAGCGCGGATGAGGGTGATGTCGCTTTCGCTGACACCGTGGCGGACCAGGGCGTCTACAGCGCCGCTCACCAGGCTTTCCACGACGAAGCTGTTGAAACGGCCGACCACCAGGGCATAGCGGCCTTTGGGGGCGATGAAGGTACCTTCGATGGTCTTCAGGGACATGGGCGAGTTCTCGTCAATTAAAGAGCGAGGGCCCCGGCCTTGATGGCCGGAGCCCTGCGGGATCATTCAGCGGGCAGGTATTCTACAACTTCCAGGTCGAAACCGGATATCGCGTTGAACTTCATCGGCGAGCTCATCAGGCGCATCTTGCGCACTCCGAGGTCGCGGAGAATCTGCGATCCGGCACCGACGGTGCTGTAGGTCGTCGGGTTGGTGACCTTGGTTTCCGCCCCCAGCTGACGCTCCAGGTGCGCCAGAAGCTGCGGACCGGTGAGCGGGGTGCCGAGCAGCAGTACCACGCCGCTGCCGGCGGCCGCCACTTCCTTCATGGCGGCGCGCAGGCTCCAGCGGCCAGCCTGGTTGACCATGAACAGGTCGCGCAGCGGGTCCATGTTGTGAACGCGCACCAGAGTCGGCTCTTCCGGGCAGATCTTGCCGAGGGTCAGGGCCATGTGCACGTCGCCTTCCACGGCATCGCGGTAGGTCACCAGGTTGAAGTGGCCCAGTTCGCTGTCCAGCGGCTGCTCGGCGATGCGCTCGACGGTGCGCTCGTGAATCAGGCGGTAGTGAATGAGGTCGGCGATGGTGCCGATCTTGATGCCGTGCTCGGCGGCGAAGGCCTCAAGCTCGGGGCGACGGGACATGGTGCCGTCGTCGTTCATGATCTCGCAGATCACGCCGCTGGCCTCGAAACCGGCCATGCGCGCCAGGTCGCAGGCCGCCTCGGTGTGGCCTGCACGGGCCAGCACGCCGCCCGGCTGGGCCATCAGCGGGAAGATGTGGCCAGGGCTGACGATATCGTCGGCCTTGGCACCCTTGGCCGCAGCCACCTGCACGGTGCGTGCGCGGTCGGCAGCGGAAATGCCGGTGGTCACGCCTTCAGCCGCCTCGATGGAGACGGTGAACTTGGTGCCGAACCCGGAACCGTTGCGCGGCGCCATCAGCGGCAGCTTCAGCAGTTCGCAGCGCTCGCGGGTCATCGGCATGCAGATCAGGCCGCGGGCGAAGCGGGCCATGAAGTTGATGTGCTCGGCCTGCACGCATTCGGAGGCCATGATCAGGTCGCCTTCGTTTTCGCGATCTTCGTCATCCATGAGGATGACCATCTTGCCCTGGCGGATGTCTTCGATCAGTTCGTCGATGTTGTTGAGAGCCATGGGCCCTCCTTCTGAATTCAGTGTTTGAGGTAGCCGTGTTCGGCGAGGAAGCTTTCGGTCAGGCCGGAGGACTGGGGCTCGGCCGCCTTGTCGCCCAGCAGCAGGCGCTCCAGGTAGCGAGCCAGCAGGTCGACCTCGAGGTTCACGCGGCGACCCGGGCGGTAGTCGACCATGATGGTCTCGGCCAGGGTATGCGGGACGATGGTCAACTCGAACTCGGCACCATTCACCGAGTTCACCGTCAGGCTGGTGCCGTCGACGGTGATCGAGCCCTTCAAGGCAATGTATTTGGCCAGTTCACGCGGTGAGCGGATCCTGAATTGCACGGCGCGGGCATTGTCTTCCCGCGCGATGACTTCGCCGATGCCGTCGACATGGCCGCTGACCAGATGGCCGCCAAGGCGGCTGGTGGGCGTCAGGGCCTTTTCCAGGTTGACCGGGCTACCGGGCTTGAGGTCGTCGAAGGCGGTACGCGCCAGGGTTTCGCGGCTGACGTCGGCCCAGAAGCCGTTGCCGGGCAGCTCCACGGCGGTGAGGCAGACGCCATTGACCGCAATGCTGTCGCCCAGTTTGACGTCACCGAGATCCAGCTTGCCGGTTTCCACCAGGACGCGAACGTCGCCACCCTTGGGGGTGATCGCGCGGATGGTGCCGATGGCTTCGATTATGCCGGTGAACATGGGACCTCCAGAGCTTGCAGCGAACCGGCCGAAGCCGGCGAAAGACGCATTATAGGCGCCCGCCCCTCGCCCGCGCGCAGGCAAGCCGCCGGCGCCGGAAGGATGTGGGCTGTTGCATGTGACATCGATGTAACTCCTGTTTCGTGAAAAACAGGGCATATCGGATCGAATGGGATCTGGCAGGCGCAGGCACGGACGTACCCTGGCACAGGCAGGCAATCCCGTTCTCTCTTCATCCGGACTGTTACCGTCGGCCTCGGAATCTCACCGGGTCTGCTGACCCTGCCAGAGGCAGGCGCTCGCGGGCTATGCACAAGGAGTGCAATTACCGCCGGTGGGGACTTGCACCCCGCCCTGAGAACGTTCCAGCCAGCGTTGAGCTGGCTGGCAGGCGTTTTATCACAGTCGTGGCGAACTTGCATCGGCCTGTTCGGCCATGTTGGCAGCGGGAAAATCAGGCAGTGGAGCGAGGTACCGCGATGACCCGCCAGTCGTCGCCCACGGCGCGCATCTCCAGGATATTCAATTCCTGGGCCTCGGCCATCCGTGCCAGCGGCCAGTCGAGCAGCGGGCGCGCACTGGAACCCAGGAACTTGGCAGCGATGAAAATCTGGTACTCATCCACCAGGCCGGCACGGGCAAAGGCCCCGGCGAGGCTCGGGCCGGCTTCCACCAGGATCTCGTTGACGCCACGGCTGGCCAGTTCTTGCAACAGCTGGTGCAGGTCGACACGGCCATCCGTCCCCGGCAACGGCAGCAGCTCGTGCCCCGGATAGCCATCCTGAGCAGCCGTGTTGGCGGTGGCCACCAACGTCGGCCCCGCCTGGAAGAACGGTGCCGACAACGGCACTCGCAGGCGCCCGTCCACCAGCACCCGCAGCGGCGGGCGACTGACCGCCAGCGCAGTGAGTTCGGAATCGAGACCCAACTCGTCAGCACGTACGGTCAGGCGTGCGGCGTCGGTGAGCACGGTGTCGGCGCCGGTCAGCACCACGCTGGCGCGAGCACGCAGGCGCTGCACCGCCGAGCGGGCCGCCGGGCCGGTAATCCATTGGCTTTCGCCACTGGCCATCGCCGTGCGGCCATCGAGGCTCATGGCCAGCTTGACCCTGACGAAGGGCAGACCCTGTTCCATGCGCTTGATGAAGCCGGCATTCAGTGCACGGGCCTCGGCCTCCAGCACGCCGCTCTCCACCGCGATGCCAGCATCGGCCAGGCGCTGCAGGCCACGGCCGGCGACCTGGGGATTGGGGTCCTGCATGGCCGCAACCACGCGCCCGACCCCGGCGGCCACCAGCGCATCCGCGCAGGGCGGCGTACGGCCATGGTGGCTGCAAGGTTCGAGGGTGACGTAGGCGGTCGCGCCGCGGGCCAGTTCTCCGGCCTGGCGCAGGGCATGGACTTCCGCATGGGGTTCGCCAGCGCGCACGTGCCAGCCTTCGCCGACGACCTGGCCATCACGAACGATGACGCAACCGACGCGGGGATTGGGATGGGTGGAGTAGATACCCTTGCGCGCCAGCTCCAGGGCGCGGGCCATGTAGGCCTGATCGCTGGCGGCCATCAGTCTTTCGACGGCTCGCGGGCCAGGCGTTCGATTTCCTCGCGGAACTCGTTGAGGTCCTGGAAGCGGCGATAGACCGAGGCGAAACGGATGTAGGCGACTTCGTCGAGCTTCTGCAGTTCGAGCATCACCAGTTCACCCAGCACCCGCGACTTCACCTCGCGCTCGCCGGTGGCGCGCAGCTTGTGCTTGATATGGGCAATGGCTGCTTCCAGACGCTCTACGCTTACGGGACGCTTCTCCAGCGCGCGTTGCATGCCGGCGCGCAACTTGTCCTCGTCGAAGGGCTGGCGACTGCCGTCCTGCTTGATCAGTCGGGGCATGACCAGTTCGGCGGTTTCGAAGGTGGTGAAGCGCTCTTCGCAGGCCAGGCATTCCCGGCGGCGGCGCACCTGGTCGCCCTCGGCGACCAGCCGCGAATCGATGACCTTGGTGTCGTGGGCGCCGCAGAATGGACAATGCATGGCGTTCGAGGGGCATCTGCAGAAAAGGGGGTCCATGGTAGCGCATCCCGGGGGCAAGACAAGCCGACGGCTTTGCGCTATAAGCCCCGCGCACCAGTATCAGGAAGCCCAGATGCGCCCACTCATCCCCCTGTTCCTCACCGCGCTGCTCGCTGCTTGCGCCAGCGAAGAACCCGCCCCGGAACTGCCGACTCCGGCACCGCAGGCCAAGGTGGAAGCCACGCCCGCCCATATGCGCGAACTGAGCGGCGTGCTGAATGCGCCACCTTCCGGCAGCGAGGTCGAACTGGCGCTGATGTCGATCGATTCCCGCGACCGCCCGCAGCGCCTGCTCGGCAGCCTGTTGCTGAACGGCAACGGCGGTCCACTGCCCTTCCGCCTTTTGTTCAACCCGGAAGCGTTCCCCCGGGGCGAGCGCGTGGAGCTCCGTGGGCGCGCGAGCCAGTCGGGGCAACTGATCCTGAAGCTGCAACCGCGCCTGATCCTGCAGCCTGAGAACCAGGTCCTCGGACCGTTGCAGATGGTTCCGGCACCATGAGCGCACCGGCAGCACTGCAGCAGGCACTGGTCCAATTGCTGGGTGACGCCAGCCTCAGCGCGGAAACCCTGCCCGGCACTGATCTCAAGCTCTGGCTGATCGATGCCAACAACATGGACCGCGCCTTCAGCCCCGAAGAAACCCGGCGCATCCTCGAAGAGCCTCCCTACTGGTGCTTCTGCTGGGCCAGCGGCCTGGCACTGGCGCGCTGGCTGGCCGAGAGGCCGGAGTGGGTCGCTGGCAAACGCGTGCTCGACTTCGGCGCGGGTTCAGGCGTTGCCGCCATTGCCGCAGCCAAGGCCGGTGCCGCCGAAGTGGTGGCCTGCGATCTCGATCCGCTGGCGCTGGAGGCCTGCCGCGCCAATGCCGAACTCAATGGCGTGGAGCTGAGCTATTCGGCGGACTTTTTCCAGGAAGAAGACCGCTTCGACCTGATCATCGTCGCCGATGTGCTCTACGACCGCGCCAACCTGCCGCTGCTCGACCACTTCCTCACGCGCGGCCGCCAGGCCCTGGTGGCCGACTCGCGGGTACGCGACTTCCAGCACGCGCTCTATACCCGTCTCGCCGTGCTGGACGCCTGCACCTGGCCAGACCTGGCAGAGCCGGCCGAGTTTCGCCATGTGAGCCTGTATCACGCGATTCGGTGAGCCTGGGCTAGTGCATTGCCCGTAGGAGCTGGCTTGCCAGCGAATGGCCCTTTTTCGCTAGCAAGCTAGCTCCTAAAAGGCTCCTGACTTCTGGCAGACACAGCCGATTCAGGTAACGAATCGTCCCGGTGAAGCTCGGCGTTGGGGCGCCCCTGCGGGTCGCTTGGCGAATGAATTCGCCCCCACAGGTGAAGCAGGCCGTGCCATCTGCAAGCTCCGAGCTCGTGCAGGCATATTCATCCCTGTTCGCCAGCCGTATGATTCGCCCATCCCTTCGTGCCTTCGAGTGCCCAGATGAGCGACATTCCCTACATCTTCGATACCACCGGTGCCGACTTCGACCAGGCGGTGATCCAGAACTCCTTCCAGAAGCCCGTGCTGGTGGATTTCTGGGCTGACTGGTGCGCGCCCTGCAAAGCGTTGATGCCGCTGCTGGCGCAGATCACCGAGTCCTACCAGGGCGAACTCCTGCTGGCCAAGGTGAACTGCGATATCGAGCAGGACATCGTGATGCGCTTCGGCATCCGCAGCCTGCCCACCGTCGTGCTGTTCAAGGACGGCCAACCCGTGGACGGCTTTGCCGGCGCCCAGCCGGAGTCGGCTATCCGCGCCATGCTCGAGCCCCATGTACAGATGCCCGCCACGCCCCAGGGCAACCTGCTGGATGCTGCCCAGGCCGCCTTCAGCGAAGGCCGTATCAGCGAAGCCGAGAACCTGCTCAAGCAACTGCTCACCGAAGACAACACCAACGCTGCCGGCCTGATCCTCTATGCCCGCTGCCTGGCCGAACGCGGTGAACTGGGCGAAGCGGAAACCGTGCTCAATGCAGTCAAGAGTGACGAACACAAGCAAGCCCTGGCTGGCGCCCGTGCCCAGCTGACCTTCCTCCGCCAGGCCGCCAGCCTGCCGGAAGTGGCTGACCTGAAGTCCCGGCTTGCACAGGACGCTGGCGACGACGAAGCGGTTTATCAGCTGGCGATCCAGCAACTCTCCCGTCAGCAGTACGAGCCGGCGCTGGACAGCCTGCTCAAGCTGTTCGTGCGCAACCGTGGCTATGAGAGCGGCCTGCCCCACAAGACGCTGCTGCAGGTATTCGACCTGCTGGGTAACGACCATCCTCTGGTCGGCACTTACCGCCGCAAGCTGTACAACGCGATCTACTGATCCGGCTCTGGGTCCGTTCTACCCTGCGGGAGCGACTTCATTCGCGATTGAAGTCGCTCCCACTGCCCCTTCAGCCCCGCCAGATATAAAGGGGCGCATCCTCCCGCACTTCGACATGCACCTGCTCACTGTGGCGCAGCCGCACCAGCAGGCGTTTGCCCGCGGCAATGCCACCGGCCAGGCCTTCCAGTTCCGCCAGCAGGCGAGGACCTTCCATTTGTCCGGCCTCCCGCAATAACTGCTGAGCGGTCTCCCAAAGCGCATCGCTGCGCGGCGCGCTCGGAACCTTCGGCACCACCGGAGCCGGGGCCGCCATCTCGGGCGTCAGGCGACTGGCCAACTGGTCCCAGTCCTCGGCATCCATTTCAACCGTCAGGTCGACCGGCCAGTCGCCGATCTGTCCGCGAATTCGCAGCATGTCCCACTCCTCCAGAAACGAATGCGCAATGCTCCCATGGTGTTGGCGGGCTGCCTACATTTGTTATAACGTAACGCAAATTTAGCCATCTCCCGGAGCCCCGTCATGCGCCGCCTGCTGCTCGCCCTGCCCTTCGCCCTGCTGCCCCTGGCCGTCGCCCAGGCCCACGAGCACGACCATGATCACGAACACGGCAGTCTCGGTGCCCATGAACACGGAGTGGCGCAGCTGAATGGCGTACTGGACGGCAAGACCCTGGAACTGGAGTTGGAAAGCCCGAGCATGAACCTCGTGGGTTTCGAGCACGAGGCCAGGAGCGATGCCGACAAGGCCAAGGTGGCGGCCGTCCGTGCAGAACTGGAAAAGCCCCTGGCGCTCTTCGCCCTCCCCGGGACGGCAGGCTGCAAGGTCGCATCCCAGGAACTGGAGAGTCCGCTCTTCGGCGCTGACGAGCACCATGACGAGCATGCCGAAGGTCATGACCACGATCACAGTGAAATCCACGCCCATTACCAGTTCGAGTGCGCGAACCCCAGCGCCTTGAAAACCCTGGATCTTGCCGGGCTGTTCCAGCGCTTCCCCGCCACCCTGAAAATTCAGGTACAACTGATCGGCCCCAACGGCCAGCAAGGCGCGGAACTCAGCGCCAGCAACGCCAGCCTGAGCTTCTAACCTTTCGCAGACACAGCCGGGGCAACCCGGCTGGAATCCCATGAGCCAGACACTGATCGACCTCCAGGGGCTGGGCTTTGCCTGGCCCGGCCATCCGGAACTGCTGGATATCCCCGAATTCCGCCTGCAACGCGGTGAAAGCCTCTTCCTCAAAGGCCCCAGCGGCAGCGGCAAGACCACCTTGCTGGGCTTGCTCGGCGGCGTGCAGAAGCCGGGCCGTGGCAGCATCCGACTGCTCGGCCAGGACCTCGCGTCGCTGTCGGCCAGCGCTCGCGACCACTTCCGCGTGGACCACACCGGCTACATCTTCCAGCAATTCAACCTGCTGCCATTCCTGTCGGTACGGGAGAACGTCGAGCTTCCCTGTCGCTTCTCACGCCTGCGTGCCGAACGTGCACGCCAGCGCCACGGCAGCGTCGATGCAGCGGCAGCAACCCTCCTGCGCCATCTCGGCCTGAAAGAAGAACTGCTGCAACGCCGCGCCGACGCACTGTCCATCGGCCAACAACAACGGGTAGCCGCCGCTCGCGCACTGATTGGCCAGCCGGAACTGGTGATCGCCGACGAACCAACCTCGGCCCTCGATGCCGACGCCCGCGAGGCCTTCCTGCAACTGCTGTTCGCCGAATGCCGTGAGGCCGGCTCCAGCCTGCTGTTCGTCAGCCATGACCAGAGCCTGGCCCCGCTGTTCGACCGCAGCCTGTCGCTGGCGGAACTGAACCACGCCGCGCGCATCGAGGAGGATTGAGATGTATCTGCTGCGCCTGGCCCTGGCCAGCCTCGCCAACCGCCGTTTCACCGCGCTGCTCACGGTCTTCGCCATTGCCCTGTCGGTCTGCCTGCTGCTGGCGGTCGAGCGCGTTCGGACCGAAGCCCGCGCCAGCTTCGCCAGCACCATCAGTGGCACCGATCTGATCGTCGGCGCCCGCTCCGGCTCGGTGAACCTGCTGCTCTATTCCGTATTCCGTATCGGCAACGCCACCAACAACATCCGCTGGGACAGCTTCGAAGCGATCAGCCAGGACAAGCGGGTGAAGTGGGCCATACCGATTTCGCTCGGCGATTCTCATCGTGGCTACCGCGTGATGGGCACCAACGCTGCCTACTTCGAGCACTATCACTACGGCCGCGGCCAGCCCCTGCAACTGGCCGAAGGCAAGCCCTTCGCCGATATGTTCGAAGTGGTCCTTGGCGCCGAAGTGGCCGAAGCCCTGCACTACAAGCTGGGGGACAAGCTGGTGCTGGCCCATGGCGTCAGCACCGTCAGCCTGATGCAGCATGACGACAAGCCCTTCAGCGTGGTCGGCATCCTCGCCCGCACCGGCACCCCCGTGGACCGCACCCTGCATGTTTCCCTGGCCGGCATGGAGGCCTTGCACGTCGACTGGCAGAACGGTGTGCCCGCCCGCGGCGCGGGCAAGGTCAGCGCCGATCAGGCGCGCACCATGGACCTGCAGCCCAAGGCCATAACGGCCTTCCTCCTCGGCCTCAACAGCAAGATCGCCACGTTCGCCTTGCAACGGCAGATCAACGAGTACCGGGGCGAACCCTTGCTGGCGATTCTCCCGGGCGTAGCCCTGCAAGAACTCTGGAGCCTGATGGGCACGGCGGAGAAGGCGCTTTTCGTGGTGTCATTGTTCGTCGTGCTCACCGGGCTGATCGGCATGCTCACGGCCATCCTCACCAGCCTCAACGAGCGCCGCCGGGAGATGGCCATTCTCCGCTCGGTCGGCGCACGGCCCTGGCATATCGGCAGCCTGCTGGTGCTGGAAGCCTTCGCCCTGACCCTGGCAGGTGCAGTGCTGGGGCTGGGTCTTCTCTATCTGGGGATTGCGCTCAGCCAAGGCTACGTGCAGGCCAACTATGGCCTCTATCTGCCACTGGCCCTGCCCAGCCCCTATGAGTGGACGCTGCTCGGCGCTATTCTGGCCGCCGCCCTGCTGATGGGCGTAGTGCCAGCCTGGCGTGCCTATCGGCAGTCGCTGGCCGACGGTCTGTCCATTCGCCTGTGAGATTTTCATGACGCGCATCCTGCTGGCCCTGTTGTTGACGCTTTCCTCCCCGCTCTGGGCCAGCGAGGTACGCGAACTCACCTGGGCCGAAATGATTCCGGAAGGTGCGCCGCCACCTGCACCGCCGGCCCCTATCCACGATCTGTCGCAGCTGTCGGACGCGCTCCAGGCCGAAGCCGGCCCGGCGGCCACACAACAGTCGCCGGCGGCTCCGGTGGTCCAGGCGCTGGATGGCCAGGAAGTGAAGTTGCCGGGCTATATCGTGCCGCTGGACGTGACGGAAGAAGGCCGCGTCACCGAATTCCTCCTGGTGCCCTACTTCGGCGCCTGTATCCACGTCCCGCCGCCGCCGTCGAACCAGATCGTCCACGTGAAGAGTGAACTCGGCGTACTGATGGATGCCCTCTACCAGCCCTTCTGGATCGAAGGTCCGCTACAGGTAAAGGCCAGCAGCAGCGACCTGGCCGAGGCGGGTTACCAGATGGATGCGAGCAAGATCTATCCCTACGAATCGCCTTCCAACTGAACCCTGGATGCGCCAAGGCCCGGGTTTCACCGGGCCTTTTTTGTATGCGCGTTCAGCGGCATTGCTCTGGATCAAGATACAAAGCTTCCTAATTACTGACACTGGCGCCAGCCCAACACATATAGAACTGACTGGAGCCTTTTCATGCGCAAGCATCTTCTCACCGCCTCCCTTCTCGCCCTTGCCATCGCATCGCCCCTGGCCCAGGCCCACAAGGCCGGCGATGTGATCATCCGCGCCGGCGCCGCCACCGTCGACCCGAACGAAGACAGTTCCAACCTTTCGCTTGCCGGTACCAAGGCGGGCGGTACCAAGGCCACCCTGGATAGCGATACCCAGCTGGGCCTGACTGGCGTGTACATGCTGACCGACCACGTAGGCCTTGAACTGCTGGCCGCGACACCCTTCCAGCACGAAGTGGGGGTGAAGGGCCTTGGCGGCGCACTGGACGGCAAACTGGCTGATATCAAGCACCTGCCGCCGACCCTGAGCCTGCAGTACTACCCGATGGACCCGAACTCGGCCTTCCAGCCCTATGTTGGTGCGGGCCTGAACTACACCCTGTTCTTCGACGAGGATTTGACCAGCTCGCGCAAAGCGCAAGGCTTCAGCAACCTGGACCTCGACGACTCCTGGGGTCTGGCCGCACAGGTCGGCATGGACTACATGCTGACCGACCACATCCTCCTGAACGCCGCCGTCTGGTACATGGACATCGACACCAAGGCCACGACCGATCTGGCGGGCGTGGGCAAGGTCAAGGTCGATGTGGACGTGGATCCGTGGGTCTACATGGTGGGCGTTGGCTACAAGTTCTGAGCGGGGAACACTCCCGCCAAAGGCGCCTTCGGGCGCCTTTTTTGTGCCTGTAGCTTTAGCGGGGTACAGGGTTCGACGGGGAGCCCGGATCAACCCCGCCGCTGCACATCACGCGCCCGGCTGGATTGGGTAAACAGGCGGTGGGGGCTCAGCGTCCCAACAGGCGTGCCACGCCCTGCTTGAGCGGGGTGTGCTTCGGGAAGTCGTAGCGCAGCAGCAGGCGGGCATTGCTGGCCCGGGAATGGCGGATATCCCCAGCGCGAGCTTCGGCATAGGTCACCGGCGGCAGATCGCCCAGCACTTCGCCGATGGCGGCGAGCAACTCCTTGAGACTGGTCGCCCGGTTCAGGCCCACGTTCACCGGACCGACCTCGAGCCACTCAGCTTCCAGCGCCTGCACCAGTACCTGCACCAGGTCGCCGACATAGACGAAGTCACGGGTCTGCTCGCCGTCACCGAACACGGTGATCGGCAGGCCGGCCATGGCACGCTCGGTGAAGATGCTGATCACGCCCGAATAGGGCGAAGACGGGTCCTGACGCGGACCGAAGATGTTGAAGAAGCGAAACACCGCCGGCTCCAGACCATGCTGGCGACGGTAGAAGTCCAGGTAATGTTCGCTGGCCAGCTTGTCTGCCGCATAAGGGGTCAGCGGTGCCTTCGGCGTGTCTTCATCGATGGCCGTGCCTTCGCCATTCTGGCCATATACCGCCGCACTGGACGCGAAGATCACCCGTTTCACACCCTCTGCCCGCATGGCTTCGCAGACATTCAGGGTGCCAATCAGATTGCTCTGGTGCGTCGCCACCGGGTCGTCCACCGAGGCCTGGACGGAAGCGACCGCCGCCAAGTGGGCGACCGCCTTGCAGCCGACCATCGCCCGCGCCACCAGCGCAGCATCGGCCACATCACCCTCGATCAGCTCCAGACGCGGGTTGTCCAGCGGCAGGTTGGCACGCTTGCCAGTGGACAGATTGTCCAGCACGCGCACGGCATGGCCCCGGGCGAGCAGCACGTCTGTGAGATGGGAGCCGATGAAGCCGGCGCCGCCTGTGATGAGGATGGGAGAATCAGCCATGACGGTAGTAACGGTCCAGTAGAGTCGGCAGGGCAGCACGCCAGGCGCGTGGTTTGATGCCAAAGGTATGAAGAATTTTCTTGCAGGCCAGCACCGCGTTCTGCGGCTCATCCGCGGCATCGGGGCGAGCGGCGTGAGCCTGCGGCGTGATGTCCTGCACCTTCAACTGATGCAGGCTACGAGCCTCGCTGAGCAGTGCCTGCCCGAGCGCCAGCGGCGTGGTGGCTTCGTGACCGCCGTAGTGATAGGTGCCCCAGAGCGGCGCCTGGCAATCCAACTGTTTGATCACGGCCAGCAACACACGTGCGGCGTCGTCCACCGGCGTCGGGTTGCCGCGACGATCGTCAGCCAGGCAAATCTCGTCGGCCTGTTCGGCGCGACTGAGGAAGCGCCCCAGTGAGCCATCACGGCTATCGTCCAGCAACCAGCCAAAGCGCAGCAGCACATGCTTGGGACAGGCGGCACGGACGCTCTGCTCCATCCGCCAGATAGCCTGGCCGCGTTCGCTGAGCGGGACGGTTTCGTCCTTTTCGCTGTAAGCAGTGGCGCGAGAACCGTCGAACACCCGATAACTGGAGGGCTGCAGCAGAATGATCCCGTGATGCTGGCAGAGTTCGGCAAGCCGTTCCACGCCACGTTCCTGGGCTGCCAGGCGCACATCGCTGACTTCATCGGCCTGGAACCAGTCGAAGTAGTAGGCGAGGTTGATCACGGCGTCGGGCCGGGTGTCATCGAGCAACTGGGTCAGGCTGGCGGCATCCCAGCCCTGTTCGGGCGGACGCGGAGCGAGAAAACCTATGTCTTCCTCGGCCCCCAGGCGAATCAGCGCCTGTCCGAGTGAATTGCCGCCACCCAACAGCATCAAGCGCATTCGCATAGAGAAAGAGGTCGCTTAAAGCCGGTTATAGGGAGTGGGCGGGCAGAATACCCGCCGCATAAGAGCCGCATTCTGCGGGTTTCACCGGCGTACGTCACTAGCCACGTGGCGGTTACGCCGTGCCCGGCCGGTAGAGATGCACGTGGTCTGCCCGGTACAGGGACGAATCGGCAAAGCCTTCGGCAGCCAGCACCTCCCCTACCAGGATCAACGCGGTGCGACGGAAATCCCGCGCCGCCACCTTGGGCAGGATGTCTCCCAGGGTGCCGGTGACCTGCTCCTGATCCGGCCAGCTGGCGCGATGGATCACCGCGATCGGGCAGTCGGCGCCATAGTGCGGCAGCAGTTCTTCGACGATCTTCGCCAACTGGCTCACGCCGAGATGGATGGCCATGGTTGCGCGGTGGCGGGCGAGATCACCCAGTGCCTCACCGTCGGGCATTCGGGTCTTGCTGGCGTAGCGGGTGAGGATCAGCGTCTGCGAAACCTCCGGCAGGGTCAGCTCACACCCCAGCAGCGCGGCGCAGGCGGCAGTGGCGGTCACCCCCGGCACCACTTCGTAGGGAATGTCCCGTTCACGCAGGTGACGAATCTGCTCGCCAATGGCCCCGTATAACGAAGGATCGCCGGAATGCACCCGCGCCACATCCTGGCCCTTTTCATGGGCTTGCGTCAGCAGGGCAACTATCTCATCCAGGTGCAGTTCGGCGGTGTTCACCACCAGCTCGGCGCTGTGCCCCGCCAGCACCGCTTCGGGCACCAGCGACCCCGCGTAGAGAATCACCGGGCAGGTGCGGATCAGCCGCTGGCCTTTGACCGTGATGAGTTCCGGATCGCCGGGTCCGGCGCCGATGAAGTAGACGGTCATGACCGTTTGGCCTCCAGATGAACACAGGCCAGCGCGCAAGTGGCGCTGGCGCTGCGGCGTTTGTCGATCAACAGGGTGGCGCGAACACCAAAGAGGGCCTCTGCCTGGGCCAGCGCGGCGGCCTCGGCCACTCCTGCGCTGCCAACGGCCTCGCGAACCTGCTCGGACGGCTGGCTCAGCTGATCCTCGAAGGAAGCAAGGACATCCACGGGCAGGCCATGCAGAGGCAGCCCCAGCCGCTCGGCTAGACCGACCAGCCCCGGCTCTGCGACTTTAGCTTTGCTGGTGGCCAGGGCGACTAGCTGATCGAGAGAGACATTGGCCTCGGCAAGGCACTGCATCAGCAGGCCCTGCAACTCATCCGGGGGGCAGCCGCGTCGGCAGCCCAGCCCGGCGACCAGTTTCATGGGACGCATCATCGAAGGTCGTCATGCCTGGGAGTGACGCTGGTACAGCCAGGCAGCGGCCCAGCCGAGCACCATCCAGAACGCGGCATTGGTGATCAGCGAAGCCGCAATGAACTCATGCCCCAGCGCTTCAGGCGCCAGGCTGGAGTGCACTTCGGGCTGTGGCGCGCCAATTACGTGCGGAATCACCAGAACGACGATTCCGACTACACGCAGCGCCCAATGACGGCCGAAGGCGATCAGGGCGAGACCCGCGGCAGTGGAGGCAGCGGTGCCGATCCACCAGGTCTGGCGCTGGGCCAGGTCGGCGGCTGCGGTACCGGGCAGTTCCGGTGGTAGGCCGAGGGACGGCGCGAGGGCAAAGGTGGCGAAACCGCCCAGGCCCCAGAGCAGGCCCTGCCAGGTACGGCTCGGGCCGCGCAGGCTGAACAGTCCGGCGAGGATCAGGGCGAAACCAACGGCTACCACCAGGTTGCTGCCCCCTGTGGAAAGGGTCCGCTGCCAGCCATCTTCCGGGGCCCAGGCCTCGTCGCTGTGTTCATGGGTGTGCGCGACAGCCGCGCCGCCATGCTCATGGTCGTGCTCCACCTGTGCGGCAGGCTCGGCGCTTTCATAGGTTTCCGCCTGGAGAATCAGCGGGGTTACCCACAGGGTCTGCAGCAGGGTCAGCACCAGGGCGGCGATCAGGCCTGCGAAACCGGCGGTCTGGGCGATGCGCTTGATCATCCGGAAATCACTCAATGGCAGGGGAAGGCGGCACTGTGGCGGGTGTCGTGCGCGGCGTTGTGCACAGCCTCGACATGCGAGAACCCGGCGAAATACACCAGGGACAGGCCGAGCAGGCTGGTGCCAATGGCCAACACCAGGCGCTGGGCCAGGGTCGAGGAGGAAGCGGCGGAATGGGACAGGGTGCGGCTGGACATGGAGGTTCCCTCTGCATTGATAACGATACCGGCAGAGGAACGCGCGCGAGGGAAGCGGGCGCAGGCGCACCCAGATTTCCGGCTTGCGCCCGCCCACCGCGGGTTGCCAAAACGTGATCAGGCCGGTCTCCGGGCTCGCGACGCCTGCCAGGGGCAGGATGGGCATGCCTTCCCATGCCGTGTCGGCACAGTGGCGTACTTAACCCTACGATCGCTTACCGTTGCGGGGGCAGCGTCGGACTAGTCCGCAAATGGACGCACCGACTTCCCGTTTCACCTCGCGTACGGCGACGCAAGGCACCTGAAAAAACCGTGCTAGGACATCACGAGTCCGATCAAGCGTCAACTGTCGCGATTGACCGCCTCCCGCCTGCTGCGTAGCCTTCGCCCTTTCGAGGTTCTCCGGTCGATGCGCCGGAGCTAAGAGGGAACGTGGTCAAGGCCACGGCTGCCCCCGCAACTGTGAACGCCCCCAAGGCCCTTCGATATGCCACTGCGCAAGCGGGAAGGCGAAGGTGCCGCGCAACGCGCAGGGTCGTGAGCCAGGAGACCTGCCTCGACGAATTTCCAGACAACCGGGCGGGGTGATCCGGTGGCGAATCCGTTGCGCGGGGCGAGTCCCGCTGCGTTCGTCATGCCCGCCGACCGACCACGCAGAGGCGCGCATGAAAACCCTGGCCAAGCTCCCCGTCACCATCGTTACCGGCTTTCTCGGCGCCGGTAAGACCACCCTCCTGCGCCACATGCTGGACAACGCGGAAGGTCGCCGTATCGCGGTGATCGTCAACGAGTTCGGCGAGCTGGGCATCGACGGCGAAATCCTCAAGCAGTGCTCCATCGGGTGCACCGAGGAAGAGGCCGTGGGCCGCGTCTTCGAGTTGGCCAACGGCTGCCTCTGCTGCACCGTGCAGGAAGAATTCTTCCCGGTGATGCGTGAGCTGGTGGCGCGTCGTGGTGACCTTGACCAGATCCTCATCGAAACCTCCGGCCTCGCCCTGCCCAAGCCCCTGGTGCAGGCCTTCCAGTGGCCGGAAATCCGCAATGCCTGCACCGTCGACGCGGTGATCACCGTGGTCGACAGTCCGGCCGTGGCCGCCGGCACCTTCGCCGCGCACCCCGAGCAGGTGGACGAACAGCGCAAGCAAGACCCGAACCTCGACCATGAATCCCCGCTGCACGAGCTGTTCGAAGACCAGCTCGCCAGCGCCGACCTGGTGGTGCTGAACAAGGCCGACCTGCTCGACGCCGAAGCCCTCGCCGCCGTGCGCGCCGAAGTGGCCGAGGAACTGCCGCCGGCCGTGAAGATCGTCGAAGCCAGCTCCGGCAAAATCCCGCTCGATGTCCTGCTGGGCCTGAACGCCGAGGCCGAATTGCACATCGACAGCCGCGCCACTCACCACGATCACGAAGGTCATGAAGACCACGACCACGACGAGTTCGACTCCTTCCATGTCGACCTTCCGGAAGTCGAAGAAGCCGCGCTGATCGCCGCCCTCGGCCAGCTTGTTGAGCGCCATGCCGTCCTGCGTATCAAGGGCTTCGCCGCCATCCCCGGCAAACCCATGCGCCTGCTGGTCCAGGGCGTCGGCAAGCGCTTCGACAAGCACTTCGACCGCAAATGGCTGACCGACGAGCCGCGTGGCACCCGCCTGGTGGTGATCGGTCAGGAGCTGGACCAGGCAGTGATCGTCAACGAACTGCGTACGGCACTCGCATGAGGCACGGACAGCAGTAAAGGCCATGCACCTCCTACGCACCCAGCCCGGCGGCTTCGTCCCCGACGACGGCATCGCCCACCTGGCCCAGACGCCCGCCGAACTGGTGATCCTCTGCAGCGGCGATTCGCATCTGGCGCTACTGGCCGAAGCCGCCCGCGAATTGCCCGAGGACTACCCGAGCCTGCGCCTGGCCAACCCCATGCAGCTGCAGAATCACGCCTCGGTGGACCTCTACGTCGACGAGGTGCTGCAGCACGCCAGGGTCATCCTCATCTCGGTGCATGGCGGTGTGGGTTACTGGCGCTACGGCATCGAGCAGCTGGTGGCATTGGCCGAGCGCGGTGCGAAGCTGATCCTGGTGCCCGGCGACGACCGTCCCGATCCGGAACTGGCCGGCCTGTGCAACGTCCCGACGGAAGATGCCGAACGCCTCTGGCAGTACCTGCGCCAAGGCGGCCTCGACAATGCTCGGCAGCTCTTCAGTTGCGTGGCCACCCGTTGGCTGGGGCGGGATTACCCCTGGACTGAACCAAGGGTTCTCCCACGCGTTGCCCTCTACCACCCTCGCATTCGCCCCGCGCAATTGGCGGATTGGCAGGCCGAGTGGCAAGCCGACCAGCCCGTGGCCGCCCTGCTCTTCTACCGCACCCACTTGCAGGCTGCGAATACCGCCTTCATCGACGCCTTCTGTGAGCGTCTGGCTAGCCAGGGCCTGAATCCCCTGCCCATCGCCGTCGCCAGCCTCAAGGAAGCCGAGTGCCTGGAGGCTGTGGAAAACTGGCTGGACGCCGCAAGTGCCGGGCTAATCATCAACACCACGGGATTCGCCCAGTCCAACCCCGACGCCCCCAGCCTGCGCCCCTTCCGCCGCGATATCCCGGTGCTGCAGGCCATCTGCTCGCTGGACAACGAATCGCTCTGGCGCGACAACCCGCAAGGCCTCGGCCCACGCGACCTGGCCATGCACATCGCCTTGCCGGAACTGGACGGCCGCATCATCACCCGGCCGATCAGCTTCAAGGGCATGGCCTGGCGCAGCGAGCGCAGTCAGAGCGACGTGGTCTGCTACCTGCCGCACGGCGAGCGCATGGACTTCGTCGCCGAACTGGGACAACGCTGGTGCACACTTTCGCGCAAGGCCAATGCCGACAAGCGTGTCGCGCTGATCCTCGCCAACTACCCCACTCGCGATGGCCGCATCGGCAACGGTGTCGGGCTGGATACCCCCGCCGCCGCGCTGAACATCCTTCGCGCACTGGAGGCCGAAGGCTATCCGCTCGCCGGACTGCCGGAGAGCGGCACCGCCCTTATCCACTGCCTGCTGGGTGGGGTCAGCAATGACCTGGACAGCCTCGATGCGCGCCCCTGCGCCCAGAGCCTGGCCCTCGCCGACTACCTCGACTGCTTCGCCCGGCTGCCCGAAGCCAACCAGCGTGCCGTGCGCGAACGCTGGGGTGAGCCGCAGCAGGACCCGATGTTCCGCAGCGGCCGCATGATGGTCGCCGGACTGCGTTTCGGCCTCGCCTTCGTCGGCATCCAACCAGCGCGCGGTTACCAGCTCGACCCAGCAGCCATCTACCACGACGCCGACCTCGTACCGCCCCATGGCTATCTCGCCTTCTACTTCTGGTTGCGCGAGGTGTTCGCCGCCGATGCCCTGATCCACGTCGGCAAGCACGGCAACCTGGAATGGCTGCCGGGCAAGGGCGTCGGCCTGTCCGCCGAATGCTGGCCGGATGCCGTAATGGGCCCGCTGCCGAACATCTACCCCTTCATCGTCAACGACCCCGGCGAAGGTGCGCAGGCCAAGCGCCGCGCGCAGGCGGTGATCATCGACCACCTGATGCCGCCGCTGACCCGCGCCGAGAACTACGGCCCCCTGCGCGACCTGGAGCGGCTGGCCGACGAGTACTACGACGCCTCCCTGCTGGACCCGCGTCGCGCCGTGCAGTTGCGTGGGGAAATCCTCGAGTTGGTGAAGGCCACCGCCCTGGATCGCGAGCTGAACCTGGTCATCAACGACGACCCGGAAAGCTGGCTGCCGCAACTGGATGCCTACCTCTGCGACCTCAAGGAATCGCAGATCCGCGACGGCCTCCATGTATTCGGCGAATCCCCGAGCGGACGCCTGCGGAACGATACCTTGCTGTCCCTGGTGCGGATTCCGCGCGGCGACGGCAAGGGCGCCAACGCCAGCCTGCTGCGCGCCCTGGCCAGCGACCTGCAACTGGGCCGCGACCCGCTCGACCTCAACTTCGCAGAGCCCTGGGATGGCCCGCGCCCGGCGGTGCTTGAGGCCGTCAGCGATGACCCCTGGCGCAGCAACGGCGACACCCGAGAACGCATGGAAATGCTGGCGCTAGGCCTGATCGAGACCCGCGACTTCGGCTCCATCGGCCCCGCCAGCGATGTGGTTATCCACAACCTGCGCGCAGTGATCGCCCCCAGCCTGGATGCCTGCGGCAGTGCCGAGATCGGCGGTGTGCTGTCCGCCCTGGAAGGCCGTTTCGTCCCGCCCGGCCCCAGCGGCGCACCCAGTCGCGGACGTCTCGACGTGCTGCCCACGGGACGTAACTTCTTCACCGTGGACGTACGCAACCTGCCCACGCCCACGGCTTGGCGCCTGGGCTTCCAGTCCGCCAACCTGCTGCTGGAACGCCACCTGCAGGACCACGGTGACTACCTGCGCCAGCTCGGCATTTCCGTCTGGGGCACCGCCACCATGCGCACCGGCGGCGACGACATCGCCCAGGCCCTGGCATTGATGGGCGTGCGCCCGGTTTGGCAGGCCGGCAGCCAGCGCGTGGAAGACTTTGAAATCCTGCCGCTGTCCCTCCTCGACCGCCCACGGGTGGATGTGACGCTGCGGGTGTCGGGCTTCTTCCGTGATGCCTTCGCCAACCTTATTCGCCTGTTCGACGCCGCAGTGCAGGCAGTGGCCGACCTGGACGAGCCTGAGGATATGAACCCCCTCGCCGCCCGCGTGAAGCAGGAAACCACGCGTCTCGCTGCCGAAGGCATCAGTTCCGAAATCGCCCGCCTGCAAGCCGGCTGGCGAGTGTTCGGTGCCCAACCCGGCGCCTACGGCGCAGGCGTGCAGGGCGCCATCGAAGAGCGCCAGTGGCAGGACCGTGCCGAACTGGCCGAGGTCTACCTCAACTGGGGTGGCTACGCCTACGGCGCCCAGGATGCCGGCACGCCGGCGCGAGAACGCTTCGCCCAACGGCTGCAACGCCTGCAAGCCGTGCTGCAGAACCAGGACAACCGCGAGCACGACATCCTCGATTCCAACGACTACTACCAGTTCCAGGGCGGCATGCTTGCCGCCGCCGAAACCCTGCGCGGCGAGAAAGTCGCCAGCTACCACGGCGACCACAGCCAGCCGGATCTGCCACGCATCCGCTCCCTCAAGGAAGAACTCGCCCGCGTGGTCCGCTCCCGCGCGGCCAACCCGAAGTGGATCGCGGGCATGAAGCGCCACGGCTACAAGGGCGCCTTCGAGCTGGCGGCGACGGTGGACTACCTCTTCGCCTTCGACGCCACCAGCGAACTGGTGGACGACCACCAATACCAGCTACTGGCCGATGCCTACCTGCTGGACGACGACACCCGCGAATTCATCCGCCAGCACAACCCCGAAGCCCTGCGCGACATCGCCGAACGCCTGGTGGAAGCGCAGCAGCGCGGACTCTGGGAAAACCCCGGCGACTACCGCGAAGCCATCGAAAACCTGCTGCTGGACAGCGAGGAAGGCTGAGGCCCGGAGCCCACGTGCAGACTGGCACTCCGCCTGTTGGGTTTCGTTCCTCTACCCAACCTACTGGGGCGCGTGTTCCTCGTCCGGGTTGCGCTCGCCGGGCTCCTTGCCCTCCCGCGACATGTGTTCGATCACTGCATTGAGCTCGGCGCCCAGCAACAGCACCGCCGATGAGATGTAGAGATAAAGCAGCAGGATGATGATCGCGCCGATGCTGCCGTACATGGCGTTGTAGGTGGCGTAGTTCTTCGCGTAATAGCTGAAACCCAGCGAGGCCAGCAGCCACACCAGCACGGACAGCACCGATCCCGGCGTAATGAAACGGAACTCCTGTTTCACATCCGGCAGCAGGTAGTACAGCGCGGCCACCACCATCATCAGCAGCAGTACCGCGACGGGAATGCGCAGCCACTCCCAGAGCACGACCATCACCGCCTCGATGCCCAACTGCCCGGCCAGCCAGTTGATCACCTGTGGGCCCGTCACCATCAACGCCGCGGCCGTCAGGAGGAAAATCGCAACCCCAATGGTGTAAAGCAGCGAGAGTGGAATGCGCTTCCATGCCGGACGCGATTCCTCGACGAAGTACGCGCGGTTCATCGCGTCCATGCTGAATCGGATGGCCGAGGAGGATGACCAGAGCGCCACCACCACCCCCACGGAAAAGAGCCCCGGTTTCTGCGTCTGCAGCAGTTCGATGACGGGTTGCACCATAGCCATGGCATCTGCGGGCAGCACCAGCGATGCCTGGATCTGCAGCCACTCGAAGAACTCCGGCAAATGAAGGAAGCCGATCAGCGCGATGAGCAGCAGCAGGAAGGGAAACAACGAGAAGAATGCCTGGAACGCCAGCGCCGATGCATAGGTCGGGAGTTCGTCACTCATGAACTCTTTCAACGTGCGAACGACGATGGTGCGCCAACTCACGTTGTCCAGCCGCAGGAAACGGAACATGGGTGGTCTCGCTCTTCCTCTCCCTTGTCAGCCAGTGGACGGGCGCGACCGCTGGGTAGTTCAAGTCGAAAGCTGGCGGGCCACTGAGCCCCCCCAGCTTGAGCGAGATTGTCGTGAGGTTATGACCGCAAACGGGCCGCCGCTTCGCGGAGGATGGCCTCGGTACCCTTCCAGCCCAGGCAGCCATCGGTGATCGAAACCCCGTAGCGCAAATCGCAGGACAGCGACTGCGCACCATCGAACAGGTGGCTCTCGATCATCACCCCGCGCAGGGCGTTCTGTCCGGCCAGACGCTGGTCGATCACGTCTTCCAGTACTGCCGGCTGGCGCAGCGGGTCCTTGCCACTGTTGGCATGACTGCAATCGACCAGGATGCGCGGCGCGATACCGAGCTTCTCAAGTCCCTCGCGAGCCGCCTGCACGCTGGCCGCGTCATGGTTGGGGCCCTTGTGGCCGCCGCGCAGTACCAGGTGGGTATCCGCATTGCCGGCGGTCTGCACCAGCGACGGACGCCCTTCGTCATTGATGCCGAAATGCTGGTGGGCATGGGCGGCCGAGCGCATGGCGTCGGTGGCGATGCCGAGGCTGCCGTCGGTTCCGTTCTTGAAGCCCACCGGCAGGTCCAGGCCGCTGACCATCTCGCGGTGGATCTGCGACTCGCTGGTGCGCGCACCGATGGCAGCCCAGCTCAGCAGATCGTCCAGGTAGCCGGCTACCAGCGGTTGCAGCAGCTCGGTCGCGACCGGCAGGCCCAGCTCGGCCATTTCCAGCATCAGCCGACGGCTTAGCGCCAACCCTTCCACCATGTCGCCACTGCCGTCCAGATGCGGATCGTAGACCAGGCCCTTCCAGCCCACGGTGGTGCGCGGCTTCTCGACGTAGGCGCGCATCACCAGCAGCAGCTGGTCACTGACTTCAGGCGCCAGGGCGGCGAGACGCCGGGCGTAGTCGAGGGCGGATTCCGGATCGTGGATGGAACAGGGACCGACCACCACCAGCAGGCGCGAATCCTCGCCATCCAGCACGGCTCGCACGGCCTCGCGCTGGGCGCGGATCTGGCGGGCGAGCTCATGGGTCAGCGGCAGGCGCTGGCGCAATTCGGCGGGGGTGGGCAGCGGCTGGGTGCTGCGCGATGGAGAAAGGGCGGCTTCCAGCGCAATGGCGTGGAGCGGCTGTACGGCAGTGGGCAGAACGGAAACGGACGAATTCATGACTGGCATCCTCAGCCGGCGCGGCTCGATCCGCGCGCGGCGCTATCTGGGTGTTCGATTCAAAGGTGTCTGAGCGGTGCTGGAACGGCTAAATCGCCAGTCGGAGTTGCGGTAATAGGTCTGGTAGGTGCGATAGCTGATCATGGTGCGATCCTCGAATTTCATGTGTTTGGCCTTGTGGGCCGGAAAATAAAAACCCCCGGTCGGGTTGCCGACCGGGGGTTTCGTGGAGCTTCGGTGGCGACCCTGCTGGAGTGGGCCGCCTGATTGGGTATCAGGCCAGCCCGTGGCTAAACCAATACCCATAGAAATAGCTGACCGCAGCGGCCACACGCACACGCGCCTGGGCCTTGGCCGGGCGAGCGATGAGCGAAGTGGAAGCGAGTTGCGGCATGACAATCTCCAAAGCGAATGCTGGCTAACCTACTGCATCGCCGCGTGCCGTTCAATCACTGATTTCTATCGGCTGCCCCAGGCTTTCGCTACCATGCCCGCCAGGCACCGCAGGACACAGCCATGACCGAGATCCCCCACTTCCCCTTGAGCGCCGTCGTCGGTTCCGACGAACTGAAGCTGGCGCTTTACCTGGCCGCCATCGACCCCGCCATTGGCGGTGTGCTGATCGAAGGCCCGCGTGGCATGGCCAAGTCCACCCTGGCCCGGGGCATCGCCGACCTGCTGCCGGACGCCGACTTCGTCACCCTACCCCTGGGTGCCAGCGAAGAGCGCATCGTCGGCACCCTGGACCTGGACGCCGCCCTCGGCGAAGGCCGCGCGCGCTTCTCCCCCGGTGTGCTGGCGAAGGCCCACGGCGGCGTGCTCTATGTGGATGAAGTAAACCTGCTGCCCGACCACCTGGTGGACCTGCTGCTGGATGTGGCCGCCAGCGGCGTGAACCAGGTGGAGCGTGACGGCATCTCCCATCGCCACCCGGCGCGTTTCGTACTGATCGGCACCATGAACCCCGAGGAAGGTGAACTGCGCCCACAACTGCTGGACCGCTTCGGCCTCAAGGTGCTGCAGAACGGCCAGCCGCAGCCGGCCGAACGCGCCGAGATCGTCCGTCGTCGTCTGGCCTTCGATGCCGATCCGCAAGCCTTCATCGCCCGCTGGAGTGGCGAGCAACAGGCCCTGGCCCAGCGCTGTCAGGATGCCCGCGCACGCGTGCCCGGCATTCCGTTGGACGACACCGCCCTCGACGAAATCGCCCGGCGCTGCTTCGCCGCTGGCGTCGACGGCCTGCGCGCCGACCTGGTCTGGCTGCGCGCCGCGCGTGCCCATGCCGCCTGGCGCGGCGCTGCTCAGATCGATGCAGTAGACATCGATGCCGTCGAGCACTTCGCCCTCGCCCACCGTCGTACCCACATTCCGCCGACCGCCGCGCAGCCACCGCAATCGCCGCCCGCCGGCTCGCAATCCGAGCCATCCGCTGGCGAAGGCCAGTGGGGCGAACTGCCTGCCCAGGCAGTCCCCATGGGAGAGCGGCGCGACCTGCCGCGCTGGCCAAAAAAGCCCTGAGCATCCGCCCACGCACGGTCACAGGGGCGGGTGCCCGGCCCAGACCCGGCACTCTCGGCAACGGTCGTAGTGGCGCTCGCCGTGCGGGTACCGATGGCGCCATCCAGTGGCTGCCCACGCTCCTGCGTGGCCGCCCGCGCAAGGCCGCCGACCTGGTGCGCGCGCCGCGCAGCCAGCGTCCTGACCAGCTCTGGCTGGTGGTGGTGGATGCCTCCGCCTCCACCCGCCGCCACGGCGCCCTGGCCCAGGCCAAGGGATTGCTGGCCGGTGTCTTCGAAGCCGCCTACCGCCAACGTGCTCGCCTCGCGGTGCTCCACGCCACCGGCTGCCAACCCCAATGGCTCTGGCAGGGCCAGAAAGCCTCTCCCTCCCTGCATTACTGGCTCGCCGAACTCGGCGCCGGCGGTGGTACGCCCGTCATCGAAGCGCTGCAGCAATCCGCCCACTGGCTGGCGCGCCGGCAGCGGCAGAAGCCGGCCGAGGAACAGCGTTTGCTGGTGCTCACCGATGGGCGAATGAAGGACTGGTCGTCATTGCAACCACCGGGTTGCCCGACGTTGCTGGTGGATATTGAAAGCGGGCCGATTCGACTGGGGCGGGCGAAGAAGCTGGCGGCAGAGTTGGGGGCGGAGTACCGGGTGATTTCCGAGCTGTGAGTCGATGGGTATCGTTTCACTCCACCCATCCTACGAAGTCGCCCCGGTCACGCCTTCATCAACATCTCCGGCACTTGCCGCTCTTCCACGATCCGCTCCTGCACCCAACGCAGCACCTCTTCTTCATCCCGAATGCGGTACCACTCCCCTTCCGGGTACAAGCTGGCGGAGGGGCCCTCGTCGCAGGGGAACTGGCACTGAGTGCGGGTGATGTGCACGCCACCTTCGCACTCCAGCTTGCCGGCAGCCTTGAGGGTTTCGCGTAGCTTTTTCCACAGCGGCAATGCACCCCGACGGGTGCAGCGCGGACCATTGCACAGCAGCAGGCGCCGGGCGTGGGGCGGGATGCAGGACCAGGAATGACTCTCCGGTAGCGCCGGCACATTCACGCAATCCAGATGCAGCTCACGGCGCTCGATCAGCGCACAGGCAGCGCCAGCCGGATCGCTGTCGAACTGGCCGAGCAGGCTGGCGACGAAGACGTGTTCGGGCGCCGCCAGAGCAGCCAGCTCGCTGCGCAGCCAATCCAAGTGCTGGGCCGAGGATTGCACTTCGAGATCGATCACCAGCAGCGAGCGCGGACTTTCCTGCGCTACCTGCCACAGGGCGTCGTGACCGGAAGCGGTGTCGACGATATCGGCCAGTGCCGACTCACCGCGCAGGGCCACTAGCTGGCGGCGAAACAGTTCAGCAAAGGAACCTTCGACAAGGTCCGGCCCGGCGAACAGCACGCGGGCGTAGGGTGTTGCAGTCATGGTGTTTCCAGGTAGGTAGCGAGGGCCTGCCAAAGGCCTTCGACGGAATCGAACTCCCGGGCCACGGTGGGCAGGTCCGGGCGTTTGAGGATCAGTACCGGCAGCCCGAGCTCGCGGGCCACCTGCAACTTGGGTTCGGTGGACTGGCTGCCGCTGTTCTTGCTGATCAGCACATCGCTTTGCAGCCGCGCGAACAACTCGCGCTCGCCTTCGAGGCTGAACGGTCCACGCGCGCCGATCACCTCGAAGCGTTCGCCGGCGGGTTGCCCTTGCAGGCAGCGCACGGTCCAGTGCTGCTGCGGCGGAATCTCGTGCAGGTGTTCCAGCGGCTCGCGGCCGAGGGTGAAAAAGGGGCGGCGAAAACCCTGCAGGGCTTCGATCAGTTCGGCCCAGTCGGGGACGTTGCGCCAGTCATCACCCGTGCCCGCCTGCCAGCCGGGACGGCGTAGCGCCCAGCAGGCAACACTGGCCAGCTCGGCAGCTGTCGCGGCGTTATGGCTGATCTGCGCGGCATAGGGATGGGTCGCGTCGACCAGCAGGCCGATGCCCTCTTCCTCGATGAAACGAGCCAACCCTTCCGCGCCGCCAAAACCGCCGACGCGCACCTGACAGTCGAGGTCGTCCGGCACCTTGCCAAGGCCAGCGAGGCTGTAGACATGCTCGGGGCCTAGACGTCGTGCCAGCGCCAGCGCCTCGGTGATGCCGCCCAGCAGCAGGATGCGCTTCATCGTACGAGGGGAGGCACTCAAGGCTTCACCACGTCGAGCAGCGTGATCGGCAGCGCCGAGCGCCAGGTATCGAAGCCACCCAGCGGCTGCGCCTGGGCAATGGCGATGCGCGTGAGCTCACCGCCGTGAGTCTCGCGGAAGGCCACCAGCATGGCTTCGCTTTGCAGGGTCACGGCATTGGCAATCAGACGGCCGCCAGGCTTGAGCTGGTTCCAGCAGGTCTCCAGCACGCCGGGTTCGGTGACGCCACCGCCGATGAAGATGGCATCCGGAATGGGCAGTCCATCCAGCGCCAGCGGAGCCTGACCCGCCACCAGTTGCAGGCCGGGTACGCCGAGGGCGTCGCGGTTGTGACGGATATGCGCCTGACGGCCTTCGTTGGCTTCGATGGCAATCGCCCGGCAGCTCGGGTGCGCGCGCATCCATTCGATGCCGATGGAACCGCAACCGGCGCCCACATCCCAGAGCATTTGGCCGGGGCGCGGCGCCAGGCGCGCCAGGGTGATGGCCCGGACGTCCCGCTTGGTGAGCTGTCCGTCATGGCGATAAGCGTCGTCCGGTAAACCGGTGGTCAGTGGCAGCGAGCGAGTGTCTTGGTCAGGTTGGACCTCGATGGCGACCAGGTTGAGCGCGGCAACCTCATCGAGGGACCAGTCGCTGGCGATGCCATCGAGGCGACGCTCCCGTTCACCACCAAGATGCTCCAGGACCACCAGGCGGCTGGGGCCATAGCCCGCCTCGACCAACAGGCTGGCAATGGCTGCCGGGCTACGGCCATCGTTGCTCAGCACCAGCAGGCGCGCCCCCTGATGCAGATGGGCATTGAGCGCCGCCAGGGGACGAGCGACGACCGAGAGCAAGGTCACGTCCTGCAATGGCCACCCCAGGCGAGCAGCTGCCAGGGAGTATGACGACGGCGCAGGAATCACCTGCATTTCTTCCGCCGCGACCTGTCGCGCCAGACTGGCACCGACGCCGAACAGCATGGGGTCGCCGCTGGCAAGGACGCAGACCGGCGTGCCGCGCTTCTCCAACACGGGCGCCAAGGAAAAGGGGCTTGGCCAGGGACTGCGGCGGGCGCTGATGCAACGCGGCAGCAGGTCGAGCTGGCGCGGTCCGCCGACCACCTCAACGGCTCCCAGCAAGGCACGGCGCGCAGCCTTGCCCAGGCCTGCGTAGCCGTCTTCACCTATCCCCACCACTGTCAGCCAGGGCTGCATTCGCTGTCCTCGATTCCGAAAAACGCCACAGACATTCCGCTCCCGACAGGCAGCCTTTTCATAGGTCCGGGCAAAGCGGGCATAATAGCGCTCTTCATCGGTTGCCGGCGCGGCGCACAGTCGCTCCGGCTTAAAGGGAACACGGACAAACCGTGGCTGCCCCCGCAACTGTAAGCAGCGAGTCCATGCAATCGAGGTCACTGGGGAAACCCGGGAAGGCCGCAGTGGATGACGACCTGCCAGCCAGGAGACCTGCCGGTGAAACCAGTCGCGTGTGTACGCATCGAGCGGGGTGTATCGATGCAACGTTGTCCCTGAATCAGGGAACCGGGTCGCCGCGACGCCAACCATGGTGACCTGAGTGAAACACGCCCAGCCCACAGTGCCATCCGTCCGTCCCTCGGCATGCCCGGGGTTGCTGCGCATCGTCCAGGCGAAGGACGGCGGCATCTGCCGGATCAAACTGCCCTGCGGCCGACTGAGTGCGGGTCAGGCCCGCGCCGTCGCCACGGCCGCCAGCCAGCATGCCGGCGGTGTGATCGAAGCCACCAATCGCGCCAACCTGCAGATTCGCGGTGTGAAGGCCGGCGCCGAACAGGCGCTGATCGACGCCTTGCTGGCCGCTCGCCTGGGTGCCAGTTCCGCAGGCGCTGACGATGTGCGCAACCTGATGGTCAGCCCGCTCGCCGGGCTCGACCCGTCTGCTCTTGTGGATATCTCACCCCTGGCCGATCAGATTCTCGCGCTGCTGCAGGACAAGTCGCACTTCCACGCCCTGTCGCCGAAGTTCGCCCTGCTGCTGGATGGCGGCGAGTCGATGGCGATGCTGGAACATCCCCACGATCTCTGGCTCTCGGCGATGGGTTCCGGCGAGCACGCGCCATTCGCCTTCGGCCTGGGGGGCTGTCCGCCGCAATCCAAGGATGACGTCGCGGCCCTGGCCGCCGTGCCGCGCGAACAGGTCCCGGCGTTGGTCGAAGCCGTACTGGACCTGTTCCTCGAACTGGCCACGCCCGAGCAGACGCGCATGCGCCACCTGCTCGCCGTGTACCCGGAAGGCGACCTGCTGCTGCGCCTGCAACAGCGGCTGGACGTGCCCCTGCTGCCCGCGGGCGACTGGCACCGCTTCGCCCCGCAGCCCTTCGCTCATCTCGGCATTCGCGAGGGGCGCCACGTGGGTGGCGCACCCGTCCTCGGCCGACTGGATGCCGCGCAACTCGAGGCGCTGGCCGATCTCGCCGACCGCCTGGGCGACAGCAGCCTGCGCCTGACGCCTTGGCAATCGGTGCTGCTGCCCAATGTCCGCGATCCTGAAGCGGCGCTGCGCGCGATGCGGGACCTCGGCCTCGCCACCGATGCACGCGCCCCCCTGGCGCGGCTGGTTGCCTGTACCGGGTCGGCCGGCTGTGCCAAGGGCCTCGCGGATACCAAGTCCGATGCACTGGCCCTGGCGCCCCTGCTGCCGGCTGATGCGGTGGTGCATCTCAGCGGCTGCCCGCGCTCCTGCGCCTCGGCTCACGTCGCGCCCTTCACACTGCTGGCTGCCGCGCCCGGCCGCTACGACCTCTACCAGCGCGGCGGTGCCGGCTTCGGCCGTTTGCTGTCGCGTGACATCAGCATCCAAGAGGCCGGCGAATGCCTGGCTGCCTCTCCTGACACCTGGAGTTCCACCTCATGATCGAGTACATCCGCGATGGTCAGGAGATCTATCGCAACTCCTTTTCCACCATCCGCGCCGAGGCCAATCTCGCGGGCATTCCCGCCGACCTGGAGAAGCTCGCGGTGCGCGTGATTCACGCCTGCGGCATGGTCGACGTGGTGGAAGACCTGCGCTTCTCCCCCGGCGCCGGAGCGGCCGGCCGCGCCGCCATCGCAGCCGGTGCACCAATTCTCTGCGATGCCCGCATGGTGGCCGAGGGCATCACCCGCACCCGCCTGCCGGCCGACAACCAGGTCATCTGCACCCTCAATGATCCCGGCGTACCGGAGCTCGCCCGCGAGCTGGGCAACACCCGCTCTGCGGTGGCGCTGGAGCACTGGCGCGAGCATCTGGAAGGCAGCGTCGTGGTGATCGGCAACGCCCCCACCGCGTTGTTCTACCTGTTGGAAATGCTCGATGCCGGCGCGCCGAAACCGGCGCTGATTCTCGGTTTCCCGGTGGGCTTCGTCGGTGCGGCGGAATCCAAGGACATGCTCGCCGCCGACAGTCGCGGCGTGCCCTATGTGATCGTGCGTGGCCGTCGCGGCGGTAGCGCCATGGCCGCCGCGGCGGTCAATGCACTGGCCACGGAGGTGGAGTGATGACCGGTAAAGGACGACTGATCGGCCTCGGCGTGGGCCCCGGTGATCCGGAACTGATCACCCTCAAGGCGCTGCGCCTGCTGCAATCGGCGCCCGTGGTGGGCTACTTCGTGGCCAAGGCGAAGGCCAATCAGGGCCAGGGCGGCAATGCCTTCGGCATCATCGAGCAGCACCTCACCGACACCCAGCAGCGCATGCCGCTGGTGTACCCGGTGACCACCGAGAAACTGGAGCCGCCGCTCTCCTACGAAACCGTCATCAGCGACTTCTACGACACCGCCGCCGAACAGGTCGCCCAGCATTTGGAAGCCGGTCGTGATGTCGCGGTGATCTGCGAAGGCGATCCCTTCTTCTACGGTTCCTACATGTACCTGCACGACCGCCTGGCCGAGCGCTACGAGGTCGAAGTGGTGCCGGGCGTCTGCTCCATGCTGGGCAGCGCGGCGGTGCTCGGCGTGCCGCTGGTGTACCGCAACCAGAGCTTGTCGGTGCTTTCCGGCGTGCTACCGGAAGACGAACTCAAGGCTCGCCTCGCGGACGCCGAAGCGGCCGTGGTGATGAAGCTCGGGCGCAACTTCGATAAGGTGCGCCGCGTCCTCCAGGACCTCGGCATCGCCAGTCGCGCCCATTACGTGGAGCGCGCGACCATGGCCAACCAGCGCATCGTGCCGCTGGATGAAGTCGACCCCATGGCCTCGCCCTACTTCTCGATGGTCGTCATCCCCGGCCAGAAGTGGAGAGGCTGATGGACCAGCACAACGCTCCGGCCATTGTCCTGCTCGGTAACGGCGGACTAGCGGTCGCCAAGCGCATCCAGGCGCTTTATCCACAGGCGCGCATCTTCGGTCTGAATGGTCGTGTCGAAGGCGCCGACGACAGCTACGCCGAATTCGGCGAAACCCTGCGTGACCTCTACCGGGCCGACTCGCCGATCATTTCCCTGTGCGCCGCCGGTATCGTCATTCGCACCCTGGCACCGCTACTGGCGAGCAAGGGCGCGGAGCCTCCGGTACTGGTGGTGGCTGAGGATGGCAGCGCCGTGGTTCCGCTGCTTGGCGGCCTCGGCGGCGTGAATCGCATGGCGCGGGAAATCGCCGCAGCCCTGGACGTGGCGCCGGCCATCACCACCAGCGGCGAGCTGCGCTTCGGTACCTGCCTGCTGGACCCGCCAGCGGGATACGCACTGGCCGATATCGAGCAGGGCAAGCGCTTCGTTTCCGATCTGCTGGGCGGCGAAGCCGTGCGCGTACAGGGCGACGCGCCATGGCTGAACGAGGTTCGCCTGCCCCTGGCGGATGAGGCACAGCGCGTTATCCACATCACCGCTGAAGCCCGCGCCGCCGAGCGAAATGAGCTGCTGATCCATCCGCGCGTGGCCATCGCGCGCATCGATGGCAAGAGCAATGCCGACGCCATACGTCAGGCCCTGACCGAAGCTGGACTGGCGCCGCTGTCCCTGGCCTGCCTGCTGGCAGACCGTGATCGAATGGTCGACGCCGGCTTGGCCGCAGCTGCCGCCGAACTCGGCGTGCCGCTGCGCTTCATCACCGATGAGAGCGCCCTGCCGCCCCTGCACCAGCAGGCGCATGGCGTTCGTCTCCACCTTGCGACCGAACTGGTGGACCCGGCCCTGATCGGTCAACCCCGTGGCCGCCTCACCGTGGTCGGGCTTGGCCCCGGTGCCGCCGAGTTCATGGTGCCGGCCGCACGCCAGGCACTGGATGAGGCAGAAGACCTGCTCGGCTACGAAACCTACATCCGCATGGCCGGTCCACTGCGCCCTGATCAAGTGGCGCACTGCACTGACAATCGCGAGGAACTTCAGCGCGCTCGTCATGCCTTCGAGCTGGCCGCCAGCGGTCGCCGCGTGGTGGTGGTGTCGTCCGGTGATCCCGGCGTGTTCGCCATGGCCGCGGCCGTGCTGGAGGCGCTGGATGAATCCCGCGATCCCGAGTGGCTGCACGTCGAGTTGCAGGTGTTTCCGGGCGTTTCTGCCGCACTGGCCACCGCCGCCAAGGCTGGTGCGCCGCTAGGCCATGACTTCTGCCTGATCTCCCTGTCGGACAACCTCAAGCCCTGGGAGGTGATCGAGGACCGCCTCGACCACGCCGCCGCTGCCGACTTGGCCATGGCCTTCTACAACCCCATTTCCCGCGCCCGTCCCTGGCAGCTCGGCCGCGCCCTGGAAATCGTCGCTCGCCATCGCCGCCCGGAAACGGTGGTAGTGCTCGGCCGCGATGTCGGCCGCCCGGCGGAGAAGCTCACCCTCACCAGCCTCGGCGAGCTGACGCCGGAGCAGGTGGACATGCGCACCCTGGTGATCATCGGCTCGTCGCTGACCCGCCGCGTGCCGAAGGGCAATGGCGAGGATTGGGTGTACACACCGCGCTGGTATCGCTAGAGGTAGGAGCGAGCTCTGCTCGCGAACAAAGGCTTCGCTCGATGCTTCGCGAGCAAGCTCGCTCCTACAAACGTGCCGTATTCCGACGACCGCATCAGGCAAGACCTACGGCCGCTGTTGCAAAAGCCGAGGCGCATCATGAAAATGCGATTAATTTTCATTTATCGCATATCGCGGTGCCCTTCATGTCGTCTCCCCATGTCACCCTCCAGGTGCTGTACAGCGAGCATCACGGCTGGTTGAAGAACTGGCTGCGCAGCAAGCTGGGCAATGCCGCCGATGCCGCGGACCTGGCCCAGGACACCTTCCTGCGCCTGCTGGGCAAGGGCGAGAGCTTCGAATTGCGTACCCCGCGCGCCTTTCTGCGTACCGTGGCGCGAGGGCTGGTGATCGACCACTGGCGCCGTGAGGAACTGGAACGCGCCTACCTGGAAGCACTCGCGCAGCTACCCGAAGCCGAAGCACCCTCCCCCGAGGAGCGTGAGCTGATCCTCGAACTGCTGGAGCGCATCGCGCTGATGCTTGATCGCCTCAAGCCCAAGGCGCGCACGGCGTTCCTGCTGGCGCAATGCGAAGGACTGACCCACAAGGAAGTCGCCGCGCAAATGGGCATTTCCCTGCGCTCGGTGGAGCGCTACGTGGCCGATGCCCTGTACCACTGCTACCTGCTGCGGTTCGAAGAATGAGCGCCCAGAGCCGGGCCGCCGGCCCCAGCGAACAGGTGGTACGCCAAGCCATCCACTGGATGATGCGCCTGCATGGCAGTGGCGATGCTGAACTGCAGAAGGCCTGCGAGCACTGGCGCGGGCAGGACGCCGACCACGAATTGGCCTGGCAGCGGGTTCAGCAACTCGACCGCGAACTCGGCCTGGCCATGCCCGGAACCGGCCTGGTGCTGGACAACGCCCGCGCAGGACTGCGCCGGCGCCAGGCACTCAAGCTGCTCTCCGGCGTTGCCGTCGGCGGCGCGGCCCTGTGGCTGACCCGCGACATCACCCCCTGGGAGCGCCTCACCGCCGACCTCGCCACCGCAACCGGTGAACGACGCGGCCTGGCGCTCAACGATGGCAGCCAGCTGCAACTGAATACCGATTCGGCTGTGGATATCCGCTTCGATTCCCGGCTGCGGCTGATCGAGCTGCGCCGGGGCGAGATCCTTCTCAGCAGCGCCATCCAGTCCACACCGATGCGCGTCCGCACCGCCCATGCCCAAGTGGAAGCCAACGCCGCGCGTTTCGTGCTGCATCAGGGCAAGACGGCTTCGCGACTCAGCGTGTTGCAGGGCAGCGTGGCACTGACCCCGTCGCGTGGGCTGTCGAAACACGTCATCGAAGCCGGTCAGAGCTTCGACGTCACCCACGAAATCGTTCGACCGGTCCAGCAATTGAACATGGAAGCCGGTGCGTGGGTGGACGGCCTGATCGTCACCCGCGACATGCGTCTGGCCGACTTCCTCGCGGAAGTGGGTCGCTATCGCCATGGCCGCCTGGCCTGCGCCGAGGCAATCGCCGACCTGCGTCTGTCCGGCGTGTTCCGCCTGGAAGACACCGACAAGCTGCTGGCGCTGCTGCCGCGCACGCTGCCGGTGCAGTTGCACTACCGCACGCGGTGGTGGGTGATGGTGGAAGCGCGGGTTTGAAGCGTGCTTCCTGTGGGGGCGAATTCATTCGCTGAGGGCAGCGCAGCTGCCCCTGTCAGATGGTCGGCGAACCTACAGTCCGCGTAGCGAATGAATTCGCCCCCACAAGATCCTGCCCAGCATTTCTGAAATTTTTTGGCGGGTTTTTCCGCCTGCCCCGGCAAGGGGAATGAATCCCATTAACCTTTGCCGATCCCCACGGATGTTTTCATGACCGCACCTCGCGCTTCCCGCCTTGCCCTCGCCATTCGTGGCGCCCTGTTGTCTGCCGCGCTGGCCGCGCCGTTGCTGCCTGGCGCCGCAGTCGCTGACGAGGCCGTCGCCATCGCCAGCCGCAACTATGCCATTCCCGCCGGGGCCCTGGATGAGGCGCTGAACCGCTTCGCGCGCGAGGCGGGCATCAATCTCTCCGCCACGCCGGAACAGACCCGTGGCCTGAAGACCAGCGGCCTGGCAGGCACCTGGTCGGTGCAAGCCGGTCTGGCGCGCCTGCTCGAAGGCACCTCGCTACAGCCCGAAAACCTCGGCGGCGGCAGCTTCGTGCTGCGCGAGATCCCGGCCGGCAGTGCGCTGGAAGTGCCCAGCACCCAAGTGTTCGCCCTGGGCAACGCCCTGGGCAGCGAGGACGGCTACCTGGCCACCCACAGCCAGATCGCCACCAAGACCAGCAAATCGCTGATGGAAACCTCGCAGAGCGTGTCGGTGATCACCCGCGAGCAGATCGACGACCAGGGCTCCAAGACCGTCCAGCAATCCATGCGCTACACCCCCGGCATCTTCACCGGCCAGGTGGGCGCCTCGAACCGCTACGACTACATCGTCATGCGCGGCTTCGCCGACAACAGCGTCGACAACGTCTACCTCGACGGCCTGAAGACCATGGGCGACAGCGGCACCTTCAGTTCGATGCAGGTGGACCCGTACTTCCTCGAACGCATCGATGTGCTCAAGGGCCCGTCCTCGGTGCTCTACGGTCGTAGCCTGCCGGGCGGCCTGGTGGCGCTGACCAGCAAGAAGCCGCTGTACGAGGATTACCACCAGGTGCAGGCCACCGTGGGCAACATGAACCAGAAAGGCGTGGGCTTCGACTTCAGCGGTCCGCTGGATGAAGAGAAACGCATCGCTTACCGCCTGGTAGGCCTGGGCAAGGGCGGCGATACCCAGTTCAATCACACCAAGGAGGAGCGCTACGCCATCGCTCCGACGCTCGCCATCGATTTCAGCGAAGACACCACCCTGACCCTGCAGGGCTACCTGCAGCACGACCCGAATGGCGGCTACCACAGCGGCGTGCCGGCCGACGGCAGTGTGTTCCAGCACAACGGTCAGCGCATCAGCCGCGAGTTCTTCGACGGCGAGCCGGGCCTGGATGACTTCGACCGGATGCAACGCATGTTCGGCTACCAGCTGGAGCACCGCTTCAACGATATCTGGACCGCGCGACAGAACTTCCGCTATCTCAGCTCGGACGTCGACCTGTCGCAGGTCTACGGCTATCAGTGGACCGCCCCCGACAGCAACGAACTGAACCGCTACTTCAGCGGCGCCAGCGAGGAGCTCGAGGCTTACATCATCGACAACATGATGCAGGCTGAATTCAACTGGGGCAGCGCCCGCCACACCCTGCTCACCGGCCTCGACTACCAGCGCCGCAAGACCCATGTGGACTGGACGTCCGGCGTCTCCACGCCGCTCAACGCCTTCGACCCGATCTATGGCGACGAGAGCCTGAGCTTCCTCTCCGAAGACAACCACACCCGCCGCCTGGAGCAGACCGGCCTGTACATGCAGGACCTGATCGATGTGGACCAGTGGCGCTTCTCGCTCGGCATGCGCCAGGACTGGGTGGACGTCTCCGACGAAAACCGCACCACGCAAACCAAGAGCGATGAGCAATGGAGCAAGTTCACCGGCCGCGCCGGCGTGCTCTACCTCTTCGAGAACGGCATCGCGCCCTACATCAGCTACTCCGAGTCGTTCAACCCGAACGCCTACTCCGACGCTTCCGGCAAGGCCCTGGAGCCTACCGAGGGCAAGCAGTGGGAAGCCGGCCTGAAGTTCCAGCCCGAAGGCAGCAACAGCATGTACACCGCCTCGGTGTTCCACATCACCCAGGAGAACGTCGCCTCCAAGCTGCCCCAGGACAACTTCTTCACGTCGGTTGGCAAGGTGCGCTCCAAGGGTATCGAGCTGGAAGCCCACACCCAGGTCAGCGAGAACTTCAAGGTCCTGGCCAGCTACACCTACACCGACATTACCTACGCCAAGGCACTGGACGGCAACCAGGGCAACACCCCGAACCAGGCGCCCAAGCACATGGCTTCCATCTGGGGTGACTACAACTTCAATGCGGGCGCCCTGGACGGCCTGCGCACCGGGCTCGGCGTGCGCTACGTCGGCAAGACCTGGGCGGACAAGGAGAACACCCTGCACGTGCCCTCCTACACCCTGGTCGATGCCCTCATCGGCTACGACCTCGGCAAGCTGGGCATGCAGGGCCTGGACCTCAGCCTGAACGCCAACAACCTGCTGGACGAGGATTACGTGGCGTCCTGCTACAGCCTCGACTTCTGCTACTTCGGCGAGAAGCGCAATGTCACGGCGACGCTGAGTTATCAGTTCTGAGGACGCCCAATTTCCAGCGCTGGATCAGCATCCCTCACCCCCGGCCCCTCTCCCGGAGGGAGAGGGGTGACTCGCGCCTGGTACTCAGTAGCAGTTCTGCACGGAAAGCCCCCTCTCCCCCTGGGAGAGGGTTGGGGTGAGGGGAGTCGGCATTGCAGGGACTCCCCAGAAAATCCTCAACAAAAAAATCGGCGCACTCGTGGTGCGCCGTCACTGCGAATCTGCAGTTGAAATTCGTGGGGAGGAAACGAAGCACCGCTTGTGGCGACGCCTCGCATAGTGGGGTCGGCCGACGCGACCACCGCTATTGGATCGGGCGTGTCAGACCACCGGGGTCAACACCTCGCCCTTGTCGAGGAAGGCCTGCAAATTGGCGAACACCAGTTCTTCCATGTGCAGCCGAGTTTCTTCGGTGCCGCTGCCGATATGAGGCGCCAGCACCACGTTGTCCAGGGTGAACAGCACTTCAGGTACACGCGGCTCGGCTTCGAATACATCCAGCCCGGCGCCACCCAAACGGCCTTCAGAGAGGGCTGCCACCAGCGCCTGCTCATCCACCACCGAGCCACGGGATACGTTGATCAGGATGCCTTCCGGCCCCAAGGCTTCGAGCACAGGCGCCGAGATCAGGTGATGGGTTGCCGCGCCACCGGGACAGGTCAGCACCAGGAAGTCCGCCCAGCGTGCCAGCGCCAGCAAGTCCGGTTCGAAGCCGTAGGGGCTGTCGGCATGCGCTCGGCGATTGTGATAGCGCACCTGCATGTCGAAGCCACCGGCGCGACGCGCGACGTCTTTGCCGATGCGCCCCAGGCCGACAATGCCCAGGCGCTTGCCGCTGACCTTGCGTGCCAACGGGAAGTTGCCGGCGGGCCAGCTTCCGGCGCGCACGAAGCGATCCGACGCGCTGATGCGCCGCGAACAATCGATGAGCAACCCCATGGCCAGGTCGGCGACGCAGTCGTTAAGCACGTCCGGCGTGTAGCTGACCTGAATGTTTCGGCGACGTGCCACGTCGACTGCGATGGCGTCGTAGCCGACGCCGAAACTGCAGATGGCGCGCACGTTAGGCAGGCGCTCGAGCACAGCGGCCGAACAACCGAAACGGGCCGACGTGACCACGATGTCGAACTCAGCGCCGTGCTCATCGAGCCAGGCAAGTGCTTCACCCTGTTGCCACAGAGGAACGACGATGTGCTCGCCGGCCAGGCGCTGGTTGAAGCGCTCGGTCAGCGGGCCCACGTGGAGGATCTTGGGTTCCATTCTGGGTCTCTCAATCGATTCGGCTGATTACGTTACCGGAGCTGGATTGAACAGCGTCAGATCGTTGTGCAGCCGATGCTTCTCCGCCCAGGTGTGCTCCTTGCCGCTGGCCACATCCAGGTAGTAGCGGAACAGTTCCCAGCCCATTTCCTCCAGGGTCACGCGCCCGGAGGTAATGCGACCGGCATCGACGTCGATCAGGTCAGGCCAGCGCTCGGCCAGTTGGGTGCGGGTGGAAACCTTGATCACCGGCACCATGGACAGCCCATAAGGCGTGCCGCGACCGGTGGTGAACACATGCAGGTTCATGCCCGCCGCCAGTTGCAGGGTGCCGCAGACGAAGTCGCTGGCAGGGGTCGCGCAATACTGCAGGCCCTTGCCGCGCACGCGCTCGCCGGGGGCGACGACGCCGGCGATGGCGCTGTTGCCAGACTTGGCGATGGAACCCATGGCTTTCTCGACGATGTTGTTCAGACCGCCCTTCTTGTTGCCGGGTGTGGTGTTGGCGCTGCGATCTGCCATGCCGCGAGCGAGGTAACGGTCGTACCACTCCATCTCGCGCACCAGCGCCTGGGCCACTTCGGGAGTCGCCGCGCGCGGGGTGAGCAGGTGGATGCCGTCACGCACTTCGGTGTTCTCCGAAAACATCACGGTGGCACCGGCGCGCACCAGCAGGTCGGAGGCGACGCCCAGAGCGGGGTTGGCGGTGACACCGGAGAAGGCATCGCTGCCGCCGCACTGCATGCCCAGCACCAGCTCCGAGGCCGGGCAGGTTTCCCGGCGGCGCTGGTCGAGAATCTTCAGGCGGTCTTCGATCATGCCCATGATCTGCTCGACCATGCCGGCAAAGCCGCTGGCGGAATCCTGCAGGCGGAACAGCCAGGCTTCCTCATCCTGCCCGGCGGTGAGTTCATCGCCGGGCATGAGTTGTTCGGCCTGCAACTTCTCGCAGCCGAGGCCGATCACCAGTGCCTGGCCACCCAGGTTCGGGTTGCGGGCGATGTTGTGCAGAGTGCGAATCGGGATCACCGCATCGGGTGCGTTGATCGCCACACCGCAGCCGTAACTGTGGGTCAGGGCAACCACGTCATCGACATTCGGGTACTTCGGCAGGAGCTCCTTGCGCACGCGCTCGACGCAATGGTCGAGCACGCCGGTGACGCACTGCACAGTGGTCGTCACACCGAGGATGTTACGGGTGCCGACACTGCCGTCCGGATTGCGGAAGCCTTCGAAGGTGTAGCCATCCAGCGGCGCCATGGGCGCAGGCACGGCGGTGGCCATGGGCAGGTGATCCAGCCCCGGCGCTTCGGGAATACTCAGCAGCTCTTCACGCACCCAACTGCCACGGGGAATGGCCTTCAAGGCATGGCCGATCACGGTGCCATAACGCAGCACGGCGCCTCCGGCAGGGATGTCCACGAGGGTGACCTTGTGGCTCTGGGGAATGGCTTCACGGGTGACCAGGCCATCGGGGAACTGACCGCCTTCGGCCACGCCCTGCTCGTTGATGACGATGGCGACGTTGTCATCCGGGTGCAGGCGCACATGGCGGGGAGAGTCCTGGTGTTGGATCAACTGCATGGCTGACTCCATTGTTGTTCTGTGGCTCGGTGGACATGAAAAGCGATGTCCACCCTACGGTTGGATCCAAGGCGCTGCGTAGGGTGGATCACGCTTCACCGATCCACCATCGGAGGTGGGATCGGCGGCGATGGTGGATATGAAGAGCGATATCCACCCTACATTGGTGGGAGCGAACTCATTCGCGATTGCACTCGCTCCCACAACCCGGCTAGCGCACCAGGCAGGGGCGCTTGTTGTCGAAGGTCCAGTTCGGCACCAGGTACTGCATGGCGATGGCGTCGTCCCGCGCACCCAGGCCCTTGGCCTTGTACAGCGCGTGGGCCTTGGCCAGTTCGTCCATATCCAGTTCGACACCCAGGCCCGGCTTTTGTGGCACCGTGACCTTGCCGCCCTTGATGCGCAGGGGCTCCTTGGTCAGGCGCTGGCCGTCCTGCCAGATCCAGTGGGTGTCGATGGCGGTGACTTTGCCCGGCGCCGCAGCAGCGACGTGGGTGAACATCGCCAGGGAGATGTCGAAGTGGTTGTTGGAGTGCGAGCCCCAGGTCAGCCCCCAGTCGTTGCACATCTGCGCCACCCGAACCGAGCCCTGCATGGTCCAGAAGTGCGGGTCGGCCAGGGGGATATCCACAGACTGCAGGGAGATGGCATGACCCATCTGGCGCCAGTCGGTGGCGATCATGTTGGTGGCGGTGGGAAGGCCGGTGGCGCGGCGGAACTCGGCCATCACCTCGCGGCCGGAGTAGCCGTTCTCGGCGCCGCAGGGGTCCTCGGCGTAAGCCAGCACGTGGTGCTGGTCGCGGCACAGGGCGATGGCCTGCTTCAGCGACCAGGCGCCGTTCGGGTCGAGGGTGATGCGCGCGTCGGGGAAGCGTTCGGCCAGTGCGGTCACGGCTTCGATCTCCTCTTCGCCGCGCAGCACGCCGCCCTTGAGTTTGAAGTCGTTGAAGCCGTAGCGGGCATGGGCCGCCTCGGCCAGGCGCACCACCGTTTCCGGGGTCAGCGCCTCTTCGTTGCGCAGGCGGAACCAGGCGTCGTCGGCATCGGCTTCGCTGCGATAGTCGAGGTCGGTCATGTTGCGGTCGCCGACGTAGAACAGGTAGCCGAGCATCTCCACTTCGTCGCGCTGCTGGCCTTCACCGAGCAGGGCCGCCACCGGCACTTCCAGGTGCTGGCCGAGCAGGTCAAGCAGTGCGGACTCCAGTGCGGTGACCGCATGGATGGCGATGCGCAGGTCGAAGGTCTGCAGGCCGCGACCACCGGAGTCGCGGTCGGCGAACGCCTGGCGCACCTGGTTGAGCAGGCTCTGATAGTTGCCGATGGACTGCCCCACGAGCAAGGCGCGGGCGTCCTCCAGGGTCTGGCGAATGGCTTCGCCGCCGGGTACCTCGCCAACACCGACGTGGCCGGCGTTGTCCTTGAGGATCACCACGTTGCGGGTGAAGTACGGGCCGTGGGCGCCGCTGAGGTTGAGCAGCATGCTGTCCTGGCCGGCCACGGGCACCACCTGCAATTCGGTGATGCGCGGGGCGCCCTGATGAAGATTCTGTTGAGTCATTGCCTTGTCCTTCTGCGAATTAACGGGCCGGAGTCGCGGCAGGCGCTTCGGAAGCGGCTGCCGGACCCTCGGCGTCAGTCTTTGCACCCTTGAGCTCTACGCGCTTGATCTCGCCGACGATGAACAGGTAGCTGAACGCGGCCATGAAGGCGTTGACGCCGACGAACACCAGGGCCCACTTGAAGGAGCCGGTGGCGGCGATGATGTAGCCGATGACGATGGGCGTGGTGATCGAAGACAGGTTGCCGCAGGTGTTGAAGATGCCACCGGAGAGGCCGGCGATCTGCTTGGGTGAAGTGTCCGACATCACCGCCCAGCCGAGGGCGCCGATGCCTTTGCCGAAGAAGGCCAGGGCCATGAAGCCCACCACCATCCAGTCAGCGTCCACGTAGTTGCAAAGGATCATGCTCATCGACAGCAACATCCCGCAGACGATCGGCGTCTTGCGCGCCACGCTGAGGGAATGGCCGCGGCGCAGCATCCAGTCGGACAGCACGCCGCCCAGCACGCCGCCGATGAAGCCGCAGATGGCCGGCAAGGAGGCGATGATGCCGGCCTTGAGAATGGTCATGCCGCGCTCCTGCACCAGGTACACCGGGAACCAGGTGAGGAAGAAGTAGGTGATGGCGTTGATGCAGAATTGGCCCAGGTAGATACCGGCCATCATGCGGCTGCCCACCAGCTGCTTGATGTGCTCCCACTTCGGCCCGTTACCCGGCAGCTTGCGGTTCTGGTCCATGTCCACGAGTGCGCCGTTGGCGGCGATGTGGTCGATCTCAGCCTTGTTGGCCAGCGGGTGTTCCTTGGGGTTGAAGATGAACTTCAGCCAGACCGCGGAGAACAGGATGCCGATCACGCCCATGACGATGAACACGTGTTCCCAGCCGAAGCTATGCACGATCCAGCCCATCAGCGGAGCGAAGAGCACCGTGGCGAAGTACTGCGCGGAGTTGAACACGGCGGACGCGGTGCCGCGTTCAGCGGTGGGGAACCAGGCCGCGACGATGCGCGCGTTGCCGGGGAAAGACGGTGCCTCGGCGAAGCCCACCAGGAAGCGCAGCATGAACAGCGTGACGACGGTCCAGGCCACCGGCAGCGTGTCCACGAAGCCCTGCATCAGGGTGAACAACGACCAGGTGAAGATGCTCACCGCATAGACGCGCTTGGAGCCGAAGCGGTCGAGCAGCCAGCCGCCCGGAATCTGCCCGAGCACGTAGGCCCAGCCGAATGCGGAGAAGATGTAGCCGAGCATGACGGCGTCGATGCCGAGCTCTTTCTGCATGGTGGAACCGGCGATGGAGATGGTCGCGCGGTCGGCGTAGTTGATCGTGGTCACCAGGAACAGCATGAGCAGGATCAGGTAACGCACACGGGTTTGTTTCAGTACTTCGCCCATGGTTCTTCTCTCTGAATTGTTCTTGTCGAAGAGCCCGCGCGGGCTTGCCGCGCGAGTGTCATGTTGCATTCCGCAGGCAGCGGACGGGGTCAGAACCTCGGCTTCCTGATTTTCCAGGCCGGGTCGTATTTGCGCATCTGCCGCGCGTCGTCGCGACTTCGGATGTCGATGGAGAGGTACTGCTCATGGAGTTTGGCCAGCTGATCCTGGTCCAGTTCCACGCCCAGGCCCGGTGCACGGGTGATGCGCACGCAACCGTCCTGGATCGGCAGCTTGCCGCCCTTGATGACCTCCTCGTCCTCCTCCTGCCACGGGTAGTGCGTGTCGCAGGCGTAGGTGAGATTGGGCACGGATGCCGCCACGTGGGTCATGGCCATCAGGCTGATGCCCAGGTGCGAGTTGGAATGCATCGACAGGCCGAGGCCGAAGGTGTCGCACATCCGCGCCAGCACCTGGGTATCGCGCAGGCCGCCCCAGTAGTGGTGGTCGGCGAGGACGATCTGCACGCTGTTCAGGGCGACGCTGCGGCGGAACTCCTCGAAGTCCGTGACCACCATGTTGGTGGCCAGCTGCATGCCAGTGCGCTCGTGCAGCTCAGCCATGCCATCGAGGCCCGGGGTCGGGTCTTCGTAGTACTGCAGGTCATCGCCCAGCAGCTCGGCCATGCGCAGCGCCGTTTCCAGCGACCAGTTGCCATTGGGATCGATGCGCAGCGGGTGGTCGGGGAAAGCCTTCTTCAGTGCCTTGATGCAGGCCACTTCGTGCTCGGGCTGCAAGGCGCCGGCTTTCAGCTTGATGCTCTGGAAACCGTGGGCCTCGATCATCCGTGCAGCCTGGGCAACGATCTGCTCCTCGCTTAGGGCTTCGCCCCAGGAGTCCGGCGCGTAAGGCGCATCGATGTGCTTGGCGTACTTGAAGAAGAGGTAAGCGCTGAAGGGAACTTCAGTGCGAATGGCCCCGCCCAGCAGGTCGACCAGGGGCATGTTCAGCGAGCGAGCCTGCAGATCGAGGAAGGCGACCTCGAAGGCTGAATAGGCGTTGGCCACCTGCTTGCTGGGGTGGGAACCGGGGGCGAGCTCCGCACCGGCTTCGGCCGGCCCGAGGCGTGCCACGGTTTGAATGACGCGCGCGCGCAGGCCATTGAGGTCGAAGGCGTCCAGCCCCACCAGGCTGTCCTGCATGGCCTGCAGCACCGCCAGGACCGGCGCGTCGCCGTAGCTTTCGCCGAGGCCGATATAGCCGTTGTCGCTCTCCACTTCGATGATCGAGCGAAGCGCGAAGGGTTCGTGGATGCCGCTGGCATTGAGCAGCGGCGCATCGCGGAAGGCGATGGGGGTGACTCTGACTCGTTTGATCTTCACAACCAATTCCTACCTGTGCTTGTTGTTGTACCGGTAGTCCCTGTTCAAGCGCGGGGCAGGCCCTGCCCCGCGTGACTCTGAAGCGTCGGATCAGCCCCCGATGTAGGTGGTCTTCACCGTGGTGTAGAACTCCTGGGCGTAGCGACCCTGCTCGCGCGGGCCGTAGGACGAGCCTTTGCGGCCGCCGAACGGCACGTGGTAATCCACCCCGGCAGTGGGCAGATTGACCATGACCATCCCGGCCTGGGCGTGGCGCTTGAAGTGATTGGCGTATTTGAGCGAGGTGGTGGCGATACCGGCGGACAGGCCGAACTCGGTGTCGTTGGCCAGCGCCAGCGCCTCTTCGTAGCTGGCCACGCGGATCACGTTGGCCACCGGACCGAAGATCTCCTCGCGGCTGATGCGCATGCCCGCCTCACTCTCGGCGAACAGCGCCGGCGCCATGAAGTAGCCCTCGGTTTCGCAGCGCACGCGCTCGCCACCAGCCACCAGGCGTGCACCTTCGGCACGACCGATGTCGATGTAGCCGAGGTCCTGCTCCAGTTGTGCCTGGGACACCACCGGGCCGACATCGATGCCGCTCTGCAGGGCATGGCCGACGCGAATGGCACGCATGCGTTCTGCCATGGCCTCGACGAAGCGGTCATGGATGCCGGCCGTGACGATCAGACGGCTGCTGGCAGTGCAGCGCTGGCCGGTGGAATAAAAGGCGCTCTGCACGGCGAGTTCGACGGCAGTCTTCAGGTCCGCGTCGTCGAGGATTACCTGCGGGTTCTTGCCGCCCATCTCCAGCTGCACTTTGGCGCCACGGGCGACGCAGGCGGCGGCGATGCTGCGGCCTACACCGACCGAACCGGTGAAGCTGATGCCATCGACGCGCTTGTCGTTGACCATGGCCTCGCCGACCACTCGGCCGCTGCCCATCACCAGGTTGAATACACCGGCGGGGAAGCCGGCGCGGGCGATGATCTCGGCCAGGGCCCAGGCGCTGCCCGGAACCAGATCAGCGGGCTTGAACACCACGCAGTTGCCGTAGGCCAGCGCTGGCGCGATCTTCCAGGCCGGGATGGCGATGGGGAAGTTCCAGGGAGTGATCAGGCCGATCACGCCCAGGGGTTCACGGGTTACCTCCACCGAAACGCCGGGGCGCACCGAGGGGACGACTTCCCCGGCCAGGCGCAGGCATTCACCGGCGAAGAACTTGAAGATGTTGCCGGCGCGAGTCACCTCGCCAATGGCCTCAGGCAGGGTCTTGCCCTCTTCCCGCGCCAGCAGGGTCCCCAGTTCCTCGCGGCGGGCGAGGATTTCGCTGCCGACCTTGTCGAGGGCATCGTGGCGAGCCTGGATGCCGAAGACCGACCAGGATGGGAAGGCCACGCGGGCCGCTTCAATGGCCTGGGCCACCTGGGCGGCGTCGGCCTGGGCGTACTCGCCCAGGCAGTCGGTCAGATCGGAGGGGTTGATGTTGCGCGAGTAGCCGCTGCCGGCCACCCACTCCCCGCCTATGTAGTTGTCGAAGCGTTTCTCAGTCACGAGTCTTCTCCTGGCTGCAGGTCACTGCGCGCCCTGGGCGTCGATCAGCGCGGCGAGGCGCTCGTACTCGTCGGGCAGCAGGTCGGTCAGCGGAGCGCGGACCGGGCCGGCGTCGTAACCCGCGATGCGCGCACCCGCCTTGACGATGCTGACGGCATAGCCAGCGCGGCGGTTGCGGATGTCCAGGTAGGGAAGGAAGAAGTCGTCGATCAGCTTGCCCACGGTTTCGTGGTCGTCACGGGCGACGGCGTTGTAGAAGTCCATCGCCGTCTTGGGAATGAAGTTGAAGACGGCGGAGGAGTACACCGGCACGCCCAGCGCCTTGTAGGCCGCGGCATAAACCTCGGCAGTAGGCAGGCCGCCCAGGTAGCTGAAGCGATCACCGAGGCGGCGACGGATGGAAACCATCAGCTCGATATCGCCCAGGCCGTCCTTGTAGCCGATCAGGTTCGGGCAGCGCTCGGCCAGTTGCTCCAGCAGCGCCGGGGTCAGGCGGCAGACGTTGCGGTTGTAGACCACCACGCCGATGTTCACCGACTTGCAGACCTGCTCGACATGGGCGGCTACGCCTTCCTGGCTGGCTTCGGTCAGGTAGTGCGGCAGCAGCAGCAGGCCCTTGGCGCCGAGGCGTTCGGCTTCCTGGGCGTACTGGATGGCCACGCGGGTCGGGCCACCGACGCCAGCGAGGATCGGCACGCTGCCGGCACAGGTGTCGACGGCGGTCTTGATGATGGAGGAGTACTCATCCGGCGCCAGGGAGAAGAATTCGCCGGTACCGCCCGCGGCGAAGAGCGCCGAGGCACCGTAGGGAGCCAGCCATTCCAGGCGACGCGCATAGCTTGCAGCGTTGAAGTTGCCGGCAGCGTCGAAGTCGGTGACGGGGAAGGACAGCAGCCCGGAGGAGAGGATGGACTTGAGTTCTTGTGGATTCATTATTCGAGCACCCTGCGAAGCGGTTTGAGTAAGGCCGGGGTAAACCGGCCCGAGAGATACGTTATCGTACAACCAAAGATACTGCCAATCGCCGTTCATCCTCCTGTGCGCTCATCGCCCGCTATCACGGCGTGATGCGCCCTACCCGCCTTCCATGCTACGCAAACGCTCTATTTCAGGGAGCGCTCGACGGGTTCGGATGACTCAGGTACCTGCACAGACGACCAGCTTGCAGTCAGGCCGTTCGATCGTGCAGCTGCCCGGATCAGTTGTACGACAACATATAACATCAAATCTTGTAGGACAACTCCCCCGAGCGGAAAAAAGTTGCGCCCTTTTCCTCGGCACCCTACCTTCGCCGCCCAAATAAAAAGGGCCGCTCGATGCGGCCCTTGCTCTGCGCGGAATATTTCAGCCCTCGCGAACCCTTTCCGCTTCCTCATGAGCCTGGCGCAGGCGCTCGCGACTGTTGGTCAGGTGCAGGCGCATGGCCGCTCGGGCCGCATCGCTGTCCTGCCGGGCGATGGCTTCGTAGATATCCTCGTGCTCGCGACTCAGGCGAGCGAGGTAGTGCTCCCGGTCATCGTGGGCGATACGCGCCGAATTGAGCCGCGTCCGCGGAATGATGCTGGTGCCCAGGTGGGTCATGATGTCGGTGAAATAGCGATTCCCCGTGGCCAGGGCGATTTGCAGGTGGAACTGGAAGTCCGAGGCCACCGCGTCAGTGCCGTGGGCGGCCTTGAGGAAGGTGTCCAGTGCTTCGCGCATCGCCGCCAGTTGCTCCGAAGTACGGCGCTGGGCGGCCAGTCCGGCGGATTCCACTTCCAGGCTGATGCGCAGTTCGAGGATAGCCATGACATCGCGCAGGGTGACGATGGTCGCTGGGTCGATACGGAACCCCATGGGGCTCGGCGTATCCAGCACGAAGGTGCCGATGCCGTGACGGGTCTCCACCAGTCCCGAGGCCTGCAACCGCGAAATAGCCTCGCGCACTACGGTGCGGCTGACTCCCTGGGCTTCCATGATGGCGGACTCGGTGGGCAGCTTTTCGCCCCGCTTGATCACGCCATTCTGGATCTGTTGGGAGAGCTCGTTCACCAACTCCTGCGCCAGGCTGCGGTGCTTGCGGCGCGGACGTGGCAAGGTGCTTGGGTTGTCCATCTCGAAGGTCGATTCCGGTGAAAACTGAGGGTCCATCATAGCCCAGCGAGTTGTACGATGACACTCATCAGCCGTTCCTACGGTCGACTCCAGAAACGAAAAAGGCGCAGCCCGGGGGCTGCGCCTTTGTCTTTCCGCCTACGCGATTCGACTTAGAACGGGATGTCGTCGTCGAAGCTGTCGTAGTCCGGAGCCGGCTGGGCGGCGGGCTGCGGAGCCGGGCGCTGTTGCGGGGCGGACTGCTGCGGTTCGCGCTGCGGGCGCGGAGCACGCGGGGCGTCGCCTTCGCTGCCAGGACGGCCGCCAAGCAGTTGCATCTGGCCGTTGATGTCGACCACGATCTCGGTGGTGTAGCGCTTCACGCCGTCTTTTTCCCACTCGCGGGTGCGCAGGGAACCTTCGACGTAGACTTGCGAGCCCTTGCGCAGGTATTCGCCGGCGATTTCGGCGAGACGGCCGAAGAACACCACGCGGTGCCATTCGGTACGTTCCTGCTGCTGGCCGGTCTGCTTGTCCTTCCAGGACTCGCTGGTGGCCAGGGTGACGTTGGTCACCGCGTTGCCGTTGGGCAGGTAGCGGGTTTCCGGATCACCACCGACGTTACCAACCAGAATGACTTTGTTAACCCCACGGGCCATGACGTTCTCCTAGGCTTCAGCACGTTCCGGGGCCGACTCGATCAGGCGCTCCAGGGACGTGCGGTCCAGTTTTTCAGAATCCACTTTGATGTAGATGGCCGCCTCTTCGGCCACCACGACGGCATCTGCCACTCCGGGCAGAGCCAGCAAACGCGCAACCAGCCCGGTATCGGCCACGGCCGCTGCACTGAGCGGCAGGCGCAGGCTGGTTACGTACGGAGGTTCACGCATAGTAACAGCAATGGCCAGCCAAATCGCACAGACCACCGCACAACCGACGAACACGGTAGACAGGCCGCCATGCTGGAACAACCAGCCGCCGAGAATGCCGCCTACGGCCGCGCCGAGGAACTGGCTCGTGGAGTAAACCCCCATCGCCGTGCCCTTCCCGCCAGCCGGAGCGACCTTGCTGATCAACGACGGCAGAGAGGCTTCCAGGAGGTTGAACGCGGTGAAGAAAATGATGGTGCCGAAGACGAGCGCGCGAAGGCTCTGGCCGAACTGCCAGAAGAACAGCTCGCAGGCACACAGCACCGCGACCGCGCCCACCAGCACACGTTTCATCTGGCGCTTTTTCTCGCCGTAGATGATGAAGGGGACCATGCCGAAGAAGCCCACCAGCAGCGCGGTGAGGTAGACCCACCAGTGCTCTTCCTTGGGCAGGCCGGCTTTCTCAACCAATGCCAGTGGCAGTGCGACGAAGCTGGCCATGAGGACGGCGTGCAGGGCGAGGATGCCGAAATCCAGGCGCAACAGGTCGGGATGTTTCAAGGTCGGCAGCAGCGCCTGGCGCGCGACGCCTGATTCACGATGCTGCAGCGGATGGGCGGCACGCGGCACCATGGTGGCGATGATCACGATCCCGAACAGCGCCATGATGGCAGTCGCCCAGAACAGGCCGGAAAGTCCGAATGCGCGGGTCAGCAGCGGGCCGACCACCATGGCGACGGCGAAGGACACGCCGATGCTCATGCCGATCATGGCCATCGCCTTGGTGCGGTGCTGCTCGCGGGTGAGGTCGGAGAGCAAGGCCATGACAGCTGCAGAGATGGCCCCAGCGCCTTGCAGCACCCGACCGGCAATCACGCCCCAGATGGAGTCCGCATTGGCTGCCAGGACGGCGCCGGCGGCAAAGATCAGCAGGCCGATGTAGATCACCGGAAGGCGGCCGATACGGTCGGAAACGACGCCGAAGGGAATCTGCAGTACGGCCTGGGTCAGGCCGTAGGCACCGATGGCGAGGCCGATCAGAGCCGGTGTGGCGCCGGGGAGGTCCTGGCCGTAGGTGGCCAGCACTGGCAATACCATGAACATGCCGAGCATGCGGAAGGCGAACACCAGGGCCAGGCCGCTGGCCGCGCGCGTTTCGCTGCCGCTCATGCGTTCAGAGTGGGAATCGTGCATAGGTGCCTCAAGGGAGAACGATCGGGGCCTGCGTCATGCGCCCCTTGCCCGGCTGCGGCCGGAGCCCGAAAAATGCCGCGCATTCTAGCAGTCCCGGCCGTTTCCGTGACAGCCGTGACGCTTTGCCGCTCAGCCGTGGCGGGCCGTATAATCGGCGGTTTCCGACCGCCAAGTGAGGCCGTTGTGGACAAGATCCTGATCCGTGGGGCGCGTACCCATAACCTGAAGAACGTCGACCTCACCCTCCCCCGCGACAAGCTGATCGTGATTACCGGTCTGTCCGGCTCCGGCAAGTCGTCGCTGGCTTTCGACACGCTCTACGCTGAGGGCCAGCGCCGTTACGTGGAGTCCCTGTCGGCCTACGCCCGGCAGTTCCTGTCGATGATGGAAAAGCCCGACGTGGACACCATCGAGGGCCTTTCGCCGGCGATCTCCATCGAGCAGAAGTCCACTTCCCACAACCCGCGCTCCACCGTCGGCACCATCACCGAGATCTACGACTACCTGCGCCTGCTCTACGCCCGTGTAGGCACGCCGCGTTGCCCGGATCACGATGTACCGCTGGAGGCCCAGACCGTCAGTCAGATGGTCGACCAGGTGCTGGCCCTGCCCGAAGGTCGCAAGCTGATGCTCCTGGCGCCGGTAATCCGCGAGCGCAAAGGTGAGCACCTGGCGGTGTTCGAGGAACTGCGTGCCCAGGGTTTCGTCCGTGCCCGGGTGGACGGCAGGCTCTACGAGCTGGATGAACTTCCCAAGCTGGACAAGCAGAAGAAGCACTCCGTCGATGTCGTGGTGGACCGTTTCAAGGTCCGCGGCGACCTGCAGCAACGTCTTGCCGAGTCGTTCGAGACAGCGATCAACCTCGCCGACGGGATCGCCCTGATTGCGCCCATGGATGACGAAGAAGGCGAGGAGATCATCTTCTCCGCGCGCTTCGCCTGCCCCCATTGCGGCCATTCCATCAGCGAGCTGGAACCCAAGCTGTTTTCCTTCAACAATCCGGCCGGCGCCTGCCCGACCTGCGACGGTCTGGGGGTCAAGCAGTTCTTCGACGCCAAGCGCCTGGTCAACGGCGAGCTGACCTTGGCCGAAGGTGCGATTCGCGGCTGGGACCGCCGCAACGTCTATTACTTCCAGATGCTCGGTTCACTGGCCTCGCACTATGGCTTCAGCCTGGAAAAACCTTTCGACGACCTGTCCGCCGAGGACCAGAAGGCGATCCTGTTCGGCAGCGGCCGCGAGAACGTCGACTTCCGCTACCTCAACGACCGCGGTGACATCGTCAAACGTTCGCATCCGTTCGAGGGGATCATCCCCAACCTGGAGCGCCGCTACCGCGAAACCGAATCGGCCACCGTGCGCGAGGAACTGGCAAAGTTTCTCAGCACCCAGCCCTGCCCCGACTGCCGCGGCACCCGCCTGCGCCGTGAAGCGCGCCATGTATGGGTCGGCGACAAGACTCTGCCAGCCGTGACCGGCCTGCCGGTAGGCGATGCGGCGGATTACTTCGGCGGGCTCAGCCTCACCGGTCGGCGCGGCGAGATCGCCGAGAAGATCCTCAAGGAAATCCGCGAGCGCCTGCAGTTCCTGGTCAACGTCGGCCTCGACTATCTGACCCTGGATCGAAGCGCGGACACCCTCTCAGGCGGCGAGGCCCAGCGCATTCGCCTGGCCAGCCAGATCGGGGCCGGCCTGGTGGGGGTGATGTACATCCTCGACGAGCCCTCCATCGGCTTGCACCAACGCGACAACGAACGCCTGCTGGCGACGCTCACCCACCTGCGTAACCTGGGCAACACGGTGATCGTGGTCGAGCACGACGAGGACGCCATCCGTCTTGCCGACTATGTCGTGGACATCGGCCCCGGCGCCGGCGTCCATGGCGGCCAGATCGTCGCAGAAGGTACGCCGGACGAGGTGATGGCTCATCCGAACTCGCTCACCGGCAAGTACCTGTCCGGCCGCGTGAAGATCGAAGTACCGGTCGAGCGCACCCCGCGCGACAAGAAGAAGTCCCTCAAGCTCAAAGGCGCCAGCGGCAACAACCTCCAGCAGGTGAATCTGGAGATTCCAGTGGGCCTGCTGACGTGTGTCACCGGCGTGTCCGGCTCGGGCAAATCGACCCTGATCAACAACACCCTGTTCCCGATCACCGCCACCGCACTCAACGGTGCCACTTCGCTGGAAGCATCCGCGCACGAGAGCTTCGATGGCCTCCAGCACCTGGACAAGGTGGTGGACATCGATCAAAGCCCGATTGGACGCACACCCCGTTCCAATCCGGCGACCTACACCGGCCTGTTCACGCCCATCCGCGAACTGTTCTCCGGCGTGCCGGAGTCCCGCTCCCGTGGCTATGGCCCGGGGCGTTTCTCCTTCAACGTGAAAGGTGGCCGCTGTGAGGCCTGCCAGGGCGATGGCGTGATCAAGGTGGAAATGCACTTCCTGCCGGACATCTACGTGCCCTGTGACGTGTGCAAGGGCAAGCGCTACAACCGCGAGACCCTGGAGATCCGCTACAAGGGCAAGAGCATCCACGAAGTGCTGGAGATGACCATCGAAGAGGCTCGAGAATTCTTCGACGCGGTCCCGGCCATTGCCCGCAAGCTCCAGACCCTGATGGACGTCGGTCTGTCGTACATCCGCCTGGGCCAGTCAGCCACCACCCTTTCCGGCGGTGAAGCACAGCGAGTCAAGCTGTCACGCGAACTCTCCAAGCGCGATACCGGCAAGACGCTGTACATCCTCGATGAACCCACCACCGGCCTCCACTTTGCCGATATCCAGCAGTTGCTGGACGTCCTGCACCGCCTGCGCGACCACGGCAATACGGTGGTTGTGATCGAGCACAACCTCGACGTGATCAAGACGGCCGACTGGCTGGTGGACCTCGGTCCGGAAGGCGGCTCCAAAGGTGGCCAGATCATCGCGACCGGTACCCCGGAGGAGGTCGCCGACATGACCCAATCCCACACCGGGCGGTTCCTCAAGCCGTTACTGGAACGCGATCGCGCCTGATTCTCTGACACGCACAACAAAAAGGCCGGGCAGCGATGCCCGGCCTTTTTTGTATCTGCGGATGCTGAAATCCGGCGCAGCGCGGGCGCTGGTGCAGCTATCCGAATGTTCCTGACCTAGAGCGTCGCTTCGAAAGAGACATCCGGATTTGCAGACATAAAAAAACCGGGCACTAGGCCCGGTTTTTCATGCAACGACCGACTTACTCGGCAGCAGCTTCGACTTCACCAGCGACCGGACGGTCAACCAGCTCGACGTAAGCCATGGGAGCGTTGTCGCCAGCGCGGAAACCGCACTTCAGGATACGCAGGTAGCCGCCCTGACGGTTGGCATAGCGCTTACCCAGATCGTTGAACAGTTTGCCTACGGCGGATTTCGAACGGGTACGGTCGAAAGCCAGACGACGGTTGGCAACGCTGTCTTCCTTGGCCAGGGTGATCAGCGGCTCGGCAACGCGGCGCAGTTCCTTGGCTTTCGGCAGGGTGGTTTTGATCAGTTCGTGCTCGAACAGCGACACTGCCATGTTCTGGAACATGGCCTTGCGGTGTGCGCTGGTGCGGCTGAGGTGACGGCCACTTTTACGATGACGCATGGTTCAATTCCTTACCAAACTTCTACGTTCGGTGATTACGGACGATCAGGCAGTCGCCTTGTCGTCCTTCTTGAGACTTGCCGGCGGCCAGTTGTCGAGGCGCATGCCGAGGGACAGACCACGGGAGGCCAGGACGTCCTTGATCTCGGTCAGGGACTTCTTGCCCAGGTTCGGAGTCTTCAACAGCTCTACTTCGGTGCGCTGAATCAGGTCGCCGATGTAGTAGATGTTCTCCGCTTTCAGGCAGTTGGCCGAACGTACGGTCAGCTCGAGGTCATCAACCGGACGAAGGAGGATCGGGTCGATCTCGTCTTCCTGCTCAACCACTACCGGCTCGCTGTCGCCCTTCAGGTCGACGAACGCAGCCAGCTGGTGTTGCAGGATGGTAGCGGCACGACGGATGGCCTCTTCAGGGTCCAGGGTACCGTTGGTTTCCAGATCGATGACCAGCTTGTCCAGGTTGGTGCGCTGCTCCACACGGGCGTTTTCAACCACGTAGGCAACACGGCGGACGGGGCTGAACGAGGCGTCGAGCTGCAGACGACCAATGCTGCGGCTCTCGTCTTCGTCGCTCTGGCGCGCGTCGGCGGGCTCATAGCCACGACCGCGGGACACCTTGAGCTTCATGTTCAGGACACCGTTATCCGCCAGGTTGGCGATCACGTGGTCGCCGTTGACGATTTCGACATCATGATCCAGCTGAATATCGGCAGCGGTGACCACGCCCGAACCTTTCTTCGAGAGGTTCAGCGTTACTTCGTCACGACCGTGCAGCTTGATAGCCAGGCCTTTGAGGTTCAGAAGGATCTCGATGACATCTTCCTGAACACCCTCGATGGCGCTGTACTCGTGGAGTACGCCATCGATCTCGGCCTCGACTACTGCACAGCCAGGCATGGAGGACAACAGGATGCGACGCAGCGCGTTGCCCAGGGTATGGCCGAAACCACGCTCGAGAGGCTCGAGCGTAATCTTGGCGCGGGTCGGACTGACCACCTGCACATCAATGTGGCGGGGGGTCAGGAACTCATTTACCGAACTCTGCATGGATGCACCTATTTTCTAGCCCTTACTTGGAGTAGAGCTCGACAATCAGGTTTTCGTTGATGTCGGCGGACAGATCGCTGCGAGCCGGCACGCTCTTGAACACGCCGGACTTCTTCTCTGCGTCAACCTCAACCCACTCCACACGGCCACGCTGACCGCACAGTTCGAGGGCTTGGACGATACGCAGTTGGTTCTTCGACTTCTCGCGAACGGCAACCACGTCACCAGCTTTGATCTGGTACGACGGGACGTTCACAGTCTGACCGTTGACGCTGATGGCCTTGTGGGAAACCAGCTGACGGGACTCGGAACGAGTAGCGCCGAAGCCCATGCGGTACACGACGTTGTCCAGGCGGCACTCAAGGAGTTGCAGCAGGTTTTCGCCGGTAGCGCCTTTGCGAGCAGCAGCTTCTTTGTAGTAGTTGCCGAACTGACGCTCCAGAACACCGTAGATACGGCGCACTTTCTGCTTTTCACGCAGCTGGGTGCCGTAGTCGGACAGGCGGCCGCGACGGGCGCCGTGCTGACCAGGAGCGGCTTCGATGTTGCACTTGGATTCGAGCGCGCGAGCACCACTCTTCAGGAAGAGGTCGGTACCTTCACGACGGGACAGTTTGCATTTGGGACCAATGTAACGAGCCATTTCTCACTGTCTCCTATTACACGCGACGCTTCTTCGGCGGACGGCACCCGTTGTGCGGGATGGGCGTCACGTCGGTGATGCTGGCGATCTTGTAGCCGCAGGCGTTCAGAGCACGCACAGCGGATTCGCGACCCGGACCCGGGCCCTTGACGTTCACGTCGAGGTTCTTCAGGCCGTATTCCAGAGCGGCTTGACCAGCACGCTCGGCTGCAACCTGGGCAGCGAACGGGGTGCTCTTACGGGAACCGCGGAAACCCGAACCACCGGAGGTAGCCCAGGAAAGAGCGTTACCTTGACGGTCAGTGATGGTCACGATGGTGTTGTTGAAAGAAGCGTGGATATGGGCGATCCCATCCACAACTGTCTTTTTGACTTTCTTACGAGGACGAGCAGCAGGCTTAGCCATGACTTAATTCCTGTCGATTCGCGGGCGCAATTACTTGCGGATCGGCTTACGCGGGCCCTTACGGGTACGCGCGTTGGTCTTGGTGCGCTGGCCATGAACAGGCAGACCGCGACGATGACGCAGACCGCGGTAGCAGCCCAGGTCCATCAGACGCTTGATGTTCATGTTGATTTCGCGACGCAGGTCACCTTCAGTGGTGAGCTTCGCGACTTCGCCACGCAGCTGTTCGATCTGCTCGTCAGAGAGATCCTTGATCTTTGCCGCCGGATTAACGCCGGTGGTAGCGCAGATGCTCTGCGCAGTGGTGCGACCAACACCGTAGATGTAGGTCAGCGAGATAACAGTGTGCTTGTTATCTGGAATGTTGACGCCTGCAATACGGGCCATTCAGTGAAACTCCAGTTGACAGCTACCTACGCCCCGGAAGCCAAGAAAAGGGCGCGAGATATTAGCGCTGTAGAAACGAATAATCAACCCGGCAGCGCACTAGCTGCCGGGTTCATAACGCGTGAATCACACTCAGCCTTGGCGCTGCTTGTGACGCGGTTCCGCGCTGCAGATCACGCGAACGATACCGTCGCGACGAACGATCTTGCAGTTGCGGCACAGCTTTTTCACCGATGCACGAACTTTCATCAGTAACTCCTAGAACCTTACGGAACCGGGTCAGCGGAGCATGCCGCTGCCGTAGCCCTTCAGGTTGGCTTTCTTCATCAGGGATTCGTACTGGTGCGAAACGAGGTGGGATTGTACTTGGGCCATAAAGTCCATAACAACCACTACCACGATCAGCAACGAGGTCCCGCCAAGGTAGAACGGTACATTCGCTGCCACCACCAGGAACTGGGGAAGCAGGCAAACGGCCGTCATGTACAGAGCACCGAACATGGTCAAGCGGGTCAGTACGCCATCGATATAGCGCGCCGACTGCTCACCCGGACGGATACCCGGAATAAAGGCACCGGACTTCTTCAGGTTCTCCGCCACGTCTTTCGGATTGAACATCAGAGCTGTGTAGAAGAAGCAGAAGAAGACGATCCCTGCACTAAACAGCAGAATGTTCAACGGCTGACCAGGAGCGATAGCTTGCGAGACATCCTGCAGCCAGCCCATGCTTTCGGACTGACCGAACCAGGCACCCAGAGAGGCCGGGAACAGCAGGATGCTGCTGGCGAAGATAGCCGGAATGACACCGGCCATGTTCACCTTCAAGGGCAGGTGGCTGGTCTGCGCAGCGAAGACCTTGCGGCCCTGCTGACGCTTGGCGTAGTGCACAGCGATACGACGCTGGCCACGCTCAATGAACACCACGAAACCGATGATCGCTACTGCCAGCAGACCGATGGCGACCAGGGCGAAGATATTGATATCGCCCTGACGTGCAGACTCGAAAGACTGCCCGATCGCTCTCGGCAGACCGGCCACGATGCCAGCAAAAATCAGCATCGAGATACCGTTGCCGACACCGCGCTCTGTGATCTGCTCGCCAAGCCACATCATGAACATCGCACCAGCCACGAAGGTGGTGACAGCCACGAAGTAGAAGCCGAAATCAGACGAGAAAGCGACACCCTGACTGGCCAGACCAACGGACATGCCGATGGCCTGGACCAACGCCAGGGCTACAGTGCCGTAGCGGGTGTACTGGCTGATCTTGCGACGGCCAGCCTCACCTTCCTTCTTCAACTGCTCCAGCTGCGGGCTGATCGCGGTCATGAGCTGCATGATGATCGACGCCGAGATGTACGGCATGATCCCCAGTGCAAAGATGCTCATCCGCTCCAGCGCACCGCCGGAGAACATGTTGAACAGGCTAAGAATGGTCCCCTCGTTCTGCCGGAACAGCTCGGCCAGCCGGTCTGGGTTGATACCCGGCACTGGGATGTGCGCGCCGATCCGGTAGACGATGATCGCCAGGAACAGGAAACGCAGTCGAGCCCAGAGCTCGGACAACCCGCCATTGCTGAGCGCGGAGAGAGCACCTTGCTTAGCCATTTAGTCCTCGAACTTACCGCCAGCTGCTTCGATAGCCGCACGCGCACCCTTGGTGGCGGCGATACCTTTCAGGGTGACCGCGCGAGTAACGTCGCCGGACAGCATGATTTTCACACGCTGTACGTTCTGGTTAATCACGTTGGCATCCTTCAGCGACTGCAGAGTTACGACATCGCCTTCCACCTTGGCCAGCTCGGAAGTGCGCACTTCAGCGCGATCCATGGCTTTCAGGGAAACGAAGCCGAACTTCGGCAGACGACGGTGCAGAGGTTGCTGACCGCCCTCGAAGCCCGGAGCAATGGTGCCGCCGGAGCGAGAGGTTTGACCCTTGTGACCACGGCCACCGGTCTTACCCAGACCGCTACCGATGCCACGGCCCGGACGGTGCTTTTCGCGACGGGCACCCGGCGCGGAACGCAGATCGTTCAGTTTCATGGATTAACCCTCGACGCGCAGAAGGTAGTAAGCCTTGTTGATCATGCCGCGGTTCTCAGGAGTGTCCTGAACTTCTACGGAGTGACCAATGCGACGCAGGCCGAGACCTTTGACGCAAGCCTTGTGGTTAGCCAGACGGCCGTTAACGCTCTTGATCAGCGTTACTTTGACAGTTGCCATGATTAGAGAATCTCCTCGACGCTCTTACCACGCTTGGCCGCAACCGACTCAGGGGACTGCATGTTCTTCAGACCCTTGAAAGTGGCGTAAACCACGTTCACCGGATTGGTGGAGCCGTAGCACTTGGCCAGAACGTTCTGCACACCGGCCACTTCCAGAACGGCACGCATGGCGCCGCCGGCGATGATACCGGTACCTTCGGAAGCCGGCTGCATGAACACCTTGGAGGCGCCATGGGCGGACTTGATCGGGTACTGCAGGGTGGTGCCGTCCAGGTCAACCTGGATCATGTTGCGGCGGGCAGCTTCCATCGCTTTCTGGATGGCAGCAGGCACTTCGCGGGATTTGCCGCGGCCGAAACCAACACGACCTTTGCCGTCGCCAACTACAGTCAGCGCGGTGAAGGTGAAGATACGACCACCTTTTACGGTCTTGGCAACGCGATTAACCTGAACCAGCTTCTCGATGTAGCCTTCGTCGCGCTTTTGCTCGTTATTTGCCATAACTTAGAACTCCAGCCCGCCTTCACGAGCAGCATCAGCCAGCGCCTTGACGCGGCCGTGGTACTTGAAGCCAGAACGATCGAATGCCACCTGAGTGACGCCAGCGGCTTTCGCGCGCTCGGCAACCAGCTGACCAACCTTCTTGGCCGCGTCGACGTTGCCGGTGGCTCCGTCACGCAGTTCTTTGTCCAGGGTCGAGGCGCTGGCCAGGACCGTGGCGCCGTCGGCCGAAATGACCTGGGCGTAGATGTGCTGGGAGGAGCGGTACACGCAGAGGCGTACGGCTTCCAGCTCGCGCATTTTCAGGCGTGCCTTGCGAGCGCGACGCAGACGAGTTTCTTTCTTTACGCTCATTTGCTATGCCCTACTTCTTCTTAGCTTCTTTACGACGGACGACTTCGTCGGCGTAACGTACACCTTTGCCTTTGTAAGGCTCCGGCGGACGGAAGTCGCGAATCTCGGCGGCCACTTGACCGACCAGCTGCTTGTCGATGCCCTTGATCAGGATATCGGTCTGGCTGGGGGTTTCAGCGGTGATACCTTGCGGCAGTTCGTAATCCACCGGATGCGAGAAGCCGAGAGCCAGGGACAGAGTCTGGCCTTTGGCCTGAGCCTTGTAACCAACGCCCACCAGCTGGAGCTTGCGCTCGAAGCCCTGGCTAACGCCGATTACCATGTTGTTGACCAACGCACGGGTGGTGCCGGCCATGGCTTTGTTCTGCTGGTCGCCATTGCGAGCAGCAAAACGCAGCTCACCGGACTCCTGCAGCACTTCCACAGACGAGTGTACTTTCAGTTCCAGAGCGCCCTTGGCACCCTTCACCGAAAGCTGCTGGCCGGCGATCTTGACTTCAACGCCAGCGGGCAGCTTGACGGGGTTCTTAGCAACGCGAGACATGCTTCAACCCCCTTAGAACACAGTGCAAAGCACTTCGCCACCAACACCAGCAGCGCGAGCAGCACGATCAGTCATCACACCCTTGTTGGTGGAAACGATCGATACGCCCAGGCCGCCACGTACTTTTGGCAGCTGATCGACGGACTTGTACTGGCGCAGGCCAGGACGACTTACGCGCTTCAGCTCTTCGATGACCGGACGGCCTTCGAAGTACTTCAGCTCGATGGACAGCAGAGGCTTGATGTCGCTGCTGACTTGGTATCCCGTGATGTAACCCTCGTTCTTCAGAACGCTGGCTACTGCCACCTTCAGCTTGGAGGACGGCATGCTTACGACAGACTTTTCAGCCATCTGGGCATTACGGATACGAGTTAGCATGTCCGCTAACGGGTCCTGCATACTCATGGGCTAGATGCTCCTGATACAAAAAGAAATAGCCTTGCGGCTAGAATCACACGCGAGCACTGGACGGACTAATGCCAGGCCCGGGCGAGCCGGACATTCTAGAGATACTCCAGAAACGAATCAAGCCCCAAAAGGGGCTTGATTCTGATGACCTGGGTTGGACCGACCAAAGCCGGCCCAACCGACGATCATTACCAGCTGGCTTTCACCAGGCCGGGTACATCACCGCGCATGGCAGCTTCACGCAGCTTGTTACGGCCAAGGCCGAACTTGCGGTAAACGCCGTGCGGACGACCGGTGATGCGGCAGCGGTTACGCAGGCGCGAGGCGCTGGCGTCACGGGGCTGCTTCTGCAGAGCTACCTGCGCTTCCCAACGAGCTTCCGCGGTGGAGTTCGGGTTGGCGATGATAGCTTTCAGCTCAGCACGCTTCTTGGCGAACTTAGCAACCGTCTGCTGACGCTTCAGCTCGCGGTTCTTCATGCTCTGTTTGGCCATGTTCCTACTCCAATCAGTTGCGGAACGGGAATTTGAAGGCGCGCAGCAGGGCACGACCTTCTTCATCCGTACGGGCGGTGGTGGTCAGGGTGATGTCCAGACCGCGCAGCGCATCGATTTTGTCGTAATCGATTTCCGGGAAGATGATCTGCTCTTTGACACCCATGCTGTAGTTGCCGCGACCGTCGAAGGACTTGGCATTCAGGCCGCGGAAGTCACGCACGCGCGGCAGGGAGATGGAGAGCAGACGATCCAGGAACTCGTACATGCGATCGCGGCGCAGGGTGACCTTGACACCGATCGGCCAGCCTTCACGAACCTTGAAGCCTGCAATGGATTTGCGGGCGTAGGTCACGACGGCTTTCTGGCCGGTGATCTTTTCCAGGTCAGCAACAGCGCTTTCGATGACTTTCTTGTCGCCGATAGCTTCGCCCAGACCCATGTTCAGAGTGATCTTGGTGATGCGCGGAGTTTCCATCACGTTGCCGAGCTGAAGTTCTTCCTTCAGCTTCGGCGCGATTTCTTTCCGGTAAATCTCTTTTAGTCGTGCCATGGTTATCTACCTAGCAGTGCTCAAGCATCAACCGGCTTTTGGGTCGACTTGAAGACACGAATTTTCTTACCTTCTTCAACCTTGAAACCAACGCGATCAGCCTTGTTGGTCTCGGCATTGAAGATGGCTACGTTGGAGAGGTGCATGGGCGCCTCTCGCTCGACGATACCGCCCTGGACACCGGCCATGGGGTTCGGCTTGGTGTGGCGCTTGATCAGGTTTACACCGCTGACCAGCACACGGCTGTCAGCGAGAACCTTCAGCACCTTACCGCGCTTGCCCTTGTCCTTGCCGGCGATGACGATGATCTCGTCGTCACGACGAATCTTTTGCATGACGGCTTCTCCTTACAGCACTTCGGGGGCGAGCGAGACGATCTTCATGAACTTCTCGGAACGCAGTTCACGGGTCACGGGCCCGAAGATACGGGTGCCGATCGGCTCCTGCTTATTGTTCAGCAGGACGGCGGCGTTGCCGTCGAAGCGAATGATCGAGCCGTCAGGGCGACGAACGCCGTGCTTGGTACGAACCACGACAGCGGTCATTACCTGGCCTTTCTTCACCTTGCCGCGCGGGATCGCTTCTTTAACGGTCACTTTGATGATGTCGCCGATACCAGCGTAACGACGGTGCGAACCACCAAGGACCTTGATGCACATAACGCGACGAGCACCGCTGTTGTCAGCGACGTCGAGCATGGATTGAGTCTGAATCATATCTTTCTCCGACCCTTAGTCCTTAGACTTCCACGGCACGTTCGACGACTTCCACCAGGGCCCAGGACTTGGTCTTGGCCAGCGGACGGGTCTCACGAATGGTGACCTTGTCGCCGATACGGCACTGATTGGTTTCGTCGTGGGCGTGCAGCTTGGTCGAGCGCTTCACGTACTTACCGTAGATCGGGTGCTTAACGCGACGCTCGATCAGAACGGTGATGGTCTTGTCCATCTTGTCGCTGACGACGCGGCCGGTCAGCGTGCGGACGGTTTTCTGAGCTTCAGCCATGATTACTTACCTGCTTGCTGGTTGAGCACAGTTTTCACGCGAGCGATGTCGCGCTTCACTTGCGAGAGCAGGTGAGACTGCCCCAACTGGCCAGTTGCTTTCTGCATGCGCAGATTGAACTGGTCGCGCAGCAGGCCGAGCAGTTGCTCGTTCAGCTGCTGTACGGATTTTTCACGAAGTTCATTCGCTTTCATCACATCACCGTCCGCTTAACAAAGGAGGTGGCGAGCGGCAGCTTTGCAGCAGCCAGGGCGAATGCCTCACGCGCCAGCTCTTCGGAAACACCCTCGATCTCGTACAGGACCTTGCCCGGTTGAATCTGGGCTACCCAGTACTCGACGCCACCCTTACCTTTACCCATACGAACTTCGAGGGGCTTCTTGGTAACGGGCTTGTCCGGGAATACACGGATCCAGATCTTGCCGCCACGTTTCACGTGACGAGTGAGGGCACGACGTGCAGCCTCGATCTGGCGGGCAGTGAGACGACCACGGCCAGTTGCCTTCAGCGCGAACTCGCCGAAGCTGACCTTGCTACCGCGCTGAGCCAGACCACGGTTGTGGCCGGTCATCTGCTTGCGGAACTTCGTACGCTTTGGTTGCAGCATTTGGCGTACCCCTTACTTAGCAGCTTTTTTACGAGGAGCGGGCGCTACGGGTTTCAGCTCTTCCTGGCGGCCACCAATGACCTCACCCTTGAAGATCCAAACCTTCACACCGATCACACCGTAGGTGGTGTGCGCTTCGTAGGTTGCGTAGTCGATGTCGGCGCGCAGGGTGTGCAGGGGCACACGACCTTCGCGATACCATTCGGTACGGGCGATTTCAGCGCCACCGAGACGACCGCTTACCTGGATCTTGATGCCCTTGGCACCAATGCGCATGGCGTTCTGTACAGCGCGCTTCATGGCGCGACGGAACATCACACGACGCTCCAGCTGCTGAGCTACGCTCTGCGCAACCAGCATACCGTCGAGCTCCGGCTTGCGGATCTCTTCGATGTTGATGTGCACAGGCACACCCATTTGCTTGGTCAGGTCCTGACGCAGCTTCTCAACATCTTCACCTTTCTTGCCGATCACGATGCCGGGACGAGCGGTGTGGATGGTGATGCGTGCGGTTTGAGCCGGACGATGAATATCGATACGGCTTACGGACGCGCTTTTTAGTTTGTCTTGGAGGTACTCACGCACCTTCAGGTCGGCAAACAGATAGTCGGCATAAGTGCGCTTATCTGCGTACCAAACGGAGGTGTGCTCCTTGACGATTCCCAGGCGAATGCCAGTGGGATGTACTTTCTGACCCATCTGATCGACTCCGTTACTTGTCCGCAACCTTGACAGTGATATGGCAAGACCGCTTGACGATGCGATCAGCACGGCCTTTGGCACGCGGCATGATGCGCTTCAGCGAACGCCCTTCGTTGACGAAAACGGTGGAAACCTTCAGGTCATCCACGTCTGCGCCTTCGTTGTGCTCAGCGTTGGCCACGGCCGATTCGAGCACTTTCTTCATGATTTCAGCGGCTTTCTTGCTGCTGAAAGTCAACAGGTTGAGCGCTTCGCCCACCTTCTTCCCGCGGATCTGGTCGGCGACCAAGCGGGCTTTCTGGGCGGAGATTCGAGCGCCCGACAGCTTAGCGGCTACTTCCATCGTTCCTTACCCCTTAACGCTTGGCTTTCTTGTCCGCAGCATGACCGCGATAGGTGCGGGTGGCAGCGAACTCGCCCAGTTTGTGACCGACCATGTCTTCGTTCACGAGAACCGGGACATGTTGACGACCGTTGTGTACAGCGATGGTCAGACCGACCATTTGCGGCAGAACGATGGAACGGCGCGACCAGGTTTTAACCGGCTTGCGATCGTTCTTTTCCACCGCCACTTCGACCTTCTTCAGTAGGTGAAGATCGATAAAAGGACCTTTTTTCAGAGAACGCGGCACTGTCGTATCCTCAGTTATTTACGGCGACGGACGATCATGTTGTCGGTGCGCTTGTTCGCGCGGGTCTTCGCACCCTTGGTCGGGAAGCCCCACGGAGACACCGGATGACGGCCACCAGAGGTACGACCTTCACCACCACCATGCGGGTGGTCTACCGGGTTCATCGCCACGCCGCGAACGGTCGGGCGAACACCACGCCAGCGCTTGGCACCAGCTTTACCCAGCGAACGCAGGCTGTGCTCGGAGTTCGAGACTTCGCCCAGGGTCGCACGGCACTCAGCCAGGACTTTACGCATCTCGCCGGAGCGGAGACGCAGGGTTACGTAGGCGCCTTCACGGGCAACCAGCTGAACGGAGGCACCGGCGGAACGGGCGATTTGCGCACCCTTGCCAGGCTTGAGTTCGATGCCGTGAATGGTGCTACCAACCGGGATGTTGCGCAGCGGCAGGGTGTTACCGGCCTTGATCGGTGCGTTGACGCCCGAGATCAGCTGGTCGCCAGCGCTCACGCCTTTCGGCGCGATGATGTAGCGACGCTCGCCATCGGCGTACTTCAGCAGAGCGATGTGAGCAGTACGGTTCGGATCGTATTCGATGCGCTCAACGGTGGCAGGAATGCCATCCTTGTTGCGACGGAAGTCGACCAGACGATAGTGCTGCTTGTGACCACCGCCGATGTGGCGAGTGGTGATACGGCCGTTGTTGTTACGACCACCGGACTTCGATTTTTTCTCGACCAGCGGTGCGTAAGGAGCGCCTTTGTGCAGCTCCTGGTTGACCACCTTGACCACGAAACGGCGGCCAGCGGAGGTCGGTTTGCATTTAACGATTGCCATGATGCACCCCTTTACTCAGCGCTGCTGGCGAAATCGAGATCTTGGCCCGGCTGGAGAGCGATGTACGCTTTTTTCCAGTCGTTACGCTTGCCCAGACCGCGAACGGTACGCTTGGTCTTACCCTTGACTACGAGGGTGGTGACACGAGCGACTTTCACGCTGAACAGGCTTTCTACGGCCTTCTTGATTTCCAGCTTGGTTGCATCAGTGGCAACCTTGAAAACGAACTGGCCCTTGCTGTCAGCCAGCATGGTGGCCTTCTCGGAGACGTGCGGACCAACCAGCACCTTGAATACGCGTTCCTGGTTCATGCCAGCAGCTCCTCGAATTTCTTCACGGCGGACACGGTGATAAGCACCTTGTCGTAGGCGATCAGGCTGACCGGGTCGGAACCCTGAACATCACGAACGTCAACGTGCGGCAGGTTGCGAGCAGCCAGGTACAGGTTCTGATCAACGGCATCGGAAACGATCAGCACGTCGGTCAGACCCAGGCCATTCAGCTTGCCCAGCAGAGCTTTGGTTTTCGGAGCATCGACAGCAAAGTCTTCAACCACAACCAGGCGCTCTTGACGAACGAGCTCAGAGAGGATGGAGCGCATGGCAGCGCGGTACATCTTCTTGTTGAGCTTCTGGGAGTGATCCTGCGGCTTGGCAGCGAAGGTGGTACCACCGGAGCGCCAGATGGGGCTGCGAATGGTGCCAGCACGAGCACGACCAGTGCCCTTCTGACGCCACGGCTTTTTGCCACCGCCGGAAACTTCGGAACGGGTCTTCTGCGCGCGAGTGCCCTGACGGCCACCGGCCATGTAGGCGACAACAGCCTGGTGAACCAGGGTCTCGTTGAACTCACCACCAAAAGTACGCTCGCTGACTTCGATAGCCTGAGCGCCATTTACATTCAATTGCATCTCAGCTTCCCCTCTTAACCACGAGCCTTGGCTGCCGGACGCACAACGACATCACCACCGGTAGCGCCAGGAACGGCACCTTTGACCAGCAGCAGATTACGTTCTGCATCGACACGCACAACTTCCAGGGACTGTACGGTTACACGCTCAGCACCGAGGTGACCGGACATTTTCTTGCCCTTGAAGACACGACCAGGAGTCTGGCACTGGCCAATAGAACCCGGGGCGCGGTGGGAGACGGAGTTACCGTGGGTGTTGTCCTGGCCGCGGAAGTTCCAGCGCTTGATGGTACCGGCATAGCCTTTACCCTTGGACTGACCGGTAACATCTACCAGTTGACCAGCCTGGAACAGCTCAGCAGTCAGTTGATCGCCAGCCTGGTACTCGCCTTCTTCAAGACGGAATTCCCAGACACCGCGACCAGCAGCCACGCTTGCCTTGGCGAAGTGACCGGCTTGCGCCTTGGTCACGCGAGAGGCACGACGCTCACCGACAGTTACCTGCACGGCGCGATAGCCATCGCTTTCTTCGTTTTTGAATTGGGTCACGCGATTCGGCTCGATCTCAATGACCGTAACCGGAATGGAGACGCCTTCTTCGGTGAAAATGCGGGTCATGCCGCACTTACGACCGACTACACCAATAGTCATGTTGTAAACCTCATGAGTGTACGGGGCTTTCACCCGCTATGGCCGCCCATTTCAGAGCGTTACACGACTAAAACCCGAAGGTTATTAGCCGAGGCTGATCTGCACTTCCACGCCTGCCGCAAGGTCGAGCTTCATCAGCGCATCGACGGTTTTATCCGTCGGCTGGACGATGTCCAGAACACGCTTGTGGGTACGAATTTCGTACTGATCGCGCGCGTCTTTGTTGACGTGCGGGGAGATCAGAACGGTGTACCGCTCTTTGCGAGTAGGCAGAGGAATAGGACCACGCACCTGAGCACCAGTACGTTTCGCGGTTTCCACGATTTCCTGGGTGGATTGATCGATCAGGCGATGGTCAAAAGCCTTCAACCGAATACGGATTTGTTGGTTTTGCATTTTGACCTCAGACTCTATCTCTGCTTTCCCCAACGGACGGACTACGCCCGTTAAAAGGAGGCGTGATTGTACGGATGCGCCGAAGGGGTGTCAACTTTTGACCAGACAAAAGAAAAGGGCCCCGAAGGGCCCTCCTCTCTTAGCGAGACCTTCGATTACTCGATGATCTTGGCTACAACGCCGGCACCAACGGTACGGCCGCCTTCGCGGATCGCGAAGCGCAGGCCATCTTCCATGGCGATCGGAGCGATCAGGGTGACAACCATCTTGATGTTGTCGCCCGGCATTACCATCTCAACGCCTTCCGGCAGTTCGCAGTTACCGGTCACGTCAGTGGTACGGAAGTAGAACTGCGGACGGTAGCCTTTGAAGAACGGGGTGTGACGACCACCTTCTTCTTTGGACAGCACGTACACTTCGCACTCGAACTTGGTGTGCGGCTTGATGGTGCCCGGCTTGGCCAGAACCTGACCACGCTCTACGTCGTCACGCTTGGTGCCGCGCAGCAGGACGCCAACGTTCTCACCGGCACGACCTTCGTCGAGCAGCTTGCGGAACATTTCAACGCCGGTGCAGGTGGTCTTGGTGGTCGGACGAATGCCGACGATCTCGACTTCTTCCTGAACCTTGACGATGCCACGCTCAACACGGCCGGTTACCACGGTGCCACGACCGGAAATGGAGAACACGTCTTCGATCGGCAGCAGGAACGGCTGATCGATGGCGCGCACCGGCTCCGGAATGTAGGAGTCCAGGGTCTCAACCAGCTTACGAACGGCGGAAACGCCGATTTCGTTGTCGTCCTTGCCTTCCAGGGCCATCAGAGCGGAACCGATGATGATCGGAGTGTCGTCGCCCGGGAAGTCGTAGGTGTTCAGCAGGTCGCGAACTTCCATTTCGACCAGTTCCAGCAGCTCGGCGTCGTCAACCATGTCGGCCTTGTTCAGGAACACGACGATGTAAGGAACACCTACCTGACGGGACAGCAGGATGTGCTCGCGGGTCTGCGGCATGGGGCCGTCAGCAGCCGAGCAAACCAGGATCGCGCCGTCCATCTGCGCAGCACCGGTGATCATGTTCTTCACGTAGTCAGCGTGACCGGGGCAGTCAACGTGAGCGTAGTGACGAACAGCGGAATCGTACTCAACGTGGGAGGTGTTGATGGTGATACCGCGGGCTTTCTCTTCCGGCGCGTTGTCGATCTGGTCGAACGCACGAGCGGAGCCACCCCAAGTCTCGGAGCAGACCTTGGTCAGAGCAGCAGTCAGAGTGGTCTTGCCATGGTCAACGTGACCGATGGTGCCAACGTTGACGTGCGGTTTGTTACGTTC
>NZ_QJRF01000072.1 GCF_013393345.1 Pseudomonas taiwanensis
TGGGGCCGGCGCCGCCCCGCCAGCCGCGGGCGGCTTCGGTGCCATCCTCCGGCTCATCGCCAGCAGCAATGCCGCCGCCGGTATTCCGGAACAACCGACCGCGGATATCGACGACTGCACTGTCCTCGACCCAGACCTTCATATAGGCCGGATGAGCGAAACCCAGGCTCCACCAGGGGTTGTGATCGTCATGAGCGCCGGAAAGCGGGTCCATGGCCTGGCAGCCGCTGACCAGCAGCAGGCCTATCAGAAGAAAATGGCGCATCGAATCAGGCTCCTGTGCTAGGCATGGGGGTGACGCACGCGCCGGCCATCGGCGGTGGGGGCATTGATGAAGGTCAGGGCGACCCCCGTGCGTGGGGTCCGGCCCTGCAGGCTTACAGGCGGGTTCCAGTGGGCCGAGCAGTGGATGTAGTGCAGTCGCAACAACTGCTCTTCGGCGGGGGTGGTGCTGTAGTCGTCTCCCATGAATCGGTTGCAGAGCGGCTGGAGTTCAAGTGGCAATTGGGTGTCGGAGCGGTCAGGGATATCGTCGAAGTTCACGCCCTTTTGCCGGGCCAATTGATGCATCAGCCGCAGGTAGACCCGCGACAGTTCGCCCCGCACGGAGCGCTTCAGTTGCAGGGCGGCATAGACGCGTTTGCGTGGAGGGGCCAGGCGGTCAGTCGGATCGAGTGGCAGCGGCCGCGCCTCGGGGGTAACGATGGTCAGCATGTGGGCTGGCCAGCCTTTGGCCAGCCAGGCGTCCCGGGCCCGCTCGGCATCGCGGTGGATGGAGGTGCTGCGCACATCGGTGTGCAAGGGGACGTCCAGCGCCTGCATGGGGCTGACCAGCAGGGTTTCCTCTGCTTCGGCCAGGTAACCGCCCCCAAGGTCGGCATGGACGCCAGGCAGAACGATTTCGCGGTGCTCGGGCTCGGTGCTGTTGAGGGCGAAGTTGGCGCGGTATTCGTCCCGCGCCACCAGGTGCACCACTGTCGGGAAATGGGCAGGTGCCAGGTAGAGTTGCAGGCCTGGGGTACTGGCACTGCGCACATTGCCCAGGTTGGCAAGGCCAGCGGTGGAGGCCACGGTGTCGAACAGGCCGATAACGGCCACCTGCACTCCTTGCCCGTAGCGGCCGCTCAGGTCGTGGCTGAAGGTGCCGCTGGTATCGGGGAGCAGCATGCCCAGGGGGCCATTGCGGCCCTTGGCGATCTGGTTGGCGAAGTGCCGGGCCGCTGCTGCGCCTCGGCTGAAACCGAAGATATCGAAGGTCAGCGACTCAATTTCATAGTCGGTGTTTTCGTCGATGAAGTCGTAGCAAACCCTTCGGATATCCTTAAAGGCCTGCTGCACCTTTCCCGCCACACCAGTGGCGCCACGCCCAGTGCCTGCGCCGAACAGACTGTCCTCCTCACCCACGCGGGTGCCGCTGCCCTCGACATAGATACGTCGATAGCCCTGTTTGGCTGTGGCCGGCAGCTTCTGGGTTTCGGGATACAGGTCATGGAGCAGCCTGATATTGGTCACGCCATTGCCATAGCTGCTCTCCGGGTCGCGCATATAGGGCTTGCAGCTGGCGTCCAGGTCGTCCTCGGTGATGGCGTGCTGGGCGCCGCAGAGTAGGCCCAGGGCGGCGTTGGCGGCATTGTTGTAGGTGCCGTCGAAGAACACGCCGATGCGTAAGGCGATGCGAAGTTTGGCCTTGGGGGTATGCGTGAAGGGCTTCCAGTCGGGCGGTAGCTTGGGCTCAGCGGGAGCGGGCGGGGCGGAAACCGGCGCGCCAAACCAGGCCAGGTCGTCGGCCAAGGAGGGCCGTTTTCCGCTCAGGGGCTTGAATGGACGCCGGCTGATCAGCAGCCAGTCGCCGCTGCGAACGTGCTCGAGAATCCGGTTCCGACAGTATTCCTCCTGTCTGTCGTTGGGATCGATGCCGCATTCGCTGAGCAGTCGCTCGAGCCCGGGTAGTTGCCAGGGCTCGTCCAATGCCCGATCGACTTTGGAGACGGCGAAGAAAGGATCCTCCACCTGGTCCTCGTTGACGGGGTCGAAGATCGACCGTTTGACCAACCTGTCCATTGCGCTGTGCTTCCTGTGAGGCTCCATGGTTGAGGAGCGAGGCTTGCACAGGCGTGATGCCCTGGCGGCGTGATGCGGGCTTAACGCGCTATGGGAATGGTCTGATTTTCGCTGTTGGGAGTTCGGGGCTTGGAACTTCAGATTCGACAGCAGACCAATCTGTCGCGGCAGGGGCGGGCCGCGTTAGGGCGGGGGAAGTGCGAGAACAACTGGGAGTCTGTTGGGCAGGACTGCGTCCTGCTTGGCGAATGAATTCGCCCCTACAGGGTTCGTAGTCAGGCCGGGGCGCAGGGCGGGGGCCGGGGGGAGGGCAGCATCGGGCTGGCAGGAAGTCTGGTGGGTAGGACTGCGTCCTGCTTCGCGATTGAAATCGCTCCCACAAGGTGTAGCGCTCGTGTGGGCAGGGCGGTGCAGGCGCGAGTCACCCCTCGCCCTCTGGGAGAGGGGCCGGGGGAGAGGGAAGCATCAGGCTGGCTGGAAGTCTGTTGGGCAGGACGGTGTCCTGCTTCGCGAATGAATTCGCCCCCACAAGGAGAAGCCCGGCGGGATTGCCTTCTACAACTGCACCCACTCCACCCGCTCTTCCTGCTCCACCCCGTCCATCCACCACCTGAGCCGGGCTTTCACCCGCGTCTCGGCGGGCAGGCTGAGGCGGTTTTGCACGGGGCAGGGGCGGTCGGCGAGGCCGCTCTGGCGGGACTGGCTGCGGCCGGCCGGGCCTTGGGCAATGACCTGGAGTTCGTAGCGGATGGCCGGCGTGGGGTTGTCGAAGCACAGGCGCACTTCGGCCTGGCCGGTGCCATCGGAGGAAAGCTGGAGGCTGGCGCTGGCCAGCAGGGCGGCGAGGAGCATTGGAAAAAGACCGCCGCCCACGGAGGGGCGGCGGTATCGGGGGATTACTGCTGGACGACGGTGGCGCTGTTGCCGGTGCCGTTCTGGTCGATGACGGAGTTCTGGTTGAAGTTGCTCTGGGTGACAGAGGCCTGGTTGTCCCAGCCCACCTGGGTGACGACGGAAATGTTGTTCATATCGGCCTGGCTGATGATGGCGCTGTTGCCGCCACCTGCGCTCTGGAACACCTGGCTCAGGTTGTCGCTGCCGGACTGGTCGATTTCCACGTTGTTGCCGATGCCTTCGCTGGAGCCTTCCGCCACGTTGCCGCCTTCGCTCTGAGCGACCACCAGGGTGTTGTCGTCGCCGGTCTGGTCGAAGTACAGCTCGTTGAAGTTGCCTTCCTGGGTGAAGTTGGCGGTGTTGCCGTTGCCGCTCTGGGTCAGTGCCACGGTCTGGTCTGCGCCGAACTGGCCGCCTTCCTGGGCGCCTTGCCAGTTGCTGGCATAGACGTTGTTGTCGTTGCCGTTCTGGTCGATGGTCAGGCTGAGGCTCACGCCGTTCTGGTAGGTCAGGCTGAGGTTGCTGTCGCCGGTCTGGGTGATGGTGCTGGTAGAGTCGGTGGATTCGAACTGGTCGGCCCAGGCAGCGTTGGCGTTGCCGGTCTGGGTCATGGTGGCGACGTTGCCGGAGCCGTAGCTCTGGTCGACGATCACTTCGTTGAGTTCGCCGCCGCCCTGGTCGATGGTGGCCACACTGCTTTCCTGTTCGGTCTGCCAGATTTCGGCGTAACCGGTGTCGCCGCTCTGGAAAATCACCGCCTGGTTATCGCTGCCGGGACCGGTCTGGTCGACGTAGCCCTCGTTGTCGCTGCCGGACTGCTGGACCTCGATGCGGCTGCCGATCTGGTCCGTCTGCCAGGTGCCGGCCTGGTTGTGGGTGCCGCTCTGGTTGATGGTGGTGATGTTGCCGGTGCCGAATGCCTGCTCGGCGTCGGCGATGTTCTGCTGGTCGACCTGGGTAATGTTGACCGTGCTGCCGATCTGGCTGTCCTGGAAGCTGAACGCGTCGTTCTCGTTGCCATTCTGGGTCACGTTCGCCTGGCTGTTCTCGTTGAACCACTGCTCGCTGTGGGCAATGTTCCATTCACCGCCCTGGAGGTGGGTGACCTGGCTGTCGGTTTCCGTGTTCTGCACGGCGGTGGAGGCGTTGTACTCGCCATTCTGGGTCTGGGAGACCGTGCCGGTGCCGCCTGACTGGTCGGCGAAGGCGTTGTTGTCATCGCCGGTCTGGTCCTGCGTGGCGGTGCTGGACGGCGCGGCGGACTGCAGGACTTCTGCGACGTTTTCCAGGCCGCTCTGGGTCTGGGTCGATTGGCTGTCATCGGCGAAGGCCTGGATGCTGACCAGGGCCAGGATTGCTGCGGCAAGCGGTTTGTACTGGAACATGGTGTTGCCTCCTGGGGACGGTCCCCGCGAGTCGTTGGATCGTGAGTTCGCCTTCAGTGCTGGATCACCTGCACGCTGAGGCCGTTTCCATACTGGGTAACGCTGCTGTTCAGTCCGTCCCCGGACTGCACGATGGATGCGCTGTTGTCGGCACCGACCTGGTCGATGCCGGCGCGGTTGTTGGTGCCGCTCTGGGAGATGAACGCCTGGTTTCCCGTGCCCTGCTGGGAGATGGACGCCAGGTTCTGCGCACCTTCCTGGAGGATGTAGGCCTCCTGGTCGCTGCCGTTCTGAATGATCTGTCCCAGCAGCGACTGGCCGTTCTGCGTGAGCAGCGCGACGTTCGCTTCGCCCAGCTGACGCACCAGGGCCTGTTGGTCCAGTGGTGCGCCTTGCGGGCTGGCGAGGTCGGTGTTGCCACCGGCCAGGTCGAAGTTCTCCATCAGGTCCGCCGCCTGTAGCACGCCGCTTCCGAGCCCGAGGGCCAGGAGGAGGACGGTGCGCGACAGGACGGCGGTGTTCATGGTCAGGCTCCTAGCGGGGAACCAGGGTGACGGTGCGTACCGTGCCCTGCGAGGTGGTGATGGTGGCCGTCGGGGCTGCGGTCGGAACCGCGCCAGTGGTGGTCACCGACATCCGCCAGCGTCCGCTTGCCGGCACCACGACCGAGCCCAGGTCCAGCAGGCCGGTAGTGGTGGTCACCTGGACCCGCACGCTGTTGCCGACCGTGACCGAGCTGGTGCCGTCCAGGGCCCAGGTCACCCGGTTGTTGGAGCGCAGGGTGAACTCGTTGGTGGCGACGGTGAAGTTCTCCGCGGCGGCCGGTTGCGGCGATACCTGCACGTTCACGCTCACTGGGGCGGAGAGGGCGCCGAAGGCGTCCTGGACCTGGTAAGCGAAGGTGGCCGTGAAGGCGGCGGTGACATTGGCCGGCGGGCTGTAGGTGATGGTGGTGCCGTTGGTGCTCGCTGTGCCCCGGGCCGGCTGGGTGAGGTTGACCACGGTCAGCGGCGCGTTGCCTTCCGGATCGCTGTCGTTGGTCAGCACGTTCAGGGTCAGCGGTACGCCGAGGGTCGCGCCGGTATCGGCGATGGCCACAGGTGGCTGGTTGGGACTGACGGTGACGGTGACGGTCGCCGGCGCCGACTCCATCCCGCGTAAATCCTGGGCGCGGTAGGTGAAGGTGGCGGTGAGCGGGCTGTTGACCACCGGCGGTGGGGTGTAGACGACGCTGGCGCTGCCGCTCATGGCCACGGTGCCGAAGCCGGGGGCGGGCTGGTTCAGGCTGGTGATGCTCAGCGGCACGTCGCCGTCGGTATCACTGTCGTTGGTCAGCACGCTGATGGTCACCGGTACGCCGAAGCTGGTGCTGGTGCTGTCGTTCAGCGCCACCGGCGGCTGGTTCGGCTCTTCGGCCGGGGCACTGCCGACGACTACTACGGGCTCGGTGTCGGCACCGCCAGCGGCAGATTTCACGGTGACTACAGCCGGCGGCTGGGCCAGGTCGGTGACCCGCAGGGACTGCAGGACGCCAGCCTTGGTCAGGCGGCCGAAGCCCTGGGCGGCGAGGTCGGGAATCTGCACCTCATCGCTGGAGCTGGCTTCGATGGTCAGCGAATGGTCGGCCCAGTTGTAACGAGCGGTGCTGACTTTCACCACGTCCGTGACTTCCTTGGAAAGCGAAGTGGGTTTGGTGAGGTCGGCCGGGTCGGTGGCGGTGACCACGACGAAAGGCGGCAGCACGCCAGGTGCCGGGTTGTGGGCGAAGAAGTAGCCGCTGCCGTCGTTCACCATGTCCGCCAGGCAGGCCGGCTTGGTGCCGCCCTGGACCAGCTCCAGGGTTTCCCGGTAGCAGAACTCGGCGTCTTGCGAACCATTGGCGAAGACTTCCAGGCGCGTGCCCTGGCTGGTACGCCGGTAGCTGGCCCGCTCGATTTCCACCGGGGTGGCGGCGCGAGAGTCGAAGATCTTGCCGGACACCAGGAATGTTTCCGAGCGGATGGTGCCCGCTGGGCCGGAGATTTCGACGAAGTTGGTATCGAAGGGGCTGCCGGTTACCGCTTCGGCGATGTTCGGGTCACCTACGAAGCGTTCCACTTCATTGGTGTCCGGGTTGGTTGCCTCGACCGGCCCACCCACGCGGGTGAGGAAGGGTCCGACGTTGCCGGTGAGGGCGCCGGTGAACACGCCCGGCGCACCGATGCCGATGTCGCGGGTCATGTTGATGGCGCGCCGGCCACCCCGGTCGGCGATGTCGGCGGCGGTCACATCGATGACCTCCACGCCGTAGGGGTGGGTGATGGTGTATCGGCCCGGCGTGGGGATGGTGGCGCGGATACGGATACGCGCGAAGCTCTGCTGGTCGCCGACGCGGGGTACTTCCAGGGCGAAGGCGGCTTCGATGGCGGCGGTGTACACCTCTAGGCCGTAGTTGCCCACCACCGGGATGTCGGTCTCGGCCATGAACCAGAACAGCTCGCTGGGCCAGTTGTTGGGGAAGACCATCGGCTGCAGGTCATCGAACTGGCCTGGCTCCGGCAGCAGGGTGCACATGTAGCTGCCGGGTGCCCGGGTGCTTTGCGCCCTGGACTGGCAGAGTTCCAGGCTCAGGCCGTCGCTGTCCTGGTACCACTGCGGGAAATAGCCGGTGGATGCGGTATATGGGCCTAGGTGAACCGCCTCGAGGGCGGCCTGGGCTGTGTCGATGCCTTCGACGGCGAGACCCAGGGTGGTGAGAAGCAGGCAGGGCCACTTATTCATGTTGCCTCCTGGCGCTTGAGCGCTCGGCTCTGGGTTCGCTTAGGGAAGAATGACCACTTCTTCGGTATCGCTGCCGCCATTGTCCGAGGTGACGATCACCTTGGCCGGCGGGGTGGGGCTGAGATTGGTGCTGAGTGTCTTGGTCGCGCCGTCCCCGCTGAGCGTGCCGATGGGAGCACCGCTACTGGTTGTGGCGGTCAGCGTCGGCAGCGACGTTTCGTCGCTGCTGCTGGCTACCACGGTCAGCACGCCGCCGTTCAGGTTGTATTCGGCTCGCACGATCCGAACGAGATCGACCAGTGGGGCAGTCAGGGTGGTCGGCGTGTTTTCCAGAAGGGCCGCGCTGTTGTCGGCGTTGATCGTGATGTCGGCCTTCGGGGTCGGCGTGCCGGTGGACTGGCCGTACCAGTTGCCGGTGGCATTGGCTTCGGTCATGGGCACGGCGCCGCCGGTGGTGTCTTCGTAGTCGGCAGTTCCGGGGGGCGGCGGTGCCATCACGAAGACGTCCTGCTGGGCGCTGGCTCCGGCTTCACCGGCACTGCGCGAGTAGGTTGAGCGCTGGACGATCACCGGGGTCGGGCGGACCACATCGGAGAGCTTGCCGGACACGGAGAACAGGTTGGTGCGCAGGTCGATGCCGCCGGGACCCTGGATGCGCACGTAGTTGGTGTTGAACGGGCTGCCGGTGACCGCTTCGGTGAGGTTGGGGTCGCCGATGAAGCGCTCGGTCGCGCTGGTCTCGGGATTCACCTCGATGTAGGGGCCGTTGACGCTGCGCAGGAACGGGCCGATGTCGCCGCCCAGGGCACCGGTGTAGGTCTTCGGCGCGCCTATGCCGATGTCGCGGGTCATGTTGATCGCCCGGCCACCATCGGTGCCGAACTCGGCGGCGGTCACTTCGAAGACTTCCACGCCATAGGGGTGGGTGATGGTGTAGGTACCGATGGTGGGGACATCCACCCGGATGCGGATGCGGGCGAAGCTGATCTGGTCGCCTTCAGCCGGGGTTTCCACCGCGAAGGCCGCTTCTATCGCCGCCCCCCAGTCGAGGTCGATACCGCTGGCGGCGTCGGCGATGGCAGCGTCGGCGGTGAACCAGAAGGCTTCCGGCGGGAAGTTGGTGGGGAAGACCAGGGGCTCGTTGTCGTCGTACACGCCCGGCTCGGGCAGTAGCGAGCACATGTAGCCGGGTGCTCCTGGTGCGCCGGGAGCCCGCGAGCTCAATGTCTTCGACAGGCAGAGGTCGAGGGTGCGTCCGTGAGTGTCCTGATACCAGGCAGCGAAGGAACCGAGGTCGGGGTTGTAGGGGCCGGGGTCCACGTCGAACAGGGCAGCGGGAACCTGGTCTGCCGCGACGATCAGGAGGAACGAGGTGGTGGCCTTGGAGAATGTGCGTTGCATGAGCGTCTCCTCTTGCAATGTGGGCGCCTCCCTGCGGAATCGCGTCGTCACAGGCTGGCTGATCGGCCCTCCGCAACGACCGTGCCAGTGTTTCGAAATCACCTCGCAAAGCCGCGCCGTAACTGGCTCACGGCCGTTACAGAAAAATCCGCCGAGCAGGTCGCCGAGGTGGGGGAGGCTCCCCACAACTGGGTGAATTTGGGGGTGGTGGGGGAGTGGGGAAAAGCCGGGGAATGGCTGGGTTAAACCTGGGGAAGCCGCTTGGGGCGGGCCTTTCAGCCGCGATGGGTAAAACCGGCCTGGTTTATGCACCGGTACAAGCGTCCAAGGCCGCCCGGTTGGCACGACGGGCCGAACCCATCACGCAACGCATAGGAAGGCTTCCATGAGCGCTCTGTCGGTGATCTGGGATAGGTATGCGATCGGCAAGACCGGTGATTCGCCGCCCCCGCAGCAATTCAACCTGCTGCGCTGGTTCTCGCTGGTCAGCCTGGTGGTGATCGCCAGCGTGGCCATTGGCCTGGGGATCATCTCCACGCGCTTCGTGGTGACCGAGAGCATCGAGCGTGACGCGATGCTCAGCTCGCAGTTCATCCAGTCCATCGCCGCGGCTGAAGCCCACCATGTGGCACTGCCGGCGAGCATGACCATGGGCGAGCTGCTGGACCCCCGCCAGGATGGTCACCATCCGCAGCACATGCTGGAAGCGCGGCAGCGGGCCCGCAGTGAGTTCCTCGATCACATTTCCATGTTGCCCGACGCGCTGCTGGCCAATATCTACGGCGCCGACCGGGTGATCGTCTGGTCCACCAACCCGGCGCTGGTGGGCAAGGACATGAGCGGACACGACGAACTGGAAGAGGCGTTCTCCTCGCCCGCGCAGGTTGCTGCCAGTTACGACGAGGTCTCGGGTGGGCGCGCCGAGCAGAAGTTCCTGCGTGCCCCGCGCACCCTGTTCATCGAGAACTACATCCCGCTACTGGACGACCAGGGCAACGTGGTCACGGTGGTGGAGATCTACAAGGAACCTCGCGACCTGGTGCAGCGCATCCAGCGCGGCTTCGTGCTGATCTGGCTGGCCACGGCCATCGGCGGCGGGCTGATCTACGTCGGCCTGTTCTGGATCGTGCGTCGCGCCTCGGGCCTGCTGGCGCAGCAGCAGAGCCAGCTGATCGCCAATGAAACCTTCGTCGCCCTGGGCGAGATGTCGTCCGCTGTGGCCCACAGCCTGCGCAATCCGCTGGCGGCGATCCGCTCCAGCGCCGAGCTGGCGCAGGAACTGGTGGACCCGCCGGTGCGCAAGAACGTCGCGGACATCATCAGCCAGGTGGATCGCATGTCGAAGTGGGTGCGCGAACTGCTGATCTCGGCGCGGCCGCTGTCTGGCGACTCCGAGGCGGTGGAGCCGGTGGCGGTGATCAGCGAGGCGTTGCACGGCTTCGACCAGCAGATCCGCCATTCCGGCGTGCGGGTGGAGTTCCATGCCGAAGCGGCGCCGGCGGTGGTCAGCCACAAGGTGCTGTTGGCGCAGGTGCTCAACAGCCTGTTCGCCAACGCCATCGAAGCCATGCCCAACGGCGGCCTGCTGCGTATCGAGGTCAAGCCCGACAGCACCGGCAAGCGCCTGCTGCTGGCCATCACCGATACCGGCCAGGGCATGACGCGCAAACAGGAAACCATGGCCTTCAAGCCCTACTACACGACCAAACAGGGCGGCCTGGGCGTGGGCCTGGTGATGGTCAAGCGGATCATGGAGCGCTTCGGCGGCAAGGTCAGCCTGACCAGCCGTGAGCGCGAAGGCACCCGCATCTGCCTGAACTTCAAGGTCGCTGGGGGGCGGATGTAATGGAACACAGCGTACTGATAGTCGAAGACGACGAACTGCTGGCCGGCAACATCCAGACCTACCTGGAGCGCAAGAACTTCGAGGCCCTGGTGTGCCATTCGGCCGAAGAGGCGCTGGAGCTGCTGCGGGACCAGGTGCCCGATGTCCTGCTCACCGATAACTCGCTGCCGGGCATGAGCGGGCATGAACTGATTCGCGAGGTGAGCAACCGCGCGCCGCAGATCAAGCCGATCATGATGACCGGCTACGGCAACATCGAAGACGCCGTGCAGGCGATGAAGGCCGGGGCCTTTCACTACCTGACCAAACCGGTGGCGCTGGCCGAGCTCAAGCTGCTGCTGGATAAGGCCCTGGACGCCCAGCGCCTGGAACACAAGCTGGACTTCTACCAGAGCCGCGCGGCGCAGGATGCCGGCCTGACGGCGCTGATCGGCGAGTCGCCGGCGATGATGGAAGTCAAATCCATGGTGCGCCAGTTGCTGGATGCCGAGAGCCGTATGGCCGACGCCGAGCTGCCTGCGGTGCTGATCGAAGGCGAGACCGGGACCGGCAAGGAACTGATCGCCCGCGCCCTGCATTTCGACGGCGCGCGCAGCAAAGGCCCCTTCGTCGAGTTCAACTGCGCCTCGATTCCCGCGCACCTGCTGGAGGCCGAGCTGTTCGGCCACGAGAAGGGCGCCTTCACCGATGCCAAGGACCGTCGCCTGGGCCTGGTGGAAGCGGCCGATGGCGGAACCTTGTTCCTCGACGAAGTCGGCGAGATGGACCTGGTGCTCCAGGCCAAGCTGCTCAAGTTGCTGGAAGACCGCACCATCCGCCGCATCGGTTCGGTGAAGGAACGCAAGGTCAACCTGCGCATCATCAGCGCCACCAACTGCAACCTCGAACAGATGGTCCAGCAGGGCAAGTTCCGCCGCGACCTGTTCTTCCGCCTGCGCATCATCTCCGTTCGCGTGCCGCGGCTGTATGTGCGCGAGGGGGATGTCCTGCTGCTGGCACGGCATTTCCTCAGGCAGCACGGCAAGCGCTACGGCAAGCCCGGCCTGCAGTTCTCCGCTGAGGCTGAACATGTGCTGCAGAGCTACAGCTGGCCGGGCAACGTGCGCGAGCTGCGCAACATGCTGGAGCAGACCGTGCTGCTGGCCCAGGGGAACCTGATCACCGCCGCGCAATTGCATATCTGCCCGAGCCTGGTGGAGGACACCACGGCCCATTACCGCACCCATGGCAACGGCAATGGCGACGGTCATGGCGCCGAGCCCGAGGCCGAGCGGGAAATGGTCATCCGCATGCTCGACAAGACCGACTGGAATGTCACCAAGTCGGCCCGCCTACTGGGCCTGACGCGGGACATGCTGCGCTACCGAATCGAAAAACTGGGCCTGATCCGGCCGGATCGTCGTCACTGATCCGCCATCAGGCCCCGACGCCCACGGGCGTCACTGTTCCCTAGCACTCCCTCTCGCCAGTACGGGAGGAGGAGATCCTTGTGGCCGGGCTGCGATCCTGCTCGCATCGCCGCATCGTCCACCGGGGTTCGGTGCCCTCACACCGGCCCCGCTTTCTTATTCCAGGCGCCAGCCCCGCAAGGGCTGGCGCCTTCATATCCGGGGTGCTGCGAGCGCCCAGGCCTCCGATCAGATTCCCTGAACTTCGTCGCTTCCTCGCGCTTCTACCGGCATATGCCCCGTTCCCGAGGACACCGACATGAGCGTCAGCATCGACCTGGACCGCGACCTCTGCACCCTGGAACTCAATGGCAGGCTGATCGAGCTGCCGATCCACCAGATAGTGGTCAATACCGATGAGGACCTGCGCGCGTCGGTGATCCGTTGTGTGGATGGCAATGCGGTGATCAGCGAGGACCAGGCGCAGATGCTGATTGGCGCCGGCGCCAAGGATGATCGCAAGCACCTGTTCGTCGACGGCGGCGACGGGCCAGGCGAGCACTGAGGCAGCGGATGAATGGCAGAAACGAAGCGGCGTACACGCCGCTCCAATAAACATGAGCCATTGGTTTTGAAGGGGTTCAGCATGAGCAGCGACCGCAATACCGACACGCATAGACGTGATAGCAAGGCCTTGGCGGACTTTCCGCGCTGGCTGGTCGACCCGGATTACGTCGACCTCGTCCTGGAGCGCGATCCGGACGATCCGCTCTTTGACACCACCCTCGACGACGCGGAAACCTTCCGTCACTCCCACCATGGGTAACGAGAATTGTTTTAGCTGTAGCGCCGCCTGATTGGCTGATGGCAGAATGCGATCAGACACGGATGTCACCCATCTTCATCGCGCGCCAGCGATCCTTTGCAAGCCGACCAGGCCGCCTTTCTCCCGACGCATTTCGCAGCCACTCTCCCGGCGGTCGCCAGGGGATGCCCCGAGCCTAAAGAAGCCGCCCGCGCAGCCGATGCAGGAAATACCTCCCTGCGTAATCACCTCCCCGAGCCCCGACATGTTCAACTCCCGTTTGAAACAGGAACTGCTCAGCCTGCGCGAAGAGCTGTCTTCCATCCAGCAGGTACGCGACAGCCTCGATGAAGAAATGCTGGCGCTCTACCTCGACGCACGTGGCCGCATCGAATCGGTCAACCGCAACTTCGAGAGCGAGATGCTCTACCGCGCCGACCAGTTGCTGGGCAAAAACCTGCTGGAGATGATCCCCGAACACGTACGCGGCCTCGACTTTCAACTGAAGGTGAAGACCGCGCTGGACCGTGGCGAGCACCTGGCGGGGGTAGTGCGCCTGCTGCGCGGCGACGGCGAAGAGGCTTGGCTGCGTTGCATCCTGCAACCGCTGCGCGACAGCACCGGCCAGCTTCAGCGCTTTTCCCTCTACGCCAGCAACCTCACGCGCACCATCGAGACCTCTCGCGAGCACGAGAACCTGATCAACGCCCTGCAGCGTTCGACGGCGGTGATTGAGTTCAACCTCAAGGGAGAGGTGCTGACGGCCAACGACCGTTTCCTCGACGGCATGGGCTACAGCCTGGAACAGATTCGCGGCAAGCATCACCGCATGTTCTGCGAGCCGGAGGAATACAACTCACCTCAATACCAGGCGTTCTGGGACAAGCTGCGTCGCGGCGAATTCATCGCCGACCGCTTCAAACGCATCGACAAATATGGCCGCATCGTCTGGCTGGAGGCTTCCTACAACCCGATCATCGACGCCCACGACCGCCTCTACAAAGTGGTCAAGTTCGCCACCGTGATCACCGAGCAGGTCAACCGTGAGGCGGCGGTGGCAGAGGCTGCCAGCATCGCCTTCGAGACCTCCAAGGGGACCGACGACAGCGCCCAGCGCGGCGCCGCCGTGGTGCAGCAGACGGTGGAGGTGATGCGTGAGCTGGCCACCCGCATGCAGGAAGCGGTGCAGGGCATCGAGGCGCTGGACCAGCAGTCGCAGGTCATCGGCGCCATCGTCAAAAGCATCAGCGGCATCGCCGACCAGACCAACCTGCTGGCCCTCAATGCGGCCATCGAAGCGGCCCGTGCCGGCGAGCAGGGACGGGGCTTCGCCGTGGTGGCCGACGAGGTCCGCCAACTGGCCTCGCGCACCAGCTCGGCGACGGTGGAAATCTCCAAGGTGGTGGAACAGAACCAGCAACTGGCCGAACGCGCCGTCGCCATGATCGACCGTGGCCGCGAGCAGGCCGAGCTGGGCCTGCAACTGTCCGGTCAAGCGGGGAGCGCCATCGTCGAAATCCAGGACGGCGCGCAACGCGTCGTCAGCGCTATCGGCCAGTTTTCCAGCCACCTTTCGCGCTGATTGGCTGGCTGACTGTAGGAGCGGCGGCCGACCTCGTTGGGCTTCGCTGCGCTCTGCCCAACCTACAAAAGCCCCTCTCCCCAACCCTCTCCCTGAAGGGAGAGGGGGCTGTCTGTGCGGGCGTCCCGCCGCTGCATCCCTGTAGGGGCGAATTCATTCGCCAAGGGCCGCGCAGCGGCCCCGTAGGGTGGAAATCGCTCTTCATTTCCACCTTTGGCGTCTGGGCGCGCACGGTGGTGGTGGATGAAAAAAGCGTCATCCACCCTACGCACTACCCCCGCTTCGGCACATTCCCTGTAGGAGCGAATTCATTCGCGAAGGAGGCCGAAGGCCTCCCAAACCCCCCCATGCACTCCCGGCATCGAAAATATAGGAACAAGGCATTTGTTCCCGCTCATGGCCTGGTTTTAAATGCAGTCTCTTATTCCGTAACGACCTTTTAAATTAACTAAATATATTTAATAGGAATAAGAATATGACCTTGCAGCCTTCGGGGGAGACCATGAACAGAGCCGCCGCACCACCTGTCCCGCTCATGACCGGGCATCGCTGTCGCTGACCGCCTGCCGCGCCCACGGCGCGGGTCTCCCGGAACCACCATGACTCATTCCAAGGTCGCGCCGACTGCGCGATGCGGCCCCCGTTTGCCCGGGCCTTTGTACAGGAAGCACGCACATGCCATACCGCTCTCTCGCCCGTATCGCCAGGCCGCTGGCCCTGCAACGCCTGACGACTCCCGAATACGCCCTGACCCTGCTGCTCGCCCTCGGTGGCCTGGTGGCGCCGGCCCATGCTGAAGACTCCGCCGCCAAACCCACCGCCAAGGAAGACACGGCGCTGGAGAAGGTCACCGTCACCGCCCGCCGTCGCGAGGAAGACGTGCAAGAGGTGCCGACGCCCATCACCACCTTGAGCGGCGACAACCTCGAGGCACAGAAGGTCTACAAGGTGCAGGATCTGCAGCAGGTGCTGCCGAGCGTCAACGTCGCCTATATCCATGCGCGCCAGTCCAGCGTCGCGGTGCGCGGCATCGGCAACAACCCGGCGAGCGATGGCCTGGAAGGCAGCGCCGGCATCTATCTGGACAACATCTACCTCGGCCGACCGGGCATGGCGGTGTTCGACCTGCTCGACGTGGAGCAGCTGGAACTGCTGCGCGGACCGCAAGGGACCCTCTTCGGCAAGAACACCACCGCGGGGGTGATCAACATCAGCACCCGCAAGCCCACCTTCACCCCGGAGCGCAGCCTGCAGCTGTCCGGCGGCGAACGCGGCTACTTCCAGGGCAAGGGATCGGTTTCCGGGGCACTGACCGAGTCCGTCGCCGGGCGCCTGTCGTTCTACCGCACCCGCGAAGACGGCTACATCGACAACCAGCATGACAGCCGCACCTTCGTCGGCGGCGAGCGCGAGGGTGCGCGCGGGCAGTTGCTGTTCGAACCGAACGAAGATTTCAGCCTGCGCTGGATCACCGACTACAACCAGGAGGATTCCACCAACGGCGTGTGGGCGCTGTATGGCGTGTCGGACCGCTTCCGCCAACGTGCCGCACTGATTGGCGCCAACCCGCAGCTGGACGTGAAGAAGCGCGAGGTCAACATCGACTCCGTGCAATCGGTGAACGTCTGGCAGGGCGGCTCGTCGATCGAGGCCAACTGGAACCTGGACAGCGGCTACACCTTCACCTCCATCAGCGGCTACCGCTACTGGCACTTCGTGCCGCACAACGATGCCGACCTCACCGACGTCTCGGCGATCATCGACAGCGGCGTCGAAGTCCACGACCGGCAGTTCTCCCAGGAATTCCGCCTGGCCTCGCCCACCGGCGGCGCCTTCGACTATGTGCTGGGCGCGTACCTGTTCAACCAGAACCTCGGCAACAACACGCGCACACAATACGGCCCCTTCGCCGACCTGTACCTCACCGGGGTGAACCGCAACCTCCTGAACAACGTCTCCAGCCAGACCAACGGCAAGATCGAAACCGACAGCTTCGCCCTGTTCGGCCAGGGCAACTGGCACATCACCGACCGCCTGGACTTCACCTTCGGCCTGCGCGGCACCTACGAAGAGAAGCAGGCACGCTTGCACCGCTTCGCCCCGGAGGGCGGCGCGCCCCTGACAGGCGCTCTGGCGGCAGCGCGGCAGGCGCAGCTGGGGGCGCTGGATACCGGCGACTTCGGCCTGCACAACGCCGCGCCGTCCGGGCTGCTCAGCCTCAGCTACAAGGTCAGCGATGGACTGCTCGGTTACGCCAGCCTGGCCCACGGCGAGAAGTCCGGCGGCGTGAACCTGGTGGCGCCGGTGGCGGGGCTGGGGAGCGATTCCCTGATTGTCGGCCCCGAGCGTGCCAACGACGCCGAACTGGGCTTCAAGAGCACCCTCGACGACGGCCGCCTGCTGTTCAACGCGAACATCTTCTGGACCGGCATCCACGGCTACCAGGCCACCACCCTGACCACCACTGCCTCGTCGCTGACCCCCGTATCGGTACTGGCCAACGCCGGCAGCGTGCGTTCCCGTGGCGTGGAGTTCGAGTCCAGCTGGCGACCGCTGCGTGGCCTCACCCTGAACGCCAACGGTTCGTTCAATGACGTTACCTACCTGAGCTTCAAGGACGCGCCGTGCCCCGGCGAGATCAACACCGTGACCCCCACCGCCAAGTGCGACCTCACCGGCGACCGGGTGGTGGGCGCCTCGCGCTGGATCGGCAACGTCAACGGCGAATACACCTGGCAGACCGGCAGCGGCCTGCGCCCCTACGTCAACGCCAGCTACTCCTACCGTTCCGAGGCCGAAGGCACCCTGGACAACTCCGAGCTTTCCAAGATCGACGGCTACGGCCTGGCCAACTTCGCCGCCGGCATCCGTGCCGACCTCGGTGACGGTCTGCTGGACACCTCGCTCTGGGTGCGCAACGCCTTCGACAAGGACTACTACCTGACCGCCTTCGCCTTCAGCAACGGCGCCTACACCGCTTCCGTGGGCCAGCCGCGCACAGCCGGCGTGTCCCTCCGTTACGACTTCTGACCAGCGACCAAGGAGAACCCCATGAGCACTGTCGTCACCGCCTTGCGCCAGCCCCTCGACGGGCTGCGCATCGAACCCCTCGCTGCGCCGCTGGGTGCCGAGGTCCGTGGCCTGGATGGCCGTCGCGACCTGACCCCGGCGCAGATCCTCGCCCTCAAGCAGGCGCTGCGCGACCACCACATCCTGATCTTCAAGGGCCAGGAGCTGGACGATGCGCAGTACCTGCGTTTCACCTCCTGGTTCGGCTCGGTGTTCCAGCCCCATCCGGATTACCTCGTGCTGTCTTCGGGCACAGACGGCAGGGCGCCGGACATCGTCAAGGTGGCCAACGCCGAGGACGGCGAGCTGAGCAACATCGCCCTGCCGGCCCACAGCGACCACCACTGGACGCCCACTCCCTCGGCCGGCTCCCTGCTCTACGCGCTGGAAGTACCGGAGGCGGGCGGTGAAACCACCTGGACCAACCTGGCCCTGGCCTACAACGCGCTGGACGAAGACACGCGCCGCGAGATCGATGGCCTCAAGCTGATCAACTACAACCCCTTCGTGCGGCTGCGTGACGGCTACAACCTCGGCATCACCTACCGCACGCCGGACATCGAGCCCATCCAGGGCACCGAGCACCCGCTGGTGCGCACCCATCCGGAGAGCGGCAAGCGCCTGCTCTACCTCGGCGTGCACACGGAAGTGGAAATCCCCGGCTATGCCCCGGACAAAGGCATCGAACTCATCAACCGCTTGCGCGAGCACCTCAAGGACCCGCGCTTCTCCTACACCCACCGCTGGGAAGTGGGCGACATCGTGTACTGGGACAACCAGGCTACTCTGCATGCCCGCAACGGCTTCCCGGCGACCCAGCGGCGCCGTCTGAAACGCATCAGCCTGGCCGGCAGCCGGCCCTTCTGAGGAGAAATCGACCATGACCACATTGTTCATCGCCCCTGGCGCCTGCTCGCTGGCCTCCCACATCGCCGTGCGCGAACTGGGGCTGCCGGTCCAGATCGAGAAGGTCGCGCTGCGTGTCGCGGATTCGCCCATTCACGCGATCAACCCGCTGGGCCGCGTGCCGGCCCTGCAACTGGATGGCGGCACCGTGCTGACCGAGAACAGCGCCATCCTGCCGTTCCTGGCCGACCAGGTTCCGGGTACTTCGCTGTTCGCTCCGGCCGGCGGCGCCGAACGCGGGCAGATCCAGGGCTGGCTTGGTTACCTCGCGGCCGAGGTTCACACGGCATCGTTCCGCCCGCTGAACCGCCCGGAGCGCTACTCCGCCGACGAGGCCGCGCACCCCGGCATCCGTGAGCAGGCGCGGGTGCAGTTGCTGAAGGCGTTCGAGCACATCGAGCGGCATCTGGAAGGCCGTCTCTGGCTGGTGGGTGATCGCTTCACCCTGGCGGACATCTACCTCGGTGTCTTCGCCACCTGGCTGACGCGGTTGGGTGCACCTTTCGACGGCCTGACCAATGTCGCCCGCCTGCAACGGCAATGGCTGGAGCAGCCCGCCGTGCAGCAAGCCCTGCGGGACGAGGGGCTGCTCAAGTAACGCACCTGCCCGGCGCGTGCCGGGCACCTTGGCATCCACAACAACGAGACTGGCAGGCAGGCGATGGCCACGCCTGCCGGTGGCTGAGAGAATCCTCCGGGTTGAATTCAGCGTCTTGTGCCGGGTGGATGCCCAAGGAGGAGTGCATGGTCGCGCTGACATTGCGCCTGGCCATCCTCAGTGCGCTGCCCTTCGTACTGGTGTTGCTGGTCGACGCCATGCCCGGTCTCGCGCCCCTCTGGGACTTCGCCAACGCCGCCGGCCTGCTCGGCGGAGTGATCCTCCTGCTGTTGTTCGTCTACAGCGGTCGGCCGATGTCGCGGCCGTACTTCGACGGCAAGTTCTTCATGGTCCTGCACCGCGACCTGGGATACGCGGCGCTGGCCCTGCTGCTCCTACACGTTGGCCTGCTGCTGGTGAACGAACCGCTGGTGGTGGAATACCTGCTGCCCTCGGCTTCCTTGCCCATGCTGTCCGGCACGCTTGCGGCCCTGTTGCTGCTGGTGCTGGTGCCCATCAGCCTGCCCGCCATACGCCAACGCCTGTGGCGTCATCACCTGCGTTTTCGTCGCTGGCACTACGGGATCAGCACCGTGCTGCTGGTGCTGTTGGCAGTGCACGTGATCGAAGTCGATTTCTACACCGGCGCGCGCTGGAAGTCGGTGCTCTGGGGTGTGCTGACCGTTGCTGCGCTGATATGGCCGCTGCTCCCGCGTAAGCCCCTGGCGCCAGCCGAAGGGCGCAGGCGGCTCAACACGGCGGTGCTCGCCAGCCGCCTCTGCGCCGGCCTGCTGGTATTCGCCTTGTGCCTGGCCGGGGGCTTCGCCCTGCTGGCCAACAGTGACCTGCCGCTATGAGATGGCTCTACCTGCTGGCCAGCCTCGGGCTCCTGGCACTGTTGGGCTACGGCCTCGCCCAGGGGCATGCCGAACTGGTGCGGCAGCGCCCGTTGTTGCCGCTGAACTTCGATCACGGCGTGCATGGCCAGGTGAATTGCCTGACCTGCCATCACGACTACGCCGACCGCTCGCCGGCGCCACCGTCCGGCGACCGCACCTGCCTGTTCTGCCACAAGAAGTCGCCCGCATTGGCGGTGCGTATCGAACAGGATTTCCACCAGCTCTGCCGTGGCTGCCACCTGGAACGGGTGCAGGCCATCCACGCCGCCGGCCCGGTGCGCGCCTGCCAGCAATGCCACGCGCCCGCGATTCCCCGAGAGCTTCCGTAGGAGCGAGCTTGCTCGCGAAAGATGGCGCCCGGGATGTTCGCGAGCAAGCTCGCTCCTACAAGGAGATCGTCATCAATGATTGATGAGTTGGATTCACAGGCTCATGCAATTTTATTGGGATTATCACAAGAGTCCGACAGCCATACAGTGAACGCAACTCAAACAGAAAGCCCGCGCGGTGCGGGTTCCACACAGGAGAGTTGCTATGCGTACCTGGTTGATTACTGGAGCTTCCCGTGGTTTCGGCGCCCTCATCGCAGCACAGGCCCTGGCGGCCGGTGATGCGGTCATCGCTACCGCCCGCAAGCCGGACGACGTCATTGCCCGCCTCGGCGACCATCCCAACCTGCTGGCCGTGCGCCTGGACGTGACCCGCGAAAGCGAGGCCCATGAGGCGGTGGCCGAGGGCATCAAGCGCTTCGGTCGCATCGACGTGCTGCTCAACAACGCCGGCTACGGCATCCTCGGTGCGGTTGAGGAAACCAGCGCGCAGGAAGTGGAGCGCATCTACGCCACCAACGTCTTCGGCCTGCTCAACGTCACCCGTGCCGTGTTGCCGCATATGCGCCGCCAGCGTTCCGGCCACGTCATCAACATCTCCTCCCTGGGCGGCTACCAGTCCTACTACGGCTGGGGTGTTTACGGCTCCACCAAGTTCGCTGTGGAAGGCATCAGCGAAGCGCTGCACCAGGAACTGGCGCCGCTGGGCGTGAAGGTCACGGTGGTTGAGCCGGGCTTCTTCCGCACCGACTTCCTGGATGAGCAATCCCTGGTGAAAACCGCCCTGGAGCTGGCGGATTACGACGAAACCGTGGGCGCCATGCGTCGCTTCGCCGAGGGTGCAAACCATGCCCAGCCGGGTGACCCGAGCAAGTTCGCCGGGGCCATTCTGACACTGGTGAACGCCGCCAATCCGCCGCAGCGCCTCGCCCTGGGCAGCGACGCGGTGCAGCGAATCACCGACAAGCACAGCCTGGTGGAAGGTGAAGTGGCGGCCTGGAAAGAGCTGTCGCTGTCCACTGACCTCGAGGCCTGATACGGGCCAAACCGCAAAAAGGCGAAGCCCCTGGAGATCGTTCGGTCTTCGGGGGCTTCGTTTATGTCGCCTTGGGAAACCACGCCCGGAGGACGTGGTCACGAGTCATCTGATCTACCTGTGACGATTAGGCTGCCCGAGTATCAGGATGACGTTCGTAGGATGTGGCGGGCGGCGCTCCGCTGGAGCGAAGCGATACCCATCGGCCCCAACGAACAGCATGGGTATCGCAGGCTCAACCCATCCTACGTTGCCGACTACTGACCTTGAGGTCCGGCTTCGTTCATTTCATCAGCGGGCATCGGTATCGGTGCACATGGGGCACCCTGCGGGAGCGTTCAGACGCCGCGTGGAAACTGAGCCGGCGTGCCAACTTCTCGTGGAAAATAAGCCGTTCGTCGGGTAGGAGGTGCCGATTGCCGCTTATCCCGGCAACTCAACGTGACGTCTGAAGCTGCTGGCACTCTGCCCCGTTTCCCCCCTATACAACAAAGGCTATCCGTCCGCGCGACCCCGCACGACGAGTTCACCTGTCAGGGGGCGAAAAATGTAAATGCAATCCCGCACTCAACCGATACGCGTGATGCTGATCGATTGTCGTCCCCTCGTCCTGATGGGTCTCCACGACTTGATCAATGCCAGAAAACCACGGATGGAAGTGTGCGGCCAGGTCAGTACCTATGCCCACGCGCTGGATTGTGCCGATCAGCTGCGCCCGAATGTCATCTTCTTCAGCTTCTTCCCGGATGCACTGGACCCGCTGGACGTCATTTCGTTACTCACCCGCAGCAACGACATGAAAGTGCTGCTGCTCAAGGGACTGTACGAGGCCGTTCCCGTTGGCCGGGCGATAGACGCCGGTGCTCGTGGCGTCGTGCTGGCGGAGGATCCGACGGAGTCGATCATCCGCGCCATCATCAAGGTCCACCACCGCGACATCGGGTTGGACAGAGCCTGGGCCGGCGGACTATCCGGCTACTCCGCGGCCGGGCAGGTGCGCGTGAATGGCGATCCGGAACGCGCGAGGTACTCTCAGCTGACCCTGCGCGAACGAGAGCTGATTCGCGCCATCGTGGGTGACCCGTCTGCCAAGTACATGTGCATTGCCGCGCGGCTGGGCATCAGCGAGCACACGGTGCATAACCACCTCAGCAGCATCTATCACAAGCTGAACCTCATCAATCGCGTCGACCTGCTGATGTATGCGCTGAAACACGGTCTCACCAGCGGTGGCGAGCCGCCGGATTCCACCTGGGTGGAAATGGACTGATCCTTCCGACCCGACCTCCCAAATGAAAATGACCTGGCTCCCTTGCGGGAGTCAGGTCGTTCACTTTCAGCGGTCTCATGCGATGGCGGGTGGGCTCGCGCGGGGATCTGCAAAAAAGACGGGGGTGGCTTTCATGCCACCCCCGCTTCCTTTCATACAGCCGATGTGTCAGGCGCTGCCGAACATGATGTCGGTGTTCAGCAGGTCGACCCCGACCACGGTGATGGTCGTGTTTTGTGCGCCTGACTCGTCGATCGTAACGATGCTGTTTGCACCAGTGTTATCGATCGATTGGACCACGGCGCCCGCATCGCCAATGAGCACCAGCTTGTCTCGCACGCCCGGCCCCGCATCGAATCCGTTCACCTGGTACAGGTTCTCGGTGGCCGACAGATCCACGTTGAAGGCATCCTGCTCACCAATCGTGCCAGCCATCCTGTAGTCGAAGAGCGGGTCGTTCGGGTCGTTCGCAAACAGATTGGCGTCGAACGTACTGGTCGCCGTGTCCCCATCCCTGTCCGTCAGCGTTGCGTTGAATGCCAACTGGATATCGTTGGCCATGCTCTCGACCTGCTTGATGAACTGGATCACCGGCACCTTGATCACGCCCAGGCCCATCGTGAGCTGAACAGCGTCGATCATCTTCGCGCCATCCCATTGGACGAGGAAGGACTTCTGGTTTCCTGCCTCGGAGACCAGGTCAGCGGCAAGAACCTTCGTCTGGGCCGAGCTCGTGCCGTCCTCGAAGAAGATCCGGTAATACAGCTCTTCGGTGGCCGGGTTGTAACCCTGCAGCGTGTTGTCGATGAACACCTTCATGGCTGTCAGCAAGGTCTCGGGATTGATGACGAAACTCTCGTCGCCGCTATTGATGCCGGCCGTCCCGTTTCCATCCAGGTTGTTGTTGCCGACGCCGATGCCGGCTGTGCTGACGTTCACGTCCGCCGTGCCGAGGAACGAGAATCCGCCAGCCTCTATCTGCGCTTCTGTGAGGTCGGGCGCTCCCTGCACGATGGCGCTCAGGACCTGGGCTGCGGTCGTGCCCGCGTTTACGCCGAAGAACACGATCTCCTCGGATGGCGAAGGAATGGTCGGCGGATCCTGCTTGGGAATCAGCAATGTGCGGACAGGGTCGGGGCCACCCGCATCGAGTGAGCCGTCGGCACTGCTGAGGACGATCGTCGAACTGAAGCCTTGCACCAGATCCAAGGCGTAGGTGCCATTGGCGAAGGCAGTCAACGTGTAGTCGATGGTGGTATTGGCCGTTGTCGCGTTGTTGTCGAAATCGCCGGTCAGGCTACCTGCAAAGCGGTACGCGCCATTGGCATCCGGTGAGGGCGATAGCTCGGTGAGCGTACCGGTCCCGGTGGTGGTCGTGTTGTCCGGCCTGACAAGGGTGAACTGGCCATTGACCAACGAGATATCCAGACCCGCTGCACCCAGCCCGTCGGCTCCCGCCGCCATGCTCCAGTTCCCGTATTGGGGAAGGATGGTACCGGTCCCCATCAGGTTGCCGAATGCGAGCGTCGGCGTGTCGTCGTCGACGGTGATGACCAGCTTCTCGGGGGCGGCCGTCACCGTGTCGCCGTCCTTGTCGGTGGCCTGCAACAGTGAGCCCAGGTTGAGGGTGATGTCGTTCTCGTCATTACCCGCCGCATGGTCCAGGGCCTTGAGCAGCGTGAAGCTGTAGGCGCCCGCTGCGGTCAGGCTGAAGGTGAACACGGCGACCGCGCCGGCCGAAGCAGTCAGCGTGTTGCCGACGACGTTGTAGGTCACCCCCACGCCGCCCGAAGTCAGCGTCTGCGGAAGGCCGCTGGTATTGCTGGACAGAGCGTAGCTCAGTGGCGCATCGGCGCCGGACTGGAAGATACCGGTCACGCTGCCACTGGCCACGGTCGCCGCGCCGACCACGTCGCCGGTGCCTCCGGCGATCCCGCCGGCCAGGCCGTCCTCGTCGACAGTGCCTGCTGCGGCGGCACCGGTCGCGGTTGGCGTGTCGTCGTCAACGGTAATGACCAACTTCTCGGCTGCAGCCGTCACCGTATCGCCGTCGGCATCGGTGGCCCGCAGCAGCGAACCGAGGTTGAGGGTGATGTCGTTCTCGTCATTGCCCGCTGCATGATCCAGCGGCTTGAGCAGCGTGAAGCTGTAGGCGCCGGCCGCCGTGAGGCTGAAGGTGAACACATCGACCGCACCAGCCGAGGCGGTGAGCAGGTTGCCGACGACGCTGTAGGTCACCGCCACGCCGCC
>NZ_QJRF01000073.1 GCF_013393345.1 Pseudomonas taiwanensis
GTCGAGTTCATGCGCTACATGGCCGGCTGGGCGACCAAGATCGAAGGTCAGACCATGGACGTGTCCATCCCGATCCCGCCGGGCTCGCGCTTCACCGCCTTCGCTCGTCGTGAGCCGGTGGGCGTGGTTGCCGGCATCGTGCCGTGGAACTTCCCGCTGATGATCACCACCTGGAAGGCCATGCCGGCGCTGGCTACCGGCTGCACCGTGGTCATCAAGCCCGCCAGCGAAACCCCGCTGACCGCCCTGCGCCTGGCCGAACTGGCCTTCGAAGCGGGCATCCCGGCCGGCGTGTTCAACGTCGTCACCGGCGGCGGCAGCACCGTGGGCAACGCCCTGGCGTCGCACCCGCTGATCAGCAAGGTGTCCTTCACCGGTTCCACCGCCGTGGGCAAGAGCGTCGGCGTGGCCTGCATGGAGAACATGACCCGCTTCGCCCTGGAGCTGGGTGGCAAGAACCCGATGATCCTGCTGGCCGATGCCGATGTGGAGAAGGCCGTGCAGGGCGCGCTGCTCGGCGGCCTGCTGAACAACGGCCAGGTCTGCGCCGCGGCCTCGCGCTTCTACGTGCACCAGTCCATCTACGAGCCTTTCGTTCAGGGTCTGGCCGCTGCGGTGAAGGGCCTGTCCATCGGTCCGGGCATGGACCAGGACGCGGCGATCAACCCGCTGGTGTCATTCAAGCAGCAGCAGAACGTGCTCAAGCACATCGACCTGGCCCGCCAGGAAGGCGCCCGCGTGGTCGCCGGTGGCGAGCGTCTGGAAGGCGACGGCTTCTTCGTCCAGCCCACTGTGCTGGCCGACGTGAACCACGAGATGACCGTGTCGCGCGAGGAAGTCTTCGGCCCGGTGCTGTCGGTGATCCCCTTCACCGATGAGGACGCCATGATCGAACTGGCCAACGACAGCGTGTACGGCCTGGCCGCCAGCCTGTGGACCAACGACCTGTCCAAGGCGATGAACCTGGTTCCGCGCATCGAGGCCGGCACCGTGTGGGTCAACGCGCACGTGCTGCTGGACCCGAACATGCCCTTCGGCGGCGTCAAGCAGTCCGGCATGGGCCGCGAGTTCGGCCGTGCCGTGATCGAGGCGTACACCGAGCTGAAGTCGGTCTGCATTGCCCACTGATGCGAAACGCTGGCGGGCCTCGGGCCTGCCAGCTTCATTTCAGGCTGGAAAAGCAGGGGAAGTCTCGCTTTCAGACGAAAACGAAGACGAAAGATCAGAGCCCGCGTGCTCACTCTTTTGAACGTTGGGATGCGATGGCCAGTTCGATCTCGAACAGCAGTTGATCAACCGTTGCATCCAGCGCCCCCGGACCGGTCAGGTCAGCCGTGTTCACGCCCGTAATTCGCGCCGCTTCACGGGTCTTCTCGTTCCTCAGATAGACGTCGATCAGGTGTTTGCCAGTGAACTCACACTGCACCATGAAGCCAGGTAGCGTCTCGGAAATCTGCGTTTGTAGTCGTTGCTGGAGCCTCTGCTTCATCGGTCCTCCAGAAGCCTCCGCTTCCACTTCGCCTTTGAGCCGGTTTCAGTCGCCTTTGCTCAGGATAACGCTCAGAGCGTACTCCGACGTCTTACCTGCCAAACGGCACTAACGGGGCTCCCCTTCCCCTGTCAAATGCACAGATTTTGCAGTCGCGCAGCCACTCAATGCGCCACTGCGAGCTTGCCGGAATGGCCATGGAACACGCCGATGGCTTTCACCACCCCGAAAACGATGAGTGCAATACCCAGGGCCTCCGGAGTCGTCGGCCACCGGTGATGGAACAGCAGGCCCAGGCACGTGGCGAACACCATCTCCAGGGACAGCAGCTGGCTGGCGAGCGTTATGGGAAGACGCTGGGACGCAAGGGTCCAGGCCCACGCGCCGCCCATCGAGGCAACGGCAGCAAGCAGGAGCGCCGGCAGATAGAGATGGCTGATGGCGCTCGCTCCTAACCCCAGGGAGGGCGCGTTGAACACTTCCAGGCTTGCTCCGATGGGGATGAACACGAGGGTTTGCAGACCCCCTCCGACCATCATCATGGAGGTCCAGACCCATGCATTCATGCCGGGGCGTTTCTTCAGGGCCCGCCGGTTGGCAAGTCCGAACCAAACCCACAGCGCCACGGCTGCGACGGAAGCCCCGATTCCGATAGCCAGCGAGGGGTGCGAGAGCCCTTCAGCCGCTGCAACGCTCTGGCCATTCACCAGAAGCAGTCCGAGGGCAGCCAGTCCAAACGGCACCTGGAGCAATCGCCAGGAGATTCCACCCTCGACATTCCCGCTGATGGCCAACGCGACGGGCACCAGCCCCAGAAAGGCCGGCGCGATGACCGGCCCCGCATAGGTAGCCGCCACGGCAACCGCCATGAAGTACCCCACATACCCGATGAATCCCAGCCCGGCGGCGGTGAGCCAGTCTTTCCAACCCAGCCGTCGGCAGGATTCGAAATTGGCCAGCAGAATCACCGCACCAATCAATCCGGAGATGATGTATCTGCAGGCCGCAAGATCGAAGATCGAATATTCGCCGATGAAAAGTGGCGCGACGAAGTTCATCGACCACGTGAGGGAGGCGAATGTCGCGGCAGCAATGCCAGTCGTGAATGTGGGTTTCATCGCTACGCTCTCGAATGGATGTGACTGCATGCCGGATCGTCCTTTCTCGACCCGGCAGATCGGCGAGATCGGTCCCGCCGGACGCATTCTCTGACCTGTACGAAAGAATTGGAATTCGTTGAATTTTCCAGGGACCTGTTCCATAACGGAACAAAAAAAGGGGCTCCGATGGACAGGTACAGCGACATGGCAATCCTGGTTGCGGTGGTGGACGCAGGTGGTTTTTCACCGGCCGCGCGCAGGCTTGGAATGACCCACTCGGCCATCAGCAAGCGCGTTCAGCGGCTGGAGGATCGGCTCGGTATCCAGCTCTTGTTGCGCACGACGCGGATGGTGGCACTGACGGATGCTGGAGAGCGGTTTGTGCGCGAAGCACGGCCGATCCTCGCGGATATCCAGGCCCTGGAAGCTGCCGTGTTGCTCGATTCCGATGCGCCACGGGGCATGTTGAGAGTGACCTCTTCAAATGCCTTCGGTCACCACCATGTAGTGCCTGCCGTCGTCGACTTCATGCGGATCTACCCGGATATAAAAGTGAACCTGACCCTGACGGACGCCATTGTCGATGTCAGGCACGAACGCATCGATGTCGCGATAAGGAGCGGCGCGCTATCCGACCCAAGTCTGGTCGCGCAGAAACTGGCATCGAATGAACGCATTATTTGCGCCTCCCCCCGCTACCTCGAGTTGCACGGAATGCCGGCCAAACCTGCCGCTCTATCGGAGCACCTGTGCTTGAAACTCAACTTTGAAAGCCGCTTCAACGATTGGGAGTTTCGTTCCGCGTCGAACCGGGAGATTCGACTGGAGGGAAGCTTCTCCTGCAACAGTGTCGAGGCCATTCGCACCCTATGCCTGGCCGGTGCAGGGATAGCCCGTCTTCCAGCGTTCATGGTGCGCGACGACCTGGAGTCAGGCCGCCTGCTCGCGCTGCTAGAGGATTTTTCACGGTCATCAGACTCCGCCATCTATGCACTGCGGGCTCCAAGCAATTTCGTCCCGGCCCGGACGCGGGCGTTCATCGATTTCCTGTCAGAGCGGTTCGCGTCGACGCCTTGAGTGAAGGTTTTTTTGTGGGGGCGAATTCATTCGCCAAGGGCCGCGCAGCGGCCCCGTAGGTTGGTGCTGAGCGCAGCGAAGCCCAACACATCAGACTCCGAGCCCACCCGCTTCCCTCACCCCAACCCCGCTCTGCGCCCCGGCCTGATCGCTTCGCGCTCAGGCGTTCATCGGCACTGGAAGCGGTGCTTCCAAAAGCGTGCCTCGTCACCCCAGAGGGAGAGGGAGCTGTCCGTGCAAATCTCAACACCGCACCAACCTTGTGGCGGCGAATCGGCCCACCCGAACGGGATGCAATCACTTCGGCGTCTATATTGAGATGCGATACCGACGCAATCGATATCCATAGCCAAGCGTTGGCGTAGAGAGAATCACCGGAATACTTTCAGGATGGCGAAGCATGGGTGACTTGTTCGACGCCGTTTTGCTGGGATTGCTGGCTTTGTTGCCATTGATAAACCCACCTACCACCGTGGCGCTTTTTCTCGCCCTTTCACGGGGACTTACTCGGGAAGAGAAGAACAAACAGGCATTCCTGACAGCACTTAATGTCTTTCTCATCATGATATTCACCTACTACATAGGTGAACTGATCATGGATGTTTTCAATATTTCCATACCGGGCTTGAGAATTGCGGGCGGAGGAATTCTGATAATAATTGGCGCAAGAATGCTTTTTCCTCAACCCGTACAACCCTCCGCCTCGGGCAACGGGGAAGCAGAACGAGCCAGTTTCGCGTTCGTTCCGCTGGCCATGCCCAGCACGGCTGGGCCGGGCACCATTGCGCTGATCATCAGCGCTTCGGCCACTCTCAAGCACAGTACGAACTTTCCGCACTGGGTAATACTGACGGCCCCGCCGTTAATCTTCCTTTCAACCGCGCTGATACTCTGGGGTTGTCTGCGGGCATCGGATCTGATCATGAAGATTACCGGTCCGTCAGGCATTGATGCCGTATCGCGCATCATGGGATTTCTGCTCGTATGCATGGGCGTTCAATTCGCCATCAATGGCTCGATAGAAATCGTACAAACCCTCATCAATAACAACGTGCAACTACTTCGCCATCCATGAACTCATCCAGCGTCCACCAGCGACTATGTTCACTCGCCATGGAATATCCATCTCAGGAAATAACCTGTCGGATCTCCCACCCGTCGCTACACTAACACTGCTTTCGACAGCGGAAGCCGGGACACGGGAGCGGCAAGTAGCCGTATGGAACTGATCCCTCCCGACCAGGCGAAGCTGTCGCGACATGACTTCGGAGATCCAAAGAGCAGTGCCCGGCTGCGGGGCGCGAGTTGAAGCGAACCAACTCCAGCAGTGATACAGGCAGTCTGTTCGGTGGCGTGGACCACTCGAAGGGTCATGCTGTGCGGTAAAGACCATTCTTGCTGGCCGGCCATTCATTTGCGCGATGCCATTTCGGCAAGGAGCTTTTCATGGTCGACTCAACCAGCAACATAGACCTGGGCAAGCAGGCGGAGCCCGGTAAACAGACAGAGGTCGCTACCTCCAGCGACAAACTGAAAGTGGGTGCACTGATCGCCCTGGTCGTCGGCTCGATGGTAGGCGGTGGCATCTTCTCACTGCCGCAAAACATCGCTAACAGCGCCAGTGCCGGAGCCACCCTGATCGGCTGGCTCATCACCGGGGTCGGCATGCTGATGCTGGCCTTCGTGTTCCAGACCCTCGCCAACCGCAAGCCCAAGCTCGACGGCGGGGTGTATGCCTACGCCAAGGCCGGATTCGGCGACTACATGGGCTTCTCTTCGGCCTGGGGCTACTGGATCAGCGCCTGGATCGGCAACGTCAGTTACATGGTGCTGCTGTTCGGCACGCTGGGTTTCTTTTTCCCCATCTTCGGCGAGGGCAACACCCTGCCCGCGATGGCCTGTGCGTCGGTGCTGCTGTGGTTCCTGCACTTCCTGGTACTGCGGGGAATCAAGGAAGCCGCCTTCATCAACACCCTGACCACCATCGCCAAGATGGTGCCGCTGGCTCTGTTCATCGTCATCGCCGCTATAGCCTTCAAGATGGATGTGTTCACCTCCGACTTCTGGGGCGCCGGTAACAGCGACCTGGGTACGGTGATGAACCAGGTCCGGAACATGATGCTGGTCACTGTCTGGGTATTCATCGGCATTGAAGGCGCCAGCATCTTCTCCGCGCGCGCCGAGAAGCGTAGCGATGTCGGCAAAGCCACCGTGGTCGGCTTCGTTGCGGTGCTCCTGCTGCTGGTTCTGGTGAATGTTCTGTCCCAGGGGATCATGGCCCAGGCTCAGTTGGCTGGCCTGAAAAACCCGTCGATGGCAGGCGTGCTGGAAAGTGTGGTCGGCCATTGGGGCGCCGTCCTCATCAGCGTCGGGCTGATCGTTTCCCTCGCCGGTGCGCTGTTGTCGTGGACGCTGCTGTGTGCCGAAATTCTGTTTGCCAGTGCCCGCGATCACACCATGCCGGAGTTCCTCCGCAAGGAGAACGCAAACCAGGTCCCGGCCAATGCCTTGTGGCTGTCCAACGGGCTGATCCAGCTGTTCCTGATCATCACCCTGTTCAACAGCTCCACCTACCTGAGCCTGCTGTACCTGGCGACTTCGATGATCCTCGTGCCGTACTTCTGGTCAGCCGCCTATGCCCTGCTGCTGGCGTACCGTAATGAGACCTACGAACAGGCGCCTGGCGAACGAACCAAGGACCTGGTGATCGCCCTGGTCGCGGTGCTCTATGCCGTCTGGCTGGTGTACGCGGCAGGCGTGCAATACCTGCTGCTGTCGGCCCTCCTCTATGCACCGGGCGCCATCCTGTTCGCCAAGGCCAAGCGCGAGCTGGGCCAGCCGGTGTTCACCGGGGTGGAGAAGGTGATTTTCCTGGTGGTACTGATCGGCGCCCTGATCGCCGGCTACGGCCTCTACAGCGGCTTCCTCAGCCTCTGATCGAGGACGGTCCATGGCGGGCGGAACTCCGTGCCGCCCGCCATGGACCTGCAGGCGCTGCAACGTCATTGGCTATAGCCCTGTAGGAGCTGGCTTGCCAGCGAAAAGGGGCCATTAGCTGGCAAGCCAACTCCTACGGTCATTCGCCGATGGCGTTGCGGTCCAGCTGTTCCAACTGGTCCAGCAGCGCCAGGGCCTGGTCGAAGTCGAAAGAATCCACTGCCTTTGCAACACGCCTCAGGGTGTCCTCCCCCGGTCGGCCTCGAAACTGCTCGCAGATTTCCGTGATGAGCTCTTCAGCGGCCGTATCACTTTGCGCCAGGCAGTGCCGGAGGCGATCGAACAGGTCGGACAGCTGGGCCCGCTCGCTCTCGCTGGAATCGCCAGTTGACTCGGGGGCATTGTCGAGCGCGGTGAGCCCCTGAACGACGCTTGCCAGGTCAGTCAGCAATTCCTCCAACAAGGTGTCGATTCGCTCAGCCGGGGCGTTCTGCCGGCAGGCCTGTTCCAGCCGAGCGGCTGACTCCACTACCCCCAACGCCCCGATGTTCGCAGCGGCACCCCGCAGGCTATGGGCGGTGCGCTGGGCGGCGGTGGGATCATTGCCGCGACGCGCTTCTGCGAAGAGGTTGGCGAAGTCCCGCTGGCCATCACGAAACTTCAGCAACAACCGGTGATAAAGGGACAGCTTGCCACTGCAGGTGGCGAGCCCTTTCTGCTGGTCGATGCCGGGCAATGCAGGCAGGGTCGACTGCACGGTGGGAGCGGTCTGCCTCGGTGCCAGGGTGCGGGCCTGGGCAGGGGTGATCCAGCGCGCCAGCGTGGCGAACATCGTGTCCAGGTTCAGCGGTTTGGCAATGTGATCGTCCATGCCCGCGTCCAGCGCCAGCTGACGATCGCCAGCGAGGTTGTTGGCGGTCATGGCGATGATCGGAATGCTCGTCAGTTGCGGCCGCTGGCGAATCGCACGGGTCGCCTCGTAGCCATCCACCAAGGGCATCTGGCAATCCATGAGAATCCCGTCGAAGCGCTGATCCACTGCCAGCAGATCGAGCGCTTCCTGGCCGTTGCTGACCAGTACGGTCTCGATGCCGGCATCCGTGAGCAGCTCCACCGCCAGCTCCTGATTCAATGGGTTATCTTCCGCCAGCAGCACGCGGCTGCCGGCGAGAGCCGCCTTGGCGCTCTCGGTCTGGCCATGACGTTCGGTGCTGCGGGTTTCCGCCGGGGACGTACCGCCCAGCACCTGGTTGATCGCTTCCAGCAGTGAGGACGGCGTCACCGGTTTGGTGAGCACGAAGTCCAGCGTCACGCCCTGCACACGCGCGGCATCGAGGGCGTCCTCCCGTCCGAACGCGGTCACCATGATCACCGCGGGCACGTCCCCGCCACCGTCGTTAAGCTCGCGCACGGCCTCGACACCATCGAGTTCCGGCATCTTCCAGTCGATCAGCAAGAGCCGGTAAGGCAGCCCTTTTTGCGTGGCGCGGTTCAACAACTGCAGGGCCTCGCGTCCGGTGCGCGCAACGTCCACTTCCAGTCCGAAGCTCTTAGCCATGGTCGAGAGGATTTCCCGGGCCGAGGCATTGTCATCGACCACCAGCACACGCAAGCCCAATAGCTCATCAGCGCGCATGACCCGCCGTGGCCGCGCATGTTCCTGGCGGCCGAAGCGCGCGTTGAAATGGAAGGTTGAGCCACGGTCAGGCTCGCTTTCTACCCAGATGCGGCCCTGCATCAGTTCCACCAGTTTCTGCGAGATCGCCAGACCCAGGCCGGTACCGCCATATTTGCGTGAAGTGGACGAATCGGCCTGCATGAAGGACTGGAAGATGCGCTCGCACTGCTCCGGCGTCATCCCGATACCGCTGTCCCTGACCCAGAAGTGCAGCTCGACGTCCGTTTCGGCGGCCGCGACCTGTTCGACACCCACCACGATTTCCCCGGTTTCGGTGAACTTGACCGCATTGTTTCCGAGGTTGATCAGTACCTGGCCGAGGCGCAGCGGGTCCCCCAGCAGCGCAGTGGGCAAGTCGTAGTCGAGCTGGAACAGCAACTCCAGCTGCTTCTCCTCGGCCTTGAAGCCAACCACGCTGGCGAAGTGGTCCATCACATCTTCGAGTCGGAAGCCGATTCGCTCGACGTCCATCGCCCCGGCTTCGATCTTCGAGAAGTCGAGGATGTCATTGATGATGCCCAGCAGGTTTTCCGCGGAGAGGTTGATCTTCTCCACGTAGTTACGCTGCTTGCGGTCCAGCTCGGTCTTCAGGGCCAGGCAGCTCATGCCGATGATGACGTTCATCGGTGTGCGGATCTCGTGGCTCATATTGGCCAGGAAGTGACTCTTGGCTTGCGTCGCTTCCTCGGCCAGCTGCTTGGCGCGGAGCATGGCCCGTTCCGCTGCCTTTCGTTGGGTAATGTCGATGTGCCAACCGAGAACTCCAAACTCGCCGCGATACTGCATCGGCAGATAGGTGGCGAGCATTTCGCGTTCGCGGCCCTGGCTGTCGTACATCTGCACCTCGCGTTCGTAGTAGGGCTCGCCAGTCTGGAGATGGGCCCACACATCGTCCCGGTCGAGCAGATTGACGTAGATCTGCGGCACCATGTCGCCAGCGGTAAGGCCGAAGGTTTCGACGAACCTCGGGTTGGCAAAATGGATCTGGCCCTGGGTTGCGAACGCGACGCTTACCGGACTGCGGTCCAGAATGCTCTTCAGGCGTTCCTCGCTTTCCAGAATCACGGCTTCCATGGCACGTCGTTCGCTGATGTCACGGACCGACGCGCAGACGCACAGCTCATGGTTGTGCAGCTCCGGCAGCCTTGAGAGGCCGATCTCCACCGAGAACTGGGTGCCGTCCTTGCGCAGTCCCCGCAGATCCGTGTTGGTGCCACCCATCTGGCGGGTATGACCTTGCTCGAAGTATTGCTTGCGCAGTGGCTCGTGCTTGGCCCTGGAGGCTTCCGGCACCAGTTGCTCCACGCCGACGCCGATCAGCTCGCCGCTGCCATAACCGAACAGCTCTTCCAGCTTGGGATTGGCGAGGATGATGGCGCCACTGCGATCCACCACCATCATGCCGTCAGGCGCCGATTCGATGATGCTTCGATACCAGGCTTTGGTGGTCTGGATGATTTGCTGCTGCGCCTCCATCTGCGCCGCCTGCTCGCGGGTCTCGGCCAGCAGTTGGTGGGTGTGCAAGGTGCGTTCCAGAATTTCGGCGCTCATCACCAGCAGCGGGAGGAGTTCGTCGAGCAGGCTCTGCTGATTGGGCTCCAACGGACGGAAGCTGGCCAGCTCCAGCACACCCAGCAGGCGTTCGCCGCGCAGTAGCGGCAGGATAGTCACCACCGCGGGCGCCGTCTCACCCAGGCTGGAGCTTATGTGCAGGTAGTCGGCCGGAGTTTGCTCCAGTGTGATGGTCCGTCGTTCCTGCGCGCACTGGCCGACCAGTCCTTCGCCCAGACGCAGATGGCGCGGCGGCGGTGATTGGGTGGAGCCTGCATAGCACCCGAGCAAGATCAGGCGGTGATGGGCTTCGTCATGGCCGTACGCGGTGGCGCTTCCGATACCCAGCAGCGGCGCAATGGCCCCGAGGAACCGCTCGCTCAGCTCAGTGAAATCGTTCGCCGATTGCAGGTCGCGGCTGATGGCCGCCACATGGGTCTTGACCCAGCGCTGGGCCGCCATCTGCTGGGCCTCGGATTGAAGCGACAGCAGTGCCCGGGAAAGGCCGCCGATTTCATTGGGGTAGTCCTGAAAAGGCACCTCAACATCAAGATTGCCGCGGCTCAGCGCGTCCACAGTCTTGCGCAGGCTTTCGGCCGGCCGGCGGATGGACAGGCTGATGAAATAACCGAAGAGAATGCCGCCGAGCATTCCCAGCACCAGCAGCCACAAAGTCAGCTGCACGCTTCGATCGAGCCGCTCGGCCGCCGAAGCCACACCGATGTCGGCCCCTTCGCGCTTGAGTCTGGCTATCTGCGTAAGCGCTTGGGCGGCTGCGGCTCCTGCGCGCAAGAACGCTGGCGAATCGATCAGGGCGCTGGCGGCAAGCCGCGCACTTTCCGCGCTGCGGGAAGCGCTCTCAACCTGCAGCTCCAGCACTTTATCCAGATGTCGCTGGTATTCCGCGAAGGCCATGTCGAAACGAAGGAGGTTCTGCTGATTCTGCGCGCGGAAGACGAGAGGCCGCGCCAGGTCCATCTCGCGGCCAAGCAACTCGATGGCATCGGTCAGTTCTCGCTGCGCGCCGGAGCGCTCCTTGTCATCGCTGGCCAGCACCGACTGGCGCAGATGCAGGCCTATCTCCGCAAGCGCGACCCGCGCGGAATCGATATGGACGAGGCCCAGCATGTCCTGTGAGTAGATCTGGCGGATTTGCTGGTTCTGCAGGTATTGCACACGCAGGCTGTACAGCCCCAGAAACAGCGCCAGCAGAAGAATCCCGCCGAAGCCGAACTGCAGTTTCAGGCGCAGGGGCAAACGCTGCAAAAAGTCGAACGGAGACATCATCTGAATTCGCCTTTATGAGCAGGCCGCCAGACAGGGTGGCTCGGGTAACGCAATCGACTGTGTCCGAAAGCGCCTCACTCGGGTGCGCTTCACGCCCCTCTGCTGGCCTTGGCCTTCAAATCCTGCTCACTGTCGGCGTAGCGCTCGGCGATGGCCTGGAACTGCTCCTTTATCGCCAGGAAAGCGTCGACCACATCCGGGTCGAAATGACGGCCCCGCTCCTCGCTGATCAACGCGACAGCGTCTTCATGGCTGATACCGGGCTTGTAGACGCGACGGCTGATCAGCGCGTCATAGACGTCCGCCACCGCCATCAGGCGTGCCGATAGCGGAATCCGGTCGCCTGCCCTGCCCTCGGGATAACCGCTACCGTCCCATTTTTCCTGATGGCCATAGGCGATCTCCTTGGCCAGCCGCAGGAAGGGAACCTCCACGCCGAGTTGATCTTCAGCGCGCTGCAGGGCATCGCGGCCGAGCGTCGTATGTGTCTTCATGACCTCGAACTCTTCCATCGTCAGCCGCCCCGGCTTGAGCAGGATGCTGTCGGGAATACCGATTTTGCCGATGTCATGAAGCGGTGCTGACTTGTACAACAGGCGACGGGTATCCGCGTCCAGCTCAGCGGCAAAACGAGGGTGATCCTTCAAGTGCTCAGCGAGTGCCTGAACGTAATGCTGGGTGCGCCGGATATGGTTGCCGGTCTCGTTGTCGCGGGTCTCGGCAAGGGACGCGAGGGCCTGGATGGTGACGTCCTGGATCGCAATCACCTCTTCTGTGCGCCGGGCGACCTCCTGTTCGAGGAAGTCGTTCTGATCGCGCAGAAAGTCGGCCGCAGCCTTGATCTTCAGGTGGTTATCCACCCGCAGCAGAACCGTGGGCGGATTGATCGGCTTGGTGATGTAGTCGACCGCGCCGAGTTCGAGCCCGCGCAGCTCGTCCTCGATCGCCCCCTGGGTGGTGAGGAAGATGACCGGGATATCACGGGTATGGGGTTGCGCCTTGAGCTGGCGGCAGACATCGAATCCGGAGAGGCCCGGCATCATCACGTCGAGCAGGATGAGATCGGGCTTGTCGTCGCTGCCTGCGATCTGCAGAGCCTTGTCTCCGTCGCGCGCAGCCTTGACCCGATAGATGACTTTCAGCAGGTCAGCCAGCAGGGTCAGGTTGTCAGGGGTATCGTCCACGATCAGGACTGTGGGTTTTTCGCCAAGACTTGCCGGATTCATCTCCATTTCTCCCCAAGTGGATATTGCCCTGCGTCTTCCATCCGTACTCCGGAACCGGCGTGCGAAGTCAGTATAGATAAGCGTTCGGTTATTCCAGGGATTTGACCGCTCGACTGCTGTCCGCCCTTGATCGATATGCCCGCAGCGTCCGACCGGACCTGCCTGACCAGGTTGGCGGGGTTCGGCGTCAGCCATTCATCGACACGCTCCCCGGTTTCTGGCCGTTGAGCCATATTAAGAATCCCGCGCGTCTGCGTTGCACCCTGCAGGAGGCCGCCATGAATCGACGAGACTTCCCCGGGCATGCTGCCTGGACAGAAATCCACATCAATGGTGATCACGTTCTGGCATTCATCGCCATCAAGCCGCATCACCTCGATATCGAACCCCACCTCCATCAGGTATATGACCGAACGCAGTTCAAACGACGGACTGATGCTGTGCTTGCTGCGCGGGACGCACTCAGCAAGTTGCTGCACATCGATGAGGACGGATGTCCTGTATTCAGCTCTCCCGAGTGCTGAGCCGCCAACTCGGCAATCGTTGTTCCCTTCGGGTTGAGGAGCCCAACCATGAACACCGCTAGCGAAAATCGGGACATTGAAGTTCGCTTCGAAGAGTTGATGCCGGGATTTCACTGCGTCGTGACACGGCAAGAAGATGGGGCGATAAACCTGCAGCTGGAAAGCCTCACCAGCCACCACATGATCGTGCTACCGGCCTTGGACCCAGCGCTCTGGGATACAGCCGAGAAATTGCAGAACTTGTGCAAACAGATCGCAGAGGAGTTTGCGATTTTCTGCGAAGAGTCGCCCCCGACAGACGCCCCTCCTACGCCGTATCGGATAAAAGACGGGCTATTGGAGAGGCTGTACACGATCCTGGACTCGCTGCGCGGGCCCGCATAGGAAGGGGGCGATTCAGTTCGGTCTGAACCGTAGGGTGCGCTGTGCGCACCCTATCGGATTGGCTTTATCCCGCCGTTCGCGCGTTCCTCGCCCCTCGCCCTTCCTGCAAAAATTTCGCATTCCAGGCTGATCCGCTCTAGCTCGGCCCTTTCCACGCCCCATAAACCAGCATCTTCAGCAGTGCTTGCTCGCGCGCAGATTTTTTCTTGCACGGCCGGCAAAACGGGTGCTAATTTTTTATTCATTGAGCGACCAATGAAAAAAAGAGACCGCACCATGCCAAAGGTAGGAATGCAGGAAATACGCAAGAAGCAGTTGGTGGAGGCCACGCTCTCGCTGATTGGCGAGCAGGGCCTTGCCGGTACGAGCATGGCGCAGGTGAGCGCGAGATCGGGTATGTCCAACGGGATAGTGCATCACTACTTCTCGGACAAGAACGCCCTGCTCGAAGCGACCCTGCGAGAGCTCAACAAGCGAATCAACACCGAGATCTTCAATCACCTCCGGCAATCCACGACGCCTTCCGAACGGGTTCAGGCCTTCGTTGAAGGCAACGTCAGCGCATTGAACCTGACACGCGAGAACGTCGCCGCCTGGTTGGCCTTCTGGGCGCAAGTTCCCCAGTCACCGCAGTTCCAGCGGATCCAGAACATCGTGGCGCGCCGCAGCCACTCACTGCTTTTCCATGCTTTGGCGAAAAGCATGGACAAGACCACGGCTCGATATAAGGCCCAGATGATCGCGGTGTTCATCGACGGCCTGTGGTTGCGGGCAGCAGTGGACCCTACTCCGGAAACGATCGGCGAATCCCGCCGCCTGGCTTATGAGTTCCTGAACAACCTCCTTGGTTTTGACCTGAAGGTGTAGATATGACTCGCGATGAATATAAGAACTTCGATGCGGTAAGCCTTGTTCAGCTGGTAAAGGCTGGCGAAGTCACCGCCCTGGAATTGGTCGACCTTGCGATCAATGAAATCGAAATCCAGGACCACGAGCTGGGGGCAGTCGTGTCCATCGATGTCGAAGGCGCTCGACGGGCGGCCACAAGCCATGAACAAAGCTCCCTGGCCGGCCTGCCCATGCTGATAAAGGACACCAATATCGACGTCGAAGGTTTTGCAACCCGACACGGTTCCCGCCTGTACAAGGATGCAGTGGCGGCAAAGGCTGATAGCGAACTCGTCACCCGCCTGCGCAATGCCGGAGCGATCATTCTGGGGAAGGCCAAGACGCCGGAGTTCGCCGGGGATTTCGTCACGGAGCCCGAGTACTTCGGCCCCTGCCGAAACCCCAGGAATCCGAAGTACGCATCCGGTGGTTCCAGTGGCGGCTCGGCCTGCGCGGTCGGTGCCGGCATGGTGCCTGTGGCTCATGGAACTGATTGCGGCGGCTCGATCCGCGTCCCGGCATCGGTCTGCGGTGTCGTCGGCTTGAAACCCAGCCGGGGACGCAACCCGGTTGGTCCCCATGTCGGGGAGTTCGTCGGCGGTCTCGATAGCGAACACGTGCTGACCAGGACCGTCCGCGACACCGCCTTGCTGCTGGACGTCCTGGCCGGCTACGAGTCTGGCGCGCCGTATGCGGCCCCCGCTGCGCCGTCCTCCTGGCTTGAGAGCCTGAACAAGGCTTCGCCCTCGTTGAACATTGCCTTCAGCTGCTCCCGACCCGACGGCTCGGATATAGACGAGTCCATTCGTAACGCGGTTCTCCGCGTGGTGGATTTCCTGGGCTCGGAAGGCCACAAGCTGCGCGACTTCAACTGGCCGGACCTGACGGGCGCGGGCGATGCCGCAGCCGTCTTCTGGCAGCTCGAAATCGAAGCCCTGATGGCGCATCAGGCAGCGACGCTGGGCCGCCCGGTCGGCGAAGGCGATGTCGAATGGATCACGTACGAAATGTACAAGCAGTCGTGCCGCCGTTCCGCCCTGGATGTCCATCACGCGAGGGCCGTGCAGAACCGCGTCTCACGTCGTATCGCGGCAAGCTTCACGGAGATCGATGTGCTGATCACGCCTACGGTGGCGCTCGCTCCGCCCTTGATCGGTGGGTTCACCGCTTCCGGGGAAAAGCAGTTGGAGGTCTGGTACGAAAATGCCTATGCCTTCTCCCCCTTCACCGAAGTCTTCAACCTCACCGGTCAACCCGCTATCAGCGTACCGGTCGGCGTCATGGGCAACGGGCTGCCGATCGGACTGCAGATAGTCGGAAGATTTGGCGATGAGGAAACCATTCTCAGACTGGCCAGTGAAATCGAAAAAAGCTTTCCTTTTAGAGTTCTGTTCCAGGAATAAGTGCGCAGAACTGACCTCTCAGCCCTGCCAACTTAAATAGAACGACCCTCCACCCACCCGCAGGACGCATTGAACTAATGAAATGAATAGTGCGCGCAGCCTATTCACCATTAGCGGTTCGCTGCGCCTGCAATTCACCTGGAGAGGGTAACTATGAGTTCCCAGGAAATGATAAGACGAGGAAATACCGATGCAATGAATCGACACTCATAAGTTACGACCCCTGCCTGAACTTTAAAAAAGGCAAGAAGTTAATGGCGTCGCCTGAGGAAAGAGGAAGCTGTTTGAAAACGGAATTTCAACCCGAGATAAAATCACCTGCAACCTGGTAAACCACTTAACTTATTTGCTTTTCTGCCTAACAAATGTACTACGACAAGAAAGATAGGTACGAAGATCATGTTAGCCAAAGAAAACCCCTCATCTGCTGGACGTTTCAATCTGGAAGTACGCTCCATTGACCACGTTCCACATTCAGAACGCCATGGCAAGGCGTGGCACCTATGGCCCATCTGGTTCTGCGGTGGAGCACAGCTGACGACCCTGGCCGTGGGGATCATCGGTATCGGCATGGGCGCCAATCTGTTGTGGTCCGCCATCGCCATCATTCTCGGTTGTGCCTTCGGTACGCTGTTCATGGCCGGACACTCCACCCAGGGTCCGCAAATGGGCCTGCCGCAACTCATCCAGTCCCGTCCCCAGTTCGGCTATCTCGGCGCCCTGCTCGTCTACCTCGTGGCCATCGTCACCTACGTCGGCTACAACGCCTTCAATCAACTGCTGGTTGGGCAGACCTTGCATGAATTGCTAGGCGTCTCCGAAAACGGGTCGGCCCTGGTCTTCTCGCTACTGGCAATCATCATGGCGGTTGCCGGGTACAACACCTTCCACAAGGTCCAGCGGGGCCTGGCCTTTCTGATGGTCGCACTCATGCTGGCGCTTACCATCGGCCTGCTCCTGTCCATGAAACTTCCGGCCAATCAACTGACCTTGAGCGAGTTCAAGCTCAATGCCTTCCTGGCTCAGTTCTTTGTCGCTGCCGCCTACCAACTGAGTTGGGCCATCTACGTTTCCGACTATTCCCGCTACCTGCCTGCAAACGTCAGCGTTCGCGCCTCGTTCTGGTGGACCTACATGGGTGCCATGATCGGCGGCGTCTGGATGATGCTGATCGGCGCGATAGCCACCGCACTCAGCCCCGGCCAGAACCTGGCCGCCGGCCTGGTGATGCTGGGAAACATGGTCTTCTCGGGGTTCGGCGAAATCCTGGTGATCATCTCGGTGCTCATTCTGATTACCAGTGCGGCACAAAACTTCTATGGTGCGTCAATTACCCTGCTCAGCATCATCGACACGATAAAGACCCAGAAATCCACCCTTCTGAAACGCATTATCGCAATGGTGGTCGTCGGTAGCTCCGCAATGCTTATCGCCCTATCCGCATCCGCCAACTTCGTAAAAGAGTTCGGTGATTTCCTGGCAATCCTGCTCTATCTGTTCACGCCCTGGACGGCAATCAACCTCGTAGATTTTTACGGCGTTCGCCACGGGAAATACTCCATAAAGGAAATATTCAACCCAAACGGGATCTATGGAAAATGGAACTGGCGCGGCATTGGGGCGTACATCGTTGGATTCATGATCATGCTGCCCTTCTCCAATACCGGACTTTACACAGGCTTTATCTCTGAAAGGTTGGACGGCGCAGATATCAGCATGCCTATCGGACTTGCAGCTTCGGCGCTGGTCTATTGGTTCCTTTGCCGTTCGCAGAATATTCAGCAGGAGTTGAATAGAGTCGGCAGTCTTGACTTCGGGCTGGAGAATAGCGCCGCCCGGTAGCGACCAGAATCATGGGTGGTACGCCACCCATGATTCACGTGAGTGGAATTGAACTGCCGCCTGCAACCAACGTTGCAACGCCGAACGTTGGGTTTCGCTCCGCTCTACCACAACCTACAAATGCAGCGAATAAATTCGCTCCCACAACTCCATGGGGCCCTTCCTGTGGGGGCGAATTCATTCGCCAAGCAGGACGCAGTCCTGCCGTAGGTTGGTCCGAGGAACGAGGCCCAACATTGCGGGGCCGATCGTTGGGTTTCGCTCCTTCAAAAGCAAACCCCACACCATTGCCCGCCTACTGCCTATTACCGATGAACCAGCGGTAATAGGGGTTGTCGCCGTCGCTGCGCGCCAGCTCGCGGACTTCGCGGGCCCAGGCCTGGCGATTGCCGTTGTAAGCGTGCAGCGTCAAGGCGTAGAAGCGCGCCAGCGAGCGCCATTGGTCGTCCACGGCGCCACGGAAACCGGCGTCCGTGTTCACCAGCAGCGGTGGCGTGCGCAAGGCCAGCAATTCCGGCAGGACCCGCGTGATTTCCTTGCTACGTACCCAGGGTGCGTACTCGATGCGCGGGTGGTCATCGGTGACCGCAAGTGCATCCCCCGCGAAGCGTTCCAGCCCGTCACGATCGGTCACCCAGGTGGCCAGCAGGGCCGCGGCGGAATCGACCCCCACTTCTGCCAGCGCCCCAGCGACTTCGGGTTGCTCGAAGCGTTGACGAATTCGCGTGACATCCAGCTCCTGGGGCTCCAGGGAACCGATCAGCAGCATCTCGTGGAATTCGGTGGTCCACAGCGACGCATGGGGGAACACATCGAGGAAACTGCGCACCAGGGAGCGGCTGTCATCCAGGTTCTGTGTCGGCAGCGGCAGCCATTGAGCCACGAGGCCGCCGGGCTGCAACCGCGAGGCGGCCAACTGGTAGAAGTCCCGCGAGTAGAGGTTGACCACCCCGGCTGCCGAGGGGGGTGGCGGCTCCAGGGTGACCAGGTCGTAGCGCTCGGTGCTACGCAGCAGTTCACGGCGGCCATCGCGCAGACGGATATCCAGGCGGGGGTCGTTCACGGCGTCAAAATTGCCGTGGAACAGCGGCGCGGCAGCCAGCACCTCAGGCAGCAACTCTGCCACCACAGGTCGTTGCAAGCTGGGGTAACGCAACATGGCGCCAGCGGTGATGCCGGTGCCGAAGCCGATGACCAGCGCCGACCTTGGCTCGTGACGCTGGATCAGCAGCGGCAGCAAGGCTTGCAGGCGCATGTAGCGCAACGACGGCATGGCATCGCCAGTGTTGGACACACCCTGGATGTACAGGCGGCTGAATTCGCGCCCCTGCCGTCCCTGGGTCACCACGGCGACGGTGCCACCCCTGCCCTCCTCGTAGAAGGTGATCTGCCCATTGCGCGCGCCGGGCAACAGTTCCGCCAGACGCTGGGGAGGCGTGAGCATGCCGACAGCCAGCGTCGCCACGGCCACCGCCAGGATCGCCCCGCGCTTGCCCCGGCTGACGTTGGCACCCCGCCAGGCGGCGATACAGCCCACCAACGCCGCCAGCATTGCGAGCATGGCCAGGGTACGCACCAGGCCCACGCCGGGGACCAGCAGGAAGCCGGTGAGCACCACGCCGAGGATGCCACCCAAGGTGTTGAGGGCGACCACCGCCCCCACATCGCGACCGACATGCCCGCTGTCCACCGACAGCCGCAGGGCCAGCGGAAAGGCAGCGCCGAGCAAGGTCGTCGGTAGAAAGACCATGCACAGCGCCGCTGTGGCGAAGCGCGCGCACATGCCAGCCAGCTCGTTGCCGGTAGCCTGCAGCACGAGCATTTCCACCTGGGTCTGGGCGATCACCAGCCAGCGGCCGAGGCCCGCCACTTGCAACAGGGCAATCAGCCCCGCAGCGGCGATCAGCAGTCCGAACAGGCCCCAGGGGTCCCGAATCCGGTCGGCACGGCTGGCATATAGGGCGCTACCCAGCACCAGGCCGGTCAGGTAGGTGGCGAGCACCATGGCGAAGGCGAAGGTGCGAGTGCTCATGAACTGAACGATGGACTGGCTCCAGACCACTTCGTAGCCAAGCGCCACACCGCCCGCGACGCAATACAGGGCGATGGCGAGGCGCGCCCCAGATGAGCGCGGCATCCGCGAGGTTGTAGACGGCTGCTCCGGCAGATCGTCATTGCGCCGGGTGACCCAGGCGCCGGCTGCGGCCAGTAGGTTCAGGCAAGCGGCCGCCAACGCGCTCCCAGTCACCCCCAGTTGCGGCAGCAGGACAAAGGCTGCCAGCAAGGTGCCGGCAATGGCGCCGGCGGTGTTGGCCGCGTATAGCCGCCCACCGGCTTCGCCCAGTTGGCCGTCGGCAGGCGTGAGGGAGCGGACCAGCACCGGCAAGGTGCCGCCCATGAGAAAAGCAGGCAGCCCTACCAGCAGGAAGGGCAACAGCCAGGCGAGCAGGCCGATCCGGTCTTCCAGTCGTGCGAACAGGCCGGCCGAGTTTGCCAGGGCCAGCGTGGCGGCGACGCCCAGGACGGCCACCGCAAGCTCCAGCAAGGCATAGAGGTGCACCGGGCGACGCAGGCGGTCGGCCCAGCGACCGAAGACCAGCCCACCCAGGGCAAGTCCGGCGAAGAAGGCACTGATGCCGGTGGTGACGGCGTAGACCTCCACCCCCACCACCAGAGAGAGCTGTTTGACCCAGAGCACCTGGTAGACCAGCGCCGCGCCGCCAGAAACGAACAGCAACGCTGCGGGAATGAGTATCTGCAAGGGAAGCCGTTTGTGGGCATCTTCACGCACCGTGGCTCGGGAACGCGCACGGGACGAACTCGCGGCTGAGGACATCGACTGGCCTTATCGGATTGGCTAACCCGCAGAAGGTAGTTGAAAAGAAGGTGCCCGCCAGGAGGCGGGCACCGGGTCGATCTACTGCTGTTTCATTTTCTCTTCGATTTTCTTGTTCACGTCAGATTGGATCTGGTCGATGCTGAAGCTGGCCGGACGCTGGCTCGGCGGGTACTCGACGAAGGTCTGCAGGAACTTCGCCGCCTTCTGGGTCGCCTGCATGAGCAGGTAATCGTTCTTGGTCAGCCAGTCGTAGTACTGGTCAGACACAACGTCAGCCCGCTCGTAGGGATCCATGCGCAGGTTGAACAGTTTCGGCACCCGCAGGCAGGTGAACGGCTCGCTCCATACCTGCAAGCCACCGGGGGCGCGCTGTTCGCAATAAACGATCTTCCAATCGCCCATGCGCATGTTCACCAGTTCGCCGTCATCGTTGAAGTAGAAGAACTCGGTACGCGCACTCTTGTCGGTCTTGCCGGTGAGATAGTCGAGCTGGTTGTAGCCGTCCAGGTGCACCTTGAAGTTCTTGCCACCGACGTCGGTGCCCTTGAGCAGGCGATCCTTGATGTCGGTGTCACCCACGGCGGCGAGCAGCGTAGGGAACCAGTCCAGGCCCGAGAACAGCTGGGTGGAGACGCTGTCCGGCTTGATGTGGTTCGGCCAGCGGATCATCGCCGGCACCCGGAAGGCACCTTCCCAGTTGGAGTTCTTCTCGTTGCGGAACGGCGTGGTCGCCGCGTCCGGCCAGGACCACTGGTTCGGTCCATTGTCGGTGGTGTAGACCACGATGGTGTTGTCGGTGATCTTCAGGTCGTCCAGGGTCTTGAGCAGCTTGCCCACGTCGCCATCGTGCTCGAGCATGCCGTCGGCGTAGTCGTTGCCGACCATTCCGCTCTGTCCCTTCATGGATTCGCGCACGTGGGTGAAGGCGTGCATGCGGGTAGTGTTCATCCACACGAAGAACGGCTTGTCGGCCTTGACCTGCTTGTCGATGAAGTTGATCGCCGCCTGGGTGGTTTCGTCGTCGATGGTTTCCATGCGCTTGCTGGTCAGCGCACCGGTGTCCTCGATCTTACCGTCGGCGCTGGACTTGATCACGCCGCGAGGCGAAGCGGCCTTGACGAACTCCGCGTCATCCTTGGGCCAGTAGGGACGCTCGGGTTCTTCCTCCGCGTTCAGGTGATACAGGTTGCCGAAGAACTCATCGAAGCCATGGTTGGTCGGCAGGTACTCGTCCCTGTCGCCCAGGTGGTTCTTGCCGAACTGGCCGGTAGCGTAGCCGTGGGACTTGAGCACCTGGGCGATGGTGACGTCGCGGGCCTGCAGCCCGACCGGCACACCCGGCATGCCGACCTTGGACAAGCCGGTACGCAAGGTCGCCTGCCCGGTGATGAAGGTGGAGCGGCCTGCGGTGCAGCTGTTCTCCGCGTAATAGTCGGTGAACATCATGCCTTCCTTGGCGATGCGGTCGATGTTCGGCGTCTGGTACCCCATCACGCCCTTGCTATAGGCGCTGATGTTGGTCTGCCCGATGTCGTCCCCGAAGATCACCAGGATGTTCGGCTTGTCCGCCGCGTTTGCGGTACAAATGCCCATTGCCGCCGTCGCGGCCAGGGCAACTGTCGTTATCCATTTTCCACTGCGCTTCATATGGCCTTACTCCGTCTTAAGTTGTTGTGTCGCCACGACTACGTACACGAGAGATACCAACTGCCCGACTAGTGTCCCTGTGTCCCTGCGGTTTCTCGTTAGGGGTGGTCAGTTGGTTTCGAAGGGATAGACACGGCGCCACTCCGTCGCCATGTCCACCACTGTCCAGTTGCCGGCTTTCGCCGCGTCCAGCGCTTTGTCCAGCCGGCCGATCTTGCTTTCCCGGTCATAGGCCCATTCGCGCGTGGCGTCGGTGTGGTGAACCAGTCCGGCGAAGCGCTTGCCCTCCCCGGCCATGGTCCACTGGAGCATCTGCAGGTCGCCGTCGGAATTGCCGAAGGCGAGGATCGGCCGCCGGCCGATGATGGTGTCGATGCTCACCGGCTTGCCCGGGCCGTCATCGTTGTGCAGGAGCTTGGGCAGACGCTGGATCGACAACTTGCCGTCCTGGTCCTGGAACTGCGACGCGAAATTGGTGCCGATCACCTGTTCCGGCGGCACGCCATAGACCTCTTCGGCGAAGGCGCGCATGAAGGCCACTTCACCGCCGGAAACGATGTAGGTCTTGAAGCCATTCACCCGCAGAAACGCCAGCAGTTCCCGCATCGGCTGGAAGATCATCTCGGTATAGGGTTTCTGGCTGCGCGGATGCACGGACTTGGCCAGCCAGCTCCGACTGAGGGCGATGAACTCATCGGTACTCATCCCGGTATGGGTAGCGCCGATGATCTTCATCATCCCTTCCGTTCCGCTTTCCGCCAGGGCCTTGTGGTCACCTTCGAGTACCGCCTTGAAGGGCTGCTGCTCCTTCCATTCGGGATGCTGCGGCGCCAGGCGCTTCACCTCATCCATGGCGAACAGCACCTCGAAATACATCGGCTGCTCGCTCCACAAGGTCCCGTCGTTATCGAACACCGCGATGCGTTCGGCTTCCGGCACGAAGTCCTTGCCCCCTTCCGTGGTCACTGCCGCGACGAAGGCTTCGATGGCCTTGCGAGACGGACCGTCCTTCCAGGAGGGCAAGGGGTCCTGCGCCTGCGCCAGAAAAGGCAGGACCAGGAGCAATGTGAACCACCAGCGCAAGTTATTCAGAGCAGATGATGGGCGCATGTGACGTCCTTGCTGAGAGCGATATACCTGGCCCTACCGGCTCAGGGTCGGAGCGGTTTCAATCCGTGGCTGGCACGGCCTTTCTTACTCGTTTCAGCTGCCACGCGCCGCACATCGGGCAATACCTGCGACAGATCGGAAGCTGCTTGATTGTCGGACGGTTCCGACCCGTAGCGAGCCTTGAAGAAGGCTAGCAAACGATTCGCGATACGGTCGGGCAACGGCTGAGAAAATTCCGACAGTGTCCGACTGCCAGTACTTCGGCGAACCCAAAGGTACAGCCCACCCAGTTGCGCCGGGCGGGCTGCCAACTGCTTTCGAGCCAGTTGCCAGGCATGCTCGGCGGAGTCCAGCCAGGCCTGCTGGCGGGCCGCTCGCCAACGCCGCCACCCAACCAGCGCGGCGCGCGCCCAGGGGCGGCCGAAGTACGCAAGCCCGGCCACGAGCGACAGCAGCACGGCCAGCAACAGCCAGTGGCCGGAAACCTTCACCTGGGCTTTCTGCCCCAGGTCGCGCAGGTCTTCGTTGATGGAGAACGGCGCCTGGTAAGCGCCCTTTGCGGCTTCGATTTCCACTGCCGGCACTGAAATGCTGTGCGCTTCGCCGGTAGTGGCATCCCACCATTTCAGCTCGATGGCCGGCAGCTCGAAGGTGCCAGCATCACCGATCACGTAGGTCACGGAGTCGTCGCGGGCCCCACCGTTGGTGCCGCCACGGCCGTCGCTGAGCGGTTGTACCTTGGGCGTCTGAACGTAGCGCTTGAGCCCTTTGACTTCGGCGAACAGGGGCGGCGGGATGAGCATGGCCTGGGCGCCCTCCGCCTCCACCCGCAGGCGCCGGGTAATGCTGTCGCCCTGCCGCAACGGCTCGTGGGAACGCTGGATGTCCTGGGTGAGCTTCACGCTGCTCGCCACCAGCCGCTGCTCACCACCCGCGCCCGCCAGGGCCTTGGCCGCGAAGGACAGCGACTGGCCCTTGATCTTCACCGGACCGCTCGCCTGCCCCGGCTGGACCTGGAACTCCAGGACCGGGATGTCGAAACGCCGCGCCGTTTGTGGGGTGATCTGGTACGTGTAGCGCAGGCCGAAGAACGTCTTGCCATCGTGCTGCTCGGTCAGGTGTTGCGCTTCGCCGGTGGGCGGTATCACCAGCGCGCCGGGCAGGTCGAGCTTCGGCAGGACGGGCGCGGCGGTGAACCAGGTGTCTACCAGCAGATCCACCTCCAGCGTGACGATTCCGCCAACCACCGCGCCATCCGCCGGAACCAGCCGCTGTTGCACCCGCACTTCGGGCTCGGCCGCTTGCGCCAGCCATGGCAGGCAGAGCAGCAACAGCCACACCAGCCGCTTCATTGGGAGGCCTCCTTGGCTTGCTGGCGCGCGGCTTCCTGCAAGGAAAACTTGCGCTTGAGGAACATTGCCGGGGAAGTGGTCAGGTTGTTCAACCAGACCTGGTCGGATGCGGCCTGGGCCTTGTCCTGCTGCACTTGCTTGCCGCCCTGCGAAGGTGTCTGGTCTTCCACCACCTTGTCGGGCTTCTCGTTGGGCGTGCCCTCCTGCTGCTGGTCCTCGTAATCCTTCAGCAACGCTTGGGCCAGGGCCAGGTTGGCGGTGGCCTCGGGGAACTGCGGCTGCTTCGTCAGCGCCTGCTGATAAGCGGCGATGGCCTCGGAAAACTTGAACAGACGGACGTAGGTATTGCCGAGGTAGAAGTACGCGGTTGCGCTGTCCAGTCGCGCAAAGCTGGCCAGCGCCATTTGGAAATCCGCTGCCTGGTAGGCGGCCAGGCCTTTCCAGTACGGGTCGGTAAAGTGCGCAGCGGCCCCCGGGTAATGCCCATGCTCGAAGGCCCAGCGTCCTTGCTGGTCGGGCGTGAAGAAGGCATCCGCCAGGGCCCCAGCCTGCGCGGGGGCGGGGGTTCCGACGAGCGAAACCGCCAGCAGCAACCCGCCCAGCCAGTGCACCTGCCAGCCGCGCCGCACGCAGCACAGGGCGATAAGCGCCAGCGGCCAGCACAGCCAGTAGCCGGCATCCTTCCAGTGCACTTGTCGGCCATCGCCCTGCACCGCCTGGAAGTGCTGCTGGGCGTGCAGCTCGATCCAGTCGAGGTCGTCGTCATTCAGGGTCAGGCTGCCGAGGGGTGCATTGGCTGCGTCGGCAAGACGCTTCAGGCCTTCCTCATCGAAGGTCGCCGCCACCGGGCGGCCGTCGGCGGCAATCAGCGGCTGGCCGCGAGCATCCCGTACCAGGCCACCATCCCGACTCCCGACGGCAAGGACGAGCACCTGCAGATCGCCGCCTGCCAGGCGCTTGCCGATTGCCTCGAACTGGCCGGCGTCGGCACCGTCGGTGACCAGCACCAGGGTGCCGGGGGCCTTTTCCGCATCGAGAATCTTGCGCGCCTCATCGATCACACCCAGCACGTCCTTGCCCGATTGCGACATCAGGTCGGTGGCCAACGCCTCGACGAAGGTATCCAGTAGCGCCGGGTCTTCGGTGGCGGGTAGCACCAGGTGCGCCCCGCCGGCGTAGGCAACCAGCGCGGTGCGGGCGCCGGCCCGGCGTTGGATCAGGTCATGCAGCTTGTGCTTGGCGGCGGCGAGCCGCGTGGGTGGCACGTCGTCGGCATCCATGGATGGCGAGAGGTCGACCGCAAGGATCAGCGGCGCCCGGTTGTCGAGGAAGGCGGGACTGTCCTGTTCCCAGGTCGGCCCCGCTGCGGCCAGGCCACCGAGTGCCAATAGCGCCCCAAGCAGGTAGACCGGGCGCAGGCGTTGCTGATCTTCCGGGGTAATGAGCAGCCGTTCCATCAGGTGCGGCGCGATAACACCGTTGAGCTGGCGCTTGAGGTCATGGCGGCGAATCCAGAGCACCGGCAGCAGCACGCCCGGCAGGATCAGCAGCAACCAGAGGGGCCGCAGGAAGTGGAAGGCACTGAGGTCGATGGTCATCTCAGTGCTCCATTTCCGTCTGGGCCACCGCGCCCCGGGAAACCCGACCGAACAGCGCTGCGAGCAGATGGCAAACGCCCAGGAGCAACAGCGCCGCGCCCAGCGGCCACCAGAACAGGTCCCGCTTGGGCTGGTGGCTGAAGGTCTTCACCTTGTGGGGCGTGAGCTGGTCGAGGGTGGCGTAAACCTGCTGCAGGGCGTCGCGATCACTGGCGCGGAAGAAGCGACCGCCCGTGGTATTGGCGATGTCCTGGAGGGTCTCCAGGTCCACTTTGGCATCGCCAGTGGCATCGGGGTCGCCGATGCCGATGGTGTGCACGATGATCCCGCGCGCCTTCGCCAGCTTCGCCGCATGGGCGGGGGTGATGGCGCTGCCGGTGTCGTTACCGTCGGTGAGCAGGATCAACACCTTTTCCTGCTCCTTCGTGGCTTCCAGCAGCTTGATGGTCAGTCCGATGGCATCGCCCAGGGCGGTATTCGGCCCGGCCATGCCGATGCCGACTTCGTCCAGCAGCACCCGCAGACTGGCGTGATCGAGGGTGAGCGGTGCCTGCGGGTAGGCGCCGGTACCGAACACGATCAGGCCGATGCGGTCGTCCTTGCGCCGTTCGATGAAGTCGCGTACCACGCCTTTCACCGCCACCAGGCGATTCACCTGGCGGCCGCTGGCATCGGTGTAGTCGGTGGTCTCCATGGACTGGGAGATATCGATGGCGAGCATCAGGTCACGGATCGGCTGCTCGTGCTGGATGGCCTTTTCGACAAACACCGGTCGCGCGCAGGCCGCTACCAGCAGGGCCCAGACCAGGAGGTTGAGCAGTATTTGCCAGCGCCCTCCCCGCCCCCCGCTGGCCCCCGGCACCTGGCCGACGGCGCGGCTCATGGCCGAAAAGAACGGTACTCGCAAGGCGCTGCGAGCCTCGCGGTATTCACCCAGATAGCGCCACGCCAACCACGGCAGCGGCAGCAGGAATAGCACCCAGGGATAGTCAAACTGCCACATGGTGCGCCTCTATCCAGTGCCGGCTGGTGGCGAACAGCGAGCGCACGTTCGCATCGGGGATGGCCAGGAGCCGCGCATTGGGCGCGTAAGCGACAACGAACAGACCTGCGGCGAAGCCTTCCGGCAAAGGCGCCGGGGACCGCTCGGCAAGGAACCGCTGCCACTCCTGGCCGCCCAGACGCGCCACAGGTGGCGCATCGGGCATGGACAGTGCGACGCGCTTTAGCAGCTCCGGCAGTTCGCGCATGGCCGCAAGGCGCCGCTCCTGGTCATCCAGCGCGCCCACCAGCGAATCCAACTGCATCAATGCTTCCCGCCGGTAGCGGTCACGCTGCCAGCGCCGCCATTTCAGGAAGCCGCACACCAGGGCAACGGCCAGCACCACCAGCAACAGCACCAGCCAGCCCCAGGTCTGGGGCCAGTAGCTGTAGGGGGGCACTGGCAGTGCCAGTTCCTTGAGTTGATCGATGCTCGGCGCTGCGGTAGTGCTCATCGCGGCATCCCCGATAGCCGACCCAGCTCGCGCCGCACCTGGTCGAGGGTGTCCTCGCCGGTGTTGATCATCATCACCGGCACCTGGCTGCGACGCAGCAGTTCGGCCACCTCCTGCAGACGCCCGGCGAGGAACTCGCCCAGGGGGCGCTGGACCTGGCGACGCTCCACCTCCAGTTCCACTTGCAGCTCCCCCTGGGTCACGGTAACGCGCCCCTTCTCGGGAACGTTCAGCGCAAGGGGATCGTAGACCTGCATGGCGATCACATCGTTGTGGGCGCTGAGCTGACGCAGCAGTTGCAAGGTCTGCGACGTGACGCCGGCGAAGTCGCTGATGATGCAGATCAGATGGTCGTGGCCCGCTGCGCCGATGCAGCTGCGCAGCACAACGTCGAGCTGATCGCCTCCCTCGCTATCCGGCTGATCGACGCTCAGGCGGTGATTCGCCCGGACCACTGCCGCGCACAGGGCCTCGATGCGGTTGCGGCTGCGCAACGGGCGTATGTGCTCCACCCGCTGGTCGTCGAACACCAGGCCGCCCACGCGGTCGCCGGCGTGGAAACTCATCCAGGCCGACAAGGCTGCCAGCTCCGCTGCCGTCACCGACTTGAAGTAGCGCCGAGAGCCGAAATACATGTTCATGCGTTGATCCACCAACACCAGCGTCGGCCGGTCGCGCTCCTCGGTATAGGTGCGCACGAAGGGTTTGCCGAAGCGCAAGGAGGCGCGGCAGTCGAGGTGCCGCAGATCGTCGCCGGGAATGTAGTGGCGCAATTCGTCGAAGCTCAGCCCGCGCCCTCGCAAGCGCGAAGCGTGGTTGCCGGCGAGGATGCTCGACAACGGCTGACGGGAATGAAAGCCCAGGCCACGGACGCGATGCTCCAGCGCCATCAGTTGGGCGAGCGAAACGTAGACGAAGCCATCTGGAGCCGTTTGCGTCTGTTGCATGGCCATGGGTCCATTCAGGCTGGGATCGCCACCTTGTCCAGCAGGCGGTCCAGAACCTGGTCCGCATTCACGCCGTCAGCGATGGCGTCGTAGGAAAGCTGCAGACGGTGGCGCAAGACCGGGTGCACCACCGCGCGTACATCATCCGGCGAGACGAACGCGTTGCCCGCCAGCCAGGCGTGCGCCCGTGATACGCGATCCAGGCTGATGCCGCCCCGCGGACTGGCGCCGATATTGATCCAGCGGGCCAGGTCCGTGTCGTAGTCGGCTGGGTGGCGCGTCGCGTTGATCAGATCGATCAGGTAGCGGTCGATGGCTTCCGAAACATGCACGCCGGCCAGTTCTCGCCGCGCCGCGAACACCACCTCCTGGGGCAGGCGCACCGGCTCCTGGCGCGTACCCTGCGCAGCCTGTTCCTCGCCCCGCACCAGGCGCAGGACCTGCGTCTCGTCTTCCACCTTCGGGTAGTCCAGTTGCACCTTCATCAGGAAGCGGTCCATCTGCGCTTCCGGCAGCGGGTAGGTGCCTTCTTGCTCGATGGGATTCTGCGTTGCCAGCACCATGAACAGGCCCGGCATCGGGTAGCTCTGGCCGGCGACGGTGATCTGCCGCTCTTCCATGGCTTCCAGCAGAGCGGCCTGGACCTTGGCCGGGGCGCGGTTGATTTCGTCAGCGAGGATCACGTTGCCGAAGAGCGGGCCGGGCTGGAACTTGATCTGGTTACCCTCGGCGGTCTGCTGGAGGATCTCGCCGCCAGTGATATCCGACGGCAGCAGGTCCGGGGTGAACTGGATGCGGCGCATCTGCGCCTCCAGATGGGTGGCCAGTGCCTTGACGGTGCGGGTCTTGGCCAGGCCCGGCAGGCTTTCCAGCAGTACATGGCCGTTGGCCAACAGCCCCAGCAGCACGTGACGAATGATATGGGCCTGCCCCAGCACCAGCTCGGAAACGCTGGCTTCCAGTCCTGCAATCTGCTCGCGTGTAGTCACTGATCCATTCCCTTGCTGAGGTTCAGAAAGTTGACCATCGACGCTTGCGTGGAGTGGCGCACTGTCGACCAACCCTGCTCGGGCCTGGATCGCCTACACCGGACGCATTCGTGAACTGCGGTCCGGTAACTCTAGCCGCAAGTGGTTCATGCGCCAGAAAGCTCGGGCTTTGTGTTGCGCCGCAGAGACGAGCATCTAGGCTGGAGAACGATCAGCCCTAATGCAGAGGACGCACCATGCTCAGCACTTCCCCAGCTACGCGCCCCATCGGACTCACCGCTCTGGCGTCAGCACTGTGGATGCTATCCGGAACCAGTTGGGCGGGCGGCATCCTGATCTACGAGGCCGGTCAGGAAGGCGCGGGCCTGGCCAACGCGGGCGCCGCGGCGCTGGCCACCGACCCCAGCGTGCTGATGAACAACCCGGCGGGTCTTACCGAACTGCCCGGCACTCAGATCAGCGCGAACGCCCAGGTGATCTTGGGCGACATCCAGTTCTCCCGTGATGCCGGCAACCAGTTCGACGGTAACGAAGGGGGCAACGCGCTTCAGTACCTGCCGGGTTCGAGCCTGTTCGTCAGCCACCAGATCAACGACCAGGCTGCCATCGGCTTCGGCATGTACGGCAACTTCGGCCTCGCGCTCGACTACGACGACGACTGGGCTGGGCGCTACTTCACCCAGGAGGCGGCCATCATCGGTGTGTCGCTGCAACCGACCTACGCCTACAAGATCAACGACGACCTCTCCATCGGCTTCGGGCCGCGCATGATGTACGGCTACTACCGCACCGAAGTGGCGATCAACAACAACCTGCTCGGCCTGGTCGACCGCCCGGATGGCCAGCTCGAATACAAGGACACCGACTTCGGCGTGGGCTTCAACATTGGCCTGCTGTATCGGGTGAACGAGCGCACCCACGTCGGCCTCGCCTACACCAGCAAGGTGGACCTGGAATTCTCCGACCGCCCCAGCGTCGACGACATCAGCAATCCGCTGCTGAACCTGGCATTACGGCAACTGAATGTGGACAGCCTGGACATCGACATGGAAGTGCCGCAAACCGCGGTACTGAGCATCGCCCACGACCTGGATTCGCAATGGAAGCTGTTGGCCAGCCTCGGCTGGCAGGACTGGAGTGAGTTCGGGAACATCGGTGTCGAAGTGGACGCCGACAACTTCGGCACCAGCCGAAGCGTGGACCGCCAGTACAAGGACACCTGGCACGCCTCGGTGGGCGCCCAGTACCAGGCCACCAATAAGCTGCGCTGGAGCATGGGCGTTGGCTACGACAGCTCGGCGGTGGACGACGAAGACCGCACCGTGGACAACCCCATGGCCGAATCCTGGCGCCTGGCCACGGGTGTGAACTACCAGGTCGACGAAGGACTCGACCTGCACATGGCCTACACCCTGATCTGGCTGGGCGACATGGACGTGGAACAGACCAAGGAGCGCTCGGGCAACAGCCTGTCCGGCAGCTACGACAACACCTCGCTGCACATCATCGGTGGCGGCGCGACCTGGCGGTTCTGAGGGCGCAGACAACCTGGCTGTTGGGCTTCGCTTCGCTCTGCCCAACCTACGGGAAGTTCCTGCCACCGCTCGATTCTTTCGCCTCTCCTGTGGGGGCGAATTCATTCGCCAAGCGGGACGCAGTCCCGCCGTAGGTTGGTCCGAGGAACGAGGCCCAACGTTTGCGGAGCCGAAAGCGGGCTACGATTTGGTTCGCGAGCAGAGCTCGCTCCTACAGTTAATCCGCCACACACAAAAATGCCCTCCGAAGAGGGCATTTCCGTTTGTGTGGGGTGTCAGCTTGGCAGCTTGGCGTAGCGAGCCAGCTGCTGGTCGCGGCTCATCACGTCGAGGGTCGCGGCGAGGACCTGTTCGCCGGTTGCGTCAGGGCTGGCGAAGATGGTCGAGAAGTTGGCCTGGGTGACCTTCGCGAAGTGGGCGCGGTCAGCCTGCTCGACGCCCAGCAGGGTGGCATAGGCATCCAGCGCTTCGCCCTGACCCTGGGCCATGTCCTCGGCGATGCTGTCGAGCATGCCGTTCATGGCGAACACCGAGCGGCCGCCATAGCCCAGCTTCACGCTGGAGTCGCAACCGTTGGTACCCGAGGTCAGGCCGAAGGTGGCGTTGCCCGAGGTGCCGTTGGTGGTGGTGGCCAGCAGGTGCGGGATCAGGCCGCTCTGGCCTTCGAACACCATGTTCCCCCAGCCACAACCACCGCCCCCGGCCTGCCCTGCCTGCGCCGCGACGCCGGCGGTGCTGAGAAGTCCGAAAATAATGGCCTTGCCAATCAGTTTGTTTGTCATTTTTTCATTCCTTGGTTGATGAAGAGCAAGTCACGTGACTGCACGTACGACTTCCACGCTGAACGACACGTAAACGTCCAGAAGGTTTAGGCGAGACGCCAACGACTTTCAAATGCGATCTCGCAGGAAGGCCCGCCTGTTTTGCCCTGCGGGCCACGTTTCACTGCTTCCAGTATGGCTCGATCGCTTGCAAACGCGGGTCGTCGGGCGCCACTTCGCGCATGCGTTTGACGTACTCGAACGCCTCGTTCCGCTCACCCTCCACGGCGTGCAGATAGATCAGCGAATAGAGCAGGTCCGCATCCTCAGGAGATTGTTCCAGCCCGCTACGCAGCGCGCTCAGCGCGTCATCGCGGCGATTCATGCGCGATAGCAGAAGGCCCTGGTTGTAGCGGATGCGTGAATTGCCGGGCAGTTCGACTGCGGCCTTTTCCATCCAGTTCAACGCCTCATCCGCCCTGCCCCGCTCCACCAGCAGCAAGGACAGCATGTAGGCGAGATTGCCGTGGTCGGTTTCCGGCATCTTTTCCAGTGCCAGGCCCTCGCGCAGCAACTGCTCGGCCTCATCCAGGCGTTGGGAAGAGCTGGCGAGCGTCACCAGATTGACCCGCGCAGGCGAGAAGTAAGGGTCGAGCTTGAGCGCCTGGCGGTACTGCTCCATCGCCTCGCTATCGCGCCCCTGGCGCGACAGCATGACTGCCAGGTTGAGACGGCCGCCGGGCAGGTCGGCGTTGCCGCGCAGGCGCTGCTCATAGTTGGCCAGCAAGGACTTGAAGGGCTCGCGACGCTCGGCCGGCAGTTGCTCCGGCGGGATATCGGCCAGGGCACGGACGGTTTCGTCACGCACCGCGCGGGTCGGGTCTTCCAGTAGCGGCAGCAGAGGTTTCAGCCGCTCGGCTGGCGGCACACTGGCAAATCCCGAAACGGCATAGGCACGTACCAGCGCACTGTCGTCCTTGAGCGCCCATTGCAGGTTGGAGATAGCCGGCGGGCCAAGGTCGGCCATCTGCTCGGCGGCGGTGGCGCGGACGATGGCCGGCTTGCCTTTGTCTGCCAGCACCGAGCCGAGCAGGCTCAGCGAGATTCCCTGGCCATTGCGCACAGCGTGGAAGTCTTCACCGTAGTGTGGCGGGCGACTCGGCTTGCCATACCAGCCTTCGATGGCTGTCGCCGCCCATGCCGGCTTCTGATCCTGGTGGCAGCTGGTACAGGCATCCGGGCTGCCGGACTTGGCTGCCAGGTCGGGACGTGGGATGCGCAGGCTGTGGTCGCGGCGCGGGTCCACCACCATGTAGGTCTTGCTCGGCATGTGGCAATTGACGCACTGCGCACCGGGCGTGCCGGGCTCATGGTGGTGGTGAGCCTTGCTGTCGTAGTCCTTGGCCTGGAGGCTGGCGAAGCGCGCCAGCGGCGGGTTGGCGTTGTGGCATTGCAGGCAGAGGCCATTGCCCTCGATCCGCACCTTGGTGGTATGCGGATTGTGGCAATCGGTGCAGGCGACCCCGGCCGCATACATCTTGCTCTGGGTGAAGGAGCCGTGCTCGTAGACTTCGCCGTCGATCTGACCGTCAGCATGGTAGAGGCCCGCACGCAGCGTGGCCGGCAGGCTCTGGTCCAGCTGCGGCTGCCCCGGCTCCTGCCCCGTGCCCAGACTCTGCCGGCGGCTGTGGCAGTACGCGCACTGCTCCACCAGCCCCTTGCTGCCCAGGGCCTTGAAGTCGACCTTCAGGCCCAGCTCGGCAGCCGCCGCATAGGTCTTGTTGGCCGACTTGTTCTGTTTCGCCCAGTCGACGTGGGCCTGACCCGGACCGTGGCAGCCCTGGCAGCCGACGGCCTGCTCATGCCAGGTGGAGGAGAAGCTGTCCTGCTTGTCGTCGTAGTGCTTCATCAGGCGCGTCGAGTGGCAATCCGCGCACATCGAGTTCCAGTTCTGGTAGCGCCCGGTCCAGTGCAGCGGGTCGTTCGGCGCGAATCGCTGGCCTGGATAGAGGGAGAACCAGCGCTGCCCGCCCTCCGCCTTGGAGCGGCTGTCCCAGGCGATGGTCAGGGCCTGCAACCGCCCGCGCGGCAGGGCGACGAGGTATTGCTGCAACGGGGAGAAGCCGAACGTGTAGAGGACCTGGAAGTCAGCAACCTTGCCGTCCTCGCCTTCGGTGTTGACGAAGTAATCGTCGCCCTTGCGGAAGAAGCGCGCCTTGACCCCGGCTTCGTCGAAAGTCGCCGCGTCGAAGTTACCCAGCACATTGCCGGCTTCTGCCTTGCGCATGGCCCAGCCATGGTCGGAGTCCTTCCATTGGCCGGCCTCGGTGGCGTGGCAACCCAGGCAACTGGCGCCATCGGCGTAACCTTCCGCCTCGCTGGACTGCCCGGGCATGCGGCCGACACCTTCGGCCCAGGCCGGCTGTAAGCCGAGCAGCATCAGCAGCACCACGCAGCGGAACAACCCGTTCCCCCCGCTCTTGAAACACCCCATTCCCTTGCTCCACGGTCAACTCGAATCGCCCTGTTCCGGGCTCTTGTTCTGTTCGCACACCCCATGTGCGCACTTCAGAATAGTGCATGCCTCCAGCATCTGTCTGTCGAATGGCACGAGGAAGGCCGATGGAATACAGCGGACTCCGGGCACGTGCCAGAGCGCCGTCGAACAAAGCCAGCTATCAGCGACGCCGGGGCCGACAAGGCACTCTTTCGTTTCGCCCGGCCAGAGCATGCCGAGATCAGCCGTTGGTTGAGCGAGGTGCTGGTGCCGACGCTGCATGACTATCACCGCAACCCGAACGCCGAGCCGCGACGCTCCCGTATCAGTTGGGCCGACCAGCACGTGAACGTCGTGCGGTGGCAGCGGGAGCTGTGGGTGGCCTGGCGGGATTTGCCGGTCTTGCTGGAGAACGGCACCGAGGTTTCGCCGTGAGTCCGCTTCGCGACTGAAGTCGCTCCCACAGGGCCACCCCGCAAACCCAACACCGTGGCGCGGAGGATTGGTGGATGGAAAAAGCGCCATCCACCCTACAGGGCAGACTCGCACCCCGTAGGATGGGTTGAGGTACGAAACCCATGCGGTTCGGAACCCATGGGTTTCGCAAGCTCAACACTGGGCAACTGCGCTGCCCAAGCAGGACGCACTCCTGCCGTAGGTTGGTCCGAGGAACGAGGCCCAACACCGTAGCGCGGAGCGTTGATGGATGAAAAAAGCGTCATCCACCCTACCCACAGCGCCGTCTCGCACCCCGTAGGATGGGTTGAGGCACGAAACCCATGCGGTTCGGAATCCATGGGTTTCGCAAGGTCGACCCTGGGGCAACTGCGTTGCCCTTGGCGAATGAATTCGCCCCCACAGGGATACCGAATATGAATGGATCTCCCACACCGGGCGCGATACGCCCCTAGCTCGACGCGAACACGATGATCGGCCCGCACACCGCCAGCAACACGTTGGAGATGGCGTAGCAGACGGTGAAACCAATGACCGGCGTATTACTGCCCGACTGTTCGATGATCTTGTTCATCGACGCCGCTTCGGTCTGGGCGCCAGCCAGGGCGCCGAAGAGGATCATCGGATGCAGGCGCAGCACGTAGCGTCCGAAGTAAAGCGCCACCAGCGGCGGCAACAACGTCACCACAACGCCCGAAATCAACAGCGCGAGTCCCTGCTCCTGCATCGCCGCTATCGCCGCCGGTCCGGCCAGCAACCCCACCACCGCGCCAAATGCGGTCAGACCGAACTCGGAGAAGGCCCATTGCGCGGCCGGCGGCAAGGCGCCGATCTCGGGATGGCGGGAGTTGTACCAGCCGATCAGGAGTGCAACCAGCAGCACCCCGCCACCGACGCCCAACTCGATGGGAATCATGCCGACATGGGTCGAAAGCATACCCAGCAAGGCGCCCGCCACCATGCCCAGGCTGTGTACCGCGATATCCGACTTGTAGCTGCGTTCGCGCATCCGCCCCAGTTGCGCGGCCAGCGCCTCGACACTGGTGGTGCGTCCGGTGAGGGAAATGACGTCGCCTCGCCGCAGCACGGTGTTGGGCAGCAGCGGCAGTTCCAGCCCCTGACGGGTGATGGTGTTGATGAAGCAGCCCATTCGCTCCGCGCCCAGCAGGCGCGTCTTGATTTCGTGCAGGGTCTTGCCGGCCAGCTCGCCGGAGGTCAGCACGATATCCGCCGAGCGAGTCGGAAAGGACAACGCCTGGGCGTGATCCACTTCGGGCCCCACCCATTCGGCGAGCCGGCCCACCGCTTCCCGCAGCGCATAGATTCCGGCGATGTCCCCAGGCTGGATCACCAGGCCAGGATCGCGTTCGAGGACCTGCTCGCCGCGCACCACGCGCTCGACGCTCATGGTCGGGTGCAACTTCTCGATGTCAGCGATGGTGCTACCCGCCACGCCGCCTTGCGCAACCCGGTGCGCCCGTACCACGATGCGCGTGTAAGGGATGCTGATGATTTCTTCGTTGCTGGCGATGCCCAGTTCCAGCTCCAGTTCCCGCGCCGAAGTGCGCATGTCCACGCCCAGCAGCCGGGGCGCGATGCTGCCGACGAAGACGATCAGCCCAATGGTGCCGAACAGGTAGGTGATGGCATAGGCGATGGCCATGTGGCTGTTGAGCTGGGCCTTGGCCGCGTCGTCCAGGGGCAGCTGGGCAATGGCGCTGCTGGCGGTACCCATGATGGCGGTGTCCGTCAGCGCGCCGGCTCCGAGGCCAGCCGTAAACCCGGCGTCGAAGTGGTAAACCGAATTCATCAGCAGGATGGCGCCCAGGGCTGTGGCGCAGAGCACCACCGAGAACAGCACCAGTTTGAGGGTGCCGCGGTTGAGGCTGCCGAAGAACTCCGGCCCGCTTTTGAAACCCACGGCATAGATGAACAGCACGAAGAACACCGACTTCAGCTCGTGGGGCACCTCCAGGCCGATCTGGCCGATGACCAGCCCCATCAGCAAGGCGCCGGCCACCGAGCCCAGGTGGAAGCTGCCCAGCTTTATTCGGCCGACCAGCACGCCCAGCGCAATCGCCAGGAAAACAGCTATTTCCGGGTTCGAACGCAGCGCAGCGATGACGAAATCGATCATCGCCCGTTCCCTTCCTGATCCGTTTCCTTGGCTGGAGCTGGGTACCAGCGCTCTTTCGGCACCCATTTTTCCTGCGCGGGGTCGCCCAGGTAGTGCGGCGACATGATTTGCACGCCGTACTCGTTGAACACGTCCTGGATATTGGCGTGAAGCATGGTCAGCAGCTCGGCGCGCGGACGCGGCTCACTGGGCACGGCCTGGGCCACCAGCCGGTACTCGGGGTAAAAATCCGACAACGCCGTCTGGAACACCTGCGGCAGCGGCTTCTGGAGGATGCCGGGCGTGCGCCGCGCAGCTTCCAGCAGCATGGCCTCTACCTGGCGCCAGGCTGTGTCGTAGCCGATGGTCACGGTGGTATCCACCACGTAGCCCTGGCCCTGCACGACGCGGGAGTAGTTGCGGGTTACCGAGCCGGTGATCATCGAGTTGGGAATGGTCAGCACCTCGCCGAGGCCGGTGCGGATGCTGGTGGTGAACATCCCCAGTTCGGTGACGGTGCCCTCGTTGTCGCCGATGCGCACGTACTCGCCGGGGCGCAGGGTGCGGGTGTAGGTGAGGATCAGCCCCGCCGCCGCCTGCCCCACTACGCTGGAGGCGCCCAGGGAGATCATCAGGCCGATCAGTACCGACAACCCCTTGAATGCCTCGGTCCCGGCCCCAGGCAGGTAGGGATAGGCCATGGCCAGGGCGAACAGCCAGATGGCCAGCGAAGTCAGGCGCGTAGTGGGTTGCAGTGTCTCGTGGTTGAGCCAGCTGATAGTGCTGGGTCGGGAAAGGCGCTCCAGCAGCCGCTTGCTGAAGGCGCTGATGCCCCGTGCGATGAAGAAGATCAGCAGCGCGATGACCAGTCCCGGGATGGCGCTGACGATGGCATCCAGCATGTAGCGCACCAGATCCACCAGGTAATGGTTCAGGCTTTCGCCCCAGGGCCGGGTATAGGGGAATCGTTGCAGCACGAAGCTCAGCCATTCATAGGTGAGCAGCAGGACCACTGACCAATACACCAGTGCCAACAGGCGCCGGACCACGGGAAACAGGTTGCTGGAATCCACCAGCTGCGTCTCACCGATCCTCAGTGCACTCGTGTGCCGGCGCATGCGCTTGGGTAGCCAGGACAAGGCCCTGCGGTGCGTCCAGCCGAGCAACCTCAGCAACGCGATATAGAGCAGCGTGGCCGCCGCCGAGTACCCGCCTGCCGTCAGCAGGAAGCGCAGGCTGCGGGCCTCCGCGGACTCCGCGACCACCTGGCGCAACTTTTGCGCCGCCACTTCGGCGTCCTGGCGCACCGAGGTTTCACCGGCATCCAGGTCGTTTGGCGAGACGATGAAGGCGCGCCGGTCGCCCAGCAGGACCATGTAGCTTTCCTGGATGGTGTCCAGCCTGACGTCGGTTTCCTCTGTGCCATCGAGCATCTCGCGGATGACCGCACCGGCACGGCTGGCGCGGGCGGCGGGCGATTCACCCAGGAGCGTGGCGCGAAACACGAAGATGCTGCGGTTGGCGATCTTCAGTTCGGCGGGTTCCGCGACTGTGGTCGCCGCTTCCTCGGCAGCGTGTGCGATGACGGAAAGCGCCATCGAGAGAATCCAGAAGATCGTGGCTCCCCACCAACTGATCCTTTTGTCCATGTAGCACTCCAGCCAGTTCTCGTTGTCCGCCAGGCTCCCCCGATTACAGGCCTGGCGAGTTGCAGCCTAGTTCGGGAAACCGGGTGCTGCGCGCTCCCACGTTCGAAGAACAAGACCCTGCCGGGATCGTAAGTTGGGGATTCATCCGCGTAAGCGACCGACGCAGACAATGGCCAACCCCGTCACGGATTGGCCTCTAAAGTGGCGCGCCAGCTGGATTTTCTTCGCTGCATGACGGACAGATGGACTGGCGTTTCGGCGAATTTTGTGTAGGCTCACGTGAGAAATTTCTGACAGAAAACGGACTTCTGCTCAGCAAACCGGATTTAAGGACTGGACTCGGCCGCAAACGAAAATTCCCGCCTCCGCTTCGACAGGTCCATTAAATGACCCGGGCACAGCCGGATTTCTTGCGCCGCAGCATCCAGTAGAGATTGCATCAGCACCCTGCGCCATCACGGGCACGGGGTGTTTTCGCGGTACTGAATCTCAAACGTTACAGGCCTGCCCTTGCGCGACAGGTCTCTTGGTGAACATATGGATATTGATACCAAGCCCGGCACCCCCGTGCCGCCCGCATTCAGACCCCAGCGCCGTGCCCTGGCCCTGGAACCACGCATCCTGTTCGACGGTGCCGCCGCTACAGCCGCGGACCAGCAGCACCAGGACACGGGTGACGCCGGGAAACCCGCCGCCACTGATCACGCCACGCCCACCGACGCCCGCAGCGAGCCCGGCCAGCAGCCCTCCGCCAGCCGTCACCTATTGGTGTTGGACAGCCGCATCGACGGCCGTGAGAAACTGACCGCGCAACTGCCCGGCAATGTCGAAGTACTGGTCGTGGAAGCCAACCAGGATGGTCTGGCCGCCATCTCCACCGCACTGGCCCAGCTCGGCCAGGTGGATTCCATCCAGATCCTTTCCCATGGCGCCGCCGGCGAGTTCACCCTCGGCAAGACTACCCTGAGCGCCGACAACATCGGCCAGTTCGCCCAGCCCCTCAGCCAGTGGAGCCAGTCGCTCAGCGAAGGCGCCGATATCCAGCTCTACGGCTGCAAGGTTGGCGAAGGCAGCGCCGGGCGTACCCTGGTCAACGAACTGGCGCGCTGGACCGGCGCCGACGTCGCCGCTTCCAGTGATGACACCGGCAGCGCTCGCGCAGGCGGCGACTGGGACCTCGAAGTCACCAGCGGCGAAATCGACAAGCCCATCGCCCTGGCTGCCGCAGCCACCGCCGACTACGACCGGCTGCTGGCGGCCGGGCCGACCACTACCCTCTCCGGCGGCGCCGATGTACTGCTGGGAAACACCTTCAACTTCGACGTTACCTTCACCAATATCACCGCCGATACCGGCTATGCGCCCTTCCTCGACCTGTTCTTCCCCGCGACAGGCAAGGACGGTGCAGGCGCAGAGATCGACGACGGCATCACCTTCGTCACGGCCAGCTACCTCGGGCAGAACCTCACCACCCATGTCCTGACCTTCGACGCCAACGGCCAAGCCAGCCACCCGCTGGCAGTGGGAACCGACGGCAAGCCGGTGATCATCAATGCGGCCGATTTCGGCATGCGCGCCGGCGACCAGATGGTAGTGGTCGAACTGCCGTTTGCCAGCGTCGCCCAGGGCCAGCCACCCATCACCGTGCAAGTGACGGCTGCGTTGAGCGACCTGGCGGATACCGATTTCTCCTTCTCCGGATCGACGCCGGACCTGACCATCCGTGCGCGTAGCGGCTTCCAATACGGCAACGACTCCCTGAACAACCCGGCGACCGACCCCAGCATCCTGGAGCCGTCCGCCAACGCCGACAGCTACGTGGTGCACCCGACGGTGATCACCTTCGACCAGATCATCACCACCCCTGAAGGCGAAACCGCGACCGGCCCCAACTATGGTCGTTCTCTGGACGTCACCATCACCCCGGCCGACGCCCAGACCCTGACCGATGTGGTACTGACCCAGCCGGTGCCGAACAACGTCATCGTGACCGCCATTACACCCGGTGGTGGCGGCATCATTACCTCGATCACTTTCCACAACGGCAGCACGGTTACCGATCCGACGTTCATCCAGCGCATCCTGGCGCAGAACAGCGACGGCGACCTCAGCAACGACCTGTACATCAGCGAGTTCACCGTCCGCTATCCGACCTTGAACGCGCCGACCACCACCAGCGTGCAGTTCTTCGTCCCGGACGACGACGCCAATGGCGTGCCCGTGCTCAATGCCGCCACCGGTGATGACGTCACCATCACCTTCGACGGACCGACTGCGGCCGGCAACTGGGTCCCTCTCGACCCTCGCGACGCCACCAATGGCCAGATCGCCTTCGACGGAACCGGCGACGACGTCAGCTTCGTCGCCAAGTCCATCACCCTGCAGAAGCAGGTCAGCGTGCGTACCGATATCGGCAGCACCGGCCTCAGCCCGGGGGATGTCCTGGACTACCGATTGAACATCGCCCTCTCCGACTATTTCGCCTTCGGCAGGACCTTTCTCGGTGTCGGTCAATTTGCGGTCTTCGACCGCCTCGGCGACGGGCAGACCCTGATCCCCGGTACCGCCACCCTGACCATTAGTCAGAACGGTATTACCCAGACCGTCGCCCTCATTTCTCAAACCATCGTCAACGCCGATGGCAGTACGTCCATCATCTTCAATATCGGCGGCTCCCTGGCCAATGCGTTCGGTCTCCGCCAGTGGCTCAACGGTGACCTGGCGTTCGATAACCTGCTGCAAGGCGCCACCCTCGCAGTGCTCGCCTATCAGGCACGGGTTGCCCAGAGTTACACCCCGCCGGCGGGCGCGCCCCACAGCGAAATCAACGAAGGCGACTCCTTCGGCAACAACGCCACCGTGACCGCCACCGTCCTGTTCGACCCGAACAACCTCAGCGGCTTCGACGAGAGCGACATCTCCAACACCGTCAGCACCATCCCCACCAGCCAGGTGAATATCGACCTGGCCGATCTCAACGGCGGTGGTGCCCCGGCGCCGGGCACCGAGCTGCGCCCCGGCGACTCGGTCACCTTCCGCCTCAGCTACGACCTGGTCACCGGTGACTACGAGAACTTCAAGCTCACCGCCTACCTGCCGCTGCCGCTGTTCGACCTGACCGGTATCGACCCCAACACCATCTGGCGCCTGGCCACCGGCAATACCAACCCCAACAGCCCCACGTCGGTCACCATCGGCCCCGGCAACTCACTGGTGTTCACCTTCGCCGACTATGTGAACCCGGGCATCAATGGCAGCCGGATCGCCATCGACTTCACCCTCACCGTCAGCGACCAGCCGTTCGCTGACCAGCGCGCCTTCAACGTACTGGGCGAATCCAGCCAGACCCGTACCCTGGACAAGAGCGTCCTGCTCACCACCGACGACGTGACACTGATCGCCTCGGTGGCAGAACCCGTGCTCAGCATGAGCCACGGCGTGGTCTCCACCAGCCATGGCACGGTGACCGGTACCACCGGCACCTGGAATGCGCCGGGGACCGCCGGCGTCCCCTTCAGCGGCAGCATCACCGACATCCTCGCGGTCAACGGCAACGTCACCGGCATCGACGCCAGCGACCGCCTGCGTCTGGCCACCGCCATCGAGAACCGTGGCGGCGGCAACGCTTATGACGTCAGCACTCGCATCACCCTTCCGCCGGGCCTGTCCTTCGTCGGCGGCAACCTGTCCAGCGCCAACCTGCTGATCTATCGCGGAGACGGCACGCAGCTGGTGGCCGGCACCCACTTCACCGTGGACAACGCCACCAACACCATCACCTTCATCGATGGTCCCGGCGTCGGCGCCCTGCTGGCCGGCCGGCCGGGTACGGCTGCCGACAACAGCGGCGCCAACCTGGTGGTGATCACCTACGACGTGCAGGTAGCGGCGGCCATCGGCGCCAGCGCCACCCTGCAGACCACCGCCGAGCTGACCCACTACGCCAGCGCCGAGGGCGGGCAGAACTTCGTCCCCGTTCCGCTTTCCGACCTTGCCAATCAGCAGGTCGCCGCACCGGTGATCAGCAAGGGCTTCGCCGGCGGCAGCCTGGACAATGGCGACTCCAGCGCCGCTCACACCACCGGGGCGAACCTGGTGGTCGGCGAAAGCATGCTTTACGACATCGTCATCACGCTGCCGGAAGGCTCGACCCAGAACCTGCGCATTGACGACCTGATCCCGCCCGGCCTGCGCCTGGACACCGCCTTCAATGGCAACCTGGGCTATCAACTGATCACCACCGCTGGTGGCGCGTTGTCGGCCAACTTCGTCGGCGCCGTCACCATCGGCAGCCTCACCGCCCCCAGCGGCACCCTGGGTGCCGACGGCGCCGATGCGCGCTTCACCTTCACCGCGTCCAGCGCAGCCGGCGACAACAACGTCGGCAACAACAGCTTCGTGATCCGCGTGCGCCTGGTGGCCAGCAACGTGATCGGCAACCAGGCCGGTGGCGTGCGGCAGAACGACGCCCGCCTGAGTTACAGCGACCCCGATGGCGACACGCCCAACGGCACCGCCCCGTTGAACCGCGACGTGAACCTCACCGGTACCAAGCCGGCGATCACCATCCAGGAACCTACCCTGCAGCTCACCCAGCAGCTGATCACCAACCCGGGCCTGGGCTTCGACGAAGGCGACCGCGTCGACTTCAGTATCACCATCGCCAACGGCAACGGCGGCAGTGACTTCGATGCCTTCGACATCGCCTTCTCCAGCCAGCTGCCCACCGAGATGGACCAGCTCGCCCTGGTCAGCGTGACCTACACCGTAGGCGGGGTCAGTACCGATATCAGCGGCAGCTTCGTCCTCGACCCGAACGGTCGGTTCCTGATCAACACCGGCAACGTCGACATTGCCAAGGGCGGCACCATCGTCATCCGCGTGACTGGCGTGGTGAACGCCACGGGCGCGTCCGTGGCCCGCTTCGACAACCTGGCGGACGTGCGCTGGACCAGCCTGAATGGCACCAACATCAATGGCGCTGCCGACCCGGCCGGCGAGCGCACCGGCCAGGATGGCCTGATCAACACCGGCGCGCTCAACGACTACCAGCGCACCAGCGTCCTGATCATCCCGGTGGCGCAAGGCATCCGCTTCTCCCGCGTCGGCGGCCTTGGCGATACCGCTGCGCCCAATCCAACCGGTGCGGCACTCGAAACCGTGAGCATCGGCGAGATCATCCGCTATCGCGCGACCGTGCTGGTACCCGAGGGCAGCAACCCCAACTACCAGTTGATCATCACCCTCGACGACGGGCTGACGGTGGACGACCTCAGCACCATGCGCATCGGCTTCATTTCCGATGGCGGCCTGGTCACCAGCCTGGGCGACCTGATCATTGGCGGCACCCTGCAGATCATTGGCAACGAGAACAGCCCGGAAGCCCAGTTCATCACCCCGGACCTGACCGGCGCGGCCCCCACCGGTGTGATCAACCCCATTTACGTAGTGCTCACCACCGACGGCAACGGCAGGCAGGTGGTAACCCTCAACCTCGGCAACCTCACCAACGGCCCCTTCGGCACCGGGAACGACGGCAACGATGACGACCTCGAAGGCGTGGTCTTCGAGTTCAACGCCCGCGTGGACAACAGCCTCGGCAACCAGTCCGCCACCCAGCTCGGCGTCTTCGTCCAGGACCGCGTCAACGGCAACTTCCGCGCCACCAGCGATACCCTGTTCGAGCGCATCGTCGAGCCTGGCTTCGCCGGCCTGAACAAGACTGTCACCGACTTCAACGCGAACCCCGGTGGCACCCTCGGGACCGCCACCGTCACGGTCGGATTCACCGCCAACGGCGGTCTGCCAGCCTATGACGTGCACCTGACCGACGGCTTCCCCACCGGTAGTAATTACACCCTGCTCAGCATCACCATCGGCGCCAACACCTACGGCCCGGGCAACCTGCCGGCCGGCGTCAGCTTCAGCGCCACGGGCGGCGTGACCGTGGATATCGCGCGGATCGACCCGGGCACCAGCGTCAGCGTGGTGTACAGCGTCCAGGTACCGAATAGCGCGACCATCGCCAGCACCGATGCCACCCTGAGCTGGAGCAGCCTGCCGGAATCCTTCACCAGTTGGGGCGGCACAGCAGTGGGCCCCGACAGCACGGCCACGGGCGAGCGCACCGGCGTCGATGGCCCCGGCGCCACCCTGAACAACTACGTGCTGCGCGAAGGTGCCGGGCTCGGGATCATCAGCGGCACCCTGTGGAACGACACGGGCACCGCCGCCACCGCGCCGAACGACGCCACGCCCGACCCTGATCCGGTTCCCGGCACACCCGCCTACGAACTGGCCATCGCCAACCAGGCCATCAACCTGATCTGGGCCGGTAATGACGGTGTGTTCGGGAGTGGCGACGACAAGACCTTCACCACGACCACCAACGCCAATGGCCGCTTCTCCTTCGGGGTGCTACCCAGCGGCCTGTTCCGCATCGACGCGCCGACCACGGTGAACAGCATTGCCCAGTTCGGCGAATTGCGGATTCGCATCGATACCGATGGCAGTACCCTCGGCCAGGTTCAGGTGACCCTGGGCGAAGGCGTGGCGCAACAAGCCAACTCCGGCTATGTCGAACTCAACGATGCCCCGGTGAACACCCTCCCCGGCTTCCAGCCGGGACTCGAAGACACGCCCCTGGCGATTCCCGGCATCAGTGTCAGCGACGTCGATGCCGAGCGTGACCCGGTCGTCGCCAGCCGCGCCATCCAGGTCAACCTCAACGTACTTCGCGGCACCTTGTCCCTCACCGGTCCGACCACCGGCGTGACGGTTACTGGCGCCGGTACCGCGAACATGGTGCTGGTGGGTCGGATCGCCGACATCAACGCCGCCCTCGCAGGCCTCAGCTACCTGGGCAACCTCAACTTCAACGGCGTCGATTTCCTCCAGGTCGTGAGCAACGACCTGGGCAACTACGGCGACTTCAACGGCAACGGCATTCCCGGCGAACTGGCGGATGCACGCACCGACGACGACTTCCTGGTGATCCGCCTCGACCCGGTGAACGACGCCCCCATTGCGGTTAACGACAACGCCACGGCGGTGGAAGCCGGCGGTACGTTCAACCGCCTGCCGGGTGTCGACCCGCGTGACAACCTGCTGGAAAACGATACCGATGTCGATATCGCCACCAATGGCGACCAGATCCGCGTCGTTTCGGTCACCTCGCCACTCGGCGTACCGGTCTCGGTTCCCCTGCTCGGCTCGGTGGAAGTCCTGGGCCGCTACGGCAAACTGGTGGTCCAGTCCAATGGTGCCTACCAGTACATCGTCGACAACGCCAATCCCGAGGTACAGGCGCTGCGCCAGGCGGGCGACCAGTTGAACGAGACCTTCAGCTACGTAATCTCGGACATCGGCCTGGGCGGGCCGCCGCTGCAGTCCTCGGCCACGCTCTCGGTGGTCATTCAGGGTGCCAACGACACCCCGGTGGGCGTCAATGACGAGGGCACCGCCATCGAGAAAGGCGGCGTCAACAACACCGACGTCGGTAACCCCGGCGACACCCCGCCAACCGGCTTCCCGGTGCCCGGTGCCAACGCCACCGGCAATGTGCTGGACAACGACCTGGATGTAGACGGCGGCGAGATCCCGGCGGACCCGATCGACTACGGCGAAACCAAGAGGGTCAGCGGCGCGCGCGCCCTGCGTGAGCTCGCACCAGGCCTGCTGTTCATCGTTCCTGCCGGCGGCAGCGTGAACGTCATCGGCACCTACGGCACGCTGAACATCGCCTCCGATGGCACCTATACCTATGTGCTCAACGAAAACGCCACCGCCGTGCAGCGGCTGGGGCCGAACGACACGCTGACCGAGTTCTTCAGCTACCAGGTCACCGATACGGCAGGCTTGAACGACCTGGCCGAGCTGCGCATCACCATACGCGGCAACTACGACAACCCCCTGGCCAGCGATGACCGGGCCGTCGCCCAGGCCGGCTCCGGTCCCACCGCCATCGGTGAAAGCAATCCCAGCGGCAACGTCATCCGCTTCCCCAGCCGCCCCGGACCGGTCACCCAGCCTGGCGGCAATGGCGTGGACAACGACGTCGATGCGGCCGACCGACCCAATACCCTGCTCAGGGTCAATGGCGTGCGCTCGGGCCTGGAAACGGCGGGCGGTGTCCTGATCGGGGTAGCTACCGGGTCTACCAGTACCACTGGTGCCACCCTGCTGCTGGGCAACTTCGGCCTGCTGCGCATCGGCGCCGACGGTTCCTTCACCTATGACGTGGACAGCGCCAACCCGACGGTGCAGGCCCTGCAGGCCGGCCAGACCCTGACCGAGACCTTCACCTACCAGATCATCGATACCAACGGCTTCACCGACCTGGCGCAACTGGTGATCACTGTCCGTGGGGTCAACGACCCGCCCATTGCCCAGGACCACTTCAACATCGCCGTCGAACGCGGTGGCGTCGCCAACGGCCAAGCGGGCCTCGACCCCACGGGCGACGCCCTGCTGTTCGATGTCGATCCGGACGGCGATCCGATCAGCGTGATCTCCGTCAGCAATGACGAACTGGGCACCACGGGCACCATCGGCCAGGCCTTCGACGGCCAGTACGGCACCCTGACGCTGAATGCCGACGGCACCTACAGCTACGTCCTGGACAACGACAACCCCGAAGTGCAGGCCCTGCGCCTGCTCTCGGACTTCCTCATCGAGCGCTTCACCTATGCCATTTCCGATGGCGTGGAAGCGCCCCAGTCCGCGCAGCTGGTGATCCTCATCCTCGGCCGCAACGACAACCCGGTGGCGACCGATGACACCGCCACGGCTGTCGAAGCCGGTGGTGTGAACAACGGCAGCGCCGGGGTCGACCCGATTGGCAACGTGCTGGACAACGACACCGATGTCGATGGCGGCGCCCTCGATGCCATCGATTACGGCGAAACCAAGGTGGTGGGATCGGTGCGTACCGGTGCCGTGGAAGGTGCGGGTACAACGGGCACCCTCGGCAGCGAACTGCGTGGCCAATATGGCTGGCTGACCCTGAACGCCGACGGCAGCTACAGCTACCGCCTGGACAACAGCCTGGCGGCGGTACAGGCCCTGCGGGCCGGCAATACGCTGCTCGAGACCTTCAACTACAGCGTCGTCGACACCGCCGGAGCCACCGACATCGCACTGCTGAGCATCACCATCGAAGGTGCCAACGATGCGCCGGTCGCCAACAATGACAGCGCCATCGCCGTCGAAGCCGGTGGCCTTGACAACAATCTGGATGGGGTCGACCCGACCGGCAATGTCCTGGCCAACGACACCGACGTCGACCTCAATGGCGAGACGCTCACCGTGGTCGGTGTACGCCACGGCGCCGATATCGGCACCGTCGGCAGCGCATTGCTCGGCGATTACGGCACCCTGACCTTGAATGCCGACGGCAGCTACACCTACCTCGTCGATAACGACGATCCCCGTGTGGAAGCCCTGCGCATTGCTGGCGATACCCTGAGCGAAACCTTCACCTACACCATTCGCGACCTGGCTGGCGCCCTCAGCACCGCCACCCTCACCATCACCATCCAGGGCCGGAACGACAACCCGCACGCGATCCGTGTGGACCTGGTCGCCGTGGAGGCCGGCGGCACCAACAACGGCACCATCGGTATCGACCCGCGCATCAACGTCATGGCCAATGACACCGACGTCGACGCCGGCGATACCAAGACGCTCATCGGTATCCGCCTCGGCGACGAGCTGGGAGGCGCGAACTTCACCCTGGTCACCGGCAGCCAGAGCATCGACGGCCTCTACGGCACCTTGATCGTTCAGCCCAATGGCGAATCGCATTACGTGGTGAACAACGCGCTTGCGGCAGTCCAGGCCCTCAAGCCCGGCGACACGCTGCAGGAAGTCTTCTCCTACCGCATGCGCGACACTGCCAGCGCCCTGAGCATCGCCCGCATCACCATCACCATCCAGGGCGCCTGGGACGCCCCGGTCGCCGCGGACGACCTGAATATCGCCATCACCGACAATGGTGACGGTCTGGTCTTGAACCCCACCGGTAACGTCCTGCCCAACGACAGCGATGTCGACCAGGGCGACCAGCTCACCGTCACCGGCATCCGCACGGGGCCGGAGAACGGCAGCGGCACTGCCGGTTCTGTCGGCAACGTGCTGGTCGGCCAATACGGCACCCTGATCATCAATGCCGATGGCAGCTACCACTACACCATCGATATTTCCAACCCGGACGTGCTCGCCCTCGACCTGCTGGACACCCTGGTGGATCACTTCACCTATGAGGTGACCGACCTCGGCGGACTCACCGACCTGGCGCAACTGTCGATCATCGTCATTGGTCGCAACGACGCCCCGGATGGCTTCGACGACGAGGCAACGGCCATCGAGGCAGGTGGCCTGAACAACGATGTTCCGGGGCTGAACCCCAGCGGCAACGTGCTCGGCAATGACACGGATCTGGAAGGACAGCAGCTCTCGGTATCGGCCATTCGCACCGGTAGCGAAGCAGGCACTGGCACCAGCGGGACCGTTGGCACCGTACTGCGCGGCCTCTACGGCGACCTGACGATCAACGCCGACGGCAGCTGGACCTACGTGGTCGACAACAGCCTGGCCGCAGTCCAGGCGCTGCGCATCAGCGGGCAGACCCTGGTGGATGTTTTCACCTACACGCTCGCCGACACGCATCTGGCGACCGATACCGCCGAACTGCGCATCACCATCGACGGTCGCAACGACACGCCAGTCGCCCAGGATGACGACGCCACGGCGGTCGAGGCCGGCGGCGTGGCTAACGCCATCCCGGGCAGCGACCCCACCGGCAACGTCCTGACCAACGACCAGGACGTGGACAGCGTCGCCAACGGCGAAACCCGGCAGGTCCTCTCGGCCACCAGCGAACTGGGCAACAGCGCGCTGGTCGGGCAGGCCCTGGTGGGCCGCTACGGCACGCTGACCCTGAATGCCGATGGCAGCTATATCTATGTGCTGGATAACGCCAACCCGTTGGTACAGGCACTGCGCACCGCCGGCGAAACCCTGCGCGAAACCTTCACCTACGTCATGCGCGACACGACCGGCGCTCAGTCCGAAGCGCGGCTGAACCTGCTGATCCAGGGCGCCAACGACAATCCGGTCGCCCAGGACGACGGCAACCTCGCCAGCGACCAGACCCCGGCGCCCCAGGCCACCGGCAATGTGCTGCCGAACGACTCGGACGTGGACGGCGGTGAGCAACTGCAGGTAGTGGGCATCCGCAGCGGTGCGGAGAACGGCACCGGCACGGCGGGTCTGGTCGGCCAGCCCATCGCCGGACGCTACGGCACCCTGGTGATCAATGCCGACGGCAGTTACACCTACAGCATCGACCTGACCAACCCCGAAGTGCTCAGGGCCGCTGGCCTCGGTCGCGTGCTGCAGGATGTCTTCACCTACACGGTGGGCGACCGCGCCGGCGCGACCGACCTGGCGCAGCTGACGATCGACCTGGATATCGCCGCGCCCTTCATCCCCGCTCCACGGGAACCCATCGGCCCGCACGAGGACCGTGACGATCTCGACCCGTTCCGCCGCCCGCCGCTGCCCGGCCTGGACCCGGTGGTCTTCGTCGGCCCGGTGGTGGAACGCAATGATCGCCAGCTGATGCTGTCCGGCTGGGATGCCGACGGCAGCGATCTGCGCCTGGGTCTGGAGCCGGAAATCGAGAGCGAAACCCTGAACGCCCACTTCGGCCAGATCAAGGGGCAGTTCGTCTCCCGCGCGGTACACGACAGCAGCGCCAACAGCGACCTCGACCTGGCCTGGATTCTCGGCCGTCACGGCCGGACCAGTCTGAGCGCCGATGGCCTGCTGCCCGACCCGTCGGTGTTCGCCCCTACCACGGACAACCTGACGAAGGGCGATGCCCAGTTGCCGCCGCCCTCCGACGCCCGCACCGCCCCCGGCTTCCGTGCCCAGCTGCGCGAGGCCGCCGAGCGCCTGCGTGCGCTGGGCAATGGGCCAACCGAATAAGCAAGGACCAAGGATCGACCATGCCAAGAACGCCCTACACGCTGCTCAGCGCCGCCATCGCCTCCACCCTGCTGCTGGGCGCCTGCTCGGCCATGAAGCCCCACGAGTACACCGACGAGGAAAGCCGGCAGCGCATCATCCGCGACCAGGCGCAGATGTACTCGAATCAAGAGCCGGTGACCGCCCCGATCACCTTCTACGAGGCTGCGGCCCGGGCCTTGAAGTACAACCTGGACTACCGCCTGAAGCTCATGGAAAGCGCGTTGGCCAGTGACCTGCGCGACGTCTCCAGCCATGAAATGCTCCCGCGCGTGGTCGCCTCGGCTGGCTATGCCGGGCGAAACAACGACTCCGGCGGCACCTCCATTGGCATCGAGGACCGCGAGGAAAGCTTGCGGGCATCCACCTCCGAAGAGCGCTACCGCGAACTCTACGGTTTGGGCCTCTCCTGGAGCCTGCTGGACTTCGGCGTCGCCTACTACCGTACCCAGCAGAAGAGCGACCAGATCCTCATGGCCGAGGAGCGTCGCCGCAAGGTGGCGCAGAACGTCCTGCAGGATGTGCGCAACGCCTACTGGCGCGCAGTCGGCGCCCAGCGCCTGATGCCCCAGGTCGACCGCCTGCTGGTGCGTACCCACCAGGCACTGCTTTCCGCCCGCGAAGCCGAAACCAAGGGCCTCCTGCCACGCCAGGAAGTGCTGTCCTACCAGCGCGCCCTGCTCGACTCGATCTACCTGCTCACCGTGCGCCGCCAGGACCTGGAGTTCGCCCAGGCCGAACTGTCCGCGCTGATGTCGCTGCCGCCGGGGTCGAAGCTGATCCTCGCCGACCAGACCGAGCAACCGCTGCCGGAACTGAACCAGGACATCGACCGGCTAGAACAGATCTCCCTGGAAAACCGCCCGGAGATCATGGAAGAGTGGTACCGCAAGCGGGTCAACGAGAATGACCTGAAGATCGCCAAGGCCCAGCTCTGGCCCAACGTCAGCCTGGATTTCGGCTACAAGTACGACTCCAACAAATTCCTCTACAACAGCGACTGGACGGAGACCGGCCTGCAGGTGTCCATGAACCTGCTGCGCCTGCTGCAGCTGCCGTCGTTGAACGCCGCCGCCGAATCCCAGGAAAAGACCGACGACATGCGCCGTGTGGCACTGTCCATGGCCATCCTCACCCAGGTCCGGGTGGGCACCCTGCGCTACCAGCTGGCGCGCCAGGAAGTGGAATTCGCCGACCAGAGCCTGCGGGTGGACCAGAGTCTGCTGGACTACGCCCAGGCGGCGCGCACCACCTCCTTCGGCTCGGAGCTGGAGCTGATCCGCGCCGAAGGCCGCTACCTGCTTTCGCGCTACCAGCGTGAAGCCGCCTACTCGGACGCCCAGGCGGCCTGGGGCCGGCTGTACAACTCCGTTGGCCTGGACATCCTCCCGGAGCAGATCGAGAAGCACGACATCCAGACGCTGGCCCGAGAAATCCAGCGCACCCTGGGTGAACAGGAACACAGCAAACTTCTGGTCAGCAAATAAGGAACACCGCATGTCGTCGATCGCTGAGCGCAGTCTGCTCGCCCTGTTTGCGTCCCTTGTCCTGTCTCTACCGTTACCCATCGCCCTTGCCGATGACCTGCCCCCGGCCGCCCCCAGCGAGGACCCCGGCGCCATCCGCGTGCTGCTCAGCGCTGACCTGGAAACCACGCTTTCCAGCCAGATGAACGGCACCCTCGGCGAACTCAAGGCGTCCCTCGGCCAGCAGGTGGCGAAAGACGCCCTGTTGGCCCAGCTCAACTGCGAAGAGGCCCAGGCCCGTGCCAAGGTCGCCGCTGCCGAGCTGACCATGGCCCGGCAGAACCTCGATGCCAAACGCAACCTGCGCAAGCTGGATGCGGTAGGCGACCTGGAAGTGGCCATGGCCAACACCGAGGTCCAGAAGGCTGAAGGCGCCCGCTCCCTGGCCCAGGCCCAGAGCGGCTACTGCCGGGTACAGGCGCCCTTCTCCGGCCGGGTCGCCAAGGTGCACGTGAAGCCTTACCAGACCGTGGCGGCCGGTACGCCGTTGTTCGACCTGGTCAGCGACGGTGCCCTCAAGGTGCGCCTGAACGTGCCGTCGAGCCTGTTGCCGCAGCTCAAGCCCGGCCTGGCGCTGGAGGTCAGCATCCTGGAAACCGGGAAGTCCTATGGCGCCCACATCAGCGCCATCAACTCACGAGTCGACGCTGTGGCCCAGACCGTGGAACTGGAAGCGCGGCTCGACGCCGAGCACCCGGAACTGATCGCCGGCATGAGCGGCACCGCACGCTTCCCGCAAGCCCATGAATGACCGCCTGCCACACCCGCAGTTGCTGCTGGCGCTGGCCGCGCTGCGCGATCGCGCCCTCGCCGCCGACTCGCTCAACGCCCTGGCCTTCTCCATTGCCAACGATCCCTATGCGTTGCTGCGCTACCACCAGGCGCTAGTGCTCGCCCAGCGTGGCGCGGACCTGGAACTGCTCTGCGTTTCCGGCCTCGCCCGCCCAAGCGAAGACTCGCCCTACCTGGTCTGGCTTCGTCGCGCCAGCCGTTGGCTCAGCACCCAACTGCCCGACGCCCAGCCACGCTGGCTGGCCCGCGACGCCGTGGAACCGCCCGAAGACATCGCCGAAGGCTGGGCCGAGTGGTGGCCAGCCGGACTCTGGTGCATTCCCCTGCACGACAGGGAAGGAACGCGTCTGGGGTTAGTACTGTTCCTGCTGGATGCCCCGCCGGCCGACTCCCTGGCGCCGCTGGCCGATGGCCTCTGGCAGACCTGGGCCCATTGCTGGGCCGCCTTTACGACTCGGCGCCGCCTGTTCGGCTGGCGCCCGAGCAAGCGCCAACTCCTGGCCGCGCTGGCGGTGGCCGCTGCGCTGATGCTGGTACCGGTGCGGCAAACGGCACTGGCACCCGCCGAGATCGTCTCGCGCCAGGCGGAGGTCATCAGCTCCCCCATCGATGGGGTGATCGAGCGCATGCAAGTCCGGCCTAACCAGTCGGTGGAAGCCGGCACCCTGCTCTTCACCCTCGACGAAACCACCCTGAAGAGCCGCGCCGAAGTGCTCGGCAAGGAAGTCGCGGTGGCCGATGCGGAATTGATGGCGGCCAGCCAGCGCGCCTTCGACAACCCCCAGAGCAAGAGCGAGTTGACCCTGCTCAACGGACGCGCCCAGCAGCGCCGCGCCGAACTGGCGGCGGTCCAGGCGCAGTTGCAACGTACCCGTGTGCGCTCGCCGCGCGCCGGCGTGGCGGTGTTCAGCGACCCCAACGACTGGCTGGGAAAACCGGTGGCGACCGGCGAGCGCATTCTCCAGGTGGCCGATCCCACGCAACCGGCGATGTTGATCCAGCTGCCGGTAGCCGATGCCATCGCCCTGGAGCCTGGCGCGGAGGTCACGCTCTTCCTCACCGCCTATCCGCTCTCGCCGCTCAAGGGCGAGGTGCTGGAAACCAGCTACCAGGCCCGCGCCAATGAGGAAGGCGTAGTCGCCTACCGGCTGCTGGCCAGTGTCGAAGGCCAGCCGGAGCATGCCCGCCTCGGTCTGCACGGCACCGCCAAGCTCTACGGCGAAAGGGTAGTGCTGGGTTACTACCTGCTGCGCCGGCCCTTTGCCGCGCTGCGTGCCTGGACCGGGCTGTGATCGTCGACGCGGCGCAGATGCCGCTGCCGCCGTTACGCGAGGATCTACGGCTGCTGGAGACGGCGCCCGGCAACGATGGCGAGCCCGCCTGGGTGATCCAGGACACGGTGGTCAATCGCTTCTATCGCATTGGCTGGCTGGAGTTCGAGTGCCTGCTGCGCTGGGAGCACACCCCGCAGCAGATCTGCAGCGCCATCCAGGAGCAGACGCCGCTGCGCCCGGACGTGGAGCAGGTGCTGGAATTCCGTGAGTTCCTCGCCCAACACCAGCTGTTGCGCCCGACGCCCGATGCCGCGGCCCGCATGGCTTCGCGCAGTGAAGGCAATGCCTGGCTCAACTGGAAATGGTGGCTGCACCACTATCTGTTCTTCCGCATCCCGCTGCTGCGCCCGCAACGGCACCTGGAACGCCTGGCGAGCCATCTGGATTGGCTGTTCCGCCCGCTGACCGGGGGGCTGGTGGTGACCCTGGGCGTGATCGGCGTGCTGCTGGTCCTGCAGCAGTGGGACGCCTTCACCACGGCGGTGGTCGAATCCTTCTCCGCCTCCGGGCTGGTCAGCTTCGCCCTGGCACTGGCCCTGGCCAAGACCCTCCATGAACTCGGCCACGCCCTGGTGGCGACGCGCCTGGGGCTTCGCGTCGGGCACATGGGCATCGCCTTCGTGGTGCTCTGGCCAATGCTCTACACCGACACCGGCGAGAGCTGGAAGCTGCGCAGTTCCCGGCAGCGCCTGGCCATCGCCTCGGCGGGCATCCTCACCGAACTGGCCCTTGCCGGCCTGGCGACCCTCGGCTGGGCCCTGTCCGATCCCGGCCCATTGCGCAACGCCCTGCTCTACCTCGCCACTACCAGCTGGGTGCTTTCTCTGGCGCTGAACGCCAGCCCGTTCATGCGCTTCGATGGCTACTTCATCCTCTCCGACCTACTGGACTTCCCCAACCTCCACGAACGTTCCTCGGCGCTGGCGCGGACCACCCTGCGGCGCGTGCTGTTGGGGCTGGACGAGGAGTGGCCGGAAGCCTTCAACCCCGGCAAGCGCCGCGCCCTGGTGGCCTTCGCCATGGTCACCTGGGTCTATCGCCTGGTGCTGTTCCTCGGCATAGCCGTCGCGGTTTACCTGCTGTTCTTCAAGCTTCTCGGGATCCTGCTGTTCGCCGTGGAAATCGCCTGGTTTATCGTCATGCCGATCGCACGTGAATTGAAACACTGGTGGGCCCATCGAGCCGCCATCCGCAACAGTCGCCGGTACTTCTGGTGGGGCGCGCTGGCCGTGCTCCTACTGCTCCTGGCAGTGCCCTGGCGCAGCCAGATCCACGCCCTTGGCGTGGCCCGTGCCGAACAGCAGTTGCGGGTCTTCGCGCCCTACCCCGCACGCTTGCAGGCCATCCATGCAGCGGGGAACGTCGAGGCCGGCGCGACCCTGGTCACCCTGGAAGAGCCGGACATCGCTTCGCGCCTGACCAGCAGCGAGGCCAGCGTGAAGAGTTACGAAGCTCGCCTTGGTGGCCTGATCGCCGACCCCAGCGGTTCTGACCAGGCCCTGGCCACGCGCCAGCGCCTGCGTGTGCAGTTCGAGGAGGCCCGCGCCGCGCGTTCAGAAATCGCCCGGCTCAAGCTCCAGGCACCCTTCGCCGGGCGTTGGCTGGACCTCGACCCTGACTGGCGTGCCGGGCAATGGGTACACAGCCGCGAGCCCATCGGCATGCTGGTGGACCCGAGCCGCTGGCAGGTGGATGCCTACGTCGACCAGGACGACGTGCAGCGCCTGGTGCAAGGCAGTGAGGTGCGTTTCTACCCCGAAGGCCAACCGACGCCCATCGCCGGCAAGGTGGTGGCCATCGGCAGCACCCGCGTCAGCAAGCTGGAACACGCGATGCTCGCCTCCCGCTATGGCGGCCCCTTGACCGTGGCCAGCCAGGGCAAGGAACTGGTGCCAACGCCGCCGCTGTTCCACGTGCTTGTGCAACTGGAAACCGCCCCGCACACCCTGCGCGAAACCCGTGGCCACCTGCAGATCGACGGCAACCGCCGCAGCCTACTGGCCGAAGGCCTCACCCATGTGGCGGCGGTATTGCTCCGGGAAAGCGGCTTCTAACGCTTTACGTAGGAGCCATGGCACCCCACCAAAGGCGCAAGCGAAATCCAACGTTTTGTGTAGGAGCGAGCTTGCTCGCGAAAGGCCGACACCCAAGGTTCGCGAGCAAGCTCGCTCCTACAAGGGAGCCGTGGCACCACACCAACGGCGCAAGCGAAATCCAATGCCTTGTGTAGGAGCGAGCTTGCTCGCGAAAGGCCGACACCCAAGGTTCGCGAGCAAGCTCGCTCCTACAAGGGAGCCGTGGTACCCCACCAACGGCGCAAGCGAAATCCAATGCCTTGTGTAGGAGCGAGCTTGCTCGCGAAAGGCCGGCACCCAAGGTTCGCGAGCAAGCTCGCTCCTACAAGTGCGCCGTGGCACCCCACCAACGGCGCAAGCGAAATCCAATGCCTTGTGTAGGAGCGAGCTTGCTCGCGAAAGGCCCGCTCCGAAGTTTCACGATCTACAAACCGTTGTGCACCACCGCTTCCCGTGACGCAGCCGAATGAACGACCGGCGCGGCGGAAAATTGCAGGCAGGCGTCGGCGACCGGGCCCTTGCGCAGCAACTTCACGTCGCTGAAGTAGTCCATGGACATCACCCAGGGCATGCCCGGTCCCTGGCGTGGCAGGTTGGCCAGCACGCGCTGCACGTAACCGGCACCGAAATCCAGCAGCGGCCGGGTCGGCATGCCAGCCGGTGCCTTGGCCTCGCACACCTCCATGCCGCGCTCATCCATGTAGCCCAGCAGCCGGCAGAAGTGCTCGCAGAGCAGGCTCACCTTGAGTGTCCAGGAAGCGTTGGTATAACCCACCGCGAAAGCGAAGTTGGGGATGCCGGAGAGCATCATGCCCTTGTAGGCGACCGTCTCGCTCCAGGCGATGGGCTGGCCGTCGCGGGACAATTGCACGCCACCGAATACCTGCACGTTGAGGCCCGTGGCGGTGATGACGATATCCGCCTCCAGCACGGTGCCGGACTTCAGCCGCACGCCCTGTTCGGTGAAAGTCTCGACGTGATCGGTAACGATGGATGCCTTGCCGCTGCCCAGTGCCTTGAACAGGTCGCTATCAGGCACCACGCACAGGCGCTGGTCCCAAGGGTTGTAGGGCGGGTTGAAGTGCACGTCCACCGGATAGCCCTTGGGCAGCGCACGTCGATTGACGAAACGGATGATGCGCCGCGCGGCATTGGGAAAGCGCTGGCAGAAGCGCCACATGGCCAACGCCACCTTGGCGTTCTTGTAGCGCACGATGGAATAGGCCGTCTGCTCCGGGAGCAACTTGCGCAGCAGCAACGCGATAGGGTCCTTGGCCGGCAGCGGGATCACATAGCTGGGCGTGCGTTGCAGCATGGTCACGTGCTCAGCCTTGTCGGCCATGGCCGGCACCAGGGTCACGGCAGTGGCGCCGCTGCCGATCACCACAACGCGCTTGCCGCTGTAATCCAGGTTTTCCGGCCAGTGCTGCGGATGGATCAGTTGCCCACGGAATCGCTCGACACCCTCGAAAGCCGGGGCGAAGCCCTGGTCGTAGCGGTAGTAGCCGCCAGCGGAGAACAGCCAGCGGCTGCGCACGATGCTGCGCTGCCCTGAAGCGACATCCTCCACCAGTACTTCCCAGCAGGCGCGTTCGCTGCGCCAGTCCGCCGCTACCACCTTCTGGCCATAGCGGATGTTCTGCTCGAGGCGGTGCTCGGCCACGGTTTCGCGCAGGTAGCTCATGATCGCGCTGGCGTCGGCGATCGCCTTCTCGTCCTTCCAGGGCTTGAACTCGAAGCCGAAGGTGTAGAGGTCGGAGTCGGAACGGATGCCGGGGTAGCGGAACAGGTCCCAGGTCCCACCCAGGTCGTTGCGTGCTTCGAGTATCTGGAAGCGTTTGCTGGGTTGATCCCGCTTCAGGTAACAGGCGGCGCCGATACCGGACAGGCCGGCACCGACGATCAGCACATCGAGCAGTTCCTGCGAGGGGTTCGATTGGGCGGTCATGGCGGTTCCTTGTGCTTGTTGTCGGGACCACGCGTGGCAATGCCATGCTTGAGGCTAGAGCCGGACTATCGTTCCAACAAGCACCGGTCGGCACCATCCAAAAGCATGGAATAGTGACGCTCGACCACCCACGAGAGCGTTACTGGAGAGCAGGCGTCTTCGCCGGCGCACAAACAGTAGATGTAGGTGACAGGAATTCGATGCCGGTCAGCCACTCGTTGGCGAGAATCGACGAGAACATGCCGGACACCGGTTCGGAGCACGGATCGATGGCGAGGTGCAGGCGCCAGGAACTGCCTTCGGCCGATATCGACTGGAGGGTCCAGGCGACGCCGGGCAGGCACTGGCTGATGATCTGTTCGATGGCTGCGGCAGCCAGGGGGCGGGTGGAAATCATGACCGTCAGGCTCATGGCAGGCTCCGGGCATGTAAATCGAGGCCTGGGGTCGCCGTCACAGGACGGGCGACCCAGGCGATGGGCTAACGACTGGGGTATCAGGCAACGACCGGAATCATCGGGTCGGCGGCAGCCAGTGCTGCGGCACGATCAGCCGCCGGCGGGTAGATCCACACGGAGTTGATCTGCTGCTTGATGGACTTGCCTTCCTGACGCTCGAACTTGATCTGACGATCCCAGCCTTCGGTGAACACCGCACCCCAGGCACCGAGGTCCAGGCAGGTGACGTACTTGGGCTGGCTGTAGGGGATCGACGCCACGCCCAGCAGACTGGCCGCCACGTTGTTGCCGGCGGACCGCCCCAGGGCGATCGCATGCTGGCAGGACATCAGCGCATGGTTGCCCTGGTCATCGCATGCCGCGCGGGCGACGTCGCCGGTGGCGAACACACCGTCATGTCCGTGTACCTGCAGGTTGGCGTCGACATGCAGGCGACCCTGGCCATCGCGCTCGGCCGGAACCTGCTCGGTCAGCGAGCTGGCGCGTACGCCAACGGTCCAGATGACGGTATCCGCCTCGATTCGCTCACCACTGAACAGGGTCACGCCAGCGGCATCCACCGACGCCACGCCGCTGTTCAAGCGCCACTCGATACCCAGCTCAGTGGACGCCTCGACGATGGCCCCACGCGGACCTTCGCCCAGGGCGGCACCGATCTCAGTGCCACGGTCGACGACGATCACCCGTACATCGGCATCCTGACCCAGTACTGCACGCAGGCGGGCGGGCATTTCAGCGGCGGTTTCAATCCCGGTAAAGCCGCCACCGGCGACGACCACGGTGTTGCGGCGGTTGGAAGCGGGACGCTCGGCCAGGGACTGGATATGACGATCCAGGCGCACAGCCTCCTCCAGCTGGTCCACATCGAAGGCATGTTCGACACCGGCCATCGCCGGGCGTACCACCTGGCTACCAGTGGCCAGAACCAGGCGATCGTAGCTCAGGTCGGCGAACTGGCCATCGACACCGCGATAGCCCACGCGTTTGCCCTCGACATCGATGCGCTCCGCGAAGCCCTTGACGAAGGTAACGCCCACCGCGTCGAACAGATCGCCCAGCGGCGCCACCATCTTGTGCACTTCGGGCTCGTAGAAGCGCGGACGTACGCGCAGCTCGGCCTGGGGTGCGAGCACCACCACTTCGACGTCATTGCGGCCATGCTGGTCCAGCAGGCGAGTTGCACTCAGGGCGCTCCACATGCCACCGAAGCCGGCGCCGACGATCAGGATGCGTTGTTTCATGGGTTCTCTCCACAAGGCGAAAAGTCAGGTTGTTCCGGGCGGGTGTGCCCGACATCTAAATGCCGGGCTGTGAGGTCATCGCCCCTAACCACACCGGCTAACTGCGACTGTATTTGTCGGAGTTATTTTCAGCAAGCATTTTTTCTTGCCGGGTCATGCCGCTCGTCGCCATCATTCCCTCCAGACCGCGACAATTATGGGCGTTAACGCTTCAATCCTTTAGCATTGAGGTGTCTGAAGTGAAGGAAGGCTTCCCTTGCGGAGCTGGAAACACAGGAAACGTAATTGAGATGGCCGCCATAATGGCGACAATATAAGTCGGAGTTAACCATGGCTTTGTACAGTGCGGGCGTGGAGTACGGCATCCATTGCCTCCTCTACCTGGCAGACGAGAAAGGCGACGGCCGCGAAGCCAGCGTGCGCACCCTGGCCGAATTGCAAGGCGTGCCGCCGGAACTGCTGGCCAAGGTCTTCACCCGCCTGGCGCGGGCGGGCCTGGTAGCAGCGACGGAAGGCGTGCGCGGCGGCTTCCGCCTGGCACGGCCGGCGGACCAGATCAGCGTGCTGGATATCGTTCGCGCCATCGATGGCGACAAGCAGATATTCGAATGCCGTGGTGTGCGCGAGCGCTGCGCGATCTTTGGAAGTGAATGCCCGGCGCCGAACTGGGCCGTCGCCGACCCCTGCTCCATCCACGCCGTGATGCAGCAGGCGCAGCAACGCATGGAAGAAGCCCTCGCCCAGCAGACCATTCTCGACCTCGTGCGCCGCGTCGCCCGCAAGGCCCCTCCCGAGTTTGGCGAACAGATATTGCGCTGGATGAACGAGCGCCACGACGGCAAGGTGGAGATCGGGCCGCTCTGAGGCGCCGGCCCTTGTGGGAGCGAATTTATTCGCGATTTCCGTAGGTTGCGGCTGAGGCTACGAAGCCCAACGCGCGAAGTCGCCCCCGCTACGTTGGGCTTCGCTGCGCTCAGCGCCAACCTACAGGAGGCACGGCACAAACCCTGTGGAGGCGATTTCAGATCGTAGGATGGGTAGAGGAACGAAACCCATCGCCTCGGAACGGAACCCCGCTGCGTTGGGCTTCGCTGCGCTCTGCCCAACCTACGGGAGGCATGCGGCCTCCTTCGCGAATGAATTCGCCCCCACAGGAAGAGCCGGCATTCCAGACCGCGTAGGGTGGAAGTCGCTTTTTACTTCCACCATTGCGAACTCGCCGGATGCCCGAAGACGATGGGGTTCGCTGCACTCCGTGGGGGCGATTTCAATCGCTATGCGGACCGCAGGTTCGCCTTTCGAGCCTACTGCAGGCGCTCACCCCAACTCCCCAATCTTCTCCAGCCGCGCCCTCACTATATTGCGGCTGATGCCGAGCAGCCTGCCGGTCTGCAGCTGGTTGCCATGGCAGAAGCGATAGGCCGAACGGAAGATGGTCTCCTCGATGTGCTCGTAGAGATTTGGCAGGTTTTTCTCGAACAACTGATTGAGCACCGCATCCAGGTTAGCCGGGTTGTGTGCGGCCGGCAGGCTGGGGAGCCGTTCTTCGTGACGGATCGCCTGGGTGCGCATGTCGACAAGGTGCAGATCATTGGGCTGGACCACCTCGTTGCGGCACACCAGCAGCGCGTGATGGATGGCGTTCTCCAGTTCGCGGATGTTGCCCGGCCAGCTGTGCCCGAGCAGCACGCGCTCGGCGTCGAGGCTGAGCGCGGCGCGGTTGTAGCCCAGGCGCTGGCAGTGTTCCTGGATGAAGAATTCGGCCAGCGGCAGGATATCGCCCGGACGTTCCCGCAGTGGCGGCAAGCGCAGTGTCGCCACGTGCAGGCGATAGAACAGGTCTTCGCGAAAATGCCCGGCCACCACGGCGTCGGCCAGGTTGACGTTGGTCGCCGCGATGACCCGAACATTGATGGGCACCGGCGTGCGTGACCCCAGACGTACCACCTCGCGCTCCTGCAGCACCCGCAGCAACTTCACCTGCATGGCCAGCGGCAGGTCGCCGATCTCGTCGAGGAACAGCGTTCCGCCATTGGCCGCTTCGAACCAGCCCGCCTTGTTCGCCGTGGCGCCGGTGAAGGCGCCCTTCTCGTGCCCGAACAGCTCGCTCTCCACCAGGGTTTCGGGGAAGGCGCCGCAGTTGACGGCAACAAAGGGCTCCTTGCTACGTCGGCTGAGGTGGTGGATATGGCGGGCGACCAGTTCCTTGCCGGTTCCGGTCTCGCCGATGATCAGCGCATTGGCCTCGCTGGGCGCCACCCGCTCGATCCGGCTGAGCAATTCCTGCGAGCGCGGGTCCTTGAAGACCAGCACGGTCGCGCGGACCGACTTGGTCAGTTCACGGGCATTGGGGTGAGTGAGCAGTGACATCTCGAATTCCTTGCTTTCTGATGCGCCCGGGCATCTTGCATCAAGCCTTTTAGATAATTAAGGAATTAATAAATATTTGTTAATTCCCAAAAGAAATATATGTACATTTCCCTGCGCCGATTGCTGAATCGGCAGCAATCCTCCAGCACCCCTGCTGAAATCCCAGCACCCGCGAAACACCCGCGAGGCGAATCCTTTCAGGCCTCCAAGCCACGCCGCCTCTGGGCTTCGAGGTAGCCGCGCGGTTGCTGGCATGCATTTCGCTCCCTTCCTCCGCAAATGCCGGACCAACTGGCAGGAACTGGAAAGGAGAACTCCCATGAAGAATCCATGGCGCGCCGGATTGGCAGCGCTCGCCGCAGTGTTCGCCGTCGGCCAGGCCCTCGCGGCCGAGGTGCCGGCCTCCGTGAAGATCGCCATCGTCGCCTACACACAGGGCGGTAAGCCGGTATTCGGCGGCATCCCGGGACGGGTGATCGAAGACGGCTGGCTGGAGAAGGAACTGGCGGCCAAAGGCGTGAAGCTCGACTGGATCGCCCTGCCCCACGCCGGCGCCGGTCCGCAGATCAACGAGGGCTTCACCAACAACAGCATCGACTTCGCCGTGCGTGGCGACCTACCCTCGGTCATCGGCGGCGCCGGTGGTGTACCGGGCAAGCTGATCGTCCCCGGCGGCAGCGGCAATAACGTCTACCTGGTGGTGCCTGCCTCGTCCACGGCGCAGAGCATCGACGACCTCAAAGGCAAACGCCTGGCGCTGCATCGTGGACGCCCGTGGGAGTTCGCTTTCAGCAACTACCTGGCGAGCAAGGACCTCAAGCTCAATGACTTCAAGGTCGCCAACCTCAACCCGCAAGTCGGCGCCGCAGCGGTGTCGGCCGGCAAGGTGGATGCCGCCGTGCTGCTCAGCGAGTCGTACCTGCTGGAAGACAAGGGCGTCGGCCGGATCATCTGGTCTACCAAGCAGGGCGATAACAGCTGGCGCCTGATCTCCGACCTCTGGGGCACCGATGACTTCATCCAGCGCTATCCCGAGATCACCCAGCTCCTCGCCACCGCCTGGGTCAAGGCGGCCTGGTGGATCTCCCAGGAGCAGAACAGGGACGCCTACTACCAGCTCTCGTCCCGCGCCGGCACACCGGAAAGCGTGCTGCGTCGCGATGACCAGAACGACCCGGTGGCCTGGAAGGATCGCTGGGCGCCCAAGAGTGATGCGCAGCTCAAGGCCCACTACCGCGCCCTCACCCAGTACGCCCTGGATAACAAGCTGATCCGCCAGGACTTCGATATCACCGCGTCCTTCGCGACCCGCTTCACCAACCAGGCAATCCTCGACCTCAAGCTGGAGAACTACTGGCCCAGCCTGAGCAACCAGGTCACTGCCAGCCACTGACAGACCGAACGCTGCTGGCGCACTGCTGCGCCAGCAGCAAGGGGTTTCTGCCACTCCAGCACGGGCAAACGGCCGCTCGCAACCCACGTCCTGCAAGGCTTCCGTCGAAGTGGCGCGAAACCTGCTCAATCCCAATCGACCGTATCCACCGCTTCCTGACGAGGCCCCCATGAGCATTGAATTCTTCACCCGTCTGCCCCTGCATGGCGAAACCCAGTACCTGCCCGGCGACCCCCGCAACCGTGGCGACTGGAACCGTGGCGAGCGCAGCACCGGCGCCGTCTCCAGCTTCCGCGTCGGCGACCACTTCACCTACATCGACTACCTGGGCCAGATCGCCCGCGCCGCTGAGATCAACGGCTTCGGCGGCGCCCTGATGGTCAACGCACCGACAGGCGAAGAACCCTGGACCGTCTGCTCCCTGCTGGCGCGGGAAACGCGCACCCTCAAGTTCGTCACAGCCTTCCAGCCCTATCACTACACGCCCTGGGTCGCCGCCCAGCAGGCCGCCACCTACCAGCGCGCGACCGGCAACCGCCTGGTGTGGAACATCATCAACGGCGGTTCCGATGCCATTCAGCGCCAGGTCGGCGACTTCAGCAGCCACGACGAACGCTATGACCGCGCCATCGAGTTCCTCGATGTGGTCAAGGGCTACTGGCACAACGAGAACTTCCATTACGAAGGCAAGTACTACCGCGCCGAAGGCGGTGGCCTGCGCGGCCCGCTGAAGAAGGCCGAGCTGCCGCTGATCTGCACTGCCGGCTCCTCGATTCCAGCCCGCGAGTTCGCCGCCAAGCACGCCGATTACTACCTGATGCGCGCCGAGCATCCGGACGAGGTCCGGGCGCTGATCGCCGATGTCCGCGAGCGCGCTCTCAAGTACGGCCGCAGCGATATCCGCTTCGGCATGTCCATCGACGTGATTACCCGTGAAACCGAGGAAGAAGCCCGCGCCGAAGCCAAGCGTTTCTTCGACGAAGGCATCGCCAAGGGTGCGGTCAAGGCGGTCGCCGCCCACGCCGGACTGCGCACCGCGCGCAAGCTCAGCTACGAGCACGGCTACACCGAGAAGAATGAAACCCAGGGCTACGACGACTTCTTCATCTACCCCAATGTCTGGGCCGGCTTCGGCTACATCGGCATTCCGCCGGGCTGCGCCCTGGTGGGCAGCTACGAGAACGTGGTCGCACGCATCCGCGAATACAACGCGGCCGGCATCGACCTGTTCTTCCTCGCCGGCTACCCGCACCTGGAAGAGGCCTATCGCCTGGGTGAACACATCCTGCCGCACTTCCGCAGTGAACGCGCCGAGCTGGTCCGCAGCCACGACAGCCTGCCGGAGCTGCGTTCCGTGAACGGTCCCGCCGGAGCCTGACGCCATGGATGCGCATCGTCGTCTGCTCGATCTCAGCCTCGCCCTGACCGTGCTCCTGTCCATGCTGCCCATGCTCGGCATGGCCGAGCCGCTCCCGGAGGTGATCCGCATTTCCACCGGCGCCGGCTCGCCGCTGACGCCCAAGCTTTCCGGCGCCAACTCCGGCCTGACCGCCGCACGACAGGCCGTGGAGCAGGAGTTCGCCGCAGACGGCGTGCGCATCGAATGGTTGCATCCGCTGGGTGGCGGCGTGGCCAGCAACGAGGCCCTGGCCAGCGGCGCCGTGGATATCGGCTATGCCGGCGAGTTCCCGGCCATCTTCGGCCGTGCCGCCGGCCTCAAGACGCGCTTCGTCGGCGGCGGGTTCCGGGGCAACAACGCCTACCTGGTGGTGAAGGGAGATTCATCCGCCCATGACCTGGCCGAGCTCAAGGGCAAACGCATCGCCATCATGAAAGGCCAGCCCTGGGAGTACGGTTTCGATCGCCTGCTGCGCAGCAAGGGGTTCACCCAGGCCGACTTCAAGGTCCTCAACCTGAGCCTGGTGGACTCGCGAACCGCCCTTGAACAGGGCCGTATCGACGCGCTCTACGCACCCGGCGTGTATGGCGCCAACCTGGCCGCCGATGGCCGTGGGCGTATCCTCTGGTCGACCCGCGAGGCACCCAGGGACTGGCAGTTCGCGGCAGACTTCTTCGTCGCCGAGGACTTCGCGCAGAAGTACCCGACCGCCGTGAAGCGCTTCCTCAAGGCGGTGATCCGCGTCAGCGCCTGGGCCAGCGATCCGAAGAACGGCGATGAGCTGTTCCAGACCTGGGTCCCCCAGGGCTATAGCGTCGAGCAGCAATGGAAGGAATACCGCGACAGTGACTTCCTCTTCCGCTTCTCGCCCATCCCCGATCCGTTCCTGCTGGCCCACTACCGGGAAGTCGCCAACTACATGCTGGAGAACCGCCTGATCCGCCGCCCGGTGGACATCGACGCCTGGGTGGACCGCAGCTTCGTCGATGCCGCCCTGCGTGAACTGCAGCTGGAAGGGCACTGGCCGGAGTACGACCGCGAAGGTAACCCGCTGCCCCAGGTTGCCCGGCAATGACCCTGGTCTATCCGCTGCTTCGGCTGCCAGTGACGCTTGCCGCCCCGCTGCTGGTGCTGGGCCTGTGGTACTGGGTGGCCGCCAATGAACTGGCGCCGGCCACCCTGCTGGTGCCGCCGGCGCAGGTGCTCGAAACCCTCTGGCTGATGCTCGGCAGCGGCGAGTTGGTGGAGTCGGCGGGCACCACCCTGGCGCGGGTCGCCGCCGGGTTTCTCGCCGGTAGCCTGGTGGGCATCGCCACCGGCGTCGTGCTCGCGCTATCCCCTCGGGTGGACCGCAACCTGGGCCTGGTCATCAACCTGCTGGCCCAGGTTCCGGCGATTGCCTGGACGCCCCTGATCATCTTCCTGCTGGGCATAGACGAGGCCTACAAGGTCTTCCTGATCGCCTTCGCTTGTTACTTCCCCGTCGCGGTGAAAACCCGCGAGGGCATTCTCGGCCTGTCACCGCGCCTGCTGGAGGCCGCCGCCGCGCTCGCGTTGCCGCCGGTCCTGCGCTACCGCAAGGTGATTCTGCCCGGCGCCCTCCCCGCACTGCTGGCCGGGCTGCGCATCGGCCTGTCCAAGGCCTGGATCGCCGCCATTTTCGGCGAGCTGTTCGCCTCCAGCAGCGGCCTGGGCCACCTGATGAACAGCGGCCGCATCTACTTCCAGATGGACGTGGTCCTGGCCGCCATGCTCGCCACCGGGGTGCTCGGTTTCCTGAGTGACCGCTTCCTGCTGTGGCTGCATGACCGCCTGCCTGGAGCCCGACCATGAGCAGCCTCGACTACCCCGTGCGCCGTGTAGCCATCGGCGCCGTACTCGCCTGTGCCACCCTGGCGCTGCTCAGCTGGCGTGGCCCGGCGATCCTTCCGGACGCGCGGTTGCTGGAGCTCATCCACCTGCTTGCGCAAGCCAGCCTCGGTAGCCTCGGGCGCCTGCTGGCGGGACTCGCCCTGGGCCTGCTCACCGGCACCCTGCTGGGCGCGCTGATGGCCACCTGGCCGCTGCTGGATCGCTTGCTGGGCTCGCTGATCCACCCGCTGCGACAGATGCCGCTGTTCGGCTGGATCGCCCTGCTCGGGCTCTGGGCCGGCTTCGGCGAAACCTCCAAGGTGATCTTCATCGCCCTGGCGGTGACCTACACCATGATCATCGCCGCCTACCAGGCCGTGCGCGCCGTACCGCCACGCCTGGATGAAGTTGCACGGGCCTACCAGCTCGGCTGGGGCAAGCGCCTGCGGGTCTTGTTGCTGCCCGCCATCCTTCCGGCCTGGCTCGGCGGCCTGCGTATCGCCCTGGCCGTGGCCTGGAGCGCCACCATCGGCGCCGAAATCCTCATGGGCGCCAGTGCTGCCGGCCTGGGTGGTTTCATCTGGGGCCAGCGCGAGGTCGGCAGATTCGACCTGGTCCTGCTCGGCACCGCCCTGATCGGCACCTTCGCCGTGCTCTCCGATTTCGCCCTGCGCCAGGCGGAGCAGCGGCTCCAGCGCTGGCTGCGCGGGTATTGAACGCCAACTTCCAGGAGGACGCCATGAGCGCCGCCACCGTGGCCCTGAACGGGGTCAGCAAGCACTTCCAGTTACCCGGCCAGCGCCTCGAAGTACTGCGGGACCTTTCCCTCGATGCCCGCCCCGGCGAGTTTCTCTGCCTGGTGGGCGCCAGCGGATGCGGCAAGTCGACCCTGCTGCGCCTGGTTCTGGGCCTGGAGCAGGCGGACCAGGGTGAAGTCCGGGTGGCCGGGCAACCGGTCCAAGGGCCCGGTGTGGATCGCGGCATCGTGTTCCAGGACCACCGCCTCTTCCCCTGGCTGAGCGTCGAAGAGAACGTGCAACTCGCCCTGCATCGCAGCCCGCTGGGCGAACAGGAGAAACGCGCCCGGGTCCGTCACTACCTGCAACTGGTGGGTCTGCAGGGCTTCGAACGCGCCCGGCCCGAACAGCTCTCCGGCGGCATGGCCCAGCGCGCCGCGATTGCCCGGGCGCTGGTGGCCGAACCCCAGGTACTGCTGCTGGACGAACCTTTCGGCGCCCTCGACGCTCTGACCCGCCAGCGCCTGCAGGACGAACTGCTGGGCATCTGGAAACGGACCGGCGCGACCCTGATCCTGGTCACCCACGACATCGACGAGGCGCTCTACCTGGCCGACCGCGTCGTGGTGCTCGACTCCCGCCCCGGCCGCATCCGCGAAGTGCTCGACGTCGCCGCCCCGCGCCCCCGCGAACGCCATGACGCACGTCTGGCACGGCTGCACCGGTACATCCTCGGGCTGCTGGCCGACCAGGCCTAACCTCTCTCACTGGCGCTAAACCTGTAGGAGCGAGCTTGCTCGCGAAGAAAATCGCGCTCGGTCCATTCGCGAGCAAGCTCGCTCCTACAAGGCGTGCCCCATTCGCTCCCACACACGTAGGTTGGGCTGAGCTACGCGAAGCCCAACACGCAAACCCCAACCCACACGCGAATCCGATCCCCTCAACGTTGGGCTTCGCTGCGCTCTGACCAACCTACGGTCCGAGTTCCTGCCGCAGTTGTAGGTTGGGCTGAGCTACACGAAGCCCAACACGCGAATCCCAACCCACGCGCGAAATCCGATCCCCCGCAACGTTGGGCTTCGCTGCGCTCTGCACCAACCTACGGTCCGGGCTCATGCCGTAGCTGTTGCTGAATTTGCAGCACGGAGTCAGCACACCCTGCCGCGTGCCCAGCACCGTTCCAGCAACCACACCCTCAACGCCCCGTTTTTCCGCTTAAAACCGCCGTTCCGGACATGGCATGGACCCTGCAATCACCCATTCGACCCGAGCACAAAACCGCCCGGGCAGCAGTTGAAAGAGGCAACGCGAACTCCTCCGGGAAACACCCAAGGGCGATTCAAGAGACAACTCCCGCCTGCGTGAAGAGACAACTCCTTCCTACCGCGTGAATGCACTCGAACCTGAACGGCCGCCCTGCGGGTGCGGACCGGCTCGCCCTGGAAAAACCACTTTCGGAGAACTGAAGTTCATGTCCAACGCCGCTTTCCCCATCCAGCCCGCGCGAGCGGGTTGGCGTCCGTCCAGGTTGTCCCTGGCCATCCTCGCGCTGATCAGCGCCGCTGCCACGGCCGAAGAGGCGAAGAACACAGAGACTCAAAACCAGAAGCCCCAGGCAGAGGAAACCCGCCTTGGCGTGGTCACGGTGCAGGGCAGCAAGCTGGACACGGAAACCTCGGTGATTCCCGTGCGCCCGGTGGCCTCGGTCTATGGCGGCAGCCAGGTGGACGTGCTGGACACGCCGCGCTCGGTCAACCAGATCAATGCCGAGCAATTGGCCAATGACCCGATCCGCAGCTCCGATGACCTGGTCAAGTACGCCCCCGGCATCACCCGTGGCGGTGGCCAGAACGCCGGTGTCGCCCCGCAGTTCCGCGCCCAGAGCTCGGAGATCTTCCAGGACGGCCAGCGCGTCTACAGCGTGCGCCACCCCGCCAACTTCAACGCCTACGAGGGAGCAGACATCGTTGCTGGCCCCTCCTCCGTGGTCTACGGCTCGGTCAGCGGCAGCGGCGGCTACATCAACTACCTGAGCAAGAAGCCGAGCTTCGACACCTTCAAGACCCGCCTCAGCGGCGAGGTGGGAAGCTGGATTCCCGACGGCGAGTCCCGCGACTCGACCCGTTTCACCGTGGACAACACCGGCCCTATCAATGAGGCGCTGGCCTACCGGGTGAGCATCACCCGCCAGCGCCAGGAAACCTTCTACGACAACGTCGAAAACAACTTCGACGCCTTCTACGGCGCCTTCGCCTGGCGCGGTGACACCGCTCGCATCGACTGGAACGCCAGCTACGACGACTACTACGACTGGAACATCACCCACGGCTGGAACCGCCCTACCCAGGACCTGGCCGACAGCGGCAAGTATTACGCCGGCCGCTCGACGCCGATCTTCCAGAACGGCAGCACCTTCTGGTCGCCCGTTCTCTCCTCCGGCGCCGCCGATGCCTCGGTGCTCGGCTGGGTGCAACGCCAGCGCAACGCCCAGGGCCAGTTCGGCGTGGTCAACGGCAGTTTCCAGTCGGCCTCGCCCAATACGCAGGCCAGGCCCGGCAGCCTGCGCGGCTGGGTGTACGACCCGAATCTCGCCGGCAACGGCCTGGTCGACCTGGACTCGCAGGTTTCCCAGCGCGCCGAGGACAAGAGCACCTCACGCCGCTTCGCCACCCAGCTACGCGGCGAATGGGACCTGAGTCCGGACATCACCCTGGCCAACAGCACCTACTACCAGGACTCCGACGACACCACCGACGCGGTGGGCGCCTTCCAGGTCCAGGCCAAGGACGAAATCTTCGAGAACCGCTTCGAGTTCCGCTCCGGCAACGAAGGCGAATTCTTTGGCCTCAAGGTACGTGACGACAGCAATACCGGGCTGATCTACCGCCACGAATACAACCGCTCGATCGCCGCCAACAACAGTTTCGGTTCCACCATCCATGCCTACGACCTGACCCAGGACCCGTCCACCAAGAACCCGGGCGACCTGCTCGGCCTGAACAACCTCAACCCCGCCGGTGGTAACGGCGCCTGGATCGGCCAGCCCGGCGTTCCGCAGTTTTCCGATCTCTATGGCTGGCTCAACCTGGCGCCGATGTTCCCGGCAGGCCACCACCTCTACGCCGAATCCATTGCACCCTACACGGCAGAAGGCACCTGGAGCACCAAGACCTTCTTCACCCAGCACAACCTGCGCTTCGCTGAGCGCTACGGCCTGAACCTGGGCGCCAGCCGCAGCTGGATCGACGCCCAGATCGAGAACCCCTTCGTCCTGCGCCCCGGCACCGAGCGCCAGGACAGCGACAGCTACAAACTGTTCTCCGTGCAAGTCAGCCCCTGGTTCAAGCCGACCGACTACAGCACGCTGTACTACACCTTCGACCGCTCCCTGGCAGTCAATACCGGCTTCTTCACCAACGGCATCGGCTGGGGCACGGGCGCCGGGGCCAACCTGCTCAACCCGCTGTCGTTCAAGAGCCTCAGCGTGCTCCACGAGGTGGGCCTGAAGCTCGAGCCCCTGCCGGACCAGTTGTTCTTCACCCTCGCCGCCTTCCGCCAGGAACGTGACCAGGCGCCGGACAGCAATAACAACATGGCCCGCCTGATCATCAAGGGCGTGGAATCCAGCCTGCGCTACCAGCCCAACGCCAACCTGCGCAGCGGCCTGAACTTCACCCGCCTCACCGCCTACAACGAGTTCGTCTCCCAGGCGGGCTTCGCCTCTGCCGGTTTCATCCCGGACAACGGCACGGTGTTCGGCGACAACAACAGCCTCAACCTGCGCCCCTCGGGCCGCTTCGATGCGGTGCAGATTCCCGAGTACAGCGTCAGCGGCTACCTCGACTACAGCTTCGATTCGGGCTTCGGTGCCGAGCTGTCCGGTTGGTGGACCAGCGACTGGTACCTGAACCTATCGAAGACCGTGAAGGTGCCCAACGAGTACAACCTCGACCTGGCGGTGTACTACCGCCAGCCCCAGTGGAGCGCGACCGTGCGCGTGCTCAACCTCACCGACGAACTGAACTTCGTCAGCGGCCTCGCCGGCTCCACCAACACCTTCCTCCAGCCCATGCCCGGTCGCACCCTGCTGGCCCAGGTGGACTACCAGTTCTGACCCCGCGCGGGGTTCGGCCCCGCGCATCCATTGCCCTTCGCCAACCCTCAAGGAGTGAACAATGTCTATCGAGTTCGTCGGGATGGTCTTCCCCCGCCAATGGTCCGAAACCCACGGCCCACGCACAGGTGACTTCGACCTGGAATTCCTCCGCCAGCACGCCCGCGCCCACGAGCACGCCGGGTTCGACCGGGTGCTGATCGCCAGCGGCCCGGGCAGCGCCGACAGCCTGCAACTGGCCGCGTATGTCGCGGCCCACACCGAGCGCCTGGGCTTCATGATCGCCCACCGCCCTGCCCTGACTTCGCCCACCGTCGCCGCCCGCGCCTTCGCCACGCTGGATCACACCACCGGTGGCGGGCGCATCCGCCTGCACGCCATTACCGGCATCACCGCCGAACCCCAGGAAGGCGACCCGCTGCTGGACAAGACCGAACGCTACAAGCGCACCGATGAGTACCTGGAGATCGTCCGCCGCACCTGGACGTCCGAAGAACCCTTCGACTTCGACGGGCAGTACTTCCAGATCAAGGGCGCCTTCTCACCGGTCAAGCCGCTGCAGAAACCGCATATCCCGATTTCCTTCGGTGGCTCGTCCGATATCGCCTACCAGATCGCTGTGAAGCACGCCGACCTCTATGCGCTGTGGGGCGAGCCACTGACCGGCGTAGCGGAGCAAATCGCCAAGCTGCGCGCAGCGGCCCAGCAGGCCGGGGTGGCTTCACCTCGGGTGAGCCTGTCGGTGCGTTTGATCCTCGGCCCCACGGAGGAACTGGCCTGGAAGCGAGCAGGTGAAATCCTCGCGCAGATTCAGGCCAACCCGCAGTTCGCTGAAGGCAGCCCCTGGCGCAAGCGGATCAAGGGCACAGGTTCCGAGCGCCTGCTGGCCGCGGCGGCTGCCGGCGACCGCCACGACCGCGCCCTGTGGATGCCCACCGCCACCGCCGTAGGCGCCTACGGCGACACCACCGCGCTGGTGGGCACACCGGAAACCGTGGCCGAAGCGCTGCTGGATTACGTGGACCTAGGCGTCACCACCTTCCTCAACCGTGGTTACGACCCCTACTACGACGCCGTGGACTACGGCCGCTGGATCATCCCGGCAGTGCGCGCCGAAGCCCGTCGGCGAGCGCTGCAACGGGCGGAAAAGGCGTCTGCCTGACGCCCGGTGATGGGTATCGCAGGCTCCACCCATCCTACGGAGGTAATTCGTAGGATGGGTGGAGCGGGGCGATACCCATCAATCCCTGCGACGTACCGCCAGGAGTTCATTCGCAGCCTGCAACGGCCTCGGGTCCACCCACCCGGCGATGTCGAAATCCCGCTCCAGGAAACCATGCAGGTTGAGGAAGTCCTTCTGGATTCCCAGGTACTCCAGGCGCTGTTCCGAGAGATCCGGCGCCAGGGTGGTGTGGAAGTCGTCGCGGTAGGCCTCGGCCACACCCTCGCTGCCGGCGCGGGTTTCCAGTTGCAGGATGCTGTGCAGGGCATCGCGGTTGTCGCTGGCCCACTCGGCGGCCCGCAGGGTCTGGGCAAGGAAACGCACCACCAGGTCGAAATGCTCATCGAGCAGGCTCTGGTGAACCGTGATCGGCCTCGGCGTGCCGTTGTTGATGCGGTAGCGCGGCCCGGCCACGCGATCCAGGTCAATTCCGACCACCAGCCCCAGGCGCCTCGCGGCATCTGCAGCGGATGCGCCCTTCACGTACACCGCATCCACCTCGCCACGCACCAGGTGATCCAGCCCTGACCACAGACGCTGCAGGCCCTCTTCCGGCGTGCGCGCCTCCGTCTGGTCCAGCAGCGCCACCTCCACCAGTTGCACATCGTCGAAGCCCAGGCCCGCCAATGCCAGCGCCCCCTTGTAGCCATGCAGGCTCATGCCCCGCGCGATGCTGCCGCCACGGCTGTCCGACCAGGCCGGCAACGCCAGCCGTTTGCCCTTCAGGTCAGCGGGGCTGCGAATGCCGGAGTCGGGACGAACCAGGATGGTCTGCCATTCCTCGATCCAGGTCAGGCCGATCAGCCGACTCGGCGCGCCCGCCGCACGGGCCACCAGCGCGGGGATGTTGCCGCCTTCGCGGAAGAGCCCCGGCAGCTCGTGGTCGTAATGGTGACGCCCGAGTTGGCGGGCCCCCTGCAGGGTGGACACCGGCAGGCCGTCAGAGGCGAACTCCTCGGTCAGCCAGCCGAGCTTGTAGGCGATGCCCGACGCTGTGGGCACCGGGCAACGGGTGAACCAGATCTGTTCGAGGGTGGATGGGCGAGCGGTAGGGGATGCTACGGCGATAGTCATGAGGCACTCCGGATTGAATGAACGATGCGGCCTTCAATGGCCGTTACGCCTGCATCGCAATGCCTGTGCCAAGCGCCCCAAGGCCCATGACTGAAGGCCTCGTGCAAGCCGGTCGATCCCATCGGTGCTGTCAGGCCAGCAGCACTGCGCAGGCACTGCTGGCCTTGAAGCAATCGCCACTCCATCGCTGCTGCCAGAGCAGCAGGCGATTGCTCGCCAGCACTCGTCGCATGGCGTGCAAGCCGCGCCGTCAGAGGCTTTCATCCCATTCGCGGGCCACTGGCACAGAAGCTGCTCAAGCCATTGCGACCGCCCGGCATGACCGGGCATGCAGATGGATGAATCGACAGAGGTGGAATCATGAGTACGGCCGAACGCAGCCTGGCTACCGGCGAAGCGCCCAGCGCGGTGCGCATCCTGCGTAACGAGGCGGAAGCCCTGGACGCGGCCCGGGAGGTGGCGAAGGAAATCGCCGAAATCGCCGCAGACCCGGCACGCAATGGCGAACTGCCGCGCCGCCAGGCCGAGCTGTTGTCGCAGAGCGGGATCACTGCCATTGGTGTACCCAAGGCCAATGGCGGTCTCGGCGCGTCGGTGGAGACTATCGTGGAAACGGTGCGGATCATCTCCGTGGCGGACGGCGGCGTCGGCCAGTTGCTGCAGATCCACAACGTCATGCTGCGTGGCCTGCTGACGTCCAATTACCCGCAGGAAGTGCGTGAGCGGGTGATCGCCGATGTGCTGGCGGGCAAACGCTTCGGCAATGCGCTGGCGGAAGTCGGCGGCAAGAACAAGTTCGCCCTCAAGACCCGCGTGGAGCGCCGCGCCGACGGCAAACTGGTGCTCAACGGCAGCAAGTTCTACTCCACGGGCTCCTACCTGGCGGAATGGATCTCCCTCACGGCAGCCTCCGACGACGGTGGCGTCGGCGTGCTGCTGAACCGCGACACCCCCGGCCTGGCACTGGTGGACGACTGGGAGGCCTTCGGCCAGAACAACTCCGTCAGCGGCACCGTGATCTTCAACGAGATCGAACTGGACGAGCGCTATGTCTCGCGCCGTGAAGGCCCGATGAAGCGCACCTGGCTGAGCTTCCCGCAGATCCTCCACGCAGCCATCGATACCGGCATCGCCGCCGGTGCCCTGGATGCCGGGGTGCAGTACCTGCGCAACCAGTCGCGCCCCTGGGTCGAGAGTGGTGTGGAGAACGCCAGCGAAGAGCCGCACATCATCCGCCAGATCGGCGAATACGCCGTCGACCTGCGCGCTGCCGAATCCCTGCTGCGCGACGCCGCACGCGTGTTCGACCGCCAGGACCAGGACCCGGAGAACAAGGAACTGCAGGACGAGCTGATCCTCTCCGTGGCCACCGCACGCGCGCACTCCGACAGCGCCTCGCTGAAGATTTCCAGCGACATCTTCTCCCTGCTCGGGGCCAGCGCCTCGCTGACCAAGTGGAACCTCGATCGCTTCTGGCGCAATGCGCGGGTCCACACCACCCACGACCCGATCCGCTGGCGCCTGCACCACGTCGGAAACTACTACCTCAACGGCGTGGACCCGGGCGAATACACCGCCATCCTCGACGCCAAGCAAAAGGAAGGCGCTACCCGGCGCTGATTGCCACCTCCTCTCCCTACGGCATGCCGTGCGAAAACATCGCCCGGCAGTTTTCATACAGCCTTATCGAGCTCCCTTTCCCGCCGCCATGTTCATGCCATGGCGCGCGGGCTTTTCATGGATCGGAAAATGTCATCGCTACTCGCCAATGCCATTCGCAACAGCCGCCAGCTCATGCTGGCTTCCTCCGCCCTGCTGCTCGCCGGGCTCGCCCAGGCTTCCGAGGCCGAGGCGCCCAAGGCACCGCCCGCGCCGCCTGAGCTGCTGGCCATCAAGGCCGCCCACCTGGTCGACGTGAACACCGGCAAGGTGCTGGACAACCCCGTGGTGCTGGTCGAAGGCGACCGGATCAAGGCCGTCGGCCAGGGCTTGGCGATTCCGCCCGAAGCCCGTCAGCTCGATCTTGGCGACAGTACCTTGCTGCCTGGCCTGATCGACTTCCATGTCCACCTGGGCGGTTTCGGCCCGCGCATCGGCACCGCCCGTGGTGCCCTGGCCGGCGCGAAACAGGCCAAGGCCACCCTGGAATCGGGTTTCACCAGCCTGCGCAACATGGGCGGTCGTGCCTACACAGGCATCGCCCTGCGTGATGCCATCACCGATGGCGACATTCCCGGCCCACGCATCTTCGATGCCGGCACCCTGCTGACCACCACTGGCGGCCATTGCTCGGGCCAGGTCAGTACGCCCGAAGAGGACCAGGACGGCCCGGGCGTGGCCAACGGCGCCGAGGCCTTCGAGCGCAAGGTCCGCCAGCAGTTCAAGTACGGCGCGGACTTCATCAAGGTCTGCATCACCGGCGGCTTCATGAGCGGCACCGACCCACGGGTGACCCAGTTCAGCGAGGAAGAGCTGAAGGCCGTGATCGACACCGCCCACCGCTACCGCAAGAAGGTCGCGGTGCATGCCCACGGCGCCGATGGCATCCGCCTCGCCGCACGCCTGGGCGCGGACAGCATCGAGCACGCCTCCCTGGTGGACGACGAAGGCCTGAAGCTGCTCAAGCAGAAGAACATTCCCATCGTGCCGACCCTGGCCATCGACAGCCTGGCCCTGGAGCACGCCGTGGAAGCCGGCGCCAACCAGTACAACCTGGCCGTGCTGAAGCAGACAGGCACCATTCACAAGCAGAACATCGGCAAGGCGATCAAGGCGGGCATCCCGATCCTCTATGGCACCGATGCGCCCATCACCCCGCACGGCACCAACCCGGTGGAATTCCACTACCTGGTGGAAGCCGGCCTGACACCGCTGCAGGCGATCCAGGCGGCCACCGTCACCCCGGCGAAATGGCTGGGCGCCAGTGAAGACATCGGCAGCCTCGACGCCGGACGCTTCGCCGACATCATCGCCGTGCACGCCGATCCCCTGGCCGATATCCGCGTGCTGGAAAAGGTCCAGTGGGTGATGAAGGGCGGCAAGGTCTACAAGAACGAACTTTGATACCCACGTGTTCGTAGGTTGGTCTGAGCTACGCGAAGCCCAACAATTGCCTACTCCGACGTTGGGCTTCGCTTCGCTCTGCCGCAACCTACAAAGGCGAGCATCACCCAGCACCGCAAGCGGGCCTGCCAATTCCGTAGGTTGGGCTGAGCTACGCGAAGCCCAACAATTGCCTGCTCCGCCGTTGGGCTTCGCTTCGCTCTGCCGCAACCTACAAAGGCGAGCATCACCCAGCACCGAAAGCGGGCCTGCCAATTCCGTAGGTTGGGCTGAGCTACGCGAAGCCCAACAATTGCCAGCTCCGCCGTTGGGCTTCGCTTCGCTCTGCCGCAACCTACAAAGGCGAGCATCACCCAGCACCGCAAGCGGGCCTGCCAATTCCGTAGGTTGGGCTGAGCTACGCGAAGCCCAACAATTGCCAGCTCCGCCGTTGGGCTTCGCTTCGCTCTGCCGCAACCTACAAAGGCGAGTATCACCCAGCACCGAAAGCGGGCCTGCCAATTCCGTAGGTTGGGCTGAGCTACGCGAAGCCCAACAATTGCCAGCTCCGCCGTTGGGCTTCGCTTCGCTCTGCCGCAACCTACAAAGGCGAGTATCACCCAGCATCGAAAGCGGGCCTGCCAAATCCGTAGGTTGGCGTAGAGCGCAGCGAAACCCAACGTTGCGGGGTCCGGTTTGATCGTTGGGCCTCGCGTAGCTCGGACCAACCTACGTTCACGTCTGAACCATGAAAAAGCCCGGCATCTGCCGGGCTTTTTAACTGCTGCATCAAGCTGCCTGTTCCAGCAGCTTGCGGCCCTCGTCCCAGAGGCCGGTCATTTTCCATTGCTGTTCCAGCACGCCGGGGCCGAACTCCTGGGAGCCGCCGAGGTTTTCCGCCAGGGCCTGGAAGTAAGCGCCCTCTTCCACCAGCAGGATCAGCCTGGCCACCGGCAGGATGCCTTCACCCCAGAAGGTGGCGCCGCCGTTGGCCTCCAGCAGGCCCGGAGTGTGCGGATTGGCCTTGATGGTCTCGACGATGAAGGACGGCTCGGACTGGCGGCGGTCGATGTAGATCGGCAGCTCGCGGGCCAGGGTCACCCGCTGCGACGCGGCATAGCGCAACGGCAGCACGCGATGGGCACCGGCCCAGCCGCCGAGGTACGGCGTGTGCACGTGGACCACCAGGTTGACCTCCGGACGCTCCTTGAACACCAGCGCGTAGCGCTTGCCACTGCCGGCTTCCTTGCTGGCCTCCAGGGCGCTGCCGGGGGCGAGGTTTTCGTCCAGGTGGACGGTGCCGTCATGGCTGACCACCGAGGCGCGGATGCTCTGGTCATCGGCCCAGGGGCTGGGTGCGCGCAGGGCGATCACCAGGTCGCTGGAGGGCACCCGCAGGTAGGCCTGGAGCGTGTTGGTCGCGGTGATAGTACGGGTCTCCTTCAGCACGCGGAAGGCTTTCTCGAAATCACGTTTGGCCTGCACCACCTGGTCGCGGATGACGCTGTCGAGGGCTTGGGATGTCTGGGTCATGGAAGCTGTCCTGTTTCTGTCCGGGAAGGGTCGCAACGGTCCTCCGTTGCCGGCCGTTTACACGGCGTAGAAGCCACAGAGCAGGACTTGTGCCAGCACCTCCAGCCCGCGCGGCGTGCGGGGCCGGTGCTGGCCGCTGGCGCAATCTGCTGCCTGCCAGACAGCGGTTGCTGGGCGACTGCTGCTGGAGACGCAATCGGCATCCACTGTCTTCCTCCGCCAGAGCCGAAAGCCGCAGATGGCGGGCGCTCCAGCCGGACCAGGAGGCGTGGCATGGGGGTTGCTATTCCTGGATACAACTTGGCAATTCCAACCCTCAGGAGCTTACATGAGCACCGAATTCTTCTGGCGCCTGCCGCTGGGCACCGACGGCCCCCAACTCAGCACCGACAAGCACAACCGCGGTAATTCGCTGCGCCGGCCGGGCGATATTGCCCCGGGCCTGCTGCCCGACGGAACGCCGGATGACTTCACCTACATCGACTACATCGCCCAAGTGGCGAAAGCCGCCGAGCTGGCCGGTTTCGAGGGCGCCCTGCTGCCCACCGGCCCCGAGCCGTGGATCGCCGCCGCCGCACTGGCTCGCGAAACCCGCCGCATCAAGTTCCTGATCGCCTTCCAGGCCACCTGGACCCTGCCGGCCTACGCCGCGCAGCAGGCCGCCATCCTGCAGAACCTCAGCCGTGGCCGCCTGGAGTGGAACATCATCACCGGTGGCAATCCGGCCAGCCAACGCGCCAACGGCGACTTCCTCGAACACGACCTGCGCTACAAGCGCACCGGCGAGTTCCTCGACATCATCCAGGGGCTCTGGGAGAACGAGCGCTTCTCCTACGAGGGCGATATCTACCGCCTGGACAACGGCTCCCTGCCCCAGGGCCTGCACAACGAACGCAAGCCCGGCGTGTACTTCTCCGGTTTCTCCGACGCCGCCCTGGACGTTGCGGCGCGTCACGCCGACGTCTACCTGAACTGGGCCGAGCCCGTGGACAAGCTGAAACCGCACATCGAGCGCGTGCGTGAACTGGCGGACAAACAAGGCCGCAGCGTGCGCTTCGGCCTGCGCGTAGACCTGTTCGCCCGCGAAACCGAGGAGGCCGCCTGGCGCGACCTGCGCAACCAGTTCGAACGCCTGGAAGGCAAAGGCAGCTCGCTGGTCAAGCAGTTCACCAGCGGCTCCGACTCGGTCGGCGCCGCCCGCCAGACCGCTTACCACAAGGACATCAACGGCTTCGACGACCTGATCCTCGGCCCCAACCTCTGGGCCGGTTTCGCCAAGGCCAAGCCGGGGCCGACCGTGGGCCTGGTGGGCAGCCACCAGAACATCGCCGAGCGCCTTGCCGAATACCGCGACGCGGGGTTCTCGACCTTCATCCTGGCCGCCAACCCGCACCTGGAAGAAGCCCTGCGCATCGGCCAGGAAGTGCTGCCGCTGCTGCGCACACCTGCCGCGCAACAAACCAGTTCACCCCTCAAAGCCACCGCCTGACGCCAAGGAAGACCTCATGAGCCAATCACTCGATACCCTCTGGTACACCCGTTGCCCGGTGCCCACCGGGCTTGGCATCGCCGTGCAGAAAGGCTGGCTGGAGTCCAGCGTCGGCGCCCTCGGCACCCGCATCCAGTCGCTGCGTGAGTCCGAAAACCAGGCCGTGCGCGAATCCCACTTCGATCACACCCTGGCCAACTCCGTGCGCCATGGCGGCAACATCCCCGCCATCTGGGCCCGTGCGGCCGGCCGCGATACCCGCGTCATCGGCCTGTCCTGGGCCGACGAGGTGCAACTGATCCTGACCCGCCCAGACAGCGGCATCCACAACGTGAAAGACCTCAAGGGGCGGCGCTTCGGCCTGCCCGACTGGGCCGGTGCACAGATCGACTTCACCCGTGCCCAGGCCCTGCGCGGCCTGGAAAACGCCCTCAAGCTGGAAGGCCTGGAAGTGAAGGATGTGGAGCGCGTGGACTACCGCTACGGCGGTACCTTCAGCGACCAGCAGGTGCAGGATGTCGGCGGCACCCCGGTCAGCGCACGCCGCGCCGAGGGTCGCAACGCCGAGCTGGTCGGCCTGTTGCGCGGCGAGGTGGATGCGATCTTCCTCAAGGGCGCCCATGCGGCCCAACTGGCCCATGAGTTCGGCCTGCGCACGGTCATCGACACCGGCTCCCACCCGGAGCCGCTGATCCGCTCGAACAACGGCACGCCGCGCACCCTCAGCGTGGATTCCAACCTGCTCGACCAGCACTTCCCGGTCGCCGTCGGCATCCTCGATTCGGTACTGCGCGCCGAAGCCTGGGCCGGTGCCCACCCCGAGGACACCCGCCGCTACCTGGCCAAGGAAACCAACAGCAGCGAGTACTGGGTCAGCCAGGCCTACGGCGAGGACGCCCACCTGCGCCTGCGCACCGCCCTGGACGAAACCGCCATCGCAGCCCTGCAGGATTTCACCGACTTCCTCCACCGCTGGCAGTTCACCGCGCAACGTTTCGATGTCCGCCAGTGGATCGATCCCCGGCCGCTGGAAGCCCTGCGCAACGCAAGCGCCGCCCTGGCGAGCTGACCGCCCCGAACCCGAGAACCGAAACTCCCCATGAGCAATTCACTCGATACCCTCTGGTACACCCACAGCCCGGTTCCCACCGGGCTTGGCATCGCCGTGCAATCCGGCCGCCTGGCCGAGGCATTCCGTCCTTTCGGCACCAATATCCAGTCCTTGCGCGAATCCAGCGAACGGGAGGTGCGCGAGGCCCACTACGACCATCACCTGCCCAACTCCGTCCGCCATGGCGGCAACATCCCGGCCATCTGGGCCTACTCCAGTGGCGTGCAGACCCGAGTGCTGGGCCTGTCGTGGAGTGATGAAGTTCAGCTCATCCTCACCACCGAGGACAGCGGCGTGCGCAGCATCCGCGACCTGAAGAACCGTCGCTTCGGCCTGCCCAAGTGGGCCAACGTGCAGATCGACTTCACCCGCGCACAGGCCCTGCGTGGCCTGGAGAATGCGCTGCGCCTGGAAGGCCTGTCGGTTTCCGACGTGGAGCTGGTGGACTACCCCTATGGCGGCACCTACAGCGACGAACAGAAGCAGCACCTGTACGGCGCCGAAGTGAGCCTCGGGGTGAGCCGCGTCAGCCGGCGCAACAACGAACTCATCGGCCTGCTGCGCGGCGACATCGACGCCATCTTCCTCAAGGGCGCCCACGCCGTTCACCTGGCCCATGAGTTCGGTCTGCGGGTGGTGGTCGACACCGGTTCCCACCCGGATCCGCTGATCCGTTCCAACAACGGCACGCCGCGTACCCTGACCGTCGACCAGCATCTGCTGGAAAACCACTTCGATGCTGCGGTCCGTATCGTCGATACGGTGCTGCGCACGGAGCAATGGGCCTGGGCCAACCCGGACGAGACCCGACGCTTCCTGGCGCGCGAGCTCAATACCAGCGAGTACTGGGTGGCCACCGCCTACGGGGAAGATGCCCATCGGCGTCTGCGCACCACACTGGACGAGCGTTCGATCGAAGCCCTGCAGGACTTCACCGACTTCCTCCATCGCTGGGAATTCATTCCCCGCCGCTTCGATGTGCGCGACTGGATCGACCTGCGCGTATTCGAACAAGTCATCGGCGCCACCTCTCGCCTGGCGGTCTGAAGAAAAGTTGCTGCTGCAGGAGCAGCAGCAACAACTTCACTGCTGCGAAATCAGCACTTCCCCAGCAACGCTACTGAAACTTCCGCAAGCCACTTCAAGTTCTCTGCGCGATTAATCCAGCGAACACATTAGTTGGCTTCGCGGAAACCTCAAGCAGCCTCTATAAAGCCGCTTAACCACGCTATTTCATTGCCTTATAGCCTATTTTTAAGGTGATTTAGAGGTACTGATAGAAACTTGGCACAGTCCCTGCTCAATAACTTCCAGGCAGTCGGCAAGACACCAGACAAGTCCACTTCAGAGTGTCACGCCTACAACTTTTAGATTAATTGGGAGGGACCATGCATAAACTCAATCCGATCACCCGGGGCATATGGGTTGCCCTGCTTCTGACAGGCGCCTCCAGTGGCAGCCAGGTATACGCCGCCGAACCGGCCAAGGTCGTGCAGGGTGAAGAAGCGCGCACCACCGCACTGAAGACGGTGACCGTCACCGCCCAGCGCCGTGAAGAAACGCTGCAGGAAGTCCCGGTTGCCGTATCCGCCGTGGATGGCACCAGCATCACCGCCGACGGCGTGCGCGCCATCGGCGATATCACCACCTTCGTCCCCAACGCGTCGGCCAAGAACCCTGACGGGGACGGCCGTCCGCGCTGGTACATCCGCGGCCTGGGCACCGGCGATACCGGTGCCGCTACCGTCTACCCGGTGGGCATCTATGCCGACGACGTTTACCTGAACGCGCCCATCGCCGGCGGCGGCCCGCTGTATGACCTGGAGCGCATCGAGATCCTGCGCGGCCCGCAGGGCACGTTGTACGGCAAGAACACCACGGCTGGCGCGGTGAACATCATTTCGAAGAAGCCTGACTTCGACACCGACGGCTACGGCACCGTCGGCTTCGGCAGCAAGAACGAACGCATCCTCACCGGCGCCATCGGCGGCAGCCTGGTGGACGAACGCCTGGCCGGCCGCGTTGCCCTCTACTCCGAGGAGCGCGATGGTTTCACCAAGAACCTCACGGCCGACCAGACCTACGGCGACGTCAACAAGAAGGCCTTCCGCGTGCAATTCCTCGCCCAGCTGACGCCGGACCTGGAAGCCCTCTGGAAGATCCATGGCCGCGAATTCAAGGGCGACGGCAGCAACGGCTCGCTGCCCATCGGCACCTACTACAACGTCGGCTACGTGCGCCCCCACGGCAGCAAGATCGAGCTGAACGTCAACGAAGACTACAAGCTCGACCACGACGGTTCTTCGCTGACCCTCAACTGGGACCTGGGCGGCTACAAGTTCACCTCCATCACCGCCTACGACTACATCCGCAACCAGTCGCTGACCGACGCCGACTACACGCCCTTCGAGGTCAACGGTCGCACCGACACCGACAACGAGTACAACCAGTATTCCCAGGAATTCCGCCTCTCCTCGCCGCAGGATAGTTCGCTGCGCTGGCTGCTCGGCGCGCACTACTTCCATGAGGACCTGGACAGCGCGCAGGTTCGCCAGATCCTGCCGGGCACCAGCCCCAACGGCACCGGCACCAACCAGGTCGGCACCGTGTACCGCGACCTCAGCTACGACCACAAGACCGACAGCTACGCGCTGTTCAGCAACGTCACCTACGACTTCACCGAGCGCTTCAGCGTGACCGGTGGCCTGCGCTGGACCCAGGAAGAGAAGGACATCGACCTGGACCTGGTGCAGCTGCGTCGCGTCAACGGCGCACTGGTGCCGGTACTGGGCGCCGACAACAACGGCAACAGCCAGAAGGACAAGACCTGGGATGCCTGGACCTACGACCTGACGCCCGAGTACCGCATCAACGAGAACCTGCGGGTGTTCTTCCGCTATGCGCACGGGTTCCGTTCCGGCGGCTTCAACACCGGTCTGTCCGGCGGCCTTTCCGGCCTCACCACGGTGGACCCGGAAGAACTGGATGCCTACGAAATCGGCCTGAAGTCGGAGTGGTTCGACGGTCGCCTCACCGCCAACGCCAACGTCTTCTACTACGACTACACGGACATCCAGGTGAACCTGCTGACGGTCAACAACGGCGTGCTCACCACCGCCCTTACCAACGGCGCCGCCGGCGAAGTCAAGGGTGCGGAGCTGGAACTGGAAGCCCAGCCCACCGACCGCCTGCACCTGCGTGCCGCGCTGTCGCACCTGGACACCGAGTACACCGACTTCAAGAACGTCAACCCCACCACCGGCGCGGTCACTGCCGACTACAGCGGCAACCGCTTCGTGCGTTCGCCGGAGCAGGTGGTGTCCCTCGGGGCCGACTACACCATCCCCCTGGATGGCATCGGCAAACTGGTGGCCGGTGGTGATGTCAGCTACCGCGGCAAGGAATACTTCCTCGCCGACCGCCAGAGCGAAGACACCCTCAGCCAGCCCCATTACACCCTGGCCAACGCACGCCTGACCTGGTTCTCCCCGGACGACCAGATCAGCGTCACCGGCTTCGTCAACAACGTCACCGACCGCCGCTACCAGGTCCACGGCCGCCCGAACGGCGCAGTGGGCAGCGGCCAGTACGTGATCACCTACGGCGACCCGCGCACCGTGGGCGTGAGTCTGACCAGCCGCTTCTGACCGGCGGGCAAGGCAAGCAAAAAGGGGCTGCAGCGATGCAGCCCCTTTTGCATTGGCAGACGTCCGCTGATGGGTATCGCTTCGCTCCACCGCATCCTACGGAACCGGGCCGTACCCCCCGTAGGAGCTGGCTTGCCAGCGAAGGGGCCCGGTTCGCCAGCAAGCTGGCTCCTACAGGTTGCTGCCCCGCTGCTTCCCGGCTGCTTGAACTGAGCCAACGCCCTGCTTGCCATCCAACACACCCATCTCAAATCGTTGAATTTATTACGTTTTTACACATGGCACAGCCATTGCTCAAAGGCAGGAACAAGAGGCGCGAACAAACGCCCCGCTTCACCTAATCAGGATTCCTTGCCAACAGGGGTAATAACGGATGTTTCGCTTCAACCAACTGGCCAGCGCCATTGCGCTGGTTGTCGCCAATGCCTGGATTCCGGTCCAGGCCGCTGAAACCGGCGCTGCCGCCAAAAGCAATGATCAACTCGACACGGTGGTGGTCGTCGGTACCCGCCGCAGTGACGTCACCGCACTGGAAAGCGCCGCGCCCGTGGATGTGTTCTCCGGCGAACGACTTCAGGAGACCGGTGCCAGCGATTTGTCCGGCGCCCTGACCGCGCTGTCGCCATCCTTCAACTTCCCGCAATCGCCCCAGGGCGCCTTCGCCGGCTCCATCGCCCAGGGTGCTTCCTTGCGTGGCCTGGCGTCGGATCAGGTCTTGGTTCTGGTCAACGGCAAGCGTCGCCACACCAGTGCCAACGTCACCCGCCAGAGCCTGGTCAACGGTCGTGGCGCCGCCGCCGTCGACCTCAGCCTGATACCCCTCACGGCCATCCAGCGCGTGGAAATCCTGCGTGACGGTGCCGCCGCCCAGTACGGTTCCGATGCCATTGCCGGGGTCATCAACATCGTCCTCAAGAGCGCCGACCAGGGGGGCAACCTCGGTTACCGCTTCGGCGGCTACAACAAGGGCGACGGCCTGCAGCGCAAGGCCAGTGGCTGGAAAGGTTTCGAGCTGCCCAACGACGGTTTCCTCAACCTCTCCTTCGACGCCGGCAGCCAGGACCCGGCGAGCGACACCAACCCCGACAACCGGATTTTCTACCCCGGTTCCACCAGCACCAACACACCGCGCGAGCAGAACAACCCGAACCGCACCTGGCGCTGGGGCTCGGGCAAGGTCGAGGACCAGTACAACCTCGTCGCCAACAGCGAGATCGGCCTGGGCGGCGGCCTGAGTGCTTATGGCTTCGCCACCTACGCCCACAAGAACACCGATGCCGAAAACTTCTTCGACCCACCGACCACCCTGCGCAACAACTACGGCAGCGTGGCCCTGGCGCGCTACCCGGACGGCCGCGTGCCCATAACCCGCTACCGCTTGGAAGACTATGCGGCCACCGGCGGCCTGCGCTTCGAGGACGAAGCCCTGGGCAACTTCGACCTGGCGCTCAGCTACGGCGACAACGAGGTGGAGTCCACCGACCACAACGCCATCAACCCCAGCTGGGGTGCGACCAGCCCCGAGTCCATCTACACCGGCACCCGTGATGCCGACCAGACCAACCTGACCGTCGATTGGGTACGGGATTTCCCCACCGATCTGCTGGTCAAGCCGCTGACCGTTTCCGCCGGTCTCGCCTGGCGACAGGAAAACTACGAGCTGAGCGCTGGAGAGGCCGCTGGCTGGCAGAACGGGCCGCTGTTCAACACCGTCGACCCGATCACCGGACGACGTCTACCCGGTTACTACTCCGGCATCACCAATGTCGACGCCGTGTCGCTGGATCGCGAAGTCTGGGGCGCCTATGTCGATCTCGAAGGCCAAGTCACCGACAAGCTCCAGGCCGGCGTTGCGGTGCGCTCCGAGGACTACTCGGACTTCGGCGGCACCACCAACGGCAAGCTGTCGCTGCGCTACGAGTTCACCCCCGAAATAGCCGCACGTGCCACCGCCAGCACCGGCTATCGCGCGCCGTCACTGGTACAGAGCGGCCTGTCGTCGTTCAGCGTGCAAGTGGTGGAACAACCACCGGGCAGTGGCAACTGGGTGGAAGTGCAGCAACGCACCCTGCGCGCCGACAGCCCCGAGGCCGCGCTGCTGGGTGGTAAGCAACTGGACCCCGAAGAATCCACCAACTACTCGCTGGGCCTGGTGTGGCGCCCGCTGCCCAATGCGTCTTTCACAATCGACGCCTACCGCATCGACATCGAGAACCGCATCACCCTCTCCGACCAGTTGCCCGCCTCGGTGGTGGCGCCGATCTTCGCCGGCACGCCCTACTCCAGCATCCAGAGCGCGGCCTTCTACACCAACGTCGCCGATACCCGCACCAAGGGCGTCGAGTTGACCGGCAACTACCTGTGGGACCTGCGCCAGTTCGGCCGCCTGAACCTGAATGCCGGCTTCAGCCAGACCGACACACGCATCACCAAACTGCGTGACGTCGGCAGCATCAAGGGCTCGCAGATCATTGGTCGGACCACCCAGGGACTGATCGAGGACGGTACCCCGGAGAACAAGCTCACCCTCAGCGCCACCTGGCTCTATGAGGGCTGGGGCCTGACCCTGGCCCAGCGCCGCTACGGCGAATGGCAGGCGCGCAACGCCACCAACCCGGCGCTCGACCAGACGTTCAGCCCGCAGTGGGTGACCGATCTGGACCTGTCCTACACCTTCGAGCAGGGCCTGAAGCTGTCGGTGGGCGCCATCAACCTCTTCGACAGCCATCCGGACAAGCTGGAAGGGCCGCAGCTCTATGGCGTGCCCAAGTACAGCATCACCTCGCCGGAAGGTGCCCAGGGGGCGTTCTACTACACCAGCGTGAGCTACGACTTCTGACGCCATCATGTAGCTCGCGAACGTGCATGTTCGCGAGCAAGCTCGCTCCTACGGATTTCCCCCACCAAGCGGTGGCGGACCCTGTAGGAGCGAGCTCTGCTCGCGAATGCGGATTTTCTCCGACGCACGCGGCACGACTGCTGCCACAGCAGCAACGCTCCAGCAGCCAAGCTGCTCGTATTCCAACACCCCCGCCTGCAACCCGCGTATTTACTGGGCTTGAGCGCCTGGTACGGCTCTTGCTCCTGACAATTCCACCTTTGCAACACCATCAGGAATTCGCCATGAGCACTCCCATCAAAGTGGTCGCCATCACCGGTAGCACCTTCCGTCCTTCCCGCACCCTGGTCCTGACCCAGGCCATCGTCGCCGAACTGGGCCAGCACCTGCCCATCCAGACTCACCTGATCGAACTGGGCGACATCGCCCGCTCGGTCGGCGGCGCCCTGTCCCGCAAGGAACTGCCGGAGACCGTCGAGCATGAACTGCGCGCCATCGAATCCGCCGACCTGCTGGTGGTGGCCACCCCGGTCTATCGCGGCACCTACCCGGGCCAGTTCAAGCACCTGTTCGACCTGATCGACCAGAACGCTTTGATCGACACGCCGGTGCTGCTCGCCGCCACCGGTGGCAGCGAACGCCATGCGCTGGTCCTCGACCACCAGCTGCGTCCGCTGTTCAGCTTCTTCCAGTCGCTGACGCTGCCCATCGGTGTCTACGCCTCCGAGGCCGACTTCGACAACTACCAGATCAGCAGTGACGCGCTGAACGCCCGCATCCAGCTTGCTGCCGAACGCGCCGCTCCGCTCTTCGGCGCGGTGCCCGCACCGGCTCGCAAGATCGCCTGAACCCCATCGACAGGAGTTGTCAGGCGATGAGTAACGCCCTCCATGCCCCCTCCCACGCCGATGCACGCTGGTCGGGAGGGTCGTGTCCCGCAGAAGTCCGCGACCTTGGCGTCCAGGTACGCCAGGCGCTGGACCGCACGGTCTTCCGCAGCCCCGGTGGCAGCCGCGTGCTCAGTCGCCGCGAGGCCTGGCTGCTGGGCGCCTTCGCCCTGGTGCTGCATGGCGCCGTGCTGCACTGGCTGAGCCAGAAACCCACGCCGCCGCTGCCGGAAGTGCCGCCGCAGATTCCGCCCATGACCATCGAGTTCACCGCCCCGGCCCCGCCCGTGGTGGAACCGCCACTGCCGGAGCCGCCGCCGCCCGTGATCGAGCCGCCGCCCCCGGTGGTCGAGGAGCTGGCCGTGAAGCCGCCACCGCCCAAGCCGGTGGCCAAACCCAAGCCGAAACCGCAACCGCCCAAGCCCGCGCCGAAGCCGGCTCCCAAGCCGGTGGAACCGCCGCCCGCGCCGCCCAAGGCCGAAGCCCCGCCCGCGCCGCCGGTACCACCTGCGCCGGCGCCGGTGACGCCGCCCTCGGCTAATGCCGGCTACCTGAAGAACCCGGCGCCCGAGTACCCCGCCTTCGCCCAGCGGCGCGGCTGGGAGGGCACCGTGCTGCTGCGCGTGCATGTGCTGGCCAGCGGCTTGCCGAGCGAGGTCCAGGTGCAAACGAGCAGCGGCCGCGAGCTGCTCGACGAGGCTGCGGTGCGCGCGGTCAAGCGCTGGACCTTCGTGCCGGCGAAACAGGGCGAGGTCGCCCGCGACGGCTGGGTCAGCGTGCCCATCGATTTCAAATTGAACTGATCAGAGGAAGACTCCATGGACCTGTTAACCAATCCCTTCGCCTCCATCGAGCACCTGGTGATCTGGCTGCTCATCGGCTTCTCCGTCGTCACCTGGGGCCTGGCCCTGGTCAAGGGCATCCAGTTCGCCCGCCTGAAGCGCCGCGACCGCCAGTTCCAGAAGCGCTTCTGGAGCGCCACCAGCCTGGACAGCGCCGCCGAGCAACTGCAGCAACATGCCGGGGCCGCCGCCCACGTGGCCCACGCCGGCTTCGCCGCGATCCAGGTGCAGGGCGGCCAGCCCGGCGACCTGAGCCAGGCGATCAACCACCAGGACCGCCTGGAGCGCGCCCTGCGCCAGCAGATCCAGCGCGAACGGCGTTCCCTGGAATCGGGCCTGGCGGTGCTCGCCTCGATTGGTTCCACCTCGCCCTTCATCGGCCTGTTCGGCACCGTCTGGGGGATCATGGAAGCCTTGAAGGGTATCAGTGCGGCCGGCTCGGCCAGCCTGGAAACCGTCGCCGGCCCCATCGGCGCAGCGCTGGTCGCCACCGGCGTGGGCATCGCCGTCGCGGTGCCGGCGGTGCTGGTTTACAACTACTTCCTGCGCAGCCTGAAGCTCACTGCCGCCGACCTCGACGACTTCGCCCACGACTTCTACCTGCTGGCGCAGAAGAGCGCCTTCAAGCTGCTCGTCAATCCGGCCCCGGCGCGTGCCGCCGGGGCCGTGAAGGAGGCCTCCTGACATGGCCTTCTCCACCCAGGACAACGACGAAGTCCTTTCCGAGATCAACGTCACCCCGCTGGTGGACGTGATGCTGGTGCTGCTGGTGGTGTTCATCGTCACCGCGCCGCT